>JBMNTB010000006.1:0-95033 GCA_050945515.1 Saccharofermentanales bacterium
TAAGCTGCTTTAGCAGAAGCTGAGAAAACCGGTGCGCGTGGTAGATTTTCAAAGGACGATAGTCCTGCCGGCAACAACCCCTTATAGGGGTTAAGCAAACCGCCGGCTAAGCCGGCGGTGCTGATTGTCCGAAACCCCTTGATTTCAAGGGATTTTGAGCCTTATGCCCCATAAAGCAACCCGCCCCGGAGTCATTTCCAAGGCGGGTTTTTCTTGTTTTTGGGGTTGCTGCGTAGGGATGTTGAAGTAATGGTTTGCTCCGTGGAGTATTCGTTTGCTTTTTGAGCATAGGTTTGCTTTGTGCGTACTCACGACATTTTTGACCCTGTCTTTCGAGTATTATGATTCTTTTTCCTCAATCATAATACACACAGCGGTATGTAAGATTCTGCGGATTACCGAGCGTGACGGTCATCAGTGCCTCGCCAGTCGTAAAATCGTAAACCGACATACAATCGGCGTCGCCGGTCGCCCAGCCCCAGCCGATGACGTACAGGTCATCTTTGATCCGTTGCGCCGATCCACAAGCGTATGAGAATTTGCCGCCGAGCGTGTAGGAACGGAAATCTTTCAGTCTTTTGTTTTCCTCATCAAGACGATAGAAAACCACACGGCTGGATTTGTTGCGGTTGCCGTTATCGAAGATTGTGATTCCGTCACCGTCAAGGCAGGCATAGTGCTGTGAAGAGGTCTTCTGAATCTCGGAAAGTCCGAACTGATCGCCTTCACCTGACAGAATCCACTGGATCTGTTCAGTTTTCTTCGTGCGGTCAAGACAAAGAATGCTGTTGATGTGGCGGAATGAACAGATCAGATTGCTATCTTCGTCAAGTTGCATAGAATTAAAGTGAATAATATCGGGAATGTCGGTCGTTTCATTAGCATAATCCTTTGCCGTTTCGGAGGCGTCGGTCACGGTTAGGGCGTAAAGTTCCGGATAATCTACGCTCTTCCAATCCCACACGACCTCGCCGTTTTTAACTTCCTGCAAATAGGAATACACAACGCTTGAGCCGTTGGTATAGCCGGGTACATTTGTCACGATGTCCTTGATGTATCCGGAAAGGATATAATGGTCGAGATCAATCATCAAAAAATCGTGCCCGTCAAGAGGATGTCCACTTCCAACGACGGAGGACTGTTCAAAGGTAATTCGCTTGATTTCGTTGAAATTCTCATCCAAAATCACACGCTCACCGGGAGCAAAGCCCTGCAAGCCGTAATCGTCGTAGGTACCGGTCTGATCGTGATAGCTGTAATAGGTCTGTTCACCGACCGTGTGTTTTTTGAAATCCCAAAAGCCGGTGTTGACGTCTTCGGCAATGGGTTCCTCGTGTTTCGACCAGACGATATTTCCTTCGCCGTCCAACATAACAAGATCGCGACTGCACACAAAGGAAAGATAGAAATTGCCAGGCAGATCGGTTTTCCCTTCAACCGAAAAAACCGCAAGGTCCTCGGCAATGACAGGTTCTTTTTTTGTCGGTGTTCCCGCGCATGAAGAAAGAACAAACAATGCGGCAAGCAACACACAGATCATTCGTATTTTTTTCATCCCTATTTCTCCTCCAATTCATTGTGAATGTTATTTCAGCCGTGTATTTTTTGTCTTTATTTTTCTGGAAGACATATTTCCTCTTTAAGCATATCTTTCAAAACCAACAGATCCTCTGTCATATCTGAAACGTCTTCCTCTCGGAAAAGAAATCCCCTTGCATAGTATGAAGCCATTGTCAGCATAAAATGAGACTACAGGGCGAACATTCTGGATTCCGGGATGCTTGTACGAAGCATTTTATCCTTTTGTCCCTTTTCGCATAAGCGATGAAACCGTGTTGTAAATGCCTTGTATGCATCAATAAAATCCTTCATCTGCTCCCGCGTTGTCTTTTCGTGAACGGCAAGGGGAACAAGATACGAATAAAATCAAAGAAAGTCTTTGTTTAGTATTGCTTAGCTTTACTATATAGCATTTGCATAACAAATACAACTTTTCTAGTTGATTTTCTATCGCCAAGAACCTTTAGTTTTTTTACAAAGAGGTGAGAAACCATGGCCAAAAGGAAGCCCAAATACTACGTCCGGCCCGACGGTCTGCACGAAACCAGCAGAATAATTGACGGTGTCCGAGTAGTCTTCCGGGGACGCACCGACGCGGAAGTGGAACGCAAAATGATTGAGTACCGGGAAGCCAAAGAGCGTGGGCCAATGTTTACCGAAGTAGCTGAAGCCTGGAGAGAAGAACACTTCCCGACGCTGTCACCTGCCACCACAAAGGGCTATAAGGCAGCCTACAATCGAGCCGTTGAGCGGTTTTGGGAAAACCTATCAGAGAACTGACCTTATTTTTATTTTCAAAACTGCCAAAAGACTTGAAAACAAGCATTTTCAGTCATATCGGAATAAATATTAATATTATATATAACTATTAAACAATCCGTCCCTGAGCCATTTCCGAGACGGTTTTTCCTATTATTTTGGGGGCTATAGCGGACAGCTTCAAAAGTAATGGTTTGCTTTGTGGGGTAATGGTTGCCTTTTGAGCTAAGTTTTGCTTTATGGGGATATCGTTAGCTTTTTTGTCATTTTATTATCTAATGTATTAGTTGTTATTGACATTTTTATGGCAATGTGTAGAAATATCAGACATGATGAGATCATCTGCAAGCTTGAGTGAACGGAGAAAAAGAAAATGTTACCTGCCAACAAAAAATCATATCAAATGAGCAAGGAAGAATACGACGAAATAAAAGAGCGTATGAAAGTGGAGCTTTCTGTTTTGCAGCAGCAAGTGATTGCAGCAAAGATTCCCGTAATTATTCTATTTGAAGGATTTAGTGCATCGGGAAAGGGTACAGCAATTTCTTCTCTGATATTAAATTTTGATCCGCGCGGCTTTAATGTTTATTCTATGCGAGAGCCGGTCGGACGGGAATTGCGCAAACCATGGATCGCGCGGTTTGTGGAGCGAATTCCTGCGGGGGGGCGCATTTCAGTGTTTGATCGTTCCTGGTATTCGGGATTAACCTGGATGAGAGAGGAAATAATGAGCAAGGAGGATTGGCATGACGATCTAAAGGAACTGAAATTGTTTGAGAGGCAGCTAGCAGACGATGGATACTTGATTTTGAAGTTTTTTTTGCATATTTCTGAGAAGGAGCAAAAAAGGAGATTAGATCGGTTGCGTATGGATGAAGAGACAGCTTGGCGTGTGACGAAGGCTGATCTGGAAAAATTAAAAAACTACAAAAAGAATCTCCGGTTTTATAAAAGTGTAATGGAGGTAACTGATTGCCCACATGCACGATGGGTGATTGTAAATGCACAGAATAGGTACTACATGCGTGCAACGGTGATGCAAAGGGTTGCAGAAGAGTTACGGGTGGCGCTGCATAAACGCACAACTGTACAGCCTGAGCAAGAGGTAGTGGGGAGACCCTATGTGAGCAAGAAGTTTACGTTATTACATACACGAAAGATACAGGACTATGATTTGAACCGTGAGATGTCACGGGAGGAATACGATGAAAAACACCGGGAGTTGGACGCTAAGCTGCAAAAGTTGCATAACAGAATATATTTAAATAAGATTCCCATAATTATTGGCTTTGAAGGTAATGATGCGGCGGGAAAGGGTGGTAGTATCCGGCAAGTGGCAAGGTCGCTTGATCCCCGAGGGTACGCGGTGCATCCGATCTCAGCACCTACATCAGATGAACTGGCTCGTCATTATTTATGGCGATTTTATATGCGTTTGCCAGTGACGGGACATATTGCAATCTTTGATCGCACTTGGTATGGTCGTGTGTTGGTGGAGCGTGTTGAGGGATTCACTCCGCAGGTACGAATAATGCAGGCTTATAATGAGATAAATGAATTCGAGTATATGTTGCACAAATGGGGTGCGGTTATTGTAAAGTTTTGGATGGCAATCGACAAGGAAGAGCAGCTGAATCGGTTCAAAGTGAGGGAGAACACGCCGGAGAAGCGCTGGAAGCTTACGGAAGAAGATTGGCGCAATCGCGAAAAGTGGGATATTTACGAGAATGCAGTAGATGATATGTTGCGTTACACCAATACAGAGTTTGCGCCGTGGACGGTGATAGAGTCTAATTCTAAGCTATACGCCCGGATTAAGGTACTTGAGACGATCATTAATGCGGTCGAAAAACGACTTAACTGAGTTGCAATGTGCGAAAAAGTAACAGATGTGGCAATTTCTATGTGATTGCACCATAACGTGGATGATGCGAGAATTATATTATAGGTTTGCTTGCACCCATGACCTTGTATTGGCACCCATTAAAAAGAGGGTGAATATTATATGACTGATAAAACAGAAGTCAGTATTAACAGCATTAGTGTAAGTGTCAAATACCACTATAAATATAGCCGGTTCGCCGATATAGGCTAACTGGCTTTTATAATTTACAAATTTTCTTGGCTTCCAGCTGCCAGGGAGCAGGATCTCTATGAGTTCCGGACTTGGGTTATAACTTTCCTTAGTTATATTGCTAAATAGCTACTTAAAATATTTTCTCGATTTAAGATTATTTGCCTTAGCTGTTTCTATGATGAAACATAATACGAATTTGGATTATTTTTTTAGTCCCTATTCGGATTTCCTTCGTACTTTTAATCAATGAAAAATCATACCACTGGTTAATTTAAATTATCTACTATATAGTTCAAAATTTAATTACAAGATGCCATAACTAGCTGAAAAATTTTTATAAAGGAGGTTGGATTACTTATGGAACTAGGTCTAAAAGGATCTGTTGCAGTAGTTACTGGCGCAGCATCAGGAATAGGAAAAGCTATTGCTGAGCTATTACTTTTGGAAGGCGCCTATGTGGTTGGAGGAGATTTAAATGCAGATCTCCTTAGCGAAACAGAGGCCGAACTGGGGGAAAATTTCAAGGGTTATCCCACTGACGTGACCCATGAAGATCAAATTGTGAATTTGATATCAAATGCTGTTAAAGATTTTGGACAAATAAATTCTTTCTTTAACGTTGCTGGCTACTCAATAGGCGGCATTATCATGGAACAGCCTCAAGAAGATTGGAAGAAAACAGTTGATGTGTGCCTAAATGGTGTGTTTTATGGCACAAAACACGCAGCTGTCCAAATGAAGAGACAAGGTACCGGTGGATCGATTGTAAATGTAACATCTCTGAATTCACATGTTCCTATGTATCGAGGTGCAGCCTACTCTTCGGCCAAAGCCGGCGCTGAAATGCTCACTAAGAATGCGGCTATTGAGTTTGCCCCGGATAATATTCGTGTTAATGCAGTATTGCCAGGTTTAATCATTACGCCATTAACACATTATTTAACCAGCCAGGAATTTATTTTCAATATGTATATGGATCGGATCCCGCTACGCAGACCCGGACAGCCGGAGGAGGTAGCAAGTGCATGTGTGTACTTAGCATCCGATGCTGCTTCCTACATAAATGGTATTAGTTTAGTAGTAGACGGTGGCTGGGAGCAAACAGGCTATCCTGATCGCAGTAAATTTGGCAGATAAAAACAGAAGGAGAACTAAGAATGGATATTAATATGCCCAGATATGGAACTACCATGGAGGCAGGAGAAATTGTGGAGTGGTTTGTCAAGGAAGGCGATGCAGTCAAAGTAGGCGATAATCTCTGTGAAATCTCTTCAGAGAAACTAACAAATATACTGGAAAGCCCAGTTGATGGAACTGTAGAAAAACTCCTGGCTGAGGAAGGTGACGAAGTAGCAGTTGGAGCCCCCATTCTGCAAATTGCTTCTGAATGACAAGTTATCTCTAACTGTATGAAAAGAGCACATGAAAATGTCTGATGAAACTAAATTTACAAAAGATGGCAAAGAAATACTGAAAACTATCCCCTACACAGGGATTAGACGTATTGCCGGGGAAAATGTTTATAAATCACTGCAGACGATGGCGCAGACCAGTAGTTTTATCCGCATAAATATGGAACCATTATTAGCTTTGCATAGTGAACTGAAAGCCCTTGGAAAAGGAGTAACTTTGACTGTTCTGATAGTGAAGCTGATTTCTGTAGCGCTGGAGGATAGCCCAATGCTTAACTCACAGCTGGTTGATAAAAAAATTGAGGTCTATAAGTCGAAGAATATTGCCATCGCTGTCTCAACAAAAGACAATCTTTTGATTACACCGGTTATTAAGAATGTAGAGAAGAAAACTATATATGAAATTGCTGAGGAGCTGAGTAGCCTGATTGAGAAAGCAAATAATAGAACATTAAGTATGGACGATCTAAGTGGGGCTACTTATACAGTTTCCAATACCGGAACTAGTGAAGTTTGCGGAATGACACCTGCAGTTCCCTTGGGTACCGTTTCTATCATTGGTATAGGAAATATTAAGCCTGAACCAGTAGTAGATGAGGATGGGAACATAGTCGCAAGAAAAATTGCATATTTCTCTACTACCTCTGATCACCGTGTCCATACCGGACACGATACAACCAGTTATTACGAAGCCTTAATCCGTGTTTTCGCCAATCCGAAACAGTATATAGGCGAGTTATAACACAGCAGATGAATTCTAGTCATATCTATTCAATTAGCGAAGGAGGTAAACAGTATGCGCGCTTTAGTATTAGAAGGTTATCATAAAGTTTCAATTATCGAAGTTGAGGATCCCAAACCAAATGGCAGAGATGTTTTAATCCGGGTCAGCAAGTGCGGGATATGTGGAAGTGATTTTCACACTTATTACGACCGTGGAGATGAAATGAAAGGAAAACTCCTTGGTCATGAATATAGTGGATATGTTGTTGATCCGGGTTCTCGCAAAGATCTATCGCCTGGAGATCGCGTCACAGTATGCCCTATTTCCGGTTGCGGTACTTGTGATCTGTGCATTAACGGCTTTCCTAATCTATGCGAGGAAGGTTATCAGGATTTTGGTGCCTTTGCGGATATGATTTTGGTTTCTCCCAGTGCAGTTATAAAACTCAAAGACAGCATTACTATGACAGAAGCAGCAATGTTAGAACCGCTGGCAACTTCTGTCCGCGGAGTTAGAATTAACAGAGTTTTCAATGGAGCAAGGGTATTGGTTCTGGGCTTAGGCATCATAGGCTCAACCTGCACTTCATTGGTGCGAAGTCAGGGCGCTGGGAAAATTGCTGTAGGCGATATAAAGGAAGATCGCGGAAAAGATCTTCTAGAAGCAGGAGACTGCGACGCTTTCTTTGATACCTCGAAACCGGAGGTTCTGGAAGAATTAATCCGCTTCAATGACAACAAAAAATACGACATTGTTTTTGAATGTGCCGGCGCCGGTCCCGCGTTACAGCTGGCTATTGATTCTGTTTCAAGAGGTGGCCATATCGGACTTTTAGGTGCGAATCCAAAGCCCTATCCGTTTGTTTCCTATGATCTGGTTCATAACGAGATCGGTATTCAGGCGACTTATGGCTATACTTTCCTGGACTACAGGAGAGCTTTGGAGATGGTAGAGAACGGCAGAATTTCTGTCAAACAATATGCAACGCGCACGATTTCTCTAGATGAAGCACCGGAAGCATTTGAGGCATTAAACTCTGGTCGTTATCAAGATAAGAAGGTCATCGTAGATATGGAAATTTCCTGATGAGCCTAGGACAATTATTAAAGGAGGATTATATGTCATTTACCAAAGAAGAGTATCTAAAAACATATGAAATTACTTATTTCTCCAGAATTAGAGAAGAGAAGCATTTTCAAGTTCTTATGGAAGGAAGATCAACCGGTGGTGTTCACCTCGCTCATGGTGAAGAAGCTGTCAGTGCCGGAATTTATTCTGAATTGACCGAGGATGATTGGTTTCTCCCGCATCATAGAGCAAAACCCGTATGTGCGCTTCGTTATGGTGTCAAATCCTTTGAAGCCGAAATTCAAGCTAAGAAATTTGGCGGTCAGCAGGGTATGGGAGGTGGTTCGCATTATTATATGCACTCGAACAAGATTGGACCACGTATTGCCATTTTAGGTCAGTGTCAGGCCGTTGGAACTGGAATTGCCCAATATTATAAGCTAAAGAAAATTCCAGGATGTGTAGTAATAGGATCAGGTGATGGCGACTTGAATCTTGGAGCAGTAGCCGAAGCATTGAATATTATCGCTGCCTTCAAGTTGCCGGTTGCTTTTTACATTCAAAACAACGGGTATGCCATATCAACCACGAGCAAATATTCTACCGGACTTGACTCTTTGGCAGAACGTGCGCGAGGTTTTGGCCTGCCAACAGCTTCCTATGACGGAACAGATCCGTTCCTGGTTAAGGAAGTCATGCGTGAGGCAATGGCTAGGGCACGTAAATGCGAGCCCAGTGTTGTTGAATTTAAAACAAATCGCTGGAAAGGTCACTTTGTCGGTGACAATGAAATATACCGCGACAAATCTGAGGTTGAAGAAGCCATGGCGAATAGTGATCCTGTCAAAATTGCTAGGAATTTTATTCTTGACAACAATATTGCTACAGAGGAAGAATTATTAGCTATTGAAAAGGAACAGGATCGTATTGTTGACGAAGCCTTTGAATATGCAACAAGTGGAGATACCTTCAACCGTGAGGAAACACGCGAGCATGTGATGAAAATTAACTACGTTTTATAGTATTGCCCAACAAAGTAGAAAAGGGAGGAAAATTATGAGTAAAAAGAATATCATCAAGGCTCTTAATGAAGCACTTAGGGAAGAAATGCTTCGTGATGACAGTGTATATATTACCGGCGAAGATGTTGGCCGATGGGGAAGTATCTATACTGTAACAAAGGGACTGTTTGAAGAATTTGGTCCGGAACGTGTAATTGATATGCCTATTTGTGAAAATCTCATATCCTGCATGCCGATAGGAATGGCATTAATGGGTATGCGTCCTGTAGTGGAAATAATGTTCGCTGATTTTGCTATGCTGCAGTATGATGGCATCGCCAACCAGGCGGCAAAGATGCACTTTGTTTCTAACGGCGCTAATACCTGTCCTATTGTTTATAGAGCAGCACAGGGCGCTGGAGGCGGCAACTCTTCTCAGCATTCTCAGTGTATTGAAAGCTGGTTCATGAATATACCGGGGTTAATAATCATCAGCCCTTCAGATGCTTATGATGCTAAGGGTCTTCTCAAGTCGGCCATCCGCAACGACAATCCAATCCTATTTTTAGAGCATAAAACTATGTATGCAGAAACCTGTGACGTGCCGGATGAGGAGTACACGATACCTATTGGGAAGGCACGTATTCTACAGGAAGGCAAGGATGTTACGCTGATCGCAAATCAAAAAATGTTAAAGTTTGCCAAAGAAGCGATTGAGAGATTAGAAAAGGAAGGGAAAAATATCAGCGTTGAATTGATTGATCCCCGTACTATCAAACCCTATGATGCGGACGCATTCTGTGCATCAGCTTCCAAAACCGGAAGGGTTATCATTGTCCATGAAAATTGCCTGACAGGTGGTTACGCTGGGGAATTTGCCTTTGCCATACAGGAAAGATGTCTAAATGACCTTAAGAAACCAATTAAGCGCATCGCAGCCTTAGATTCATCGCTGCCGGCAGGGAAAATGGACATGTACTGTCTACCCGATGTTGACGAAATATACCAAGCAATCGTTGACATTATGAACTGATTGGCAGTTTTGAATTATGCCGACATACCACACACTTAACAGTAGGAGGCCACTATGACAGAGAAAAAGACAAAATTGGATGAGGATATTAAAAAGGACGTTGCTGAACATAATGATTCTGAGTTCACTTTCGTGGAAGGTGAAGACCCTATGGGTGTTCTTCCAGTTAAGCGTAAATTAGCATATGGACTGGGAGATCTAGGGGCTAATTTCAGTTGGACCTTTATAGGTTCCTTTTTAATGTATTTCTGGACAGATATTTTGGGTGTGACTGCTGCCTTTACGGGTACAATTATGCTCTTATCACGGTTTTGGGATGCCATAAATGATCCTCTGGTGGGGTCATGGGCTGATAGGACTCAGACCAAATGGGGCAAGTATCGCCCCTGGCTGATAGCCTGTATTCCGATGGCATTTATGAATGTTTTGGCATTTACACCCTTCAAATTTGGCAGTCAAACTGCCAAAGATGCTTATGCATTCATCATGTTTTTCATCTTAGTATTCGTATTTACTTGCATGAACATTCCTTATTCTGCCATGCAAACTGTGATGACTCTTAATCCTAATGAGCGCTCGAGTGTTGCTAGCTGGCGTCTCACCTTTGCTTACACGGGAATGTTTATCATTAATATCGCAACTTTGCCACTGGTCAATTTATTTGGTGGCGGCAACGAGGGCAAGGGTTACTTTTTTACCGCTATACTTTATTCATTCGGCATTATGTTGCCTTTGTTCATGATTTGTTTCTTCGGTACCAAGGAAATCGTACATCACAAACCCAAGAAACCGGTACGGATGAGAGATAATATTAAAATCCTTAAGGGCAATACTCCGGTCTGGTTGCTGGCTATTTGTTTCCTGTGCTTTGGCTTTTATAATTATGGCCGGGCTGCCACTGCAATGTATTACTTCACGTATAATGTTGGTGATAAAGCCCTTTTCCCGTACTACTCATTTTTCAACATGGGTGGGAATTTAGTAGGATCTATGCTAATGCCCCGCTTTGCGGTTCGTGTTCAAAATAAAGCCTTAATACCCAGATATGGTTTTATTTTCACTGGCGTTATTCTCTGCATCATGGGTTTAGTCAGTCCCACTGATCGTACTGCCATATATATTATCTTCGGACTGCAGTTGCTGGCCAGCCTAGGTCAAGGCGTTGCCAGTTCCGGAATGCATGGAATGGTTGCAGACAGTACTGATTTCACACATTATAAATACGGTGTTAGAGCCGGAGGCTTTATATCCGCATTTAACACCTTCATGCAAAAAATGGGCATAGGTTTGGGTACTGCATCCATTGGTTGGGCTCTAGGCGCAACAGGCTATGTTGCAGGTCAGGCCCAAAGTGCTAGCACCCTAAATGCTATTAACATCATATTTACTTATCTCCCAGGTGTTATTGCTATTGCGGCAGGACTTTCCATGTTTGCCTATAAAATTGACAAGGAAACACTGAAAGGGATGATGAAATCGATTGGAGCTTATAAGGAATAAGATATGAGCTAACGACTAAGAATGGGCATGTTTTGTGCTAGGACTTTCTAATACAGACATGCCCCTTTCTTGTTATTCATGTTGAAGTCACCCAAAGGAGTTCTTGATATGTGGAATTCAGTGGGAATAATTGCTAACCCCAGATCAGGCAGCGATATACGCAGGTTGGTTGCATATGGGGCAGGAATAGACAATCAGTTTAAGGTCAATATTATCGCTAGGGCATTAATTGCCTTAGCTCATTTGGGTATAAGTTGTATTCAATACATGCCCGATGAGTATGCAATTGTCCCACGTGCCTTGAATTGTTTAACCTCGGATGACCGTCATTTGTTAGACCAGGTAGAAGTGCGGCCAATAGATATGCCGGTGCAATATGAGGAGGCTGACTCCACATATTGTGCACAAAAAATGAGAGGTGAAGTTGGCTGTATTCTGGTATTAGGAGGTGACGGCACCAATCGGGCAGTTGCTAAAGAATGTGGCGAAACCCCACTAATTTCTATATCTACCGGGACCAACAATGTTTTCCCTGATCTAATTGAAGGGACGGTGGCAGGAATGGCTGCTGCCTTATATTGTAGATTGCCCAGAGAAACCGCTAAAAACTTTATTTGTCCTAGCAAGAGGATAGAGATCTTCAGAGATGACAAGCTCATTGATATTGCTTTGATTGATCTGGTAAAAAGTGAAAATATTAATTTAGGTTCTCGAGCAGTTTGGTCTATAAAAGAGGTTAGACAAATAGTAGTTACTTCCTGCTGTGCTTGGAATATTGGTATGACATCAATACCCGCACAGATACAACATATAAGTCCCCGAGACAATAATGGCATGGAGGTCATGCTTGATAAGGAAAAGCAAATGTTTAGAATACCCTTTGCACCAGGGTTAATGCCTTTAGTTGGTTTTGAATCTCATCAGATAGTATCTATAAACGAGAGAATGGAAATATTGCCTGGTCCCGGTAGCCTTGCCTTGGATGGAGAACGTCTTATATCTATGAAAAAAACAGATAAATTATATTATTGTATCACTTGGGATGGTCCATATAAGATTGACGTCCATAAACTTTTGCAAACTTGTGCAGGGACTAAATTAATGCAAACTTCTGACGGTTCAGGAGATAATCTTACTTGATAAGTAAAACTGTTATTAATTTCTTGCACTAATATTAGGATAGACTAAGGAGAAATATAGTGAAAAATTTTCAAATATTAGTTATCAATACAGGTTCGACATCTACAAAAATTGCTCTCTACGAAAATGATCAAAAATTATGGAATGAGAATATGGTATTGCCTGAGGAAATTCAGCGTACGAGTTTGTCAGCAATTGATCAACTGCCATATCGTACGGAAGTGTTGCAAAACTTTCTTGAAAAGAAAGGTATTGATATTAAAGGCTTGGATATAGTTGTTGCACGAGGCGGGCCTTTGCCACCAATTAATGGAGGAGCCTATGCTATTAATCAGTTGATGGTAGATGTACTCACATATGATCCTCCCGTTCCACACGAATCTTCTCTATCCTGTATGCTTGCGCGCTTAATTACTCAGGGGACAGATGTGCCTGCTATTATTTATGATGGCGAAAGTCTAGATGAAATGATTCCTGCTGCCACTGTGACTGGATGTCCTCCCATCAGAAATAATCCAAGAGGACATCCGCTTAATGCTCGTAAAGTTGCCAGGAAAGCTGCTGATGAGCTCGCCATGCCGTATGAGGAAGGAAAATTTATCGTTGCTCACTTTGGTGGCAGTATCTCAGTTTCTGCCCACAAATTTGGTAGGATCATTGATATAGCCAATGCTTATACCGGTCCCATGTCTGTACAGCGTGCCGGAAGGCTTCCCACTGATGAGCTTGTTGCTTTGTGTTTTTCCGGGGAGTTCAATAAGCGGGAAATGCTTAGAAAATTAAACGGAGCATCAGGTTTTATGGCCTACTTTGGCACTCAAGATGCCAGAGAAGTTTTTCAGATGGCTAGAAACAACGATGAGAAAGCTAACTTGATGATTGAAGCAATGGTACTCCAGTGTTCTAAATCAATAGCCGAAATGCGAATGACGATTAATGAGGATGTCGATAGAATCGTATTTACCGGTGGTATGGCATATAACGCAGTCTTTACAGACATGATATCTCAACGTGTAGAATTCATTGCCCCGGTGATGATTTTCCCCGGTGAGTATGAAATGGATGCACTGGCAGAAGGAGCACTTCTAGTCTTAAACAATGAGATTCCGGTTCAGAACTACGATGTAGTCTTCAGCAGATTTAGAGATTCTGAAGATTTTTACAGTTATGTTAAAAAGACCACAGAAAAATAGGAAGATGATCTTAAATCCAATTAATATTTACAATAAGGAAGAATAAAAATATGTATAGAACATTTAGTGAGCTAACAAATACCTTGGCATCAAAAAGACAAACTTCAACAGTAGCACTAATTGGGTCACAGTCACCCAATAGTCTTAAAGCGATATTAAAGGCCAGCAGGGAAGGGATTGTTAAGCCAATTCTGATTGGCAATCAGGAGAAAACTGAAGTATTGCTCAAAGATATTGACGCATATGATTTGCCCTGTGAATTTATTAATTGCGACAATGATACTGATATTGCATTGCAAGCGACCAAATGTATCCGTGAAGGTAGAGCTAATCTATTAATGAAGGGCAAGATTGGCACTGCAACCATGATGAAAGCGATGTTCAACAGAGAATGTGGAATTCGAACGGGCAGTATCGTGTCTTCGGTTAATTTTGGTCAATTGGCTTTTTATCATAAAATTATTGCCATGACAGATGGAGCTGTTGCTTTAGATCCTGATGTTGATCAGAAAGAAAAAATCATTGTTAATACAATTGATGCAATGCGGGTTATGGGTTGGTCACAACCAAAAGTTGCCGTATTAGCTGCCATTGAGAAGGTTAATCCTGCTATGCAGGCAACGGTAGATGCTAATGAATTAAGATTAAGGCACGAATCCGGTAAAATCTGTAATTGTTTGCTTGAAGGGCCGATGGCAATTGACGTAGCATTTAGCAAAAAAGCTGCAGATGAGAAGGGAATAAAAAGCATGGTAGCAGGAGATGCTGATTTATTGATATACCCGGACTTAACTGCAGGTAATATTGGAATAAAAACGTTAAGTTCAGATCCGCGCAATTTGATTGGCGGTGTAATAATCGGTTTGCAGGCGCCTATTGCGATGTCATCCCGTAGTGCGTCAGCTGAAAATAAATATTTGTCCCTGATTCTGGCTAGCGCTATGACATGACAGAGATAGGCTCCTGTCAGTTAAATAACAATGTAGGTATTGAGGAGAGCCTATGTCGACACAATTTTATTTGGGTGGTCTTGCTGTTCTGCTTGCATTTGTGACAATAGGAATATTTTCAGGTTCCAAGGTTAAAACTGCCGAGGATTTTTCTATTGCGAAAAACAAAGCCAGTACACCGATGATTATTGGTTCTTTGGTGGGAACTTTGGTTGGAGGAGCTTCTACAGTAGGAACTGCACAAATGGCATTTACTTTCGGCTATTCTGCATTTTGGTTTACTTTGGGAGCAGGTTTAGCCCTAATTCTATTCTATATATTATATTCGAAACAAATTTTAGGTTGTGGTGAATACACTATTCCCAGTATTATTGAGAAGAAATTTGGGAAATTAGCCAGTACAGTTATTGCAATTTTAAATTCATTAGGTAGTTTTCTCAGTGTAGTCTCTCAAACACTAGCAGGTGTTGCTTTGCTACGATCGATCCTAAATATCAGTGCCTTATCAAGCGTGGCAATCATTATTATTTTAATGATGATTTATGTAATTTTCGGAGGATCGCTTAGTACCAGCTATGTTGGCTTATTAAAAACTATAGTTCTTTATATTACTGTCGGTATTTGCGGACTTTTAGCCATAAAATTGATCGGTGGTTTTTCAGTCATGGCAAATAGAGATATCTTTCCACCTGAGAGATTTTTTAATCTATTTGCCCGCGGATTTGCCGTTGATATCGGATCAGGTCTTTCAATGATTTTAGGTGTATTTTGCACTCAAATATATGTAAATATTTTGTTTTCGGGCAAAGATAGAAAAACCTTACGCAATGGTTATTTCTTATCCGGTATACTGATACCTTTTGCCGGTCTTGCAGCCATACAAGTTGGTTTATATATGCATATGGCATACCCCCAGATTCAATCTCAATCTGCATTACCTCTCTTCATATTAAAGGAAACTCCTGCCTGGTTCAGTGGAATAAGCATGGCTGCCTTAATATTGACTATTATAGGCAGTGGGGCTGGAATGGGCTTAGGGATAAGTTCTGTATTAACAGAAGATATTATATGCAAATACTGGTTTAAAGATATTACTGCAAAGCAAAAATTGCACTTGACGCGAATAGTTCTTTTTGCCCTGCTGATTGTAGCATCCTTGATAACTATAGGTGCTTTGAACAATATTATTTTGGACTGGAGTTTCCTTTCTATGGGCCTAAGAGCTGTAGCAACTTTTGCCCCCTTTACTGCAGCCTTATTAATTAGCAGAGAAGGAAAGCCGCTCTCGGCAATTCTGTCTGCAGGCTGTGGATTGGTGGCGTCAATATTGGTCAAAGCAACAATCCCGACAGTAAACCCGATATTTATTGGCATAATTGTGGCCACAGTCTTCTTAATGTTGGGTTATATACGAAGGACTAAAATATGTTAGTTTAAATCACTTACAAATGGATTAGCTTAATGTGGTGAGGAAGTTATAATTGCTGAAAATAATTATTGTACTTATTTATCAGCATTGTGCGGTTCTTTACATTAGTCTTACGAAATATATTACTTATATGCGTCTTTACTGTATGAGGGCTAATATACATGCTCTTAGCTATCTCCATTGTACTCAGACCTATTTGTAATAACTGCAATAATTCCAGCTCCCGTTCAGTCAAATTATAATCCTGAGCAAAGCGCATTCTTATTATAATTTCGGATTCGGTTTTAAGTATTTTTTTAAGATTAATTTGTACAATATAGAATACCTGTGGATCTGTGCCTGACTTGCCTATAACACAAGGTAATAAATTTAAATCATAGCGTTCATTACCGCACTGGTAGAACTGTGTGGGGCCACTAAGTCCTTTCTGTTTGAGCAGAAAGCAATTAATTACTTTCTGCATAAACGAACCTGAAGATGCCTTCAGGCATTCCATTTGCTCGGGTTCTCCTTCTTTTTTACATATATCAGCGCAAAACTCCTCTGCTTGTGGGTTATGGAATACAATATTGTGGAATTTGTCCAGATAAATTAAACCGGTTGTAGAGCTCTGAAAGGCGATATCAAACAGTTTATAATTACGGTTTTGCTCAGTCGATTGCAGGTATATTTCTTGTTGTCTGGAAACAAATTTGGCAATATTTATTAAAGAATTGACTTCTTCTTTGGGGAAACCTCCCTCTTCTTTATACTTTGAAAACGCAAGGCGACCAATATAATCATTGTTGCTATCCCGGAGATACAGACATAGAAAGTGATAAAGTGAGCGGGAGTGCAGGTATTGGATATACTCTTCGCTTGCATAGGTTAATTCATTACTCTGCAGCACTAGTTTATCTTGCATGCCTCCTGATAGTTTAGAATGAATCATATAATCCAGAGCGAAATAATATTCATTATAATTATCCATTACTGCACGTATATCAGTATCCATGCTTGAATCAACATAAGCGGTCAATCTCTCCAAAGGGAATCGAATGGACTTAGGTTCAGTCTGACACAAATTCTCTTTGTGTCTTTCAGTTTCCACTGGCTGAAAGAATCCAAGATTATGATAACCAAAATGTGTACTAAGTAATTTAACTACATACTCTGGAAATGGTTGATCTAGTGGTCGCAGCACCAGATCTTCAAGGAAAGCTACAAGATTTTCCGGCTTTGCTATGCTCAACTATCTACACCTCCTGCAAAATATTTAAGAAACAGCTGGTAACAACGAGCAATATTGATATAAATTATCGTATTTATTGCAGTAACATATGTGTAATATATATATATATATATATCGAAGGTGATGAAATACATGAGATTAATCTCTTGCTATGCACATTCATAATATGAATGTCTTTATGCTAAAATAATTATAACATTTTTCCAGTCAGAGTATAAAACAATCCTAAAAGCAATTGTTACCATATTGTGTCATGGGCTTATATAATAACTTTCTGCATTAAAGTATTAGAAAAATCATCCTTTTTGTAGTCTTTTAGGATGAGCCCTTGGATATTTAAATATGTGAACAATATGTGAACTGCTTCTTTTTAAATAGTGTTATGAGATGAATACCTCAGAGATGTAAAGTTTGGTAATATCTTAAGAAAACTTGTTTCTGCTCTATTGGTGAATTTGGTTGCATTGGACTATAGTTGATAATAGTTCATGTTAGAAGGGTTTAGGCCAGAAGGCTTGCAGAGGTTAAGAATATCTGATAATATCTATTTTGGCTTATTTATAGGATGGTCCGCTGCATTTGCGTGTAAGAACATCCGTCGGAGAGGAGGAACGCAAAATGAGTATTGTTAAAGCTGTTGAAAGTGATTTTTTGAGAGATGCTCATGAGAATGTTGATATTGGCGACTTTATTCGCGTCCATCTCAAGATCAAGGAAGGTGCACGCGAACGCATTCAGATTTTTGAAGGTACGGTAATTGGCCGTCGTGGCAGCGGTGTCAATGAAACAATAACTATACGTAGGGTATCATACGGTATTGGCGTTGAACGTGTCTTACCGGTTCATTCTCCTAAAATCAATAAGATAGAAGTAGTGCGAAAAGGCCGTGTTCGTCGTGCTAAGCTTAACTATCTCAGGGACCGCGTTGGCAAAGCGGCCAAGGTCAGAGAAAAATTACCAACTCGCAGATAGTATTTTGTTAATCGGCTCCGCTCTGCGGAGCTTTTTTAACTCTTTTAAGAACAGAGGCAGATCGATTTGAAAGAGATCAATTGGTTTCCCGGACATATGGCAAAATCCAGGCGTGAGTTATTGTCTAGTCTGACACGCGCAGATCTGATTTTGGAAGTCTGTGACGCACGTTTGCCGAGCTCGTCGCGTCATCCTGATCTGGATAAAATGTTTAGAGAAAAGGCTGTTTGGACAATCTTGAGCAAGGCAGATCTGGCTGATCCATTGTGTACTGAGAGATGGCTTAGTCAGGCAACTACTAACAATTTGATTTGGCTGGCTTTAAATATTCTTTCTGATAATGATCTCATGAACCTGAAACGAAGATTGCTTGATTATAATCAGCAATATATATCAATAGCACGACAAAAAGGCAAAAAAGTGTCTCCACTTAGAATAGTAGTAGTTGGTATCCCTAATTCCGGCAAGTCTACTTTGATTAATCGTTTAATTGGCAGAAAATCGGCCCGTACTTCCAATAAACCTGGTGTTACGAGGAAGTTGGCTTGGATTAAGGGAGGAACGGATTTTGAGGTTTTAGATACGCCGGGAATACTGCCCCCACGCTTGGATACATTTGAGATGAAAAGAAATTTGGCTGCAACCGGAGCTATTCCTGACGATATCCTACCCATTGAGGAAGTATCATTTGCTCTCTTTCGCCAGCTTATAGTTGATTATCATGACTTAATTGAAGCTAGATTTGGTATTGGTATCAAATCTGAGAATACATTAGCTTTGTCCGAGAAAGAGAGCTGGGAGCTGTTCCAACAGGCTGCGCTTAAAAGGAATTGCTTAGCCAGTGGCGGAAAGCCGGATTTGCCTCGCTTCTTCAATTTATTTTTACAGGAATTCCGAAGCGGCAAGATCGGAAGAATCAGCCTAGAGTGGCCATAAAGCAAAATCGGGAAGGCCGAATAATAATGACAGATGTTATCCTTGGTCAATCATATAAAATGCGTATTACAGAGCAGGACGAATTGCGCTGGACTGAGATGCAAAAGTATATGGACCAATTGGCTCAACAAGGATATCAGAATATTGCAGGGGTTGATGAGGCGGGGAGAGGACCCTTGGCAGGTCCGGTAGTAGCCGCTGCCTGTATATTGCCTGCAGATAGAAAATTGCCGGGGCTAAATGATTCTAAAAAAATGACCATAAAACGCCGGGAAGCAATGTTTGAAGAAATTTTAACCTATGCGATTGCTTATAGCATCGTTCCTGTAGCGGCACACACAATTGATCTGATTAATATTAGGAATGCTACGATTCAGGCGATGTCGGATGCCGTTAGGGGGCTTGGTGTTAAACCGGATATTGTCTTGACTGATGCTATGGCCTTGCCAGGGTTTAAGATCCCAATTCAACCACTCGTACAAGGAGATGCAAAGGTGAATTGTATTGCTGCTGCTTCAATATTGGCTAAAGTCTCCAGGGATCACTTAATGGTCGAATATAGCAGGCATTATCCACAATATGGTTTCGAAGCACATAAAGGATATGGTACTAGACAGCATTATAATGCCTTGGATAAATTTGGAGCTTCACCAATACATCGCTTGAGTTTTCTTAAGCCGGAGCACAAAGGTCAGCTGTCAACCTCGATCAGAAATATAGGCGAGAGTTTTGAACGTCAAGTGGCTATTCATTTATCCGGACAAGGCTATGCTATTATTGCAAGTCGCTATTCTGTTCCTAATGTGGGCGAAATAGATTTAATTTGCAGGAAAGATGACAAGATTTATTTTGTAGAAGTTAAGGCTAGGTCATCAAGTTCAGCCGAATACGGTGGCGTGGCAGCAGCAATTACTAAGCAAAAAAGAAACCGTATATTTAGAACGGCTGAAATTTTTCTGTCTAATAACGGTCTACAAGATAAAATAGCAATTATACTGGCAGCATTAGTTGATCTTAATGATAATCAGGAAGTTGAACATATCACTTATCTACCAATCAATCAAAAATCATAGTTGGCGGGTTGTAGTTACCATAATCTAATGGCTTGTAAATATTATGTTCTATGATATGATGTAAGGACATCTTATTAGAAAGCCAGATTTTGGGGGTCAATTATGAAATTAGATAAACACAGCAGTATTCCACTATATGCACAATTGCGCGAATTGATTGTAGAGCGCATTCAGGATGGTGAATACAAGCAGGGAGATAGGATCCCTTCCGAAATGCAGCTATGTAAGGAACTTGATCTGTCGCGACCTACTGTTAGACAGGCGATTTCAGAATTAGTCTCGGATGGAATTTTAGAGATCCATAAGGGAAGAGGGACTTATGTATCAACAGAACCTGAGCGTCTAGCGATTCCTCACTTTAATGCCCTGAGTTTTTCTTTTCTTAACCTAAATTCCTATGATGAAATTGAACTTAGGCCCGTAATGTTAGTTGAGCCGGAAAGTGAACTAGATGAAATTTTTGGCTTTACGGGCAAGCATCCCGGATATTGGTTAGCGCAGTGGCCAATATATTATGACCATCAGATTCATGGTTGGTGCGCATCATATATTCCTGTCTCGATTTTTCCCGACCTTGGACAAAGCATCAGCTCCGGCAAAAGAATGGTAGATATAAAGTCAAATAAATATGCCTTTTTGCCCACAAAAGGTAGTATTAACATCATTGCGAGACCCGCTCGTAATCGCGAAGCTAAGATGCTGGAAATCCCCAGACGCTCCTTTGTGCTTGTCGCAGAAGGCCCCTTATTTGCTCGCAATGGCAGTATCTGTGAAGTAATTAGAACTGCTTTACGTCCTGAGTTGATACGACTTGAAATTAATTGATATGCAGAACAACGCAATCTATCTGGATTATACTGCTGCCAGTCCGATCTGCACTGAAGTTCTCAACAATTATTGCTCTGATTTGAGAGACATTTATGCTAATCCTGCTTCTAGTCATTTGGCTGGACATAAAGCTCTGGCGATGATTGAAGATGCAAGGTCAATTCTCGCGCGAGTTTTTAAAACTAATCCGGCTGACTTGATTTTCACCTCAGGCGGAACAGAATCGATTAATTTGGCACTCAAGGGCTTATCAGGTGCTTATACAAGACTGCCAAAGCGGATTTTAATAACGGCCGGTGAGCACGAAGCTACAAGAAGGGTTGCAGCCAGCATCAATTATGATCTAATTGAAATCAGTCTTGATCCGATATCGTGTGCAGTCGATAAGAAGGCTTTGCTTGATACCATCGAAGATCAGAATCCAGGTATAGTTAGTCTCATTTTGGTCAGTAATGAAACAGGTGCTGTAACTCCAATTTCTGACATTGTTTCCTCAATCCGAAAACTTAGCCCGCGAACAAAAATTCACCTGGATGCTGTGCAGGCAGCAGGCAAAATTCCGCTAAACTTTACTGAGTTTGACTGTGATCTAATGTCAATTTCCGGTCATAAATTCGGGTCTCCAAAAGGCATAGGCTTATTAATAAAAAAGCCGAAAACTTTATTGGAACCACTAATTCTGGGTGGGGGACAACAGTCCGGCTTTCGTTCCGGTACAGAAAAT
The DNA here is from genome assembly GCA_050945515.1 of Saccharofermentanales bacterium. Classification (GTDB taxonomy): domain Bacteria; phylum Bacillota; class Clostridia; order Saccharofermentanales; family DTU023; genus UBA1046. The sequence goes on from JBMNTB010000006.1 coordinate 21,611, forward strand.
GCGCCTCTCGTAAGAGCACTGGCCACAGCAGCGGAACTTGCTGCTGCTGATATTGAAGAAAACTACAGGAAATGCAAAAGCTATAGAGAACAGTTTATCTTTAAATTGAGCGAGCTGACAGATGAGTTCCGTATTGTATCCCCGGCAAACGGGGTGCCACAGATATTACTTTTATCTTTCCCTCGCTTACGTGGTGAAACTTTAGTAAATGCTGTCAGTAATCAAGGCGTGTATATCTCGCACGGATCGGCTTGCTCTGGTCTGCATAGTAGGGAATATACAACTTTACGTAATTTAGGTCTTACAGATCAGGAGGTTTTAGGTGCGGTTAGGATCAGTTTTTCAAAAAATTTGTCCAGTAAAGATGTGATCAAGGCCGCACAGATAATTGGTGCTGAATACTTACGATGGAGATTATGATATGTCGGAAACATCAAGTGATAAACCATGTTTCTCAGAGATGGTACTGGTAAGGATTGGTGAGATAGCTCTTAAAGGTGTCAACCGTAGTCTTTTTTTTCGTCAGCTAATTAGTAATATTCGCTATCGCTTGCGTGATCTCGGTAGTTTTCATATTGAACAAAGTCAGAGCAGGATTTGGATCCGACCCAAAACTGATGAGTTCCCGTCACAAGAGATTCTAAATCGAATTAGCAAGGTATTTGGGATTGTGTCCGCCAGTTTTGTTAGAGCTTTCCCTGCTGATCCAATCCTAATCTGGGAACAAATTTCTAACTATGCTGATTGTATATTGTCAAAGAAAAATAAATTAAGTTTCAAGGTTGAAACCCGTAGAATAAACAAAAGTTTTCCACTTGGCAGTTATGAAGTTTCCAGTACCGCCGGGTCTCTCTTGTTAGAACGTTTTCCTGGATTGCTTACTGTTGACGTTCACAATCCCGATCTAATATTTTCTATCGAAATCAGAGACCAAATTTATTTGTATGCTGATAAGATACTTGCGCAGAAAGGGCTTCCTGTTGGTACTGGCGGAGATGGTCTGGTTTTGTTATCCGGCGGAATAGACAGTCCTGTTGCAGCATGGATGATGGCCTCCCGCGGCATGCGTTTGGATTGTGTTTATTTTCATACACCACCCTATACTGGGTTTCCGGTTTTAAATAAAGTGGTCAATCTCTCACAGATTCTTTCACAATATATAGGAAATCATCGCCTATATATTGTGAATTTCACCTCAGTCCAGCTTGCTTTGGACGATTACGTCCCGGAAAATATGCTTACAATTATCATGAGACGCATGATGATGAGAATTGCCTCTAAAATTGCCATCAATAACGATCTGAAAGCCCTCATTACCGGTGAAAGTCTTGGTCAGGTTGCCAGTCAGACTCTGGATTCCGTAGTCACAACCGAACAGGCCTCAGAGCTTCTGATCTTAAGGCCCTTAATAGGTTTAGATAAAGACGATATTACGCTTAAAGCCAAGCAAATAGGTACTTATGAAACCAGCATTCAGCCATATGATGATTGTTGTACAGTATTTGTGGCCAGACATCCTAAAACCACTGCTTCCATCGAAGACGCTAAACGAGCGGAACATAAACTTGATTTAGAGCAACTAGTGACTGAAGCTCTGAGCAATCTTGAGGTTAGGACAGTATTTTTACGGGATAATTTCTCATGAAAAAGTAATCTGCCTCTACTGATATGTTATGATTAATTGTGCAGAAAATCTGACTAAATTCTATTAAATATATACTGTTAACGGAGGGGAAAATGAAAATTCCATATTGTTCAGCAGTCGAACAAGTTGATCCTGAAGTTTTTGCAGCAATTAGAGGTGAATTGCTGCGGCAACAGAATAAGCTGGAGTTGATAGCTTCTGAAAATTTTGTCAGCAGTGCTGTATTAGAGGCGACAGGATCTGTTTTGACCAACAAATATGCGGAAGGTTATCCCGGCAGGCGCTATTATGGCGGTTGTGAATATGTTGATATTGTTGAACAGCTGGCAATTGATCGTGCTAAGGAGATCTTTGGTGCTGAGCATGCCAATGTACAGCCTCATTCCGGCTCCCAGGCCAATACTGCGGTATTTCTTGCAGCCTTAGATCCCGGTGACAGAATACTCGGACTGGATTTGAATCATGGTGGCCATTTAACACATGGCATGAAAATAAATATCAGCGGCAAATTTTTTGAGTCTCACAGCTATCATGTATCGCCTAAAAATTGTCAAGTAGATTTTGATGTGCTGAGATCAAAGGCTAAAAAAGTTAGACCTAAACTGTTAATTGCCGGCGGCAGTGCCTATCCCAGAACCCTTGATTTCAAAGCCTATCGTGAAATCGCCGATGAAGTTGGCGCGCTATTAATGGTGGACGCAGCACATATTGCGGGCATTGTAGCGGCTGGATTACATATGAACCCTGTTCCATATTCCGATTTCGTAACCTCTACTACCCATAAAACTCTTTGTGGACCCAGAGGAGGACTTATACTTTGCAAAAAAAAGCATGCTAAAGCGGTAGATTCTGCAGTTTTTCCGGGTACACAAGGCGGTCCGCTAATGCATATTATTGCTGCAAAAGCAGTTGCATTTAAGGAAGCTATGCAAGCAGATTTTGTAGACTATCAGAAACGTGTGCTAGCCAATGCTGCTGCGTTAGCGGATGGCTTTTTAAACAGGGGAGTTGATGTTGTTTCCGGCGGGACAGATACTCATCTACTCTTGCTTGACTTGCGCAAGTCTGGTATCACGGGTTTAGAATTACAAAACAGACTTGACCAAGTAAACATCACCTGTAATAAAAATACGATCCCCTTTGAAACTGAATCGCCCAGAATTACTTCCGGTGTTCGACTTGGAACTCCTGCGCTTACCTCCAGAGGTTTTAATACACAGGATATGAATCTGATTGCCGGTCTAATCTCTGATGCCATATATGACTATAGCGCCAAAAAAGACCAGATCACCCGCGAAGTTGCGGCTCTGTGCGAGCGATATCCCCTATATGCCGATCTCTAATTATTCAGAAGATAAGTATAAATATGCTAGGCGTGAGCCTTTGGCTTTTCGTATGGCGCCGCGGACCATAGACGAGATTGTCGGACAATCTCATATCTTGGCTAAGGGACGAATGCTCAGACGCATGATTGAGGCCGACCGCTTATCCACAATCATTTTATTTGGGCCACCCGGCACAGGTAAAACATCCTTAGCCAAAGTTATTGCTCAAACAACAAGCTACCGTTTTCAGAAGCTGAATGCCGTCACCTCAGGCGTTGCTGACATCAAAAGAGTTGTTTCTGATGCGGAAAATCCACTAATAACTCCAGAGGGAAAAACGATCCTATTTATTGATGAGATTCACCGTTTCAACAAGGCTCAGCAAGACGCACTGCTTCCACATGTTGAAAGTGGTACCTTGATATTGATTGGAGCAACAACAGAGAATCCTTTCTTTGAAGTCAATAAGGCTCTGATTTCCAGATCAACCGTTTTTCAGCTCTATCCTCTAAGCAATAATGACATTATAAGTCTTCTGCGGCGTGCAATAGATGATCCGGATAGGGGTTTTGGCTTTTTGAATATTGACGTTTCGGATGAGGCCTTAGAACTTGCTGCAGCACTTGCCAGCGGGGATGCCAGGGTTGCTCTCAACGCTTTAGAATTAGCTGTTCTTACGACTGAACAATCCGATAATACAATTATGATTGATCTGGATATTATGCAGGATTGTCTACAGAAAAAAGCACCGCAATATGATAAAGCTGGCGAAAACCATTATGATACGATTAGCGCTTTTATTAAATCTATGCGTGGTAGTGATCCTGATGCTGCTTTACATTATTTAGCGAGGGCGCTGGAAGCAGGGGAGGATATTGGCTTTTTATCTCGCCGCATTATGATCTGTGCTGCAGAAGATGTTGGTATGGCAAATCCACAGATGCTCTCTTTGGCAGTAGCTGCCCATCATGCTGTTCAAGCTATCGGACTGCCGGAAGCCAAATTGATACTCGCTCAGGCAACAGTTGCGATTGCAACCAGTCCCAAATCTAATCGTAGCTATCTAGGAATAAATCGAGCGCTCGATGATATTAGGGCAGGTAATATCCCGGAAATTCCCTTCCATTTGCGCAATGCACCGATACAGGACTTGTCGAAGTTAGGTTACAGCGTCGGGTATCAATATGACCATGATTATCCACAGGCGGTGTCTTATCAGCGTTTTTTACCTGAGGGATATGAGGAGGGCCGATACTATCAGCCTTCGGACAATGGCTATGAGGCTAAAGTGAAAGCCTGGCTCAATGAAGTAAATAAGCTAAGAAAAGCGGGTAAAAGCAAAACTGAGACTGAGTAACGCGAGTTACCAACGACTGCCCATACCTGGATTAATGTTGGCTTAGGTTGATATTAAGTATCCTGGCACGTCTAAATAATGATAAGGAAGATCTTCTATGAATAAAGAAAGGATCTATTTTGATCATGCAGCAACTACTGTGGTACGTCCGGAAGTACTGTCAGTAATGTTACCAATTTTAGAAACTATATATGGCAATCCTTCCTCATTTTACGATGAAGGTACAGAAGCATATCAATATATACAGACCGCCAGAGAACAGGTTGCTGAGCTACTCGAAGTGTCGCCGGATGAAATTTTCTTTACCTCTGGCGGTACGGAATCTGATAACTGGGCTCTTAAGGGTACAGCCATTGCTAAACGTAAACAGGGCAAGCATCTGATCACAACCAAAATTGAACACCATGCTGTTTTACATAGTATGCAAGCATTGGAAAAAATTGGCTATGGAGTCAGCTACCTAGATGTTGATGGCTATGGTTTGGTTGATCCTAAGGCGATTGAAGCGGCGATCAGACCCGATACAATTCTAGTATCAGTTATGATGGCCAATAATGAAATCGGAACGGTAGAGCCAATTGAAGAAATTGCGGCAATCTGCAAAGAAAAACAAGTTATCTTCCATTCGGACGGAGTCCAAGCATTGGGTGCCATACCAGTCAAACCCCGAGAACTTGATGTTGATCTAATGAGCTTCTCAGGTCATAAATTTTATGCACCTAAGGGAGTTGGAATCATGTATATCAGGAAAGGGGTTAAGATAGCAAATCTGATTGATGGTGGTGCGCAAGAAAAACGTCATCGAGCCGGCACTGAAAACACAGCTTTTGCAGTCGGTATTGCCAAGGCCTTAGAACTCGCCCTTATGGACCTGCCCGAAGAAGCCCGACGCCAAACTGCTCTGCGCGATAGATTGATTAGAGAACTGATGACTAAGATACCGTATTGTAAATTAAATGGTCATTATGAGAAACGTTTACCCAACAATATAAATTTATCCTTTGAGTTTATTGAAGGTGAATCTATCCTATTACTACTGAATGAGTTGGGTTATATGTGTTCCAGCGGATCAGCCTGTACGTCAGGCTCATTGGATCCTTCGCATGTGTTAATGGCAATTGGCTTGCCTCATGAGATTGCACACGGATCGTTGCGCATTACCCTTGGTCGTGAAAATACTGATGCTGATATTGATCGCATGATATCTGATTTGCCCGGTGTAATAGAAAAACTACGGCGGATATCACCATTGTATGCTGATTTTAAACAGGGCAAGATCAAAAATATCATTCCGGAACGGGGAGCCAACTTGCTGAAGGGAGAATTAAGATATGAAGTACAGTGATAAAGTTATGGATCATTTTTTAAATCCGCGCAATGTCGGTGAAATTATTAATGCAACTGCTTCGGGCACGGTGGGCAATCCTGTCTGTGGCGACATTATGCGCGTTGATTTAAAAATTGAAGGTGAAGTTATTGTTGATGCCAAATTCATGACTTTTGGCTGTGGCGCAGCTGTTGCTACCAGCAGTATGGCTACTGAGATGATTATTGGCAAAACTGTACAAGAGGCACTCGAGCTTACAAATCAAGCTGTAGCAGATGCTTTGGACGGTTTGCCACCAATTAAAATGCATTGTTCGGCTCTGGCTGAACAAGCAGTCAAGAAAGCTCTACTGCAGTACTATCAGGAACATGGTCTCCTTAATGATGATAATCGTAAACTCTTTTCTATTTTAGAAGAAGATGTGCATGACCATGAGGTCAATGATGAATCAAATCTGCCCGGGATTGAAAATCAATAATTAATTATATAAGTCCCTAACCAAATAAGCTATTCATGTTCAGTATCTGACTGATATCTGCGCACGCCGCTGAGTGGATTCTTTTCCACTGCAGCGTGCAAAGCGTCTTTGCTTGTATGAGTATAAATCTCAGTAGTTGCAACACTTTCATGACCCAAAATCATTTGTAAATTGCGGATATCCACCTTGCCGTACTGGTACATCAAGGTAGCAGCAGTATGTCTTAATTTGTGAGTTGAATAACGTTTAGGATCAATGCCGGCAGCCAGCATACTTTTTCTTATCACATTTTGCACCGCTCTGGCGCCCATTCTTTTCCCCAAGCGGCTGATAAAAAGGGCATCCTTATCGCTTTCCTTAGGTTTGATGCGCTCCGGATAATAATCATTAAGAGCAGCGATACAAGCACCATTTAAATAAATTGTTCTCTCTTTCCCACCTTTACCCATTACTATCAATGTGTCTTCTCTAATATCCGATAAATTAATACTAACCAGCTCCGATAGACGCATGCCGCAATTTAGAAAAAGCGTAATAATAGCATAGTCGCGAGCGCGATATAATTTGTCTGTGCTTTCAGCTGCAGCTAATAGCTTCTTACTGTCATCTAATGTTAAATAGCGGGGAAGACGCCTTAATTGCTTAGGCATCTCCAGATTTGCAGCCGGATTTTCATCTAAAAGATTGGCTTTAGTAGTCAAATAATGGAAGAATGAACGAATCGCAGATATATGCCTCGCTCTGGTAGCAGCACTATTCTTTCTCTCAGTGCTGAGCCAGGTAATGTACAAATAAAGATCACTTAATTGGATTTCCTGTAGGAATCGATCATTGGCCTGGGATAGATCGATGTCATCCCAGATCTGATCAGCGGGAAGGTCAAGTTTTCTGCTGAGCTGGAAGCGCAGAAACATCATCAGATCATATCTGTATTCTTTGATAGTTGCAGGTGACCGCTCACGAATCGCTTGGAAATAACCAAGGAAATCATCAAGCCTTCTGCATTTAGTTTTATCATTCATAATTGCCATAGTTATACTTTCTGACAGATAATAAATTTGACTTGTATTGATCCTTTGAATTAGGTAAAGTTAGTAAATCGGGTCAACGACCATGAGAATATTGCTATCATTATTATAATATTATCTGCTTTACAGATTAATTACAAAGATGAGAGCCTATAGGAGGATGAATCAATATGGTAAGAAAATACCGCGTCGGTGTTATAGGGGCGACAGGATATGTTGGGCAATACTTCGTATCATTGCTGACTGACCACCCCTGGTTTGAAATAAAACATTTATTTGCTTCCGAGCGTTCAAGTGGCATGGCCTACCAAGATGCTATTAAAAACCGGATTAAAACTACTAGGCCGCCAGTTGAAAAAATTGCAAATCTTAAAGTATCTTCATTGAATGATCTGGAGTCTTTTGTTGATGAATTGGATTTTGTGTTCTGTGCCGTTTCAATGCCCAAGGAAGATATTTATGTTCTGGAGGAAAAAATTGCTAAACTGGAGTTACCGGTAGTATCAAATAACTCTGCCCATCGCAGTACTCCGGATGTGCCCATGATAATCCCCGAAATCAATTGGCAGCATGCCGAAATCATTGACGAACAAAGAAAGCGCTTAGGAACTAAAAAGGGCTTCATAGCTGTCAAACCTAATTGCTCTATCCAGAGTTATGTGCCGGCAATTCATCCGTTGATGTCATTCGGTCCTACAAAAATCAACGTGGTTACTGCCCAAGCTGTATCCGGTGCCGGACGTAGCCTGGAAGACTGGCCGGAGATGAAGGCCAATGTAATTCCTTATATTGACGGAGAAGAAGCGAAAAGCGAATTAGAACCTTTAAAAATTTGGGGTCAGATTTCAGATAAAGAAATAGCGCTTGCCTCAAAGCCTATAATTTCGGCCCAATGTTTACGTGTTCCAGTTGAGCATGGTCATTTAGCTGCTGTCTCCATGAGCTTCGAGAATAATATAACAAAAAATGATATCATATCCGCCTGGAATAATTTTGCACTTCCGGAGCAGGTGAGAGGCTTACCCAGTTCGATTGAACCATTCCTCTACTATCGAGAAGAGAATGACAGACCTCAAACTCGAATTGATGCCGGGGCTGGAAAAGGTATGCAGATAAATATTGGTAGATTACGAGAGGATAATCTCTTTGACTATAAGTTTATTTGTTTATCACATAATATCTTACGTGGCGCTGCCGGCGGTGCTGTGCTGATGGCAGAGTTACTGTGCAGGGAAGGCTGGATCAAACAAGAGGATTAGGGTTGAGACGGTTAGAGATAGATATATGACGACAGCTACAACCAGTATTGAAAATGAAATTATGCAACTTGCTGCATTAGTCGGAACAGGGCTTTTGCAGAATGGTGCAGAAACTTATCGTGTCGAAGACAGTACGAAAAGTATTCTGGACAGTTACAGTGAATATCTTTCTGATCCGCAGGTATTTGCAATCACTCACTATCTCACAGTATCAGCACAGGATAGGAATGGAAACACTATAGTCATAACCAAACTTGTTAGAGAAGTTGAGACAAATTTAAACCGGGTACATCTTTTAAATGATTTTACAAGGCGTGTTTATCGGGAAAGACCTGATGTTAAGATTGCACTTAATGAAGTCAATGAGATTCTTGTTACTCCCAGATATTCACAGTTTATCTATACACTTGGTGTTGCAATGACAGGCTTTGCTTTCACTTTATTATCCGGCTCTTCCTTAATACCGGCTCTCTGGGCAGCGGTTGTAGCCGCACTTTTGACCTTTATTGTTAAGCCATTACGCCGTCTGGGAAGTAATAGAATCTTTGTTAATATTGTCAGGGGGACAATGATCTATGTTCTAATGTTTCCGGTTTTGTTTACGCCTTACAGCAATCAGATCCATCTTATGACGGCGGGAGCTTTTATGTACCTATTCCCGGGAATAATGCTAGTCAATAGTATTCGTGATCTTATTGCAAGCGACTACCTGGCCGGTCTGATCAAGATGATTGAGACTGTTCTGGCAGCTACTGCGCTTGCCGTAGGATCCGGTATCGGGGCATCTTTTTTGACCAATGTTTTCAATAGACCACATTCAGAATTGCCGACCTTAACTTCGATTGATCCCAATCGACCGGAATCAATTTTAATTGCAATCCTGGGTGTCTTTGCCTTTATGATCATGTTTGATGTCAAAAAGCTGCCTCTAATTGTCGGCAGTGTAGGGGGAGGCTTGGGCTGGCTAATATATGCACAAATTAATAGCAGTAAAAATTTCGACTATAGCGTAGCTATTTTTATTGCTATTATCTTTTTGGCAACCTATTCAGAGCTAATGGCAAGATTTACCAAGAAGCCGGTAACAGTATATTTGACAGCCGGGCTATTCCCGTTGGTGCCGGGATATGATATCTACCGCACGATGAATTATTTTGTTACGGCACAACACGATCATTTCATCGATAGTTTTGTACGCACATTAATCATAACCGGAACACTGGCATTGGGAATTATGCTGGTATCTTCAGTTGCAAAACTTTTCTACAGCTACCAAGTGCCAAACCCGGATCAGAAGAAGATAAAATGATCCTAATCAATATCTATATATGATACTAACTGTGAGGGTAGCAAGCTTTTAGCAGCAATGTACTCTTGTCAACAAATTCCACTAAATATGAGCCAATCGTGAGTACTTTTACATTCAATGAACTTCGCAAAATAAAAGTTTTGCGAAGTTGGGAGGATAGATTTTTTATCAGCAGGACTAAGTCAGTCGTTAAGGTCAGAGTCAATTGGGAAACTTGATGTATCTGGCGCTTCCGAGCTGTTAGATGCCATTGTTGTATTTGTTTGTTCTCCGCCGTATAAGCTGTCTACACCCAATATCTTGCGCCATTCCGGAATATCTTTAATCGGGTTATATATTATAAGCATTACCACAACAAAAATAATTATGACCAAGACTGTTAGCAAATTCCTAAGCTTTCTCTGTCGGTTTTCCTGGTGGAACTTTCTTGTGATTCGGGCAACTGTGGTAAACCCCTTCAGTCGGTATACCCTTGCTCCTGTTTTAATTTGTGAATCTAAATCAAAATTTCCATTACTTAAGCCTGTTCTCAATATATTCTTTTTCCTAACTGCAGTATGCCCTGTAAGCTTATAGCGCTCATCAAAAAATTCTTTAGACAATTTTTCCTGATTCAAAATTGGATCGTAAGCAGCCGTAAAGATAGCAGTCTCTTTATCTGATAAATCCGTATCGTGATACCTGGTCTCATCAACGACCGGCGGTGGATCATGATATAGGGTCTCGTCAACAACCTGCGACGATAGATCTGACTGATAATCATCTAATTTAATTTGGAGTTTAGTATCTGCTGCTAACAGATTGTCAAATTGCACTGTATCATCAATAAGCGCCTGGGAGTCAGTATGCAATGGCTCAAGCTTACTCTCATTATCATTATCAAGAGGCTTCAATTCTACCTTGCGGATTTTCGACACCAGACACCTCCGAGTAATTTGTTATTACTTATACCATTATACCTGAAATATAAATCCCCTACTTCCCTTCTTTCATTTAGCATTTATATCAATTTGATATATTTGCTAAAAGATAGCGAACAAGTGTTTGACAAGACCCCTATTTCAGGCTAAGATTAGCGTAATAAATTTTTAACTTTACTATAACTATAAATAAACTATAAGTACTTTTTGGAGGAATGAATGAATAAACACCCTTTCACTCGTGCGACAGTTGAACAGACTGTAGAACTTGTTTATAACTTTCTAGTTGATTATATCAGAAATAATGGCTATCCACCTTCCATTCGTGATATTTGCAAGGGTGTTGGAATTAAGTCGACTTCTACTGTCCACAATCATCTGAAACGGCTTAGTGAACTCGGCCGAATTGAAATGAAACCAGGTAAAAGACGTGCAATTAGTGTTCCTGCACTGGAACAAAGTCACGAACATAAAATCCCTCTGATCGGACGTGTGACAGCGGGTGTTCCTATTCTGGCAGCCCAGAATATTGAGCGTGAACTTTCTGTTCCTGCCGGTTACTTCTCTGACTCAGATGATATGTTTGCCCTTAGAGTCAGTGGTGACAGCATGAGAGATGCTCATATTCTGGATGGCGACATAGTTTTTGTTCGTAAACAGCCTACTGCTGAGCTAGGACAGGTTGTTGTCGCCTTATTGGATACTGAAGCTACTGTAAAGCGCCTGGTAAGTGAAAACAACCGTATCTATCTCAAACCGGAAAACTCGGCCTATTCTTTAATCCCCTTTGAAGATGAGTCGTATCGGATTTTAGGAATAGTACGTGGGGTATTTCGCCCGGCGCTGTAATGTTTTCAGCTCTGCTGCGGATAAATCTTTATCTCTATATACATATTTGATGGCCATCTGAGGACGAATATGTGTTAATGCTTGTTTATATACCAGAACCATCGAACCGTTATGATCTACAAAGAGTGAAATATCATCAAAATCCAAAATAATGGCAGATAAGCTTGTTCCGTCGAGATATAATATTTCTACGGGCAGACAACTAGCAATACATTTCTGCAGGAATTGTTCCTCAATATGAGTTTTTAATATCTCTCTAGGTTTCTCCAAAAAGCAATCGTTGGCATTATTACTGTCTTTCATCATAATTCTTATGCTAGTGTTAGCATATTCCTTTCTAAAATAATATTTGCTTCATGAGAGCCGGGTATGTAATTTTATCATAAAACAGTACATAAACACTAATATAATAATTAAATCATGTCAAGACGCGACAATAATGAACAATTTTAATAAAAATTAGATGTTTAGTAATAAAATGCAAGTTAAAGACGGTGTAAATCGGTACGTGGGCGGAACCATGTGCGCTGTCTCTTGGCATATTGCCTAGTATGAATAATGATCCATTCCCTCATCTCTGACAAACTATATTTACCCTGGAGATAGGCAACAACTTCTCGGTAACCAATACCTGAATATGGTTGCAGGCCGGTATCAGGATACTTATCGAGTAGAGTCCTGGTTTCATCTACCAAGCCCGCAGCAAGCATTAGATCTACCCTATCTATGATTCTATGATTTAGTTCTACCTTTCCCGGATCGAGGTAATAAGCAATAAAACGGAGGGAACTGTCTTGTGCCATTGATTGCTGGTTAATCTCAGTGCGCGTCTTACCGCTCAAGCGATATTGCTCGTGAAATCTTATAATGCGGCGTCTATCACTTGGTGCGATTGTCTGTGCAGCTTGGGGATCTAATTTGACCAACTTTTGCCAAAGTAGCTCAAGGCCATTGCTGTCTACCTCTTTTTCAATTTCAGTTCTCAACAAATGATCTCTACTGTGCTTGGCATAGCTGATCCCATCCAGCAGAGCAGTTATATACTGCCCCGTTCCGCCACATATTACAATTTGCTTCTCTGACTGTTGTGCTTCCTGTAATATTTTAGTGACGGATTCGGTATATAAAGCTACACTATAACTTTGATCAGGATCAAGAATATCGATCATTGCATGAGCAATCTTCTTTTGATCGGCCGCAGTTGGTTTCGCAGTACCAATGTCAAATCCACGATATAATTGCATGGAATCAGCCGAAACAATCAATCCGTCGAGTTTTTCAGCAACACACATTGCCAGGCTTGATTTACCGGATGCCGTTGGCCCGCAGATCACTATAGCGGCATTATTGGCTTGTTCACGAGCTGACTCAACGATAAAGTCGCAAAAACGGGCTAATCTGTGTGCCCATTTTTCAGTTTGATCGTTCCGCTTGCTCAACATAGCAGCAGTTTACCCCATAATTCTCTTAAACATCTTGTCGAGATCATGGCGAGAAAATCGAATTAATACTGGCCTGCCATGTGGACAATGATAAGGATTATCCAGATTTTGCAAGTCTGTCAGGAGGTGCTTAATTTCTAGATGATCTAATCTGTCATGAGCCTTTACAGCAGCTTTACAAGCAATATCATGTAAGAGGTCTTGTCTTCCATTAGCAAATTTTATATTTTCGTTTACACAGGCTTCAATAACTGCAGAAAAAGCAAGCTCAGGATTAAGTTCTGAACGCACTTCAGGTACTGCGCGAATCACAATAGAATCGACTCCAAAATCCTCAAAATCAAAACCTAATTGGACAATTTGTTCTCTATATTCTGTGACTGCAGCAAGCTCCAACTGAGTAATTTTCATCTTAAGCGGTTTCAATAATAATTGACTGGGCATTTTCCTTTCTTGATTAGGCTCTTTACTCAGTAATTCTTCAAAAAGGATGCGCTCATGTGCGGCATGCTGATCAATTATGACCAGTTCACCTTTCATTTCAAGTAGAATATAAGTATTAGCATATACGCCGATAATACGTGCATTCTGGATACCGGTGATATCCAGATGCTCGAGAGAGATTTGTCCTGATGAAACTTGTTCTGGCAAGTCAGGCTGTGTTTCTGTCTGCGTTAAGGGCATAGTAATATTTTCATCTAATGGATCAGGCAGTATATCGGAATAGGAAATTTGCTTATTCTTTACTTCATTATCATTAAAAAGAATGCTCTGTGTTTTTGTACTGGAAAAAGATTTATCCGAAAGTTTTTCATGTCTCTGTTGTTCTTTCTCGTCTGCTGAATCTACAATTGCATCGATGTCTGTACTGGTAGATGATTTCCTTTCACTACCAACAGAAGCAGATAAAACCGATTGCATCTGATCTTTACTTGATTCTAAGACACTGGGGATTCCTGAGGCTGATGCCAGAGCATTTTGAATAGTATGATAGACGGCGCTAAATACTTCTTTTTCCTGCCAAAATCTCAATTCGCTTTTTTGAGGATGGACATTTATGTCCACTAATTCCTGTGGAATATTAATTTGCATGACCAAGGCAGGAAATCTGCTTTTGACAAACCAGCCACGGATAGATTCATCAATAGCTATAGATAGTATTCTAGAGTTGATATTCCTGCCATTGACTATGAAAACTTGTCGTGCCCGATTACCGCGAGCATTTTCAGGTGTTGAAATATAACCGGAAAGCAATACAGGAGGCCGGTTATTTTCAAAGGGGATCATGCCTTCAGCTGTCTTGCGGTCGAAAACCGCGTAAATTGCACTCAAAAGATCGTTATTTCCCGGCGTATAGAGTATGCTCTTCCCTGCCTCATTAATGAGTCGAAAAGATACGTCCGGTCTGGTCAAAGCTAATTTGCCTATGGTATCTGCAATATAACCGGCCTCAAGACTGTCTTTCTTTAAAAATTTATATCTGGCAGGTGTGTTATAGAACAGATCATTAACAGTGACCACAGTTCCTTCTGGGCATGCGCACGGATTAGCCGCAATAATTTTTCCTCCTTCGGCTTTAATTTCATATCCTGACTCTGCACCCGGTTCTCGTGTGCGTAGTCGCAGACGGGAAATCGAGGCAATGCTAGGCAAAGCTTCTCCCCTAAAACCCATTGTAGTAATGGTTTCTAAATCGTCTATAGTAGTGATCTTGCTGGTGAAATGACTTAGCAAACAGTGTCTGGCATCCTCTTCCGTCATGCCACCTCCATTATCACTAACTTCTATTTCACTTATCCCTCCATTGCGAATCGAAACTAAAATTTGTGTAGCACCTGAATCCAGGGAATTATCAATTAATTCCTTGACTACTGATGCAGGCCTTTCAACAACCTCACCTGCAGCAATATGATTGATAGTAACGGGGTCTAGTTTTTTTATGACAGCCATGTATTGAGTTCCTCTTAACCTTGGTTGCGCATTTTCTTTGCAATTTGAATTAAATCATGTAATTTGCTTAACGCATCTATCGGTCGCATCTGATCAATATCAATCTTTTCGATCTCGGTAATAAGCTTGTCTGCTTCATAGACGCTGCGTGCAGTGCTAAAAAGATCGATCTGACCTTCCTGTTGCTTTGCGCCTTTCCTCATTACCAACCTTTTCCCTTGATTATCAGCCTCGAGCTGCATTACCAACTCTCTGGCTCTAGTTACTACGGATTGTGGTACCCCGGCAAGTCTAGCCACTTCAATGCCATAACTATCATCTGTGCCGCCGGGGCGGATTTGATGCAAAAAGACAATTTCTCCGTCTTTTTCACTGACAGCTATATGTGCATTGAAGATACCGTTTTTGAGCTCTGCCAAATCAGTAAGCTCGTGGTAATGTGTAGCAAACAAAGTTCTGCAGCCCAGATATGATTTATCTGCAATATGCTCCAGTACAGACCAGGCTATTGATAAACCATCATAGGTGCTGGTACCCCTGCCAATTTCATCTAAAATCAGTAGGCTTGATGTTGTGGCCTGGCTCATAATCGTTGCAACCTCTGTCATCTCTACCATAAAGGTTGATTGACCGCTGCCGATATCATCAGCTGCTCCGACTCTGGTAAAAATTCTGTCAACCAGTCCAATACTGGCAGATTGAGCAGGTACAAAACTACCCATTTGTGCCATTAAGACAATTAGTGCATTTTGTCGCATATAGGTTGACTTGCCTGACATATTAGGGCCTGTCAACACCATACAGCGACGATCAAGTGTGTCGAGCTCAAGATCATTCGGCACAAAGGTGCTTTGAGCCGTAAGCCTTGACAAAACTGGATGCCTTCCCTGCGATATAATTAGACAATTATCGTCTGTAATTTCAGGACGAACATAGCTCTCGCGATCTGCCAGATCAGCCAGGCCGGCATATGCATCCAATCCGGCCAGAGCTCGAGCAGTTCGTTGCAACGATGGCAAATTCATCTTTACTTGTTCTCTGATTTCGGAAAATAGTTCATATTCCAGATTATTCAATTTCTGTTTGGCACCGAGTAATTTATCTTCCCGCTCTTTAAGTTCCTCTGAAATATACCTTTCAGCATTTGTTAAAGTCTGCTTACGAATGTAGCGATCAGGAACTAAGTGCAGATTTGATTTAGTAATCTCAATAAAATAACCAAAGACCTTATTGTAGCGAACACGTAGGTTCTTAATGCCGGTTATTTCTCTCTCCTTTTGTTCATATTCTAAAAGCCAATCCTGACCTCGTTCAGAAATATCTCTGTAGGCATCAACTTCTTCATTAAAGCCTTGTTTAATCAGCTTCCCCTCAGTTAGTGAAATTGGCGGATCATCGACTAGCGATCGTTCCAACAATGTATAGAGATCAGCATGAGGTTCAAGATCCGAAACCAGATCCTGTAAGGTATCTGCTACCAGATTTTCCAGCACGGATCTAAGTGAAGGAATACGTTCTAAGACATTTTTCAAGGCGATTAAATCACGTGCATTGACCGTTCCTAAACCTATCCGGCTGGAGAGTCGTTCTAAATCGTAAAGACCTGCCAGCATTTCGCGGCAATTCTCTCTGACGATGAATTGGTCCAGAAAATCTGCCACAGCATCTAGCCTAGCCTCAATATCGGTTTGATTAAGTAAAGGTTGTTCTAGCCAGCTGCGCAGCAAACGGCTCCCCATACTGGTCTTGGTACGGTCCATTGCCCAGAGTAGGCTGCCTTTATATGAGCGATCCCTAATTGTTTCAGTCAGTTCCAGATTTTTACGGGCAGATTGATCTAACAACATATAATCCTGTTGTCGATAGGGGAAAATTTTTCTAATATTCTGAGGTAACTGTAATTGATTGTCTGCAATATAACGAACTAAGGCAGCAGAAGCATTAGGCCACAGATAGTCTATATCTGAGTATTCCAGAATATCCGGGTCAATGTCGGCAGGAATAAAATAATCATCAGGCAAGATCGTTACGGCTATATCATTTTCTCTTAACCAACTTAAGATAGTCAGATCCTCCGAACCTAGTTGGTTGATTAATAGCTCGCATGGACGCAGCCTGGACAGCTCATCAACTAATCGTCTATCAGCCGCTTCACTCAATAAGGCAGTTGTTTCAAAATGACCGGAACTAACATCGCAGGCGGCCAGACCAAATACATGTCCTGCCTTGTAGACAGAGGCAATATAGGAATACTTTGTCTCATCGAGTGCGGCTGAGTCAGTTACTGTTCCAGGTGTAACTATCCTTATAATCTCACGCTTAACTAAACCTTTCGCCTGACTGGTATCTTCCACCTGGTCGCAGATGGCAACCTTATAACCCTTATTTACCAGACGACTGATATAAAGATCTGCCGCGTGATGGGGTACTCCGCACATCGGTGCTCTCTCGGAAAGTCCGCAGTCTCTTTTGGTAAGTGTCAATTCCAGCTCACGAGCAACTAATATTGCATCATCAAAGAAAAGCTCAAAAAAATCGCCTAAACGGTAGAACAATATGCAATCAGGTCGCTTATTTTTTTCAGCGACATATTGTTCCATCATCGGGGACAGTTTTTCACCTTCAATATCTTTGAGAGTTAATGGCATATTTCCTCACCTAAAAGCGTAAAGGTCTTGGCGGCGGTGATATGTACAGGTATAAACTCCCCTTCCCTATCAGTTGCAGGTATTACATTAGAGGATGTATCAGTTCTGTTCTTGCTTTTAGGAATAAAATTCACTAAACGATTATCAGCTGTCCGCCCTGACAAAATAGTTTTATCGCCGGAACTCCTCCCCTCACACAAGACTTCTACATTGCGTCCGATAAGCTTCCTATTTGAAGTTAAGCTATGCTCATTCTGTAATTCAACTAAATGCTCAAATCTTTCTTGTATAACTTCCCTATCTGTAGGATTATACCATTCTGAGGCAGGGGTTCCGATCCGAGGACTGTATATAAAAGTAAAAGCGCTATCAAATCTGACTTTGTCCATAACATCGATAGTATCAATAAAATCCGTTAACTCTTCACCGGGGAAACCAACAATAATGTCTGTAGATATGCTTAGGCCAGGCCTAGCTCCTCTAAGCTTATTGACAATTTCCAGATATTGTTCACGGCTATATTGTCTATTCATTTTGGTCAAAATGCGATTACTGCCGGACTGTAAGGGTAAATGAACATGTGGTTCTATTTGTTCAATGCGGCCGATAGTTTCTATCAGCTGATCTGAGAGATCCTTAGGGTGAGAAGTCATAAATCTAATTCTTCTAATACCCTTAATTTCAGATACTTTGGACAATAGCCAGGCGAAATTTTGTTGTTTTTGATCAGTAAAATCTTTGCCCCAGGCATTTACATTCTGGCCTAGAAGCAAGACCTCAGGTATGCCATCAGCAGCTATATGCATAATCTCTCGCAGTATATCCTGCGGCTGGCGACTTCGCTCACGTCCCCTGGTATAAGGGACAATACAATAAGAACAATAATTATTGCAGCCATACATAATAGAAACCAGTGCCCGATATTTTCTTTGTCTGGATATAGGTAAATTTTCATGAAATTTGGCAGACCGATCCTCAGTATAATAGATCGACTTATGAATCAGCCCATCTTCAATCAAGGATAAAAGAGAAGATATCTGATCAGGTCTCATGATGAAATCAACAAAGCGAAATGACTGCTCAATTCTACTCCTGTGAATATCCTGCGCCATCATGCAGCCGCAGGTACCAATGATACGTCTGACTTTTTCCCCGGCAAATTGCTTGAGACTACCTAAATGCCCAAAAAATCTGTCTTCGGCATTGGCCCTGACACTGCAAGTATTGATTAAGATTAGGTCGCCTGTTGCGTATGAATCAGCGGGCAGAAATCCAGCATCTTCCAAAATACCGGCCATTATTTCACTGTCTGCTTCGTTCTGCTGACAACCAAATGTGCGAATATAATATTTAGGCTGAACGGCGTTTATAGCACGGTATTGAGAAACCCAGTCTTTTAGAACGGGATAGGCATCAAGTGCCGTTGTATTATAGGACTCTCCTCTTATATTTTGATTCATCTGTAGTTATTCCTTAAACACTCACAATGGGTGTTTGTAAGACCAGAGAAAACGGCCTGTCAACCATTTCAGCTTCGGTATACTCTCCTTTAATTTTACTTCTTCAGCTAGATAGAAAGCTAATAAACTTTCCCATTCATCATGTCCAAGATCCGTTAATCCCGCAGAATATATTGCCTGTTCCATTAGACACAGAGATACTTGGGCATCATATGAAGCAACTGCAGCAGATATAAACCACTGTCTCAAAGTGTCACCGCTCTTTTGCTCAATACCTTGCAGACCCCAGATTTGCGTTAGGTCCTGGCGGATGGCCTGCAGAAGTTCTTGTGGTTTTTCAGCGAAGCGATTGCGCAGCCAGGCAGGATCATGTCTGCGTTTATATACCAGTCTACGCCATAAAATATAGATTAGAAGTGGCAATAGATACACGAGAATTCTCAGAATTACTAATAGAATACTCCCCAGTTTTTTGAGTAAGCTAGATAATGCGCTAGGCTGTTCTTCCGGCTCATTGCCACCAGGATCATCAGGATCGGATACTTCAGGTGTCGGTTCCGGCGGTTCAGGAGGCTCAGTTTCTTCAGGCTCCGGTTCAGGCGTAGGGGACGGCGTTGGCTCAGGAATCTGATCGCGCCCGGTTATCTGTTCCTGAGCTGCAACCGGCGTACCGTCAATTGGTAACCAGCCAATTTCATCCAGGAAGATTTCAGTCCAGGCATGAGCGTTATTTCCATCTATAGACCTAGTCGATACTGCATCTTCAGCCGAGGAATCCGCTCTGACAACAAAGCCTTCGACATAGCGTGCAGGAATATCCGCGATTCTGCAAAGAGCTGTTAATAATGTGCCGGTATAGGTGCAATATCCTTCTTTGGTTTTAAGAACATGAAGGGCAAAATCTTCATTTGGATCCGGGGCCGTCACATCCAGCCGATACTTGATATTTTCAGCAACCCATTGACGCAATTTAAGCGCCTTCGGCGCCTCGGCCATTGTTTCATCAGCTATTAACTGCCAGAGCTCCGGTTCGGAATTCTTTATATATGCCGCTAAGTTCTCTTTATTGTAAAGATCTGTCCAGATTGCCCTCTCACTGGAGTTCAGAAGATATTCCTTCTGCATGGGGCCCAGACCGAGCTGGAACATTTGCAATTTTTCGATATCATGAATTGCTTTTAACTGAAAGATCTGACCTTCCACAGTATATCCCTCGTCAGGGATTGACTGATCTGCATATAGTGTTCCCGAGGGATTGAAATAAGCAAAAACGTCATTTCCGCTTTCTGTATACTTAACTGTATCGATTCTGCCGCCGTTAAAAATAACTTGCTGTTTGGCTACCGGCGTCACAATATAATCCTGACTTAATAAGGGAAATATCGGATTGCGCAGGTCATCTGTGTCATCCAGACCTGTAACAGATAGTCCCATAATTTTAGCTTGGATGTCTTTGTTTCTGCTATGATTTAACATCCAGTTTTGATCCATTAAATCTTGGGCCCATCTTGTTCCGGTATAGGTTCTGAAAGTGGCGCCGCGCAGATAGATCTCCTGAGGACCTGTTGTTACATACATAAATAGGTGATCTAAGGGATCAACAGGTCCACCCAAACGATTTTCCAAGGGATAAAAGCCTGCTTCGGCAATACTGAATTCAACATAGCCGATAGAATCTTCTTTCAGATGACTTTTGCCTGTTAGACGACTGATAAAACGATCAATGTCACTATTATAGAAAAAATCACGCGGAATGATAAAATGGGCACCTATAACAATAGCAGTAACCAAAACAGCTGCCAACAAGCGTTTGCCACTTTCCTTATATGACCAGTTGCGGGGTGCAAATAATGAAGAGCTGCTATTTGTGTTCTGGCCGGATACATGCTTTTGCATGCTCATCATAACCAACAAACAGGCAGTGCCGATAAAAAACAGTAGATAATCTCCACTCACCCATTCTTCAAGGTTAACGGTCATCAACCCGCCAATGGCAATCAGCATCAGCCAGGGATGTGAAGATAAATAAATTCCCAGACTGCAGAGGATTAATATCACCAGACCCAGCACTATAGAATACGATGAAACATGAGTATAATTGCTATCCGTCTTGCCCAATAAATAATCAGCTCCGGAAACAATAAAATTGACAAGGTGTGCTAGCGTAGAGTTGTATAATCCCTCACTGATACCGGTTAAATAAAGAACAGCAATCAATAATGCGATAACAACAGTGCCAAGAAAGACTAGCAGAGTAATTTTATAGTGACGATAACTAATTACCAGTAAAGAGAGAAATACCAATTGAACAAAAAACTGTAAAGTCCAGTTCATTGCAGTTTCATTCAGAGATAAAACAACCTTAGTAAGCAGCAGCGAAAAAATCAGAGTGGTAACAAAGCGTAAACTGAAATGAAAAATACTGTCTGCCCGATGGAGATTAGCCCGTAGCTCCTTATCGCCTGCGGAAGGGACCGAGGTTAGGGAGAATTGATATTCTTTGTGTGGTGACTCAGTCATGATTAGCCCTCGCATTATGGTTCAGACTGTTATTCCGAACCAGATCTGCAAATCTTACGACCTGGATGCCCTCATTAAGCAGCTCGTCATATGCCCTTTGCAGTTCTAAATCATTAAGGGACGGAGACTCCATTAAACACAGCATCACGCCCAAAGAAGTTTTCTGAAATGAGATTATCTGCTGAGCAAGCTCTGTTGTCAGTTTTCTGACAACGAGCACATAATATGACATGGAGTAAATAACATTAAGTCTCTCCAGCTGGCTTCCCATATCTCGCATAGACTTCTGTGGCAGCAATGCCAGCTGACGCCTGAAAAAACCAAGATGTCCAATCTCGTTTGAGGCCTGAAACATACGAGCAGGATGCCAGGTTTCCATTTCAACCCATTGTTTTTGTTCCAGAAGAACAGCAATAATGCTAGCGCTCAATTCTAGCATATCATCCCTGGCAAAATTCTCCTGATCGCGTCGGACGTCATCTTTGATCTCAGTTGAGTTATAGTCGGGATCCAACATTATATAGTAGCGCACCTCACGCGGATCCTCATACTGTTTCACCATGAATTTCTGCAGACGAGCACTTACTTTCCAGTGAATTCGACGCATGGTGTCTCCCGGTTGTAATTTTCTAATGGTATCAATTTCATCAGACATATCGAATGATCTTACTCTGGCATGCTCCCCTTCATCAATTAATTGTTTAACAACAGATGCACTTTGCTGCTTATAAAACAGGCGCGGCAAAACTAAAGTAGTAAAGCGCAATTTTCTTTCAACGCCGGGGACTCGCAACCAAAAAATCTTGAACATATCGCGCACCTTAAGATCAATCTCACCCAATTCCAGGACACCACAATGCAGACTTTCCAGGGAGGCAACCAATTTTCTGCTTTCGCGCGGGCGAACTGTCAGATTTAATAAACGGCTTTCAGATAGAACAGTTTCATCAGATTGGCTGGACCAGGCGATCATGCGCAGCTGAGCCGGCAAAAGAATAGATTCTAGGCTCAGATCCAATGAATAATTTGCTGTTTTCAGGCGTGATATTTCCTGGCTGTAGCGCATAGGTTCAATCTTAACTTTAAATCTCAAATAAATAACATTAAATAAACTAAAAAACAGGACAGCGAATAACAGGATCATACTGATACGAAATACAGCATATCCGTAATAGCTGGCACCCACCCAGAGCAACAGCAGGAGCAGAATGATCCAGAAGAATCTTCGCGTCACTTTAACGCTCCGGTACTCTGATCTCTCGCAATAATTGTTTTAGGATCATCTCCGGTTCTTGCTGTTTCAATCTTCCCTCCGGCTTCACGATTAAGCGGTGACTCCAACAAGGCAGAAGCATATTCTGCACATCGTCCGGCAGAACATAGTCACGCCCGGAGAGTAAAGCCTCAGCTTTTGCAGCATGCATCAGCATCAATGAAGCCCTAGGACTAATGCCCAGTTCCAGCTCAGTATGCTCTCTGGTTCTAGCTGACAAAATGGAAATATATCTCTTGATAGCATCACTGACATAAACATAGCGCACCTGATCCTGGAGCCACAGAATATCCTGCGCTGATGCTACCGGTTTCAGATCATCAAGAGGATTATCCTCGGAATAGCGGTCCAGGATAGCCATTTCTTCGCTCAGATTAGGATATCCTAGAGTAATCTTCAGCATAAAACGATCCAGCTGAGCCTCCGGTAAAGTATAAGTACCAACCTGCTCAATTGGGTTTTGAGTCGCTAAAACCATAAATGGCTGCATCAATTCATATGTTTGCCCCTCTACGGTTACCTGACTCTCCTGCATTGCTTCCAGCAAGGCAGACTGCGTCTTTGGCGAAGTACGATTGATCTCATCGGCCAGCAACAATTGAGTCATAATAACCCCAGGGTGAAATTCAAAAGCTGCCTTAGCCGGATTGTACATATTGTATCCGGTAACATCTGAGGGCATAACATCCGGAGTAAACTGGATACGACTGAAATTTAAATCCAGCGATTTCGCCAAGGCGGAGACAAGAGTCGTTTTACCGATACCAGGAACATCCTCCAGCAAGATATGTCCCTTGGCTGCTAGCGAAATCATCAATTTGCGGATAACATCTTCTTTCCCAACCATGACATGGGAAATATTCTCTTCAATCAGCAGGCAAAGTTGTCCTGCTTTGCGCGGTTCAATATTCATGCTACTCCTTGAACAAAAAGTTCTGTATTATATTTTGCCTTAAAACCATTACTATGACAAAGGGCTAAATGGTTCTGTGTTTTCATCATTTTTATGCTTACTTGCCGGCAATGCTTTCTTGCTCTTGCCATAATAGTGAATTTTTTTTCTTATGCTTTCTTTGTCATGAGTCGGGTACAGCTCTTCAATCGTGGTTCCTTTAGGTATCAACATTGCCTTGACCGCAATGTCCGGCTGTCGCAGTAATTCCTTAATATGTCCCCTACCCTCAACATCACTGAAAAATACCAATTCCCCTTTCTGTGGCATATTTTCAATCTCTCTGATCAGGTACAACATCATAATATAGTGTCTCTTAGCTTCAGGGTTGCGGATTAACCAGCTGCGCACGGCGTGTAGTGCCGGATGTGTTTCCATCTCCATCATTTCAGCAATTTCACGGTCATTGATCTGAGCCAGCAAAGCGGCTTCAATCACACAGAGGCGCACCAGCTCGTCACTACGTATGACCAGATCCGTCTGCATGTCATCCAGAACCAGATCCTTCTGGCCGGTTAAAAACAAGAAGCAGGAATCACTAACCCTCCCGGTAATGCCGCTGATATAGCGCATATTGCCAGCCCATTTACCGCCTAGTTTCTGCTGCTTTTTAAAAGCATAATAATGTAAGTGCAAATTCCTGTAAGTAAGAAAGGCCAATGCTCCGACGCTGATTCCAATCAGAGTCAGGCTCAGTGCATTGCTCATGGTTCCGATCAACATAAGCAGAACCGTCAAAACTAAAATAATTATCAGCAGAAAAGTCATAAAGTTATTCTAGCATATCATTTAAGATTAATATGTTAATCTGATCTCAGTCAGTTTAACTATAGCCAAACCCCTTCAGATTCACTGTATCTAATCTGGCGTTGCCTTCGATAAAAATTCATTATGAAGGCGCTGTAAAATGGCAACTATTTGTTTATCTTATCGAAGCCTTTCAACCAAGTTGCGTTGGAGGTGCCGAACATGTAATTAAGAACCATAACATCAGTAATTCCGTTGTCTTTGACTAGTGCCTGCAGACTGCGCTCATAATAGCGAGTATCTACAACATAGACCTCATCGTAGTGGTTGACTAGATAAGGAACAAAGGCATTGCCAAAGGAGTCCTTGATCACAAGGATTTTTCTGCCGCTGCTATGACTGGTAGCTATTTTTAGGAGCGCACGATCACCACCGGAATAATTGAGATAACTATTGCTACCGTTGACTTTCGGATTATTTAGCTTGATTTGATAGGACTTGTCCATCTTACCGGAATCCCATGCCGTAGCTGTATACTCCCCTACCACCGGTTTCCAGCCCTCTGTAGTGTCAGGATTATTCTTAAGGGCCTGTTCTTTGGTAGCTCTGTAAAGAGAACCCAGATAAGTCCCCTCAAGTTTGTAATGTTCCATTTTCTCTAGCGGCACAGCATTCCAGCCTGCAGTCTCACAGAATGCCACATAGGCATAATAAGCTCCAAGTCCGGTCCAATGATGATCAGTCCGGAAATAAATATATTTATCGCGATTATTAAGCAGTCTGTCATAGGCATTTATACTCTTAATACCGGAAGCGAGACTATCATTGATGATTCCGATACAGTCTTTTTGTGAAGAATACCCGGAATGATATTGATCCGGCGCATAGAGCTCAATCGCTGTCGGCACCACCAGGCTGAATACCTGAGTCGTCTGCGGCAGGATCGAATCAAGTTTGTTGAGGCGATCTGCGTAGGCTTTCAGCTTTTTCTCATTGCCATAGTACATCTCCATTGCCCGATCATTGGTAATGACAATACCGACCTTGGTCTTCTTGAACTCACCCTCATCAAGTGGCGGCGGTTCTTCAACGGGGGGATCGGTTGCTTCCGGTGTTGGACTTACAGAGACGTCAGTATTCGGCTGTTCAAGATTGCTCTGCCCGGGTTCTCCATGTAGCTCTGTCTCATCCGGAGTTGGAGACTGAGCACCGGGATTATCCAATTCAACATCCGGATCATTATCCGGATCCTCCGCGACGGCCAGATCATGGCTAATTGGCGTAATCTGCAGTCCATCTGGATTCAGATTGGGAAATGCCAATGAACGCCAGTTTTTCCCAATTGTAATCAAAGTAGGACGGAAAGGAAATTGGTCACTGAACCAGCCCTCTATATTGGCGGCTTGCTGTCCTGTCCTGGCATCCTCAAGATTAAGTTTGGGAAAAGTGCGCAGTTTTCTGCCCTCATCTTCGGAGATCTCTTTACTGGGCAGGATTATATGTAGAAATCCGACCGCCAGTAGAAAAATGACAAAGGTATAAATTGTAATAATTTGATTTCTGGTTCTTGTTCTCATTTTGATACCACTACTTTTATTCCACACCTATCTAAAAACGGTAATAGAGGAAAGGATTGTAACTCGAGGCAGCCAGAGCAGCAGTGCATAATACCAGCAATGTTATGTATGCCATAGGCTGTACAATTGCACCTAACGGAGAATTTTGAATTTGTCTTAGCGGTTGTCGCAGTTGTCTTTTCAGCCAGGGTAAAATAGGTGCAGCACCAATAAACGCAATTACAATAAAGATAATATGCTGCCGCCAAAGAATACCTCCCTCACCGTCGACAAATCCCGCCAGACCGGGAGCAAATAAACGTCCGATAAACGTGGTAAACTTTGAGGGCTCGGTAAAATAGAAGATGCTCCAGCTGAACATAACAGCCAACATGGTCAAAAGATGTCCCAGGGGCTTGGGAATCCACAATTTACCGTTCCGGATAAATGTGCGCTCAAACATCAGTAGAATAAAGAAATACAGACCCCAGACCACAAAATTCAGACTGGCACCATGCCATAGGCCGGTGAGGAACCAGACTAAAAATGTATTGCGCACAGGATGATGGCGATTCCCACCCAGCGGTATATAGACATAATCGCGGAAGAAAGTACTCAGAGAAATATGCCAGCGTCTCCAGAATTCTGTAATGGTCGAAGCAATGTAGGGGTAGCGGAAATTTTCCAGGAAGTGGAAACCGAACATATGCCCGAGACCAATAGCCATATCGGAATAGCCGGAAAAATCGTAGTAAATCTGGATTGTGTACGCCAATAAGCCCAGAATAGCCGTAGCCGTACTGACCTGACCGAAATGATCAGACTCAAAACAGACTTCAACGATCTCACTGGCATAATTGGCGATCAGAACTTTCTTGGCCAATCCGCCCAGAAAACGACTGATACCGGATACAACCCCGTCAAGAGTCATGTACCGTCTAGACAATTGTCTTGCTACATCAGAATAGCGGACAATCGGGCCGGCGATCAGTTGTGGAAACAGCGTGACATAAAGCAAGAAACGTCGATATGATTTCTGCACCGGGATTTCACCACGGTAATAATCGATGACATAAGTTAGAGCCTGAAAAGTGTAAAAGGAGATTCCAATCGGTAAGGAAATCTGAGGTACCTTGAAATTGATCAAGGGCAAATAGTTCAGCAGTTCAACGAAAAACCCGGCATATTTAAAGAAAGCTAAGCCGGCCAGGGCTATCACCACAGCAATCATCAGCCAAAACTTGCGCTGTTTTCTTGATCGAGTTTGACTCATCATGATACTGGAATACCAGATCACGAAGGTTGTAATTATTAACAGCAGAACATAAACGGGCTCACCCCAAGCATAAAAAACCAAAGAAAAAGCCAGCAATATATTGTTCTGAGTGCGAACACGTCTGGAGAACCAAACCAGCACTAGACAAAGCGGCAGGAAAATATAGAGAAAGAAGAGCGATGAAAATACCATTTATGTTTCTCCCGTATCCATTTTATTCAACAAATCCCAACTGTCAATTACTTTAGAATACTGTTATATTACAATTTCAAAAGAGGTTACCAAATGTTGCTGATCAGCAGTCTTAAGGCAATCTCTCGGCACAAGTAATCTCATGAAATTAATTTTGACTAATTATCTAATATCCTATATTTTGCGATATTAGACCAAAGGCTCATTCGTTTCATTTGCGCGAAAGTCCAGTACTTCTTCCCATTCAGCAGCCGAAAGCGGATATTGTTCCAGCAGGTCAGGCCTTCGTTCCAAAGTAGCATTCAATGCTGCCAATCTGCGCCAACGTTTGATGTCAGCTTCGTGACCGGAAAGTAGCACTGCAGGAACATGATGGCCGCGCCAATCGGCAGGCCTGGTATAGTGTGGTTCCTCCAATATCCCCTGGGCATGGGACTCATGTTGCTTAGCGGTATCAGATAATACTCCCGGTATCAGTCTACTTATGGCATCAATAACAATTAATGCCCCCAGCTCACCGCCGGTCAGAACAAAATCACCGAGAGAAACTTCCTCGGCGCCTGTTTTTTCAATGACCCTCTCGTCAACACCTTCATAATGACCGCAGATAAGAATTATCTGCTCCATTTCTAGCAGTTCAATAGCATATTGATGATTAAAAATTCGGCCGCGGGGAGACAATAATAAAGTTTTTGTTCCGCTTTTTACTTGGGATTTACAGGCAGAATCGGGTTCCAGATTATTGGCGCAACACCAAGCTCGCCAGATTGGCTCCGCCATCATCAACATCCCATTGCCACCACCGTATAGATTGTCATCTACCTTGCCATATTCATTGACGGCAAAATCACGGATCTGAATTAAATCTATCTCCAGTAACTTCTTGTCAACAGCGCGTCCTAGAATCGAAGACTCCAGATATGGCAAGATCGCTTCGGGAAATAATGTTAAGACTTGGAATTTCATCTCTCAGACTCACGATATATCTCATACAATCCCGCGGGTAATTCAACATCGATTCTTTCACTATACGGATCAATCGAAATCAAAATTGACTTCAGAGCCGGGAAAAGCAAATCCTTTTTCTGTTTATCCTCAACAATATATACATCATGATGCGGTTGCTGCAGAATGTCCTTAACAGTACCTAAATAGCCTCTAGTAATGTCATATACACTGCATCCAATCAAATCAGCAATGTACCAGCTATCCTTGTCCAGCGCAAGCGCTTCGCTCCGGGCAACACACAGCTCACTGTTGATTAATTCCTGAGCTTTATCTTTAGAATCAATGCCGTTTAATCTTAACAAGACCTGTCGGCGAAGAAATTTAGCTTCTGTAACTTCATATTCACAGAAACTATCAGATATTCCCTTGAGCAAAACTCTTGTCAATTTGAGGAATCGGTCAGGCTCATCAGTTAGCGGCCTGACCTTTAGTCTCCCTTCAATGCCATGGGTCCCAACTATGATACCAATAACAAAATGGCTACTGATCAATTTAGGCCTCAATCAATAATTTCTACCATAACACGACGACCTTCCAACGCCGCCCTAGCCTTCATGATCGTTCTAATCGCATTAGCGCGCTTACCGCCTTTGCCTATCACCCGTCCCATATCTTCCGGAGCAACATGAATTTCCAGAACCAGCTGACGATTTTTCTCATTACTAATAATAGAAATTTCCTCAGGGTAATGAACCAGTGGTGTTATTAATGTGCGCAAGAAATCTTTCATCTTACTCAGCCTCGACATCAACTGCGGCTTCATCCGTACCGGAATCTTGCTCCGCGGCAGTTGCAGCGTCATTTGTATCAGCTTCATCAGCAGGCTTATCTTCGGGTTCAACCGCTGCTTGTTCTGCAGGTTCAATCGGAGCTTCAGAAGGTGCCTTTTTGCTGTTTGGGGTAGCCTTGCCGGGCAGAACTCCTGCATTAACTAAGATACTTCTTACGGTATCAGTCGGCTGAGCTCCTTTAGCCAACCAGTCTCTTGCAGCCTCCTCATCAATTTTGAGCTGCTTAGGATTGGACTGCGGATTATAAAATCCGATCTCCTGAATGAACCTTCCATCGCGAGGTGAACGAGAATCTGCCACCACGATCCGATAGCTGGGTTGTTTTTTAGCGCCAGTGCGCTTTAAACGAATTTTTACTGCCATTTTTTCCTCCAACGAAGATTATTATTTATCTAGCAACAGTGTCTGCCTAAAAACTAAGGCCGAATCTACTGAGCATACCTTTTTTTCCGCCTTTTGACATACCTGAAAATTGCTTCATCAGTTTTTGCGTCTGCTCATACTGTTTGATCAGACGATTTACATCTTGGATCGATGTTCCTGATCCACTGGCTATGCGTTTTCTTCTGCTGGCATTGAGGATCTTAGGATTGTTGCGCTCACGCATTGTCATAGAACGAATGATTGCGGCAAGGCGATCAAATTCCTTCTCATCTACTTCCGCTCCTTTAAGTTTTCCCGCTCCGCCGGGGAGCATCGCCATCATGTCCTGCATCGAGCCCAGATTTTTCACCTGTTCAAACTGTTCCAGCATGTCCTGCAATGTAAATTGATTTTTCTGTAAGCGCTCCAGAGTTTTTTGTGCTTTAGCCTCATCTATCTGGCGAGCAGCCTTTTCCACCAGGGTTACTACGTCACCCATACCCAGTATCCGCGAAGCCATTCGTTCCGGATGAAAAACCTCCATCTGGTCGATTTTTTCACCCATACCGACCAACTTAATCGGTTTTCCGGTCATGCGTCTGATTGAAAGCGCCGCTCCCCCTCGCGCATCACCGTCTAGCTTGGTCATGATAAAGCCGTCCAGACCAATATATTTATCAAACTCTAATGCAACGTTGACAGCTTCTTGGCCAATCATGGCATCAACTATCAATAATTTTTCATCAGGGTTTATTGCTAAGGCAATAGCTTTTAGTTCATCCATCATCTCCTGATCAATTGTTGTGCGACCGGCAGTATCAACAATCAAAGTATCACAGAGCAAATACTTTCCTCTATCCAGTGCTTCAGTTGCAATCAAGTCAGCTCTCTTTTCAGTTTTGTTTATATAACATGGAACATCAATACTTTCCGCCAGAATCTGCAACTGATCCGCTGCTGCAGGACGGTGTACATCAACAGAAGTAAGTATTGGCTTCTTACCTTGTTCTTTAAGCAAATAAGCAAGTTTAGCCGCAGTTGTAGTTTTACCTGCACCCTGTAAGCCATAGAGCATATATACAGTGAATCCTCTGGGATTTACAGCTAGTTTGCTCTCTGAGCCACCCAGTATTTCAGTTAAAGCATCATTAACAATTTTGACTATTTGCTGACCGGGAGTGATGCTTTTGATTATTTCCTTTCCCTCAGCTTGCTCTGAAATCTCTTTAGTTAAATCTTTTACAACCTGATAATGGACATCAGCTTCTAACAAAGCTAATCTGATTTCACGCATCATATCTTTCAAGTCGCGTTCGGTAATTCTACCCTTGCCGCGTATACGATCAGTTATCGCTTGTAGCTTTTCAGATAATCCAGAAAAAACAGCCATTGATTCCCTCTATTTCTGTTCTAAAACATGTAATTGCTCTAAATTTTGCCAGTCTTTCAGCACTAATTCGACATCATCCCAGTCTCTGTTTTTAATCGCAGCCATTAAATTCAGGTGCAAACTTTTAGTGCTGGTGAAAAATTCAACCAGGTTTAGTGTCCGCTCAAATTCCCGCAGTTTATCAGCAGCACGATGTACAGTAGAGTTAACGGCCTGACGGGAAATTCCCTTCAGGGCGCTGATTTCGGCTAAAGAGAGATCCTCATAATAAAAGAGTCTCATGATATCTCTCTGCCTTGCATTGAGCAGGTCGCCATAAAAATCAAGCAAGGTACACAGCTGCAAATGTTCTGTTTCCGGGTCATAATTTTGGCACATATGGAAATCATAACGGGAAAGACTATGGCTGTCAAGCTAAAATGTTGACACCGACACCGCCGTCAGTAGTGCGGATTCATCAGGCTATTCCTCCGGCAGCAATGACTCTACAAACAATTTCGCATCAAAATTAGCCAGGTCATCAATGCCTTCACCTAAACCGGCATAAAGCAAGGGTAGCGACATCTCATCAGCAACTGCAAGAGCGACGCCGCCCTTTGCACTGCCGTCAAGCTTAGTAATAATCAAGCCATCCAGTGAGACAGACTCATTAAAGGCTCGAGCTTGAACAACAGCGTTTTGGCCGGTTGTAGCATCCAGAACCAGTAGATTTTGAATGATAGCAGATACCTCTTGACCCTCACGGGCTGCTACTCTATGCATCTTTTCCATTTCGCTCATCAGATTCGGTTTATTGTGCAGACGGCCGGCGGTATCGATGATCAGTAATTTGACATCTCTGGCTTTAGCAGATTGCATTGCATCATAAACGACAGAAGCAGGATCCGTTCCCAAGGTATTGGATATGACAGGAACATTGGCTCTTTCTCCCCAAATTTTTAACTGATCTATGGCAGCGGCACGAAAAGTATCTGCTGCAGCCAACATGGTCTTAATGCCTTGCTTCTGAAATTGATAAGCAATTTTCCCGGCAGTTGTTGTCTTACCGGTTCCGTTAACACCGACCATAAAAACAACATTGAGCGAACTGAAATCGGGAGTGAAAGCTTTCGTCTGCAAAATATTCAGCATATCCTGTCTCAGTGTTGACAGAACATGTTCCCTATCTACTTTGCCATCAGTTCTTATTTTGTCCCGGATAGATTCAACTAATTTGGTTGAGACCTCTATGCCACAATCGGCCTGGATCAAAATCATCTCTAACTCATCCAAAAAGTCCTCGTCAAAAATGCCAAAGCTTGCAGCCACACGATTGAAGCTCTCCGTAACGAATTGTCTCGTTTTAGATAAGCCGTCTTTAAATTTATTTAATAAGCTCATTTTCTCTCCTGATATTTATTGTCTAATCCTCAGGATAGTCTGACAGTTTCATAGAGTAAATACTGGAGACTCCCCTTTCCTGCATAGTTACACCATAAAGTCGTTCCGCTGCCTCCATAGTTCCCTTGCGGTGTGTGACCAGAATAAATTGAGTATTGTCGGCATAGCGCTTGATATAATCAGTAAATCTTAGAACATTGGCATCGTCAAGCGTCGATTCAACCTCGTCAAAAACGCAGAACGGCGCCGGCTTCATTCTGAGGATGGCAAACAGTAAGGCAATAGCTGTCAGGCTCCTCTCGCCACCTGAGAGTAAACTCAGATTCTGCAAACGCTTGCCTGGTGGTTGTGCCTTAATAATAATATCAGTACTGAGAATTTCATTTGTATCCTGTAAAGATAATTCGGCATAACCTCCTCCAAATAATTCCCTAAACACTGAATCAAAATTAATACTGATCTCAGTGAAATAGTGCCGGAACTGATCAGACATTGCCAAATCAAGATCTTTAATCAAATCTGTCAGCTCTCTCCTGGACAGCTCAATATCATTGCGTTGCTTTGTCATAAAATCATATCGGTCCATTAGGCTTTCATACTCGCGGATAGCATCCACATTGACGGTGCCCAATTCCCTGATTTTTAAACGCAACTGGTTAAATTCCTTTTGAGATTTATTGTAACTGACAATATCTTGCTTCCAATCCTGTGCGGTAGCTTCAGTAAGCTCATATTCCTCCCAGAGGCGATTACGTAATACATCATTGCTCTGATCTATTCTTACTAGCGCCTCTTCAAGCCTAACTAATTCGCCTTTGATTGAGGATAGACTCTCACTTTGAGCTTCTATACTATGGAATAGTCTCAGTCGCTTATCTTCTAAAAGGGCCTTTTCTTTATTCTGTTCATCAATTTCCGCTATCGAGCTGGAAATACCGTCTCGTACCTGATCTACTTCAGATGATAATTGTTCAAGGCCTAACATATTGTCTGAATACTGTTGTTCGGCTGTAACTACAAGTTGCTCCAGTTGAGAACGCCTCAATTCATCAGACACTGCTTGTTCATTAAGATGCTTAATAAAGTCAATAATACCAGCCAAAGACTGCTCAATTGATCCCAGGGCTATCTTTAGATCAGTTTGCTGTTCACGCAATCTATCACGTTCCGCCCTGGCAGCTTCCCTTTTCGAACTTTCCTGCTCGATTTTTACTGTCAGTGTAGCTAGAGTTTCTCGTTCGTTGTTTAGTTCCTCTTGGGCTGCTATGTTCTGCTCTTGCAGTTTGGTTTTCACAGCTGATAATTCTGTTAAGGTAGTCTCTAAATGCTCTGATTCATATTTTAGTTTATTTTCGGTTTCTAAAAAGCCATCCAGTTTTAAACGTTGACTGCTTAATTTCTCTGAAAGTTGCTGTATCTCAGCCATAATCTCATCATTTTGGGCTGTGGTCACAAGCAGTTCAGCACGAGCCTCATCCAGTTTGTGACTCAACTCCGGTCGGATATTATACAAATGATCAATTCTACGGCCGAGTTCTGCGATTCTACTGCTTCTGCCAACAATACCCGATGCGGAACGCTTAATAGAACCGCCGCTTATTGAACCGCCGGGGTGAATAACATCACCATCCAGTGTTACAATTCTACAGCCATATTGTATAGCACTGGCCATTGTCCGGGCATGATCTAAGGTATCGCAAACCAGTATGCGTCCAAGCTGATATTCCACAACATTTTTAATTGATTCCGGAAAACTGACTAGATCCGAGGCGAGACCCAGATAACCGGGATTATTTTGTGCACCAGCAATCAGATCCGAGCTGAGCTTTCTAGGTGTTATAGTTTCAAGTGGTAAAAAAGTGGCACGTCCATTATCAGTCTCTCGCAGCCATTCAATAAGAATTTGAGCACTTTTTGCAGTATTTGTAACAAGATAATTGGCACTGGCAGCGAGTGCCACCTCTATGGCCGTTTCAAATTCTGGAGACATGTCAATCAGTGCACCAAGAGGCCCTATCATATCCGGCGCAAAGTCAGCGTCAGACTGCACTTTCTGCATAATTTTCTTGACAGGGGCTTGATATCCCTCTAAATTCTCTTCCAACTTAGTTAATGTCGACTGCTGGTATTGATAGTCTCTAATCTGCTGGAGAATATTATCATGCTCTGCCGCCAAATTATTAATTTCTAAATTTTTCTTGTTAAGGAATTGATCAGTTTCACTGCGTTGTGCAGACAAAAGGGAAATATTTTGTTCTAAAGCAGTCAAAGCCGTTTGGGCTTCTATTTTAGCCCTGTTTAGATCAGCTTGCTCTGATTCAAATGAAATTATCTGCTGCTTCAGACTGTTCTGTTGTCTGTCCAGCAACTCAATTTCGCTCTGAAGTCTGATCTGGTCTGTTTCAATAGCAAAAATCTTTTCCCGCGTGGAAGATAACTCCTGTCTGCGGTGATCCTGCGCTTGAGCCTGTTCGTCCATTTGTGCCAACAGCGCTTGAAACTGTTCCTCGACCCCTGATAGTTGTTTTCCAAATGCTTCTTTCTGACGTTCTAAAACATTTTGTTTATGTTCTCTCGTCTCTTGCTCAGCCACTAGTAGCTCTTGTTGTCTTGACAGTCTTTCCAGTTCAGAAAGAGCTTCCGTTTTCTCCCGGGTCAAATGTTTATTTTGCTCATTGAGCAAGCCAATTTTATTGGTCTTAAGAGATAATTCATCAAGCGCTTGCGCATATTCCTGACGCAGATTATCAGCACACTGCTCAAGCTCACGGATGCTGTGACCGGTCGATTCATAATCTTGTCTAACACGGGCAACTTCCGTCTCAGCAGCTGCAAGATCTTCCGACAGACGGTTCCTGGCTTCAGACTGTCTGCTGGCCTCATGCTTCCTAACGTCTAATTGATGTAGTATCAAGGCGATATCTAACTTTTTTGCACTGGTGGATAATTCCAGAAAAACTCGGGCCTTTTCTGCTTGATTTTGCAAATGAGGTAATCTGTCTGCTAATTCGTTAAGAATGTCATTGATTCTAATCAGATTAGTATCTGTTCGTTCCAGTTTGCGTTCTGCTTCAAGTTTTCGTGTCTTGTACTTTACTATACCTGATGCTTCATCAAATATTCGTCTTCTGTCCTCAGACCTGGAACTTAAGACTTCATCGACCTTGCCCTGACTGATCAGAGAATAACCATCTCTCCCAATGCCCGTATCCATGAACAGTGCTGTAATATCCTTCAGTCGGCAAGGCGTCTGATTAATTAAATATTCACTCTCACCGGAGCGGTAATACCTGCGGACAATCCGTAGATGCTTATATTCCAGCGGCAAGGCCTGGTCACTATTATCAAAATTAATTGCAACCTCCGCAAAGCCCATGGCACGGCGATTTTCAGTGCCGTTAAAGACAACATCCTCCATCTTGTCGCCACGCAGAGAACGCACGCTCTGTTCGCCTAGAACCCATCTAATGGCATCAGTTACATTAGATTTTCCGGATCCATTCGGCCCGACAATTGCAGTGATACCTTTATGGAATTCAATCACCGTGTACTCGGGAAAAGATTTAAACCCCTGCATCTCCAGGGAAGTCAAATGCATTAATCGCCCACCCCGTCTTGAATACTCTCAGTAAGGTCTGAGAGCAAACCACAGCCGGAATCATCACAGACTATCATGGTTAATGCTTTACGAGCTGCGTTCTGTTCGGCTTCCTTTTTGCTGCTGCCACGTCCTGACGTAACTTCTATATCGTCAATAATAACTGCAGCCGTAAACGTTCGGTCATGCACAGGTCCTTCCTCAGCGATGATAACAAAGTTAAGCGTGCTATGACCTTTGGCGGTCTGAACAAGCTCTAATAGCCTGCTCTTAAAATCATATTGTATTTCCCCACTCATCGCCAGTTCCAGATAGGAGGCCAAGAGTGCAACAATAACTTTCCTGGCGCTGGACAAGCCGCCATCCAGGTAAACAGCTCCGAAAACGGCTTCCAGCGTATTGGCGAGATTCGAAGGTTTTGTTGAACCTCCTGTCATCAATTCACCCTTACCCAGCTGTAAATATTTCGCAAGCGAGATATCCGAAGCAGCTCTAGCTAAAGTCCGTTCACAGACTACAAGAGATCGCGCCTTAGTCATTTCCCCTTCTTGGGGTTTGCCGGGCATGAAGAAGAGGCGCTCACTGATAATTAGTTGTAAAACAGCATCACCAAGAAATTCAAGACGTTCATTATTTTCAATGCCACGGTTTTCATACGCAT
The DNA here is from genome assembly GCA_050945515.1 of Saccharofermentanales bacterium. Taxonomy (GTDB): domain Bacteria; phylum Bacillota; class Clostridia; order Saccharofermentanales; family DTU023; genus UBA1046. The sequence continues at coordinate 58,315 of JBMNTB010000006.1, forward strand.
ATGTAGAGTGAGTGAGAGCTGTTTCCAATAACTGAGGATTTTTGAAATCATAAGACAAAATACTCATTAATTCCTGCAAATCTTTCTTTTCCATATCTCACCTCCTCTTCAAAAAAAGAGCCCCTCAATACATAAGGGGCTCTGCTTAAACAATAATACGCCTAGATATTGGCCTGAATGAATGCGACAGCATCACCCACCGTTTTAATACGCTCTGCCTCCTCATCAGGTATTGACAGGTCAAATTCCTGTTCCATAGTCATTACCATTTCAACAATGTCTAAAGAGTCAGCATTCATATCATCAATGAAGTTAGAATCCATTTTAATGGTTTCCGGACTGATACGCAATTGTTCAGCCAGCATATCGCGTACGCGTTCAAATATTTGTTCTGTAGTCATTATAGATTCCTCCTAAGAACTATTCTCCATATTATAATAGCAGTGGTTTTCTGCATTAATATAATATTCTTAGTTGTTGATCAGCAAAATGTCAAGTGTAGACGCATGGATATTAACAGTTCGTCAACTATTAATCCGCAAAAAACTTACGATTTTTCCATAAATAATCTGTTCCGGACAAGACTGTCATAATAACTGCAATTCCAACCAGGATTGTACCAAAAATCTCCAAAGGCATATTGGGGAAATTCAAATCAGCTATCTGATAAATAATTGGCAATGCCAACAGATATATAATGGCGATCAACTGAGTAACCATTTTGGCTTTACCGAACATACTTGCTGCGATTACAACGCCTTGCTGGGCAGCCATCAGACGCATACCGGTAACTATAAACTCACGAGCGATAATGATTACCAGTGCCACTACTCCTGCCCGATCCAAAGCCACCAGGCAGGCAAAGGTAGCAATTACAAGCAGTTTATCGGCTATCGGATCCAAAAATTTACCAAAATTCGATACAAGCCCCAATTTTCTAGCGTAGTGGCCATCAAAAAAATCTGTGATAGAAGCTAGTATGAATAAAGTAAGAGCGATTATATGGCCACCTAAGCCAGTCACAAAGCTATTCCATTTAGCTGCCCAGTCAAAAGGCAGGGGTAACATAAACAGCATGATAAAAGGCACCAGAATAATCCTGCTGATTGTTAACTTATTTGCAATATTCATACTCAGTGACCCCCACTAAAGAATAATGATCAGCCTCAACTATTCGTACAGGGTAGCGTCTATTCAGATCCAGGTCAGGTACTGTAGACGCCACCCAGATCACAGGATCAACATCTGGCGCTTCGCCGTAACTGCGCCCTTGATAAAGTATATCACCTTCATGGTAATCACTAAAGATGACATCAGTTATCGTTCCTATCCGTTCTTGACTTTTAGCAAATTCAATTCTACTTTGTGCTAACATTACCCTATCATATCTATTTTGAGCAATGTCAGAACTGATTTTAGGTGTTAATCTGGCAGCAGGAGTCCCTGCTTCCGGTGAAAAGATAAAACAGCCAAGTCGATCAAATCTGATCTCTTCCATTAAATTCAGCAGAATCTCAATATCAGCTTCTGTCTCCCCGGGAAAGCCTACCATAACAGTCGTACGCAATATCAAACCCGGCAATTTACTTCGTAGCAAGGCAATTTTTTCCTTTATCAGCTCGGATGTCTCCAGGCGACCCATACGCTTTAAAATAGTATTTGACGCATGCTGAATAGGAAGATCAATATAGTTCAGAATTCTGGCTGATTGAGCCATCGTATCGATCAGGTTGCCGGTAATGGAATCAGCATAAAAATACATCATTCTTATCCAGATATCAGGAGGTAATTTACTGTCCAGTTCCTGCAGCAATAAATCCAATGCCGGTTTACCATAGATATCTGTGCCGTAACGAGTCGTATCCTGAGCGATCAAAATGATTTCCTGTACTCCTCGAGCAGCTAATGATAGGGCTTCTTGGCGGATATCTTCAATAGAGCGAGAAATCTGTGGGCCTCTGATAGACGGAATGGTGCAATAGGTACAGTGATTAGAGCATCCCTCGGAAATCTTCAGCCAGGCGTATTGCTGACTGGCCGGCACACGCGTACCGCACAAATGCGAAACACCGCCGACACCCCGGGGTGATCTATCCGCCGGCCATTCCCCCGCTATCAGTGCATTAACTGTTTCAACAATTAGTCCGTATTCTGCAGTACCGAGTATGGCATCTACTTCCGGCAATGCCTCAAAAATCTCATTACCAATCATCTGCGGCAAACAGCCGGTCAATATCAGATACTCAGCTTTGCCATGTGGCTTCTTATACGGTACCAAATCTAAAATTACGTCAACCGCCTCAGCTCTGGCCGGTTCAATAAAGGAACAAGTATTAACAATTAGCAAATCAGCGTCTCGAGGCGCAGAGCAGGAAGTATAGCCTGCCTCAATGAGTCGCGCGCTCATAAATTCGGCATCAACTTGGTTTTTAGGACAGCCCAGAGTCAGTAAATAAAACTTCATTACGCTATACTATTTTCCGGCAAGATATTTGTCAATTATCTCCCTGATTATGGAATAGTCGTAACCTCTGCTCCGGAGCAGGTTATTAATCTGTTGGCGATCAGTCTCACTCGGATTAGGAAACCGCGCCTGTACTAATTGACAAGCGGAATCATGATCTGTCGGCAATTCCTCTACAAGTTCTTCAGCAATATCTCTAGGTACACCTCTTTGCCTCAATTCGTACTGAACGGCAAGTCGAGAGCGCAAGCGCCGCCCTTGATAGTCTCTCATCATCGCACGACCGGCTCTGAAATCATTTATATAATCAATATCATGCAAATAGTCAATGACAGCTTCAATCAGCAATTCATCAGCACTTTCCCTTTTCAGGCGTGCTCTGACTTGGCCACTGGATTTGTTCTGTCGCAGACCAATGAATCTAACCGCTTTTTCGCGCAAAGTATCAAATGATAATTCTGTCATCACTGCCTAAAAATTAGATATTAATCAAGCCCCAGCAGATCATCTACATCATCTAAAGCCAGTTTATCCTCTTTTACAGAATTCGACTCCTCTGACTCCTCATCAGTTGCCTCAAAATGATCGCGGATTTTTTCTTCAATCTCTTCGGCAATCTCAGGATTATCAATCAGATACTGCCTGGCATTATCACGCCCTTGAGCCATCTGCTCTCCCTGATACGAGAACCACGATCCACTCTTATTGACTATATCCAATTCGACGCCAATATCTATCAGACAACCAGTCTGGGATATGCCCTCACCGTATAGAATATCAAATTCCGCTTCTTTGAATGGAGGTGCCACCTTATTTTTAACTACTTTTACACGGGTCCGGGAACCAATAATCTCTGTGCCGCTGCGCAAGGTCTCTATTCTTCTGACATCGAGTCTGACCGATGAGTAAAACTTCAACGCTCTGCCGCCGGTTGTTGTTTCCGGATTGCCAAACATAACGCCGATTTTCTCGCGTAATTGGTTAATAAAAATAACCAATGTCTGTGACTTATTTAATACACCTGCCAGTTTACGCAATGCCTGAGACATCAATCTTGCCTGCAGTCCAACCATTGCATCGCCCATCTCACCATCAATTTCAGCTCTGGGGACTAAGGCTGCAACGGAATCAACGACAATAATATCAACAGCTCCGCTTCGAGCCAATTCTTCAGTTATCTCAAGGGCCTGCTCACCATAATCCGGTTGTGAGACAATCAAATTATCAATATCTACACCTAATTTGGCTGCGTAGGATGGATCCAGCGCGTGCTCTGCATCTATGAAAGCTGCAATTCCACCCAATTTCTGTGCCTCCGCAATACAGTGTAATGCCACGGTTGTTTTACCGGAAGCCTCAGGTCCAAAGATTTCTACAACACGTCCGCGCGGGAGACCGCCAATGCCCAAAGCAATATCAAGTGATAGTGCCCCGGTAGGAATAGAAGAAATCTCATAATCAACCTCATCTCCCAGCTTTAAGATTGCACCTTTACCATAATGTTTTTCAATTTCATTTAGCGCTGCCGTTAAAGCCTTTTTTCTGTCTTCATTAGCTTTCGGTTCAATATTCTGTCTATGTTTGGAAGATTTTTTTGCTCTGGCCATATCTGCTCCTCTTCAGCATATTAATTATTTCACGAATCATTGTGAACGTATGTTCCCATTGATGATAAGTCAACAAAAATAAACTGTCAACTATAAAGATTTTGCTGGCAGTAGTTCCTTTAGTCAAGAAAACCGGCTAAAATAGTAAGCCGTGATTAACTAAAATGAGCCGCAATGAACAAAAACTACTCAATTACCGGCGAAAAGCCCAATATTCTTCTCACCTCCTTTTGGATGAACTTTGCTTCTCTAAGACCGATAGCAATTCCGGCAAAATACCAGGTTATCAGTGCAATTCCGATTTTACCCAGATACACCACAATTTGCATTACCTTGCCGGCGGGGTGTATAGGCAGTGTATTGACTCCCATCAATACAATAGCCGTAATCAGAGATATGAACAGGCAGCGCAGATAGAATGGCAACATCCGATTAGGCCTAGCCTGAGGAATATGTATCTTGTATAGGGTGGACAGAATTGCCCATCTGATCAGATCGTTAATAATGCTCGCAATAGGAATACCATATAAGCCAAGTCCTAGAGTATTGGCAAATAATATACAGAGGACAGGATTCAAAGCCAGAGAGACAATTGAGGTCAGTACCGAAATTCGAGTCACTTTTCGCGCATAAAATGCATTTATTAAAACCTGAATGCAGGTAGCAGGAATTAGAGAAAAGGCATATATCTGCAACAAACCGGCCTCAATAGCGATACGGTTCTCAGGTATTGCTCCCCGCCACTGGAATATGGCACGAATCGTATCTTGTGACAGAACGACGAAAATCAGTATAAAGGGCATAACCATGAAAAGGACGCGTCGAAGGCCGTTTGTATAGATGCGGCGCATATTTTTGTAGTTCTTTAGTGCATGTTCATATGACAAAGTGGGTAAAATAATATTGGTCATTGATACTACTATAATGCCCACAGGCAAATTTCTTGTTACCTGAGCATGGCGCAAAGCGGTAACTGCCCCTTGAAACTGATGAGCAAAATGAGTTTGGATAATTGAATTGATCTGCATAACAGATCCCGACATCAAAGTAGGAATCGCTAATCTAACAAGTGCTTTAAAGCCAGGATCCTTAACGTCAAGATTTGGTCGATAGGGGCGAATCTCTTTTCTCGCCCGCACCAAAACATATATAAACTGGACGAAGGCGGCAATTACGACACCAAAGGCTACGCGAACCGGTCCGCTACTGCTTTTATCTCCCCAATATAGAATAAAGAAAATGCAAACAATATTATAGATGAAGGTGGAAAACATCTGCTTATGATAAATCTTGTTGCCGTAGAGAACACCTGCCAGCAAACCGCCCAACATAAGAAAAATTGTTTGAGGAAATAGAGCTCTTGTAACTCGGACCGCCAAGTCAACAACTTCAGCCGGCTGCTTCATATTGTAGGCCCTAATCAGATAGGGAGCAAAAATTTCACCCAGAATATTGGCACCAATTAATACTAAAGTCATCACAGTAATGAATGTGCTTAAGCTCTTCCAGAAGCGCTTGGCCTGGTTTTTAGCAATGGCAGAGCTGAGTGATGGCGTAACTGCAGCGCTAATAGCCCCGCCCACCAGCATCTGATAAAAAAGATCAGGAATTTGAAAGCCGATATTATAGGCATCTGAATTAATGCCATATCCCAGGACAGGAACAATTAGAATCTCCCTAATGAATCCGGTAGCTTTTGTTGCAGCTAGGCTTACCATCATTGCAATTGTCACTAGGGATAGATCTTTTGACAGGCTTCTTTTGCTCATCCTATTCCTTCCCCGTATTCTGCAGAAATCTGCCTGCGTAAAAGATCAAGCGCATTGAGCGTTGCGATTCTGCGGATTCGGTTGCGTTCTCCTCTTAGTATAAAATGACGGGCAAATGTTCCTGAATGCTCTGACAAACCAATCCAGACAGTCCCGACAGGTTTACTATCAGTACCTCCTCCAGGCCCGGCAATGCCGGTTACGGACACTGCATAGTCAGTCTGCAACAAAGAGCGAATCCCCTCAGCCATAGCAATTGCACACTGCTCGCTGACAGCGCCGTCAGATTGCAATATTTCAGCCGGAACGCCCAGTAAAGACTGCTTGAGCTCATTGGCATAGACTATCATAGAACCGGAAAATACACGAGAGGCACCGGGGATACTGGCCAGCTCAGCGCTTAAGAGCCCAGCTGTACAAGATTCGGCAAAGCTGACTCTAGCGTTTTGAGCAGAAAGCTGCTCTACAATGATTTGTGGCAGAGTTTTGTTTTCAACAGAATAAATGTATTCCCCTAACCTGGCTTTAATCTGAACCAGCACCGGCTGAAAAATTTCATTCAATTCCTCAATTGTCTGCTCCGCAGAAGCCATCACACTGAGCCGTAAAACTACTTCGCCATCCTCTGCATATGGCGCAATTGTTACTGTCCCCTGATCGTGAATAATGTCCGAAATCATTGAGGTCAAACGACTCTCGCCTAAACCGATAGTTCGAATATACAGATGTTGCAAATGACGTTTGGTCATAGTACACAGCCAAGGCTTTAATTCTCTTTCAAACATGGTGTTCATTTCCAGAGGCGGACCGGGTAAAACAGCCAAATAACGCCTCTTCCCTGCATAGTCTAATTGGAATAAAGCACCCGGCGCAGTTCCGGCTGCATTATATAGAATTTTAGCCTCCCTGGGCAGCATAGCCTGTTTCCAATTATTACTAGTCAACACATAATGGTGGCGAGTAATTCGATCCCGAATCCATTTTGCAGCTTCGGCATTAAAAACCAGTTCTGTGCCGGCGATTTTAGCGCATATCTGCATGGTAATATCATCTTCTGTAGGGCCCAAACCGCCAGTTGCAATGACAAGATCACTGCGCTCCAATCCTTGCCTAATGACTGCTTCCATCCGCTCAGGATTATCGCCAACTACAGCTTGATAGTAATTACTAATCCCCAGCTCAGAAAGTTCACAGGCCAAATCGCGGGCATTAGTATTGACTATTTGACCCAACAATAATTCAGTACCGATAGAAATAATCTCAGCACTATAGATCTGCCGTTCTGACTCAAGCTCCTGTATCACAAGATTATTCACTAGTCAGCCATCCGTCTCCGATATGAAGTGAGTGTATTCTGCAACAGCATTGCAATCGTCATCGGGCCGACTCCACCCGGAACAGGAGTAATCGCCTTCACCAGCGGCTCGACAGTCGTGAAGTCTACATCGCCAACAATTTTCCCATCTGCCGTGCGGGAAATTCCCACATCAAGTATAACTTGGTCACTATTAATGAAGTCCGGAGTGATCAGGCCTGCCTTGCCGGTCGCCGCGACTAGAATATCAGCTTCACGACAGATAGCCGGCAAATCGTCAGCAGGGGTATGTGAATGTGTGATGGTGACAGTGCAGTCCGCACTGAGCAATAATGCAGCCATTGGCCTGCCCACGATGTTACTGCGCCCAATAACAACTGCACGCTTGCCACGAGTGGGTATGCCGTATGCCTTAAGCATTTCCATACAACCTAAAGGTGTACAGGCCACCAAAGCCTCCGGATTACCCATCAATAACAAACCGACATTGTAGGGATGAAAGCCATCAACATCCTTATCAGGTGCAATGGCAAATATAATTTTGTTTTGATCGATTTGTGCCGGCAGAGGAAGCTGACAGAGAATTCCATCAATTCTAGAATCCGTATTTAGATCGGAGATCAATCTTAATACTTCCTGTTCTGAGGCAGAATCTTCCAGTGTAAAGCCAAAAGACTCCATACCAACCTCTGCACAGGCTTTAAATTTATTTCTGACATAGATCGTTGAAGCAGGATCGTCACCAACCTGGATTACTGCCAACCCGGGAGCTCTTTGATTGCTCTTTATCAATTCCTCGACTTCAGCCTTGATCTCTGTTCTAATTTTCTGCGCCAACTTCGCGCCATCAATTATAATCGCCATTAATTTTCACCGCCTCAAACATTACTTTATCGATCAGAGACTAATATTATGTATCTTCCCCCTCATGCATTGCTAAATACTGTTCCATAGAGATTAGTACCTTTCTAGGTTTGCTCCCCTCAAAAGGTCCGATATAACCATAGTCGTGCAATCTGTCTACCAGACGAGCAGCACGTGGATAGCCAATAGTCAGCCGTCTTTGCAAAAGCGAGATTGAGGCATATCCGGTCTCGACTACCAGCCTTAGAGCCTCATCGAACAGCTCATCTTGCTCTTCGGCAACATCTCGTTCCGCACCCTGCCCTACTGAGCCGGGATTGGCAATAGCTTCGGCAACTGACGGATCATAATTATCACCGTACAAACTTCTGATATGATTAAGTACATTTTCAACTTCCGCATCAGTAACAAATGCACCCTGCCCGCGCATTGCCTTCGGAGCACTCTGCGGGAAATAGAGCAAATCCCCCTTACCTAGTAATTTTTCCGCTCCACCGGTGTCGAGGATGGTTCTGGAATCCACTTGGGAAGCAACACTGAAAGCGATCCGTGAGGGAATATTGGCCTTAATAACACCTGTAATCACATCTACTGAGGGTCTTTGTGTTGCTATAATGACATGGATACCTGCAGCTCTAGCCTTAGCCATTAGCCTTTGTATAGCATCTTCAACCTCACTGGATGTAGTCGCCATCAGATCAGACAGTTCATCGATGACTATCAGAACCAGAGGCAAATATTCCGGTTCTTCATCTGCAAAGTGTTTAATAACTTCATTATATGATCGAATATCTCTGACTTGCCGTTCCGCAAATAAATTATAACGGCGATCCATTTCCACCACAGCCCAGTTAAGGACACCAAAAGCTTTCTTGGGGTCAGTTACTACCGGCTGCAAAAGATGAGGAATCCCATTATATACACTCAACTCAACCACTTTGGGATCAATTAACAGCAAACGTAAATCTTGTGGTGAGGAATGGTAGAGCAAACTAATTAATATGGAATTTATACAGACTGACTTACCAGATCCCGTGGCTCCGGCAATTAATAAATGAGGCATTTTGGCAATATCACAATAAATTGGCTGTCCGGAAACGTCTCTGCCGATGACGGATAAGAGAGGAGCAGCTTGACTTTGAATTTTAAAACTCGGTTCTTCAAGAATGCCACGCAAGAGCACAGGCTGAGTTTGTCGATTTGGAATTTCAATCCCAATTGCCGATTTGCCGGGGATCGGTGCTTCTATCCTGACACCATAGGCTGCCAGATTAAGGGCAATATCATCACTGAGGCTGACAATTCTGCTTACTTTGACACCTAGACCGGGTGTAAGCTCAAAACGAGTCAAAGTGGGACCACTTGTGTAATTGGTAACTTTTGCTTCCACACCGAAGCTTTGTAGGGTTTCTTCAAGCTTCCGGCTCATTTCCTTGATTGCTTTCACATTATCTCTGGTAGGTTTGCGATATCTATCAGCATTCAAGAGACTTAAAGGGAAAGGCTTATATTCTGTGAATAAGGACAGTTGCTCACCTTTAGTACCGGCTTTTTTGACACTTCTGTCCACTGCCCCGTTGCTGCGATCCTGCCAATTGCTACGGCTATAGTCCGATTCGGAGCCTGGCGCAGCAACGTTTTTAGGCTGTTTATCTTTGCCGGTATCCTTATGAGTTAATACATCATGTTCAATCGAGATCGTTTGCCCACTGCCAGGTTCTGCAGACAAGCCATCCGTCCTTAGGGAATTACCTGGCAATTGCGCCCGATACATAGGATAGTCTATATTGCCTTGATCATAGTCGCCTGCATTTTCACGCAGATCACCTTGAGGCAGATTATATTTGACCTGATCTGTCGAATCAGGTCTTAGAGCCGGTTCATGACCGGCAGTCCGTCTTAAATTATCCGGATAATCAAGTCCGTCATAATTTGTATTAATGCTGTTCACTGATCCCTGATCTAACCAATATCTGTCTCCTAATTCGTCATACTGTCTATCTGCAACTCCCCGTTCTCTTCGGTCCTGAATCTTAGTGCGAATACTGCTGCCAACTCTGACCTGTGTATCTTTTAATACACGTGCCGACTTACGTACGTAAGCTGTATAAGACACATTAAAGATCAGCACTGCAAAAGCAAGCGTCATAGCAATTAAAATAATCATAGCTCCCGTCTTACCAGCTATAGTCTGCAGACCTAAGCCAATTAAACCGCCAATCAGACCACCGCTCCAAATCCCTGTGGTCGTGCCATCTCCAAGACCTGACCCATGATTCCAGAGTTTGCCTATGAGTTGCATGGCAGAAAGATTGTTTTCAGCTATCTCGGAAATAGGGTATATAGCTGAAACCAGACTGACAATTCCGCTTAGAGTTAAGAGGATCAGACCAATACAGATGAGACGGATACGGGTCATTTTGAGCTCATCAGACAAGAAATATTCAACCGATAGATATACCAAAAAAGCGGGAATAACATAAGCTGCAGTGCCTAAAATGCCAAGTCCCATACCTCTGGTGAATGAACCTATAGGTCCGGTCCATTTTTGAGGGGCATAGAAAGCCAAAGACAACAGCAAAGCGGCGGCAGCAAAAAATACACCGTAAATTTCTTTGCGGATTGCAGATCTATGATTTTCTCCATTTGACCAATTCATAATCATTCACCACAACACCTAATGGTTTAAGCTATACGAGCTGCCAAAAGTATACCTAAACACGTCTTAGCATCGGAAATACCGCCATTTAAGACCATTTTTACTGCTTCATTCAGAGGGATTCTCCTAAGTGCTACAAATTCTCCCTCATCAGGATGAGCCATACCCTTAGACAATCCTTCAGCTAAAAATATATGAAGCATTTCATCCGAATATCCGGGAGAAGTTAGGGGCGATGCTATATGTCGCCAATCTTCCGCCGTTAGACCGGTTTCTTCATATAATTCACGTCTGGCACATTCTTCGGGTGTCTCGTCTGCTTCAAGGATGCCCGCAGGTAATTCCAAGGTAAGACGGTTAATAGCCAGGCGATATTGTTGCACCAGATATATATTGTCATATAAATCCAAAGCTACAACACAAGCGCCACCAGGATGGCGGACTATCTCCCGACGTGAGTGCCTTCCGTCAGACAGCAGAACCTTATCAACTTCCACCGTAAAAACACGACCGACAAATTTTAAATCCGACTCGATCACTGTCTCCAGCATCTCATCTAACGGATCTGCCGCAATGATTTCATCAATTGACTCGCCAGCCAGATGGACCAAAGGCTCAAGCTCGATTTCAAGTAGATTTTCTTCCTGGAATGGTACAGAACCCTCACTTTCCACTGTCGTCTCTGCTTCTGAAGAGTTGATGCGGACAGGCTTTAAGTCAAAGCGCTTCTCATTGTCATCTTGATTCATCACTCATTGTCTCCTCTTGATTTCATCAACAGCCATTTTATCACAGCGGATATTATCCTCATCATCGGCATGACCCCTGACCTTTATCCACTCAATCTCATGTCTGTCATTCTCCTGCAGCAGAGCCCGCCACAAGTCGGGATTGATAACAGGGTTTCCGGCTGCATTTTTCCAGTTGTTCTTGATCCATTTGTCCAGCCATTTATGCTCAAAGGCATTAATCAGATATGAGCTGTCACTGTGAAGTTTGACGCGACACGGCTGATTCAATTCCTGCAAGGCCTTTAGTGCTGCCGTCAGCTCCATACGGTTATTAGTTGTACTGGGATCAAAACCACTGATTGTTTTCTCATACTCGCCGAACCGCAGAATAGCAGCCCAGCCGCCTGGTCCCGGGTTGCCTGAACAGGCACCGTCAGTATATATTTCCACCAATGGTTTAGTTTTAGCTTTCGTGCGCACCATGTAATTTATTACCTCAAAAATACTAATTGTATTCTAACAAAACTAATCTCTTTACGATACTTAGAGAACAGTCATCAAATATTTAGAAACTATCTTATGATTCCTGCACTGGGGGAGACTAACAATAGGAAGTGAAAATATTATCTGTTGTTGCAGGTTAACCGTGATACATCACGTAAGAATGCCCGCGAAACAAGTCTAAAACTTGACACTTTCTGCCTTTAACAGTAGAATCGTCAATGCTTCGGGGTGTAGCTCAGGTGGCTAGAGTGCGTGCTTGGGGTGCACGAGGTCGCAAGTTCAAGTCTTGTCACTCCGACCAGCTGAAGCCGATTAAATGGCTTTATATTAAAAGGTTATCTCCTTATGGGATAACCTTTTAATATATTCTCACTCTGTCAGCCGGATCCGTATATGCTAAAGAAATATCTATAAAAGCGAGCGATAAATGCTAATTATCGTTTCACGACTTAATCTAATATAACTCTGACTTAATAAGCGTTCCTGTAAGGCCAAAACATTATCGGCAAAAGATTCAATATCATCTTCATCCATACCATAACAATGTAACGGTTGTCTCGGTATCACTCGATCAAGCAAGGACTCGAGAGTAATAAACACATCCCCTATACTGCAGTGCAAAATAGCAGACAGTATTTCTTTGAGACGCATAATCTTGCCTTGCGGATTTTGCTGGTGGTATTCTAGGAGCACCGTAGTAAAAAACTGATAGCATGCTTCACCGTGCGTTACATGATATTGCGTGCTAAGAGGATAACTCAGAGCGTGAACTGCACCGGTACCGGCATTAGCGAAAGCTATGCCGGCCATATTGCTGGCAATGAGGAAATCCTTTAACAAATAATTTTTTTCGTCTTCTCCGTTCCGGCTCAAAGCACAAAAGCCGGTCACAATTGTCTTGATTGCCTGCTCACTGAATAAGTCGGTATAAGTATTTGCCTTTGGACATAAAAAAGACTCAACAGCATGTATTAAGGCATCAATAGCGCTAGTGGCAAAAACCTTATAGGGTATATCCTCCAGTAATTGCGGAATCAAAGCAGCATGATCGGGAATAATCTCTTCTGCAGACAAACCAACTTTCGTTCTCTTTTGCGTCAATGATACTATAGACACAGGCGAAACTTCACTGCCTGCGCCACAAGTCGTAGGTACCGCTATCAGCTTATGCCCCTTAATAATGGGAACTTCTCGCAGAAATATGCTTTCCGTCTTTCGTGCATCTTTTATCATCAGCACTTTGGCCATATCAATTACCGAACCACCGCCTATTGCTACAATACGGTCGCAACCGCTCTGATTGAAATCTGCAATCAGAGCATCAGTCATCAGGTCAGTAGGCTCGGTTTTACCATAATTTGACCTAAAAACAACCTGTGCAGGCAGATGTAAAGGTGCAAAATATTTTTCGAAGACGGCACGGGCAGCCAGGATGAAATCGTGCTCATTAATTTGCATTTCCTCTACAAAGGAAGCAACATTTTCAAATAAACTAATGCGTGTCAGTTGTTTGAATAAATGCATAATAGATCACCTGTAAGAATGTCAACAAAGGGGCGTTTCTACGCCCCCTTGCTTTGGTGACCCACTGGAGATTCGAACTCCAGACCCCCTGATTAAAAGTCAGATGCTCTACCGGCTGAGCTAGTGGGTCACAATGGCTGGGATGGAAGGATTTGAACCTTCGCATGCGGGAGTCAAAGTCCCGTGCCTTACCGCTTGGCTACATCCCAATATTAATAATGGGGTGGAATATGGGATTTGAACCCACGACCTCCAGGGCCACAACCTGGCACTCTAACCAGCTGAGCTAATTCCACCGTATCTGGCCACATGCCAGAATATTCTAGCTGTCGTACTTAAATCTGTCAACATAAGTTGGATAGCATAAGTTGGATAGCATTCACGGGTAGTGTTCACAGGTAGTACAATAGTCTCAAAAACGTCCGTTAGCAATAGATATAATATGGAATTCCAAAAACTGTAACTTGCTTGTAACTAAAACAATCAAAGTGCTAATTTTATGCGAGACTTCAGTTTACTGTAATCAAGTCTTCCAAACTGCGGAACCTGGCCTCCTTGATTCCCGGAATCAACATAATATCCTCGATGATCTCGAATGGCCCATGCTGTTCACGATATTTTATAATGGCCAGTGCAGTCACAGGTCCAACTCCCGGCAATGTTTCCAGCTCTGACTGATCAGCTGAATTGATATCTACCTTTTGCTCCTTGAACTGCTCTGCCGTGGCAGAACCTTCAAAGTATAGATCAGGATTCTCAGCTAGCTCGGTTAGTGATGGTATCCGATATAATTGATTGGATTTTAACTCACAAGCCAGATTTACCGCATCCGGTGCAGCATCGGCTGTAAAACCACCGGCCATAGCAACCAAATCATTTAAAATTTGTCCGGCCGAAACCCGGTAGACACCCGGAATCTTAACTTCACCTGTGATATAGACCGGCAAGAGTTCGGAGCTGACAAACTCATCCTGATCATAATAGATGCCGGTCTGATCTGTTATGACGACGTCCTTCCTTGTACCGGAAGCAATAGTAAGCACAGTTGTTTCATCAGTCTTCGCTGCCTTTACAAGATTATGTATAAGTGGGGAGATTAGAGAAGCAAACGAAAATATAAGAACTGCCAGTATCAGAATAATCAACCAGCGTTTGGGCTGCTTTTGTTCTCTCCTCATGTCCTTATATCCCCTTTTTGTAATATATTTACACGCTGGGATTGCGAACAGAGAGTTTTGAGTACTCAATTGTCGTCATTAACAGCTAATAAGCATCCAAGCTTATAGCAATTGGAGATTTATCGAAGGCGGTTTATCCGGTTATTTCTGTTTGTCCGAATTCTGATTACGATAATTACCGGTCTTAGCCCAGAGTCGCTCGAGACTATAATAGTCTCTTTCTTCCGGATGAAAAATATGCACCACAATATCACCGTAATCCAACAATATCCAGCGTCTGCCATCGGCCCCCTCTACATGATGGGGCGAAAGTTCAAGACGTTCTCTCAGTTGAAAAATAACTTCATCTGCCAAGGTCTTAATATGAGTTGTTGAGGTGCCAGTGACTAGAATGAAATAGTCGGCTAAAGTAGTTTTATCGTCGACAGTTAAAAGCTCAAGATCCTGGCCGTTTTTGCTCTCTAGAATAGCCTTGATTTCTTCAGCTATTCCACGCGACTTAGCTGTCATCTCCAGATTGTTTTCCAGATACAATTCGTTTTTCCTCCTTATCAATTGCCGGTTAAGCCTGTTTACCGGAATTTCTTTCCATTATAGTTTCGTATGCCGCCAGTGTATAGGGGTGAGCCGGTAGACCCTGTCGTCGCAGAGCACAAAAGACCTCGTACATACAAAGCAACATTGCGCCATCCAGATCATATTCCGCTCTCTCCCTGATGGGAGGCAATGACTTGAACTCTCTGCCGTATTCAATCTTGTCCGCTAAATAGATGATCTTTCCCAGATCACTTAATTGCGGATGAGCAGTTGTATGCCAGCGGATGGCAGAACAAATGTCCGGATCTGAAATACCCAGCTCAGAGCTGATATAGCTGGCACTGGCAGGGGCATGCACAATCTTATCATGCAGTTCCTCAAAGCCGTCCCGGCTCAAATCATATTGTTCAGACAGTGGCAGATTCTTTGCTATATCGTGGAGCAAGCCTGCAACCGCAGCTTGTCTGGGGTCGACATTATGCTTAAGTGCCAGATGAACTGCATATTGCATCACATTCAAAACATGAACCCGCCGTTCCTGATCTAAGAGCGGCCATTGCAGCTGTTCCAGTCTTTGCAGATATGACCAGTCCTGTTCGTTGAATACGGACATTTCATCAGCAAAGGAAAATACTCGCTGCTCCGACAAAAAATCACTCACGGTGGCCGGCAGCAGGTGATCCGCACTTTCCCCGGCAATTAGCCTGGCTCTGATCTCCGTACTGGAAATAGTCAATGGCTCCCACTCCAAGAAGTCAATTCGGACCTGATATTTTTGTCGCAGGCAGTCCGCTACAGCCCGGATTCTTTCGTCTTGGCCGCTTTCCCTAACTGCCACCAACAAGCCAACCTCTTTTAGCAGTTGAGTAGATTTATACCAATGTCCAATCGCTAACAGCGAATCCGATCCAATAAGCAAATCAATCCTCGCCTCAACTCCGGATTCTTCAAAATACTTATTTTTTAAATGTTGTACAGTCCTAATCGTGTAACTGGCACCGGTTTCAGCTATTTCGGCATCAGAAACTGAGACCCTTTCTCCAGAGGAACATAAGGCTAAACTAACTGTCTCAAAGCGATAGCCCGCAAAAGAAATGCGCCGTTCCTTGTGTGGGGACGGTCCTGTCGGCATAACAATAATCTCATCATATTTACCCAGAGCCGACACTTTATTAACCAGTCTGAGATGAGCTAGATGAAAGGGATCAAAAGTACCGCCAAATAGCGCAATCCGGACCATCTTCACCTCAGACTTCCGCCAATATCATGACGATAGACATTATTTTTAAAATTGATTTTGGCTAGTTCGGCATAGGCCTTGGCTATCGCAGAATTCAAATTACCGGCCTGGGCTGAAACTCCGAGTACTCTGCCGCCGGCGGTAGCAAACTGTCCATTAGTTTTCTCAGTTCCGGAATGATAGACAAAGGCGTCTCGCACATTATCTAACCCCGAGATAGTATAGCCTGTCTGATATTGGCCCGGATATCCCTGTGAAGCCATCATCACAACGCAACTGAAATCACCGCTGTATTCCAGCCGGTGTTTGTCAAGCTCTCCCGCCATAGTGGCTTTGAACAGCGTATAAAGATCGTTTTTAACCAGAGGCAATACGGCCTGAGCCTCAGGATCGCCAAAGCGCGCGTTAAATTCAATCACATAGGGTCCGTTATCAGTTAGCATCAGACCACCGTAAAGTACGCCCTTGAAAGGAGTACCGAGCCGATCCATCTCAGCAATCACCGGCTGGAAGATAGTATTAAGGATTCTCTCCTGTAATTCAGCATCAACTTCAGCTATAGGAGCAATTGCACCCATGCCTCCGGTATTGGGTCCGGTATCGCCATCGCCAATCCGTTTGTGATCTCTGGAACTGGGCAAAGGCAGCAGATTCTTCCCATCACTAAAGCAGAGTATTGTCACTTCCGGACCAGTCAGAAACTCTTCAATTAAAATATTATTTCCAGCCTGACCGAAAATCCGATTTTCCATCAGATCTGTCACAGCCTGCGCAGCTTCTGTCCGATCCTTGCAGATCAGAACACCTTTCCCTTGGGCCAGTCCGTCAGCCTTAATTACAATGGGATAAATACAATCAGCCAAAAAGGTTACGGCCTCTTGGGACGAGCTGCATATTTTTGCTGCCGCAGTAGGAATAGACAGGCGGTTCATAATTTCTTTGGCAAAGACCTTGCTGGATTCAAGCTTAGCCGCTGCCGCAGAGGGGCCGAAAGCTTTAACTCCCGCCGCTTCTAACCTGTCCACCAGCCCCAGAGCCAGTGGATCATCCGGCGTTACAACTACCAGATCACACTGCAATCTAACAGCCAAACTTACTTGTGCGTCAATATCGGTCGCCTTGACGGCAGGATGGCAGATTGCCAGCTCAGAGATACCGCCGTTGCCCGGAGCACAATGCAATTCTGCAATTTCCGGACTTCTCGACAGGGCATGAATCACAGCATGTTCACGTCCGCCGCCACCAACCACCAAAACAATATCACCGTTTTTCGGCATCAGACCCTCCTCCTAGTGACGGAAATGCCGCACTCCTGTCATAACCATGGGTAAATTATTAGCATCACAGTATTCTATACTTTCAGTATCTCTCAGTGAGCCGCCGGGCTGGATAATTGCAGCTACACCGGCCCGATGTGCCTCTGTCACAGTATCCGCAAAAGGGAAAAAAGCATCGGAAGCCAAGATCGCTCCTTGAGCCTTAGCGCCCGCTTGCTCAATAGCAATCCGAGCAGACTGCACTCTATTCATCTGACCGGCACCAATGCCTACGGTCGCACCATCTTTGACCAGGACAATCGCATTGGACTTAACATGCTTGACGACTTTCATGCCAAAGAGCAGATCGGAAGTCTGTGTCTCCGACGGCTTGACCCTAGTCGGCACTGACCAGTTCTGATCATCAGCTTCATTATCTTCATCTTGTACGAGCAAACCGCCTAAGATATCCTTTAGCTTCTTCCGGCAAAAGCCCTCTGCAAGATCAGGCAATTTCAGTAGGCGCAGATTCGGTTTTTGCTTCAATATTTCTAAAGCCTCTGCTGTAAAATCCGGGGCGACAACTACTTCTAAAAATATTTCGTTCATCTTGACTGCTACATCAGCTTCTACAATCCTATTGGCAGCAACAATACCACCGAAGATAGAAACCGGGTCGCATTCATAGGCCTTGGTCCAAGCGCCAATTAAATCTTCGCAGACTCCGACTCCGCAGGGATTGGCGTGCTTGACTGCAACAATACAAGGCTGATCGAATTCACGGACCAACGCCAGCGCGGCATCAGTATCCGCAAGATTGTTGTAGGACAACTCCTTACCGGATAACTGGTCAGCACCGGTCAGTGAGCCTGGAACCGGAAGGGCTGCCTGATAATAATCAGCTCCCTGCTGCGGATTCTCACCATAGCGAAGTTTGGCTAAATGGATATAGCTAGGAGTATATGTCGCGCCCGTCTCCAAATTGAGCCCGGCACTTTTCGCCTCAGAGCGCAACCATTCAGCAATGACAGCATCATAGGCAGCAGTTTGCTCGAAAACCTTGAGTGCTAATTCAAAGCGTAAATCCATACCCGCCTCACCTGCACTCAAGCTTTCGATCACACGATCATAATCCAGAGGATCACAGACCACCAGCACATCCTGATAATTCTTAGCCGCAGCCCTCAGCATTGAAGGTCCGCCGATATCAATTTGTTCAACACATTCCTGTCTGGATTTGCCGGTCTGCAAAACAGTCTGCCGGAATGGATAAAGATTAACTGCAATCAGATCAATTGGCTGCATGCCATGCAAATCCATCTGCTCACGATGAGCCGGCAGATCACGCCGGCCCAACAGCGGACCGAAAATCATCGGATGCAAAGTCTTAACTCGGCCATCCAAACATTCCGGAAAATTTGTCACCTCATCAACGTGAATAACCGGGATACCGGCTGCCTCAAGATGCGCTGCCGTCCCCCCGGTTGAGATTATCTCATAGCCCAGCCCATGTAGCCTCCGGGCAAATTCTGTAACTCCTGTCTTATCCGATACACTGATCAATGCTCTTTTCATATTTACCTCTTTTTATATACAGCCGGTTTCCGAACAAGTCCCGGCCCCTCATCCGATTATTAAAATGGTTGTCTGCCCCTCTCCTTTGCCTCAGCAAAAGAGCGGATCACCTGTGGCAGTATTATCTTCTCAGCCTCGTCCATCACGCGTTGCTGCAGACTCAGCGGATCATCGTCCGGCAGCACAGGCACCTCCTTTTGCAATAGGATCCTGCCCCGGTCATACTCTTCATTCACCAAATGAACGGTCGCTCCCGTCACAGACTCACCTGCAGCCAATACAGCCACATGCGGTCTGATGCCATACATCCCCTGCCCCCCGTGCTTCGGCAGCAAAGCCGGATGAATATTAATCACTCGCTCCGGAAACTCCCGAATCAACTCAGGCCCAACCTTCTGCAGATAGCCGGCCAGTACAATCAGGTCTACATCATCTGCCCGCAGCTGCCGCAATATCTCAGAGCTCATCTCTTCCGCTGCAGAATATGTCGAAGGCGCATAGAGTGAATACGGAATCCTATACTTGAGGGCTCGCCGTTCAGCACCTATTCCCGCTTTAGATGAAATCACCCTGACGATCTTGACATTTTTAAGCTCGCCGGTTTCAATCGCATCGATAATATTTTGTAAATTCGTGCCGCCTCCGGACACAAAAACAGCTAATCTAAGCATTTAAACTGTCCTGAAGTTTCTGATCCTTTCTTACTACGGCTTCCGCCATTTCTTGTTTGGCCGCTTTTAGCTTCGCGGCAAGTTCCCGGGATGACAAGGCCAGAATCTGAATCGCCAGTAAAGCAGCGTTCTTGGCACCATCAATAGCTACTGTGGCAACCGGAATGCCGGGCGGCATCTGTACCATCGCATACAAGGCATCCAGACCATTTAAGGCGCCACCTGCAATGGGCAAACCGATCACCGGTAAAATCGTATAGGACGCCAGCACACCTGCCAGATGCGCAGCAAGACCTGCGGCGGCAATAATGACGCCATAGCCTGCCTCCTCAGCTGTTACGGCCAACTGATGGGCAAGCTCGGGCGTTCGATGTGCCGAACAGACACGGGTGGAATATTCAACACCGAAATCATCCAGAGTCTCTAAACAAGGCCTTAACTTTGGCAAATCGGAATCGCTGCCCATAACAACCAATACTTTTAGCATATCGCCCTCCTCATTTTTGTATCTTGTCGCCGGCTAAATAGGCATAGATAAAATCATCAATGTCGCCGTTCATAACCGCTTCGATATCCGACTTCTCACAACCGGTCCGGTGATCTTTAACCATTGTATATGGACAAAAAACATAGGATCTGATCTGACTGCCCCAGCCAATCTCCAGCATATCGCCTTTCAGATCTTCAATCCTGTCCATATGCCGCTGCCTGGCCAGGGTATATAGCTTCGCTTTCAACATGCGCAGAGCGGTCTCACGGTTTTGAATCTGTGATCGCTCATTTTGACAGGATACAACTATACCGGTCGGCAAATGCGTCATTCTGACAGCAGAAGACGTCTTATTCACATGTTGACCTCCAGCCCCCGAGGCGCGAAAGACATCAATCTTGAGATCATCATCTTTGATCTCAATTACAATCGAATCATCAAGCTCAGGCAAAACCTCCGTGGAAGCAAATGATGTATGGCGTCTGCCGGAAGAATCAAAAGGAGAAATTCTTACCAGCCGATGAACGCCGTGCTCAGAACGGAGATAACCATAGGCATTTTCACCGCTCAGCTTAAAAGTAATACTCTTAATTCCAGCCTCATCGCCATCCAGCCAATCTAGAACCTGTACCTCATAATCATTGCTCTCCGCCCAGCGCGAATACATGCGGTAGAGCATCTCACACCAGTCCTGAGCTTCTGTTCCGCCCGCTCCGGCATGAAGTGTGACAATTGCATTGGCAGAATCGTGTTCTTCGGTGAGCAATGTTCTCAGACGCATATGTTCGAAGTCACGGCTCCATTTCTTTAACGCGGCAGCTATTTCAGGGATTACCTCCCTATCCCCTTCCTCCGCTCCCAGTTCGCACAGCACCGTAAGATCATCCAAGGCATTAAGCAGTCTATAATACTCGGCAGATTTATTGGTAATCACACTGATGCGTTTCTGCGTAACGCGGGCCTGATCAGGATCGGACCAAAAATCAGGATCAGATGTCAGACGGGTTAGTTCTTTCAACTCTGCCTGCTCACTATCTAAATTCAGAGCGCGTTCTAAGTCCAGCAGCTCCTGTTTGCGTTGTTCTATATCAATCTTAAATTGTTCAAATTCCAATATCACTTATTTTCTCCTTTATGCTCATGTAGATTCCAGGCATAAAGTCGTCAGAGATCGTCCCATTTGTCATCCGTCGACCTAATACTCAATTGAGAGAGATAGATAATGCCGTTGAGGCGTCCTGAAGCAAGCGTCCGAAAAGCAAAAAAGAAACCCATCAGCAGACTTCCCGCCCAGGCTGAACTGGCCAGGATTCCTACTAAAAATTGTGCCAAAAAGCGCAGAAGAAATGTAACAGCAATAACGCTAGTAAATATCTGTAGCTTATATCCTTTGGTCAAGCGCCAACTTTGTTCCATGGCTTTAGATAATGACTGTCGCTCCAAAACCAATTTAAGCGGCACAAAATAGAAAGCAGACATAAAAAAATAATAGGGAATCTCCAGTAAAAGGATTGACAAAAGATGAATCCCGCCGCAGATGCAGGAAAAAATTATCAAGGGAAATATTTTGCGCAGAACCTGCGGCAGGGCAGATTTTTGCTCTTTACGGATTACATTGCCAACCATAGTTGCCGCATAACTTACAGCTAGTATAAAACCCATAAGCAGAACCAGCGGATAAAGTGACATATAGACATAAAATATAGGATCAATTTCCGGCAACGCCAGGCTGGGATTGATCAGCCACTCCGTAATCTGCAGCAAAATCCTGGTCTGCAAATCTTTGCCGGACAAACCCATCATCAGTGCGGAATATGCCAGGAAGAGCACAAAAAACCAGGACTGAACATGACGTTCAGGCTCCAGCTCATAAAATTTATAGGCGTTAAATACACTAATCCTTCGCATTTTATCTCTCGCCAAAATGATAAACTATTTCAGCGCGCTCTGTCATTATCTGTTGTTATTTATCCATGATTGTAATTGTTCGTATCCCATGTACTCGACGCAATCTGGTCAGCAGCTCAGCCTTTGTATCCTTCATTAAGGCATCATCCAATGTGATCAGAACTGTGGACAAACCTTTTATTGCCATATTCTGATGCAGATTGACTATGCGGGCACCGCTATTTGCAATCGCCTCTATGGTAGCAGATAGAATTCCTGCAAAATTTTCAATCTGAAGTAATAGGGAAAACATCCTGCCACGTTTGGTCTCAGCAAAAGGTCTGACAGCATCGCGATATTTATAATAGGCACTGCGGCTGATTTTGACTTGCTGCACCGCACTGTTAACGGAATATACTTCGCCCGAATCAAGCAATTTTTTTACTTCAATAACCTTGCGGAACACATCCGGCAGAACATCAGCTCTGACAATAAGATACTCGCCCTTTTTCATTTATTGTCCATCTCCTCTTCAAAGTCTTGCAAAAAATCTCTAAATTTTGCAATGGCAATCCCTCTATGACTAATTTTATTTTTATCTTCCGGCAACATTTCTGCTGTCGTTAAACCGATATCCGGAATATAAAAGACAGGATCGTATCCAAAGCCGTTCGTGCCGCGTTTTTGATCTAAAATGACGCCTTCAACCTGACCCGAGAAATAATAAGCTTCATCGTTACAAATAAAGCACAGGGCACAGTGAAAACTGGCAGTCCACTGCTGTTTCGGATATGGCTTTAACAAAGACCACAAAGTTTCAATTTTGTCAGCATAACTCGTTTTGACACCGGCAAATCTTGCAGTATATAAACCGGGAGCACCATCCAGCAAATCTACTGATAGACCGGTATCATCAGCCAGTACCGGGCAGCGACAAAAATCAAAAACCGCTTTTGCCTTGAGATAGGCATTTTCACGATAACTGACCCCTTCCTCGGCAATTTCCTTGGTGAACCCAGCTTCAGCCATGCTCATCAACTCGCAACCGGTAGGTTCAAGTAATGATCTCAACTCGGCCAGTTTATCTGAATTGTTCGTAGCTATAATTATCTTCATCACAAACTCCAGGATTATAATTGCAGTCGATCACAGAGATTAAAAGCGGCCAGTTTGAGATCCAAGTCAGTCAATGGCTGTGAAAAACCGGCCTGACTTAACTGATCCGATCTTACAGTATCACCCGCCAGCAAATTTGACAGAGCAGTGCCGAGTCTGTGCGCTCCCTGCCGGGAAAAAGGCTTGAATGACCAGATCCTGACATAAGCACGAGCCCTTGACAAATGTTGTAAGGGACAGAGGAACAGTGCCGGCTGTAAAAGAAAGCCATAGCCATCCCAAACATTATCACTATCATCCCACGGCGGACCGCTAATACCGGATCCAAGCTCTAACCTGCTCCAAATTTCGGTCAGATCTTCTCCCTCAGGGTTTGCCAAAGAAAAAACTTCCTGCTCAAACAAGGTTAAAGCAGCTGCTGTCATCAGCTCCTGAACTACCTCAATCAATCGTATATCATAAGCATTCTCGGCTTGATCGCCCAAGATTGCCGTACAAAAAGCTGAACTTAAAGTTTCGATTGCAACTCCACATACTTCACGTATCTCACGGTCGGGATGCCAAGAAAAAAGATTGACCCGATTTCGGAACGCGGCAGTATCAGCACATAAGCAGCCGGCCTCATAAAACAGCTGATAGGTATGATAGCCTTCCGGAGAAAGATAAAAGGCCATAAATGGCAAATCTGAAACAGGAAAATGGAAACTGGGGCGGCTAATTCTCTCATAGTCTTCCGCTCTTGCTATTTCCTCTGTCATGGTAAGTGCTTCCAGCAAAAAATCAGCCTCGTCATCAAACAGATCATTCAAGCAAAGCTTTATTGTTTCCAGATTATTATTCTCCTTATCAGGAGCCGGCAGACCCTCAGAAGTTGGAAACCAGCGGTCCCATATGGCCAGGCTATCCATGCCCAAACGCAATGCTTGCTGCCTCCTCAATTCATACTGGATGGGCAGAAAATGACGCCTCAGAGTATGAGCAAAATTGCTCTCCAGAGACCCGCTGACGGTAGTCACAAGCTGACGTTCTTTATCCAGATAATCAGTTATGCGCACATAACCAAGCTTTTGGCTGATTTGCCGCTGCAGAACAAGGATGCGCAAATAAAGCTGTAGCAATTCCTCTTTTCTAAGTTGAAAAGCCTGGACAAACTTAAGAAACGAAGCTCTGCGCCGTTCACCATCGAGCTGTGTCAACTGCCGTCTCAACAAATAACCAGGTTGAAAAAAACCGCCGGGCTGCAAGCCCAATTCTTCAATATGCCGGGCATAGTTTAAACGGCATTGCATCAGTTCCTGCTGTTCTGAACTGACGGAGCTGACAGAGGTCGCCAAGAGGCTTTTTGTTATTCTAAATACATTATCTCCCGCCAACTCAGCTATGCTTTGACTGGAACGATGATCTACCAGAACGGATAATGTCTCCTGCAGACTGATCTTAAACAGGGGAAACCAGAGCAGAAAGCTCTCATATTGTCTGTGCCAATATTCGTCCTCCGGTTGCTGTGCATAGTAAATTTGGCAGAGCAGATATTTTTCCGATAACTCCCGCAACAACTGATCGAGATCAGTTAAACTGCTGACAATGCTCTCCGCTGACAGAGACATGCGCATGCGCAAACGTATTTTGCGCAACTGATCGTGAATTTCAGCAGTGTCAGGAGGAATATATTTCAATTTAGAAAAATCTGTCATTACATTCTTTCTAAGGCATCGATTCCGGCAATTTTCAGCCCGGTATATAGATAAAGTCTGGTAATTTCAGTCAGAATCAAGCGAGCCTTAACCAGCTCTTCTGTTTCAGCATGCAATATGGAATGGCTGTGATAAAAGCGGTTGAAAGCTCTGGCCAGCTGACTGATATTGCGCAACATAATTGAGGGTTCATGAGTCGCCAGTGCCTCCAGGACAGCATCCTCAAAGTCAGCTGTCAGTTTCAAAATTGCCTGTTCCTCGGGACCGGCAAGATACTGTCCGGCTTGAACCGGATCAATCTGTTCCGGAGGCCAAATTTCTCGGTTCTCTGCCAAGCGGATGATGCTGGAACATCTGGCATAACAGTACTGCAGATAGGGGGCGGAATCACCCTCAAAGTCAAGCATATCATCCCAGGAAAAAATGATATCCCTTTCTCTGCCATTGCGCAGAAAAGTATATCTTACGGCACCAACACCAACGCTTTCCGCGATTTGATCTACTTCTTCCACACTCATATCCGGATTATTGGTCAAAATAATGTCCCGGGTTTTATTCACACTTTCCGCCAGAAGATCATCTAACAAAATAACATTGCCATAGCGCGTTGAAAAAATCGCGTCAGCACCCCGAACGGTGCCGAAAGGCACATGGATACACTGATCAGCTTTAGCGAAACCAGCTTTTTTCAACACGGCAAAAACTTGTTCAAAATGATTCTTTTGGGGTAGCCCTACGACATAGATATTGCGGTAAAAATCCCATTCCCGATCACGATAATAAACTGCCGCAATATCTCTCGACGCATAGATAGTTGCACCATCGGATTTAAGAATCAGACAGGGATTGAGATTATACTCGTCCAGATTCACAACCAGGGCACCATCACTCTCAACTAAAAGACCTTTTTCCTGCAACAGCTCAACTACCACCGGTATCTGATCGGAATAAAAACTCTCGCCGTTCATATTGTCAAAGCTGATATTCAACTTGCGATAAATCTTGTCGAAGGCTTCCAAACTCAATTTTCTGAACAGTTCCCACAGCGCATATTCCTCCGGTGCCCGATCCTCCAGAAGTTTAAAATACGCTCGCCCCTCATCTTCCAACTCGGGATGCTCTTCCAGTTCCTGATAAAATTTGACATAGACTCGATTTAGTTCCGTAATCGGATCCGCCGCCAGTGCGGATTCATCACCCCAGCGTTTCCAGGCCGAAATCAGCTTGCCGAATTGTGTTCCGTAGTCGCCCAAGTGATTAAGCCTGATTACCTTATAACCACGATGTTCATAGAGATTGGCGATCGTCTCGCCAAGCAATGTGGAGAAGGCGTGACCAACATGAAAAGGCTTGGCGATATTCGGTGAGGAATATTCCACCAGAACGGTTTTTTCAGCGCCTTCGTCACTTGATCCCGGACAATAATCTGTTGCCAGACATTGTTGCAGTACTGCAGTGGCATATTGAGCGGTATCAAAGAAAAAGTTCAGATAGCCGCCTACGACATCTACTCGCTCCAGCCAGGGCAGTCTGCCGGCTGTTTTCTCTTTCAGATCAGCGGCAATCTGAGCCGGTGCCTTGCGCAAAACTTTGGCCAGACGGAAACAAGGCAAAGCCAGATCACCCAGTTCCGGCTGCGGCGGCACTTCCATCAATGAAGCGAAAAGCGATTGTTCCAGGCCGGATTCAGCGGCCAATAGCTGTATTAGTTCAGTTTTAAATTGCATATTTGCACTCTCTGTTCAGTAGTTTATTTAGAGCTAGGGCCATAATTTTGTCGGGTACAAACCGCTGGCTGTCAATTCCGCCAGAGCATCCACTACCTTAGGCCTATCTTCACGGTATGTAATGCCATACCAGCGGTCAGCAACCGACATAGCCTTAACTTTAATAAGTTCCGCTTTGATGCAGTTGTCAATAACCTCCGGCAGCAGAAATTCTGCTTTCATGGGGTCTGAGGCGGCATCAGAGGTCAAGAAAAGCGGAAAGCGCTCCTCAAGCTGCCTCAGAAAATCCTGAGGCAGACCCCAGAAATTCATTGATACAGGGGTCACAGCAGCCAGCTCCTGCCAGTCCTGTTCGCCATCCGAGCGGTATTTCCCGCCATCTGCAGTCTGGTAAATCTGTCTAGTCTCGATAATTTCCTCCAGATAACTATCATCTGAAAGCGCACATACACCCCGCGAAACATGACCGTGTTCACTCAAGGTATTCGCCAGCTGCCAAGTACAAAGAGCATAAGTATCTTCCGGAGACCGTGGAACACTGAGATGGTCATACATAATGGCAAATGCTTGCGGGCCATAATAATCATCAGCATTAATCACAACAAAAGAAGCATCGATAAGATCTCCGGCAGCCAGAATAGCCTGACCCGTGCCCCAGGGTTTTTCTCTGCCCTCAGGTATATTGAAACTCTCCGGTATTGCCTCAAGCTCCTGAAAGGCATAATCAATCTGAATTTTTTCCCTCATCCCGGGGTCGATACAGGCCGAAAAATCTTGCTCAATACTTTTTTTGATGATAAAAATTACCCGCTCAAAACCGGCTCTAATCGCATCATAGACAGAATAATCGAGAATGATCTCGCCGCTGGGGCCGACAGGTTCAATTTGTTTCAAACCGCCGTAGCGTGATCCCATTCCTGCCGCCATTACAACCAAGATCGGTTTTACCATTGTCTCCTCCAAGTGAAAATTATATTTAGACTTAATTATAGGGCTATCTTTTAGATGTCTTGACCCGGATGTAAACCAATTTAATATTAGGATTGCTGGTTTCCCGGAACTGAACATCGAAGTTATCAATAGACCTGATCATTGTTGTCAATTTATCATAACCATAGTTCCGTGAGTCAAATGATGGCTGTCTCTTAACCAGCATATTGCCAACATCAGCTAAAAAAGCCCAGCCTTCATCGTCTTCAACATCACGAATTGAGTTAGTAATCAGATTAATAACATTGCGGTTCACTTTCAGAACTGCCTGCTTCTTTACCGGTTCACTCTCATCTTTGCCGGCACGGTCATTCCTTTTAGCGGGACTTCTTTTTGTATCTTGTCTAGTTTTGTCTTCAGCCTGAGTGCTTCTTGTTTTGCTATCAGCAGCTGCAAGATCTTTTTCCTCACCTTCAACCCCTGAGTTGTCAGCACTAACTGCATTGCGCTGTTCAATTACCTCCAGGTAGATGAAGCGATCACAAGCAGCAATAAAAGCATTAGGAGTCTTCATTTCACCCAAGCCATAGACGATTTTGCCGGCTTCACGGAGACGTGTAGCCAATTTGGTAAAATCGCTATCCGAGGAAACAAGCACAAAACCATCCACACGGTCTGCATACAGGATATCCATGGCATCAATAATCATGGCGGAATCAGTCGCATTCTTCCCTGTCGTATAGCCAAATTGTTGCACGGGGGAAATTGCATAATCCAACAGTTGATTCTTCCATTTGGTCAGACCGGGTTTAGTCCAGTCTCCATATATTCTTTTGATTGTAGGATTGCCGTAGCGTGCGATTTCCTCAATCATATTTTGCGTATGATCAGGAGAGACATTATCAGCATCGATCAAGACGGCTAAACGGACATCTTCTTTTGTAGGTGCCGGATTCATAACTGGTATCAATTATTCCTTTCACTATATAAAAAACATCATCAAAAATTCTTAATAGCTATTCTAGCAGAAAAACTGCCTACAGACTGTTAATAGCCCATTTTGCTGATCACTCGCATGCTGATGCGATGAGGCAAGAATTTTCCGACCAAATGCAATAATTTCCCTGCCATACAGGATACGGAGACATCTTTGCCGCGGGCAGATCTTGCAAGTGCAATACGTACAACTTTCTCAGGCTGTTCAATACCCAGTGATTTAATCCAATTGAGCTTGCTCTTGCCTGAGCTATTATTGAAAAATTCAGTTTCCATCGGATTGGGACAAACTGCTGTTACGGTGATCTTTTCCCGGCGCAGCTCCTCATTAAGAGCCCTCGCAAATGACAGAACAAAGGTCTTGCTGGCAGCATAGACACTAAAGCCCGGTTGCGGCATGAAAGCTGCTACAGAGCTGATCTGGAGTATTCTGGAACCCGCTGCGCAATATGGCAGGACAAGATTAGTAAGCTGCATAATAGCAAGCACATTCAGCCTTAACAGCTCCGAATTATATTTGCGTTCTATACTCGTAAATCTGCCCGCTTGGCCTTTGCCGGCATTATTAATCAAGATAGAAACTACCGGTTTTTGTTGTTTTAGTTCTGATTCAATGATCGCAAAAGAACTTTCCTGCAATAAATCCAGGACCAATATTTTAGTATCTGTTTTCAGTTCGGCAGCTAATTCTACAAGGCGCTCCCGTCGTCTCGCTATCAGCCAAATCTCATCTAAGCCAGTCATTGTATCTATCTGGCGTGCGAACTCACGACCCAAGCCGGAGGATGCACCTGTGACAATTGCTATTTTTTTGCTCATATCATCCCATTCACTTTTAGCTTTGCCTCTTCAGCACTTAGATTTTTAGTGTCGCCTAGCAGCACACAAACTTCCGAGCTCGTGCCTTTAAATTGTTCTTAATACAATACTTATTGTTTCTGGTCCAGCATTTGCTGTATCCGTTGTGCGCTCTCAGTAACGGCCAGCCCCCCGACTGCAGTACAGCGCAAGGCAGCAGGCAGCATTCTGCCCGCTTCATCCATTGCCTTTATTGTTTCATCAAGTGGAATCACGGCATCAAAACCTGATATGGCCATATTGGCACAGCACAGAGCATTGCTGCCTGCCAATATATTCTTGCCTAGACAAGGCACTTCTACCCTGCCTGCGACAGGATCACAAACCATGCCGATAATATTTTGCAGTGCTAAAGAGGCAGCGTTTAGAACCGTATCCAGATCCCCGCCCTGCAAATGGGCGATTGCTCCTGCTGACATACCTGAGGCGGAACCGCATTCAGCCTGACAGCCGGCAAGTTCGGCAGAAAATGTCGAGTCTGTAGCTATGAATACGCCTATTAACCCGGCCACGAAGAGCGCTTCAATTATAGTATCGCGATCGGCATTAACAGCCTTGCCCACTGACAAGATGGTGCCGGGAATCACACCACAAGCTCCTGCCGTCGGCGCCGCCACTGTCACGCCGAGTGAACTCTTTACTTCCATCACAGCTGTAATATTGGCGATGATATTTTGTATTACTTCACCACCGACGATTTTATTAGCATTGGCCAATATCTTATAAGCCTGGGGTCCGAGCATCCGATCGGAAAAATTAGTACCCGCCAAGCCTGTTGCCACAGCTTTTTCCATAATAGTGAGGATAGAATCCATCATCTCCGACAGGACAGCAGACGACAGACCACTGCGCTGACTCTCATATAACAAAGCAGCCTGATATGCGTTGAGCCCTTTGTCATGCGCCAATGCCTTTAACTCGGGAACTGATGTAAAAGGCACCTCTGGTTTTAACTGTGAGCCGATGGGCATAACCGGACTAAGATAGACAACCTCAGGAGATTTCAACTCAAACTTTGCCTCCTCCTCAGCTGTAAAGGCCTTTTCCGACCTGATGACCAGCCAATCGGAATCATCGGCATTGGCCAGCAAAGCCAGGTGGAAACCGCAATCCTCAGATAATTCTAAATCCTGAAATTTCACCAGCTCTATCATGCCGCCACCTGTAGAAAGTAAGGTCAGCATATATTGCGATCCGTCCCCATTTAAAAGCCTGGCCTGATAAGCATTGGGATGCGTGATCTCACCCGGTACAATATTAAAATTGACCTCAAGACCTGCAGCCGGCAATAGATCGAGTGCTGAGAGCAGGCGCTCATCGTCTGCCTCCAAGCCAAGCAAGCCGGCTGCCAGCCCGATATCGGATTGCTGCGTATGATAGGTCTGGGCGATTGAGCTTCCTTCCGTAAAATAAAAATCGACTTTTGTCTTGCCGGGTCTGCGCAACTGAAAAAGCACCCGTCCAATACGCACAGCGGCGGCAGTATGCGAACTCGAGGAACCTCTCATAACAGGTCCCAGAACATCATTAAAAATACTTGGATATTGCTTAGTCATGGGATAGCACCGTCCTTATCTAAAAAATTGCCTGGACCAACCTGGCCTAATTAACGTAATCATAGCCTAACCCTCTATTTAATAACAATTAAATAATAGCATTGCAGCTTGGCAAAGCAAATTTTTGCCTTCCTTGCTCTTTCTATATAATTACGAATAAGGATGGTGTTTAGATTTGCATATTATCAAAGGTAATTACAATGAAGCTAAGGTTTTCACCAGTGAACTGGAAGAAACAGCACGGGCACAGATCCAGAATCTGGTCAATCAACCGTTCGTAGCGGGAAGTAAGATCCGGATCATGCCGGATGTACACGCCGGGGCGGGCAGCACGATCGGCACCACAATGACGATTACAGATAAAGTAGTGCCCAATCTGGTCGGCGTCGATATCGGTTGCGGTATGCTGACAACCGAGCTGGCAGATCTCACAGCAGACGATCTCGATCTGCCACGGCTTGACCGCCTGATCCGTGCCCGCATCCCCTCCGGTTACGAGATTCGTCGCCAGCCGCACGAATTCCTGGAGCGCACGCGGCTCAATGATTTGCGCTGCCGTGATAGCGGGCGCAATGACAGCAGACTGAAAATAGATCGTGCCCGACGTTCACTTGGTACCTTGGGCGGCGGCAATCATTTCATCGAAGTCAACAGAGACCAAGACGGTACACTGTACCTGGTTATCCACTCCGGTTCACGACATCTGGGACTACAGGTAGCACTACACTACCAAAGGATGGCAGCCAGATTGCAGCCCAAAATCGAGCGCGATCTGGCCTATCTCGAGGGCAAGCCGCTCCAAGACTATCTGAACGATATGAAAATAATGCAAGATTATGCTGTTCAGAACCGGAAAGCAATGGCCGAGACTATTATCACAGGAATGGACTGGCGGACCGGCGAACGCTTCACAACCATCCACAATTATATTGACTTAGATACGATGATTTTACGCAAAGGCGCCATCTCAGCGCGCGCCGGAGAAAAGGTTCTGATCCCGCTCAATATGCGCGATGGCTCTCTAATCTGCGTTGGAAAAGGAAATCCGGACTGGAATTTCTCCGCCCCGCATGGTGCCGGCCGCATCATGTCGCGCAATGAAGCCAAGCGAGTCCTGACACTACAAGATTTCCGCCATAGTATGGAGGGAGTATTCTCCACTTCAATCCGACGGGATACCCTCGACGAAGCGCCGATGGCCTACAAATCTCTAGAGAGTCTGCAGGAATACCTCGATCAGACGGTGGAGATCTTGCACCATCTGACCCCGGTCTACAATTTCAAAGCCAGCGGAGATTGAGGGCCGGATGCAACCGGAACACCGGCCGGCCACCCTGCCCTCACATGTCAAAATCAAAAGATACTACTTCAGGGCAACGCGCTTACACCGGCAACACCGTTTTGTCATACAGTTCGTTGATGACCTGAGCCAAGCTACAATACATCGCTGACAGACCGCAGAAAATCCCCACCACACCTCCGACTCTGGTAATCTCAACCATCCCGGTAAAGTCACCGGCCGCCAGCAGGAAAAACAACGTTGCCAGGGATAAAAACACCACTTGCAGGCCGCGATTCAGGCGCAAAGTTCCTACAAACATCAATAGTGTAAACACACCCCAGCCCAGCAGATACCAGCCCATACTCGTCAGATCGGCGGCTTCGATACCAGGAAACGGATTGAACCAGATCAGGATCAAAGACCACCAGAACAAGCCATAAGCCGTAAAAGCCGTGGCCCCGAAAGTATTATTCTTAAAGAACTCCATGATACCGGCAATAATCTGGGCCCCGCCTCCCAATGCAAAACCCATCGCTACAATAACAACCGACAATTTGATCAGACCCGCATTGTGCAAATTTAGCAGGACTGTCGTCATCCCAAATCCCAAAAGCCCCAAAGGCGAGGGATTCGCCAAAGTAAAACGGCCATTTTCAGAAGACATTACAACACCTCCAAAATGATATTAGTCCGTGACTTGCCCTATTCTGGACTAAGCCGTCATATAAAGCAATCTCAACCAGACTCACCGGACACAACCCGTAAGTCAATATCTCTTTTTGCGCAGGCGCCAAAAAACAGGTCCGGCTTCTCAGAGACCAGTAGCGCCACTCAAAATGCAGGAAATCGCCAAAGGGCCGGAATTGAATTCATAGCTCCTTTGCATAACAAATCTATTAAAGCAATACTTATTTCGTTACTAATTTTGTGGCGTCTTCGTCCAAAGCTTCCAACAAGAAACTAACCGGACGAAAACCATCATTGCAAGAAATCATTGCCGACCGCTTATTCTTCATCCAGCCATCGTAGATATCCTCACCGCCGTGGGCCAGAGTCATCACAAAAGGCGACATCGTATCCCAGGCACTATCGCATAACCCCTCCGGCCGGCACCAGCCTTCCGCTATGAACACCTGTCCCTCGAACATATCGCAGGCATTCTCCAGAGGTTCCTCATACTCAGCAATCAAATCCTGATGCACAACTTTCCTCATGACAGTAATTTTCACTCTTTTCATTTCAAACCTCTGAACTTGCAACACTAAGTAGTATAATTAAATCATCCTCCACTTTGTCAGCAATATGTTACGATACCTTATCTGGACATATGACCCTTATAAATATAAATTATTAGTTTAAAAGGAAAACATTGCACTATTTTTTAGAAAAAGGGGTTTCCTTGATTAAGTTAATCAAATGAAACCCCTTCTCATATTATAAGTTTATTTGGTTCGGTTTAGAACAGTTGTTTCGATATGTACAATCTTGAATTAAAGTTAGATTGACACTTATTCAACTGATTATACCGAAGCCTTAGTTAACAAATCAGAAATCAATCCGCATCATTGCTCTGTAAGCCAAACGCCATACCTGTCGAATTTATGAGCCTTGCCATTGATTCTCCGTGCAGCATCTATTACTTTAATGCTTCCATTGATATAGTACCACTTGCTGCCTTGTTGTAACCAACCATGATAGATGGTGCCATTACTATTGGCATAGCATAGATTTCCATAGTTGTTTCTGAACCAACCGCTGGCTAATGCTCCCGAGCTTTCAAAAACATAGATACTATCATCTACAAAAGCATAATTTGTCGCCATTTGGCCATCTTCATGGATGTAATACCATTTGTTGTTATATTTTAACCAGCCGCCAGGAATTGTACTATCTTGATTGGCGTAATAATAGTAATCATCTTTGTTTTTTACCCAGCCCTTAAGATTTCTGATCCAGACACCTTCCTTACTAAATTCACATAATTTGCCACCTGCATTTCTAAAACCATCTTTTAACATATAGCCTTTCTCAAGGTAATAATATTTCCCATTATGAAGTAGCCAGCCATCATAACCCTTACCGTTAGAATTAAAATAATACCAATCATTCCAGTATTTATCCTCAACCCAACCGGCTTTCGCTTCCAATTCTCCACTGTCATTGAATCGCCAGTAATATCCGTCTTCATACACATAGGCTGGCCCTCTACACATTCTCCCGGCATCAAAGTAATACCATTGCCTATTATAGGGTAACCAGCCTTCAAAACCCCTGCCGTTATGGTCAAAATAATACCACTCACCACAGACTTTATCCTCAACCCAACCGGCTTTCGCTTCCAATTGGCCGGCGTTGTTTAATCGCCAGTAATATCCATCAACGTACGATATCCCTGAAAGCATTTCACCTTTAAAAATGTAATACCATTGTCCATCATATAATAACCAGTCATTGAGCCCCTTACCGTTGTGGTCGAAATAATACTTAAAACCATATTCCTCAACCCAACCTGCCTTGGCTACTAGTTGTCCTTCATCATTCAATCGCCAATAATATCCTTCAATGTTTCTTATCCCAGTACACATGCAACCCTCTTCAAGGTAATACCATTTTCCATTATAGGGTAGCCAGCCATGATGGCATGAACCATCTTGATCATAATAATACCAAGCATCATCAATTTTAACCCAACCGCCTTTTTCAATCACTTGTCCGTCTGCGGCAAAATTATATATAACATCACCTACCCAGCTCATGCCGTTAGAATACCTGCCATGGTATGCGTGTATAAAATACCATTTATTGTTATATCTAAGCCAGCCAAGATGGTCTTTCCCACCAGATCTATAGAACCAATCACCATATGAATCTTGATACCACTCTGTAGTAGTGATCAATCGTCCCTCTTCGTCGAAATGCCAATAGTCATATTCGTCGGTACTCTCATCATATATACAGTATTTTCCTGTTGTGAACATGGAGCCTCTAAAGAAGTAATACCAATAGCCGTTGTAGGACAACCAGCCATGGTAACCCCTGCCATTAGAGCCAAAATAATACCAACAACCATAAAAATCCTCAACCCAACCGGCTTTCTCTTCCAATTGGCCATTGTCGTTATTTAAGCGCCAATAATATCCTTCGCCACTAGTATCCTCTACCCAAGTTGGGCCTATGCACATGGAGCCTCTCTTAAAGTAATACCATTTGTTGTTATATTTTAACCAGCCATCATAACCCTTACCGTTAGAATTAAAATAATACCAAAGACCATGCCAGCCAACCCAACCGGCTTTCTCTTCCAATTGGCCATTATCATTTAAGCGCCAATAATACATTTCGCCAAGCGAATCCTCTGCCCAAGTTGGGCCTGTGCACATTAAACCGTAAAAAATGTAATACCAATGACCATCGTAGAGTAACCAGCCATGATAGGGATTTCCATCTTCCTGATAATAGTACCAATTACCATCTTCATCCTGAGACCAGCCGGGCGGCCTGTCTATAGCGCGACTCGCAACAACCTGTTGGCCAGACTCCTCGGTTTGCTCAGGGCTTTCTTCCGGAAGCGCATTTTCAGATTCGGTTTCTGTTTCTACTGCTGCCTCTTTTGAGATTCTATCTGTTACCAGTGAATCTTCTGTAAATACTTCTGATTCGGTCTCTTCTGCAGGTATTGTTTCTGTCGTAGCTACTCCCGTTTCTGCTTCATCTGCAGGTAGCGTCTCTTCATTTTCATCTGCTGTCGTTTCTTCGTTTTCGTCTGCTACTGCCGTTGTTTCCTCTGCAGGTGTTTCTTCCGTAGATGGCGCAACTTCGTCTTCATTTGTTGCAGTCGCCTCTTCCGAAGTCGGTTCTTCTGCTGCCGTTCCATCAACAGTTGATGACTCTACTGTTGTCTCTACTAGTCCTTCTTCTGTGATGATCTCTTCGGCATAGACTTTCGTGTTAACACTAAAAACTAAGATAATACAGAGAAACAAAAACAGAAGATGCCGGGATTTCTTAAACATAGGTACCTCCATTAGAATGAAAATAGTTCCGTTAATTATAAAAAGGATCTGAAATGTCTCTAGTAATAAAAATAAAAGGACAATTCAGGTCTCAATTAAAGTATATCAAATCACTTGTCTTTAACCTAATTTAATTTATCCACGGTGTTCCCGTCTTTGGTTTGTAGCACCACAAAGATTTAGGATGAAATAATTACTTAATGTAAAAACGTTGAATTAGAGAGGTTTCTCGCCTCTCTTTTTTTAATTTTACATTTGTGTTACAGGCATTGCTTC
>JBMNTB010000007.1:0-85168 GCA_050945515.1 Saccharofermentanales bacterium
TGGTAGCTTGCCTAGTGTACCACGGAGGTTTTGCTTCTTGAAGCTAAAGCTTATCCCCTCCACCCGCACAGCGGGTGGTTTATTGTTGCGCACGAGCAACGTGCGCAACAGGCTTAAGCCTTCAATCTAAAAGAGCGCGGATTGGTGTCCGCGCTCTAATTGTTTTTTCTAACTGGCAGTTCTTAGCGGAAAATGTCTTTGACGCGTTCGAGGAAGCCTTTGTCTTCTTCTTTGGGCACTTCGATTACGGGCTTGGCCGGCGCCGGAATTTCGTCTGTAAGCAGGACGAATTGCACGGATTTGACATTAGTGTTCAGAGGTGAGACGAAAGAAACCGGCACGAAGTCCTTATGGAGCAGCTCATCTATCTTATTGTTGATTTCATCGAGCATCTTTTCATCCATGTCTTTGGTGCCATCCGCCAGTTCATTGACACCGGAGGCCAGCTCACTGATGCCGTCGGTATATTCTGTCAGGCCGTCCTGATATTCCCGCAGCCCGTCTCCCAATTTGCGGACACCGTCAATATATTCGGCAGTACCTCGCTTCAATTCTTTCAGACCGCTCACGAGCTCTGTGCTGCCCTTCTTAATCCGGGTGCCGGCAGTCTTCAGCTTATCACCGCCCTGACGCAACTCTTTGCCACCGGTATCCAGCTGTTTTAAGCCGCCTACCAATTGAGAAAGGCCGGTCTTCAGCCCGGGCTGCTTCGGATCCTTACTGGCTACACCCTGGGCAATCTGCTGCACACCGCCGGTATATTGACTCAGACCGGCGTGGAAAGCACTGTATTGATCGGACAACTGCTTCAGGCCAGCGACCAGCTTCGGGAAGGAACCCAGATTGGCTGACAGTCCTTTGATCTGGCCGACCAGCTCATTAATGCCTTGGTCAATCTGCGTATAATTAGCGACCAAAGCCTGAAGTCCGGAATTTTTGTCTTTGCCGATGGCTTCTTCCAGTCCATCGATGATCTGGTCCTGACCGGCTTTGAGCTTTCCGATTTCAGTGCTGAGATTAGAGAGAAGGCCAATACTTTGATTGCTCATCTCGGCAGCCTTAACCAGTTCACCCATAATTTTATCCAATACACCGATCAGAACCCAGGTTTCCGGCTTAGTCGGATCAAGGAAAGCTTCAAAGTTAACTCCTTGGGCAGCACCGGCATTATTGAGATAAACTACCCAAGCGTCTCTGCCTTCAATTTTTTGCGGAACTTCAACTTTAGCTGGGATGGCCGCATCCAAAGCAGTTTTGATCTGACCCAGTCCGGTCGAGATCCCTTTGAGCCCGGCGATCAGACCCGGATTCGCCGCAGTGCCGTCACCTTGGAAAGCTGCCAGGAAAGCGTCTAATCCCTGCTTAACAGCCGCTGAGCCCTGAACCAGCTGATCCAAACGGGCCAGATCTTCTGCTGTGGGGGCTGCTAAGCCATCGAGTGTGAGCTGATCGCTGATCTGCTGCAAAGCTTCGAGTATTTGTTGTGAGCCATCCGTCAGATTTTGGTTTTGACCGGCGAGCTGGTTTAGTCCCTGTACCAGTTCACCGGCACCGGCGTCAAGTTTGGCGGCTCCGGTGGCCAGATCGCTCACACCCTTCGTATAATCGTTGACTCCGGAAAGATATTGATTAACGCCATTAATATAGGAGGAGATGCCATCGGTATAGTCAGCGACGCCGTCTGCGGCATCGCTGATGCCGTCGGTCAGCTTTTGCCCCTCCGTTCCCAGAGTGTTAGTGCCGGACACGATCTCAGACAGTCCGCTGTTTAAATCTCCGGAGCCTGTCTCCAATTCATCGGTTCCATCTTTCAATTCAGCGATCGCATCGACCAGTTTGGAGATATCGTCATTGATATCCGAAACATCCGGCATCTCAAAACTGATATCCAGTTTAACTGCGGCAATACTGATTCCCGGCATACAGAAATCCTTGACCTTGGCGCGGACGCTCAGATCGGCGTCAAAGCCCGGCAGAACTACATAATTGACCATGGTATTATTGCCCGCTTCGGCAATGGTGGCACTTTCGGCTTCGATAGAAGTTACCCGATCGCGCGGGAGGGAGAAGCTAATCTGCAAGGCATAATGCTCGGTCAGATCCTGGTGAGAGGGATTCGCCCGACTGGTCAAGGTAATCTCCAGATCCCCATTAGCACCGGACAGGCTGGCCGGTTCAACTTGCTTGCCGTCCAGATACCATTCGATCTGAAACTCCCAGGGCAGATCTTTGTTCTTCAGAACTCCCTCATAATAATAATTGCCGGCCTCTGCCTCGATTTTAATTTCGTCTCTATCCTTTCGAGGCTCCCGGCCTGTCAGCCAAACGATCTCATCGTAGGCACCATAGTCAGTGATTAGGCCTGCTTTGGGTACTGAAAAATGATTGACTACATGGAGATTTCCCGCCGCACCCTTAGCATCAAGTCGGCCGTATATGACTTCTGTCTTGTCTATCACTGCTTCCGGTGCGGCGATCACAAGTGTGTCCGAGCCTGCAAGCTCAGACGGAGGATCATTCTCGGCTGCTGCGATTAGAGCCGGAGCTTCCAGCATCGTGGCCAAGAGGATAAGGGAGATGCAAAGAGCAAGCGCCTTCGACAAAATACTTTTGTGTTTACTTTTATTCTGAATGTAGTGCATAGCGGTTACCTTTCCAATGTGTCAGTTATGTCAGTGTTTTGGCTTTGTCTGCTCTTCCGGTGCGGTTTGGGCAGAAACGAGGTATTCATAGTGGTTTTTTCGATCGGGCTATCCAGCAGTACCAACATCCCGGGCAAGAAGAACAGCACCATGCCCAGTGAGATTAGAGCGCCGCGCCCCAGGACGAGACCCAACTCTTTTACTACGGCGATTGTGGAGACACCCATCAGGGTGAAGCTGACCCCTGCCAGGATCAGGGCCGGCGAGACCAGGGAGCCTGCGGTGTCGGCGACTGATTGCATCGCCGCTTCGCGGGGCAGCAATGTCTTGCGGTGGTCGAGATAGTATTGCGAGAGCAAAATGCCGTAGTCAACAGTCGCTCCCAATTGTACGGTGCTAATAACCAGATAGCCTATGAAATTGAGCTCTTTGCCTTGGAGATACGGTATGGCCAGATTGAGCCAGATCGCAGCTTCTATAGTCAGGAGCAGAATCAGCGGAATCGCGATTGAGCGGAAGACCAGGGCGACGACCAGGCCGACAGCCAGGATGGCCAGACCGTTGACGATCACATTGTCGCGGCTGATCATATCACGCATGTCTGCCAGTGTGGCATTCTCACCTATCAGATGGTAATTATCGCCGTAGTAGGACTCTGTCTTCTCTCGTATGGTCTCTACTAAAGCAAAGGAAGGAGCACTCTCGGTCTTGACATCCGAAACCAGGATCAGGCGGCTGTAATTGTCAGACAGCAGCTGTGCTCTGTCTTTCGGCGGCAGGAATGCCGGTGGCACTGTAACGCCTGCGGCGGAAGAGTAGCCAAAGACCGAGTCAATGCGGTCCAGGGACTCCAGCTCCGACATCAGTGCAGTTTCCCGATCCCAGTCGCCGCGCGGCACCAACAGTGCCATCTGGGTGGAGAGACCGTAAACATCTTCGATTTTTTGCGTTTCGGCATATTCACGCGAGTCTGCCGGATAGCTATCCATACCATAGAGGAAATGATTTTTCCTCTGAGCTAAGAAAAAAGGCAGTGCCAGAGTTAAGACCAAGATCATAACCGGAATCCTGATCTTATAAACGAATTTGCTGAAGCCCTTGAATGAGGGCAGGAAACTGCGGTGTCTGGTCTTGGCCAGCAATTTCCAGGTCATCAGGATCAGTACGGGCAAAAGAAACATTACGCTGACCAAACTGAAGACAATGCCTTTGGCTAGGACAAAGCCTAAGTCCGGACCGATTTTGAAGCGCATGAAGACCAGCGCCAGGAAACCGAAGAAAGTGGTCAAGGCAGAGGCAGTGATAGAGCTGGCTGCTTTGACCATAGCCATACACATGGCGACAAATGGTCCATAACCCTGGGCATGGTATTCATCAAAACGGTGCAACATGAAAATCGCATAGTCAATCGAAACCGCCAGCTGCAGTATGGCAGCTACGGACTGAGTAATAAAAGAGATTTCACCGAAGATGATATTGGTACCCATATTCAACATCACGCCAACGAATAGAACTGTCATGAATAGAAGAGGTTCCAACCAGGTCCTGGTGGCGATGACCAATATGATCAAGGCAATCGGTACGGCGATAGCCATGATACGGGTGATCTCTGTCTGCACTGAAATTTGCGCCCTGGCCATCGAAATGATCTGGCCCCGGACAGCACCTTCTTCCCCGGCAAAATCATGGAGATACTGTTGCATTGTGACATTGCTATAGCCGTCATCTACAGTCACCAGAAATAAAGGCTGTTTATCTTTGTAGTAAGTATCAATCAATTCCGGATCTGTCATGGCCAGAGGCTGAGCCAGATCAACCAGATCATCCAGCCAGTTGACTTCTGTTACAAAGGAAAGCTGTTCCAGCTCGGCTTTCTTCTGCCTGGCTTCCGCCAGCGACATCGGCGGTAGCATTACTTCCGCACTGGGTATCGCTGTCCCGTATTCTTCTTTCATAACCTTGATTGCTTGGGTCGATGGCGCTGAATCCGGCAGATATTCACTCATATCATAGTTGACGCCTACCAGGGGGAATAAAAGTACACAGATGGCCGTCAGCACTAAAAACATGATCAGAACGGCTTTGCGGTGTTTAAGAATAAAGTTTGCTGCTCTTTCCATATCTTTCCTCAAAAAATGCCCTGTTTGTACGGCATTTAACAAACAAGGCCTCCTCCCGCGTCTCGCTGGTCATTATATAGTATCGAATACGATATTGTAATAAGCAAAATCGCTACATTTGTTGTTTAGTCAACAATTTTATATAATATGTTTAGTAAAATCTTATTTAGGAGCCAATTAGATGATCAAAGATAAACGCTCGCTCAGAACCAGAGAGCTATTGACGCAGGAATTGATCAGCCTGCTACTGACCAAGCCCCTAAGTGAGATTACCGTGACAGAATTAACTGAGGCGACT
Source organism: Saccharofermentanales bacterium (assembly GCA_050945515.1). Lineage (GTDB taxonomy): Bacteria > Bacillota > Clostridia > Saccharofermentanales > DTU023 > UBA1046. The sequence continues at coordinate 5,061 of JBMNTB010000007.1, forward strand.
GATCTCAATCGGGCAACATTTTATCTGCACTATGCCAATATTTACGACCTATTCCAGTCGATCGAAGATGATCTGATCGAACAGGTGGAAAGATGGATCAAGCAATCTTTTCCCAAGGGCGCCAGTGTGTATTATCTCGAAACTGATGTCGAAGGCAATCCCATCATGCCAATCCTAACCGAGATGTTTAACTTTATTTATAATAATCGTGATGTCACAACGGTACTGCTGCGCAATCCTGAGAGCCGGCTGCTCGAACGTATCTACGGTAAAGGACGTGATAGTATCCTCAATTTTGCGCTACCTCAGGATAATACAATCAACAAAGACCGTGACCGCTATGCTCTGGACTATATTGTCAGCGGTTGTATCGGCGTGATCCAATCCTGGATTGACAATGATCTCGACCTTGATCCGAAAACGATGAGCAAGATCACATGTGATCTGCTGTTGCAAAATCGTTCTGAACTAGCTAAGCAAAAAAGCCCTGATTTACGATAAGCCCTATTTTTCTACTCATTAGCTGTACGGCTAGTCATCAAGATTGCCGCATATTCAGCTGTTTACTATTCCGCGCACCCGGCGATTAACCGTTAAATTATAAACCCCCGGCTTGCAATAAGTTCCGGGGGTTTCTAGTGGAGCCTGAGAAGAGACTCGAACTCTTGACCTGCTGATTACAAATCAGCTGCTCTGCCAATTGAGCTACTCAGGCAAAATGCTTCCACATATTATCTGAGCTCTCTTAAAAAGTCAACTTTTCACAATATTTATGGATAAGTCGATCTTGGCGATGCAAAGAGCGACTTATCGAATCACAATAATTAACTTATCTTATCGTCGGTGTGTCGCAGGGACAGCATATATAGTTATCCGGACAATCTTAGTCCGGATAAAGTTCAACCCTAATCTCGAACCAGGCAATAGTCTGTCCGTCGGCTTGGAAAGACTCAGAATAGATATATGAGATCATCTGCTCTGCCAGATAATACACTCTGACTGTTGCCTTTGCACCCTTCATCAAAGGGGTCACATTATTAATCTCGGTTACACCTCTTACGGGTGCCAGTGTAACTGAAAAGGAACCATTATTTGTCAATGGGTAGCTATCGCTGATCATAGCCAAGGTGTTGCCACTCAGATCGCCATAGAGATCAATATTTTTTTCGGAACTGAGAGCAACCAACTGATCTACTATGCTTTTGACTTTATTGCTGTGAGTAAGCTTGTCAATATTCTTCTGAGAATAGATCATCGTGCCGGAGTAAGAGCCGGCATACATCTCATTGGATGCCGTATCATTGACGTAGCCCTCATTCTCTGAGCTGATCCGACCAAAGCCAAGCGGCAGACTGACAGGCTGTAATGCATCCTCAGGTGGCGGCTGGGTAGGATCAGGCTCAGTCACCGTTGTACTCTCAGCTGAAGTTTGAGGCGGTTCCGTATCCTTAGCTTTATCTGTAGTAGCGGCAGGTTCGACTATCACCTGCTCAGTGTTGGTAACAATTACCGGCCCTTCCTCAGCTTCAGTCGTTTCTTCCGGCAAGGGCTCTGTCACAGTCTCTACATGCAAGATAGTTTCAGATTCCAACGGATCATCATCAGGCAGAACCTCTTCCAATGTGAAGTCAAGCGACTCCTCTGCTTCAGTTTCGGTAGCAGCAGGCTTCTTTTTGCCAAGCTTTAGGATCAGCATGACTGTAAGAATGACAATCAATGCCAGAGACACGCCGATAACTGTATAATATGCTCTATTTTCCTTTTTTCTTTGTTCCTGCCCCGTTGGTCTTGCTGGTGGACGTTGTCTGAAATTCATATTCTTCTCCCTGTCAGTGCACTTCAGTGATTACTATAGGATAGCATCTTTTAAATGAAACTTCACCCTGTTAGAATGACTGACAAGATTATCTTCAGCTGAGGTACTATGAATCGTTCAAGTGGTGTTTTGCTGCCTATTTTTTCTCTCCCGGGACCGTACGGTATCGGGAGCATCGGCATTGGAACCGGTAAATTCGCGGAAAAATTGGTTGCTGCCGGTTTCAGATACTGGCAGGTACTGCCCTGCGGTCATACCGGAGCAGGCAATTCACCGTATCAATCCTTCTCAGCCTTTGCCGGTAATCCCTATCTGATTGATCTTGATCAACTGGCAGATAAGGAGCTGCTAACAAAAAAAGAGCTGGATACCGCACGGTATTCCGGAAGTCGGAACAGGATTGATTACGGCTGGCTTTGGCAAACCAGATCAGACCTGCTGCATCTGGCCTTTTCACGGCTGGATGAAACCATCGGATTGGAGCTGGCAGAATTCATCAATCAACAGCAGCACTGGCTAATTCCTTATGCAAATTTTCTGACTTTGAAACAGCATCACAATTTCAGACCCTGGTGGGAATGGTCGGAACCTCTAAAAATGGCAGAAAATGATGCAGTTAACAATTTCATCTCTGAACATCAGGATACCTATAATTATTACTGTTTTCTGCAATTTGTTTTTTATCGCCAATGGCAAAAAAGCAAGGCCAAAATCAACCAGGTGGGAATTAAGATCATCGGTGATCTTCCCTTCTATCCTGCAATTGACAGTGTCGAAGTTTGGAGCAGGCCGGATTTGTTCGAGTTGGATGAAAGCAAAGCTGTAATTAGAGTTTCAGGTGTACCGCCGGATTATTTTTCAACGACGGGACAGCTTTGGAATAATCCGGTATATGACTGGGATAAGATGGCTCAGGACAATTACCGTTACTGGCATGAGCTTCTGTCTGCCAATTTATATTTATATGATGTCGTTAGACTTGACCACTTCCGAGGCTTTGAATCGTACTGGGCTGTGCCCGCAGGAGCGGAAACGGCAGCAGAAGGGCGCTGGGAGAAAGGACCGGGACTCAAGCTATTTGCACCATTGCTGCATGCTTTCCCCGCTGCTTGCTTCCTAGCTGAAGATCTGGGCGAGATCACATCAGATGTGCGCAATCTTCTCACAACTACCGGCCTGCCCGGAATGAAGGTTCTGCAGTTTGCTTTTGATCCCGACTCGGTTTCCCGGGACCGGCCGCACAATTATCCACAGAGGATTGCTGCTTTCACGGGCACACATGACAATAATACACTGATGGGCTGGCTACATGGTCTTAAGGAACGTGAATGGGAATTGGTCAGAGACTATTTCGGTCTGAGAGAGGGATCATCGCCCAAAATAGCCAGAGAAAATCTGCGTACTATCCTGCGAACATTATGGCAGAGCCAGGCCGGACTGGTAATCTGTCCGGTCCAAGATCTGCTGGGGCTTGGTTCTGAATACAGAATCAATACACCCGGCTGTACAGATAATAACTGGATGGTGAGGATGACAGATGCACAATTGGACCGGATCGATACTGACTGGTTCAAGCGACTAAATGAAATTACTCAGAGAACAGGATACATAGAGTGTGAAATAGCTAAGCATGAGGGTGGGCGGTGAGACCCCGGCTGCTGTCTACGCAAAGTTTGCAAGTTACACCTCCAGCACCGTCTTCGTTTCCAATTTGCTCTCCGTTTTTAATCCCAAAAAATTTAGTACATCGCGTAATGATCTGTTCCAAAAATCCCAGTCATGTGCTCCTTCACTCTCCAGAAATGCGAAATCGGAATATTGAATTTGCTTCTCCATATACTCAGCAAATTCAACATTTGATTTGTATAGAACATCACTTGTTCCGCAGGTCTGTAACAAACGAGGTTTTAATGAATCATTTTTGTTTAATGACTCTGCTAAGGTCCATAATTCTCTTTCTTGAATATCATCTCCATAAATACGTACAACATTCTGATTGAAATAATAATAAAAATCATCAACAGAATCTTTCTTGATCATGCCATAAGGAGCAGACATAGCACCGGACATGCTACATGCGGCTGAATATTGCTCAGGATATTTCATAGCTAAACGGAACGCACCATAGCCTCCCATTGATAAGCCGGCAATAAATGTGTCTTCACGCTTATCAGATACCCGAAAATAATTTTTAATATGTAATGGCAGTTCCTTGACAAAAAAATCTTCGTATCTAAAACCGTTTTTTTCGTTACGATAAAAGCTTCGATGCGCATTAGGCATAACCACTACAAGGTCATGTTCTCTAGCCAATATTTCTATTACACTTTTTCTAATAAAAGCTGTCTCATCATCGCCATGGCCGTGCAGCAAATATAAAACCGGGAACGTTTCTGATGATCTGTCCGTCAACACCTGCATTCGTTTCCCCGGTAATAAAACATATGCTGAACAATCCATTCCTAAGATGTAAGAATAAAAATTTAAATTTATCAGAGCCATTTAACCCTCCTGCCCGCCTAAAAATTTGTTTCTAAACAATCAGAACCACATTACCTCTTTGCTGTTTGCACTGTTTTTTTACCTCTGCAATAGCTTTAGATAAGGCACTGCTTTCAGAAAAAACTTTGTCTTTGTTGGTCACGACAGCCATAGGCAAAGTGGTAATCGGAAAGTTATCCGTGAATCCGTTTCGGTCTTTAGACACGATATAACCGCGCTCCCAATCCAAGGAGGAATATAGCGGTTGAATAAGCTTAAAAAAGGTATTAATGATACCATCACACAGCTCTTGTATGCTTTCGATATCGCGGTGACGAGTAATAATCACAAAATCGTCCCCACCTATGTACCCCAAAAAATCTTTCTCGGAGCAACATTGCGTCATGGCTTGCGCTAAAGTCTTCAGCATGGAGTCACCGTTGGGAAAACCATAGGCATCGTTGTAGGCTTTAAAATTATCCAAATCCAAATATATGATAGCGTAGGGTTCCGATTCTCTAATCACCGCATCAATCATGATCTGTATAGTGTTGTTGCCTGGAAGTCCCGTAAGAGGACTTGCATCGGCAGCTCTTTTTTCGCGCATATTGATGGCTGCCAACAACAAATCCCTAACGGTTACGACTCCCAAATACTTTCCCTGTTCGGTAACAATTACGGCATCATAAACGCTGGCGAAATTCCTATCCATGGCCATGTTCGCTACTTCATCCACAGTGATGCCTGAGTCTACAGTCATGTAATTCCTGGTTAACAATTCACTCACATTTCGGCGGCTGTTAAGTTCGTAACCATATTGCCCGCCAAAACATCCAAGCAAATAATTTCGGGTAAGAATTCCGTAGACATTCCCTTCATCATCGGTGACGCACATCTCTGTAATTGAGGGGTTGTGTTTCATTTCTTCATAAACCGACAAGGCTTTCGTATCGGGTGCAACAGTACCTTTACTCTTGCAAATTAATCCCACAGCCTCTACACCAGGAAGCAAAGGAAGAGGAGATTGATTTCTTTGGCACACCTGCCTAATCATCACCTCCACTCCTACTGATAAATCCTGAAATTTCCCATCGGGACGAGCTATAAAGTATCCTTGTCCGTAATCCACGTCTAAATCGATGAGAGTGGCCAATTCCTCTTTTGTCTCTATTCCTTCAGCGATAACCTGTATGCCGGCTTCTCTGCAGATCTTAACAATACCCAAAACAACTGAACGCTTTTTGCTATCGTGATTAATTCCTCTCACGATAGACATATCTACTTTTAAAAAATCAGGAGAAAAGGAACATATCCGCATCAGCCCTGAATAACCTATACCGAAGTCATCAACCGCCACCTTAAAGCCTTGGCTCTGATAATGATCAAGAGCTTTGATGAAAACATCGGGCGAGTTAATCGAACTTTTTTCCGTAATTTCAAAAATTATATCCTCAGAGTTCAATCCCAAACTCAACAGTTTTTCTTTTGTAAATCCCGAGATAAATTCACTGTCATAGATGATATTGGGGTCCACATTTAGGAAGAGCTTAATTCGAGCAGGTTTTTGATAAGCGCCTTTTAGCGCCTGAGTGCGACAAAGCATCTCTAACTCCCACAGTTTATTAGCTCTGGTCGCCGCTTCAAAAAGTTCCTCTATATTCAAATGACAATCAGAAAGAGTGATGCGACTTAAAGCTTCATAGCCGTAAATCACACCATTTTTAAGAGATACAATTGGTTGGTATACAGTGTGAATACATTCTCCTGTCAAAATTTCCTCTATCAATTCATTGATAGGGTTCAAAAGTACAATTTTCCCTGTAGGCTCATAGTGCAAGCTTGAGTTCGTTTCTGATTTATAGTCACCTCTTAGCATGCTGCCTGACATATTTAAAAGTTCCTTTCACAAAATTTGTACTTACTATGACTTACTATGCATGTGTAAAAGTTATAACATCCCAATGTAAAAATAACGTATAGGTCATGCAAAATTAAAGAAAAATTTTCCATAACAAAATAATCGCTTATCTGCTAAATAACAAAGCAGAGATGCTTAGCAGCTTGACTCCAGATTACACGGCCATCTGTATCGGTCAATTCCAACTATTATCTTGCCGCGATCAATCATCGCAGCCCTGCGCAGCAATGCTCACAGGCACACAAGTGGCAGACAACACCGCTTCCTGAAAGAGACGCGATCATTCCGAAACACGAATAATGGGCGCCTGCCAAGTTGAAAGTGCGTCCATGTCCGGCGTGTAAATGCGCATAAACAAATGGTAATCAGTGCCGGAAACAGGCAGCCAGTTTGCGATATCATCCGGCTGCTCCTCTGATAAAATGATGTTCAGTGAACCGTCGTCATTTACAACGAATTTTGTTCGGTCATTGATGCAATATCGATCAATGGGATTGTCAATGAGAAAATCATCGTTGCCATATGCGGTTACAGACCAGAATCCGCCTTCCAGAGTGGGGGGAAGTGTCTCGAAATGCATGACGTAGGTCTTTCCCGCCGTAAGCATCTCTCCTGAATGGTCAACATCCGTCCTCATGTAGAGTGCAACGTCGACCGTATTCGCGCCAAGTCCACGGAGGGCAATCGCTGTGCGATACGTGTACTCTGTCCCGAAATCACCGATGGGAGGGCCGAAATAACTCCATTGCCCAAGATCAACCGAAAATTTCGTGACCTCATTTGAACACTCTGCTCGCAGAATTTGAAGCATTTCTTTCCATTTCGTTTCGATGTCGCCGGATAGAACACTGAGATCAAAGTTCATGCCTGCTCCGACATTGATTTCTGCTAGTTTCTCCATCATTTTGGCATCCGACAGAGCGGGCGGATTCGTTTTCATCAATTCGTTGGCCCTGTCGAAGAAATCCTTTGGCCCCATTGATAAGACTTTTTCAACCGGAACATAATCATTCTCCTGAGCATAACTGCCTTTCGGAGCGGTATATTCGCCTCCATGAACATAAGCTGACAACGGAAGAAGCTTCATTTGTTTCTGAATAGCACGGACGTTAGGCAGATCTTCTTCACCCGATAGGACAGTACGCGTGATGGACCATGCTGTCGCCGTAGGGACATTGATACGAGTCACTCCTTCCGGCAAATCACCTTCCCATGTCGAAAGGGCGATGGCATAATCGCCTGCCTTATCAAACACGGAAACCGTATTCGTCCACGCATCAAAAACCTGCACATTACAGAACCTGTCTGTTTCAGGAAAAACATAGACTATCGGTTCATCGCCGAGGTCATACCATGCTTGCGAATAAACTGTGTCAACATTCGGCGTTACGATCGTTTTGAAGGAAGCATCTGCAAGTTTCTCGCCATGCATCAATTGATTAACGGGAGCCTTGCCCTTGGCCGGAACAGGTTCTTCCGTATTCGTCGATAACGTTTTTGTCGCATCCATAATGACCAGCGGAAACACATAGATGTACGCTTCACGGACAGTTTCCCATACATTCTCCCGGTTGCCCGGTTCCGTTGCGGATGGCTCACCGGGCCCCGGTGCAGGCGAGCTGCATGCAGCAAGCGTCAGCGGTGACAACGCCATGATAACGGCAAGTAAAAACACTAAACTCTTTTTCACGATAATCCTCCACCTCAAAGAAATTCATGCCCACACAGATTGGAGCTTTACAACTTTAGATTAATTGATTAGTTCATTTGCTAAAACACCGTTTTTCAGCGAATTAGTCTATAAATCCGTTGTTTTAACATAGGTGACGCGACAGTGAAATGTCTCCCCTGATTATTCATCAAAAAGCGCTGTCTCCATAGAAGCACTCCGCATCATATCCCTCACCGCATCAAATTTGTCCGGATCAAACAAACTCTTTGAATGCAATGCGGAGTTTGCCGCTTCGGGTTCGCTCGAGAGGCTTATTCACCAGTTCAATCCGTATGGAATTCAGTCCATTGCTCTCAAAAAGCTGCCGGAAGCTAAAAAGAATCTTTTGCTCTGTTTCAATTCGATCATATCCCTGCATAACAGAAATTCTCATTTCTATGGCATCATGGGCTCGCTGGATCACCTGACAGTGATCGCATCCGGGAATATCCCTTGCGCGCAGCTCGAACAAAACAGCCGGCATACGTACTGTTGTGTCGTTGTGATCAAATTCCAGTATGTCGTCCACACGACCGTCAATTTCGATCCAGGGGGTATTCAAGCCGCAGCTGCAGATCTCATCATGCATGATCACACTGTCGGTCATACGATATCGAATCACCGGCTGCACCAAACAGGCAAGATTGGTCATCAGGATACCTTCGGATTTTACGCCGCAGGGCACGGGATTGTTTTCCCGATCTACAGGTTCCACGATCACCCAATCGCTGTTTACGTGCATATGACCGTTGGGACAGAGCATGGCAACCTCACCGCCTTCGGTACTGCAGTAATTGTCATTGACCGGGCAGCCGAAAACCTCACTGATGAATTTTCTGTTTTCCTCAGGCAGCTTTTCCGCAGAACAACCGATGATCTTCGGATGAATCTTCAGCCTGCCCGCCTTCTGCTCAAAGGCAAGGGTATAGATCACGGAAGGATAGCACCCGATGACATCGGGCTGAAACTCATTGAGTTTACGGATCATTTCCTCCGCAGGCGCAAGCGTTGACAAAAACAGCGTACGGTCCTCAATCCCGCGGGCTTTGTAGCTTCTTCGCACACGTTCAAAGGAAAGATAGGAGGAATTCAAGCCGCCGGGCGCTACGATGGCGCACTGCTTTAGATCAGGCTCATTCAGTCCCTCCACATCCTTCAGAAGGGGGCCGCCAAAATAGCGCTCGGCCATCAATGCATCATGAATGGCAATGTGTCGGCTGTCACGAACGATACGCAGCGGCTGCGCCGTCGTCCCGGAAGTGCTGATTACCCTGTACTTCCCCAGGAAAGGCGTGAACAGGTTCTCGAAATCAGCCACATATTCATCCACTTTTTCTGTGGTGATCTCCGGATCACAAACCCAGCGATCAAATTGCTGCGTCAACTCTTCACGGGTGGAGATGGGAATATCCGCAAGACTATAATTATCCGGAAGATCCTCATATTTTTCCTTCAAGTAAGGAGAATGCTCCCGCGCGTAATCCACAAGGAAATGCAGACGCTGCTGAGCCAAATCCTCAATCTCTTTTCTATCACGTTGGTCTGCGCCGGCCACCAGAGCAGCCGCCTGTTTTGCGTCAATAAACTCCATATCATTTCCTCCTGCATTTCGTGGTTTTGCAAAATAGCGGATGAAAAACCTTATATCACGCTATTGCATTTTCAAAGGTCAGAACTGAGGTATTAAACCCCAGCTGACGACTGTATTCCATGCGCAAAGCCAGCTTTTTCACCAGCCGGATGCTGTCGGTAATACAGCCGTCATTCTCCTCAGGAATATACTCCAAAGGATTGAATGGTCTTCCATTATCGCGCATCAGGATTGTCACCTGCTCATCAGTCACATGGACAAGGATATCAATCAAACCGGTGCTGTCTGCATGGGCATAGTGGACGGATGCGACCATCATTTCCTCCAACGCAAGCGCAACTTTATTCAGCAGGCGGGTGTTAACAGCCGCTTTTCCCTCAAGAGCCGTAACCCGCTCAGACAGCCGGACAGCCTCCTCCTTGGTTGCTGCGATGGTAAAATCAAATTTGCGGATGTAGTCATTCCGCTCTTGGATCATCAGCAATCCCTGCACGTTTTCTTTCTTCTGGATGCGGCGAGCCAAGAGCAACAGAACAAACAGCGTACAGGCGCCGGAAGCGGCATAGGACAGCCACAGCAGGTTGGCCTGTATGCTGGATAGCAGTACAGCGAAGGGAACCACAAACAGCAGACCATCCATCACCACAAGACTTGTGGCAAGACTACGGCGCTCGGTTGTATTATAGAAATTTTGAAGCAACACAAGAGCAGCTGAAAAGGGAAGATACAGCGCGTACAGACGAAGCGCAGGCTTGAGCAGAGCCAATGTTTCCGGCGATGTTAGGCCAAAGACTACGCCTATCAGCTGTGGTGCAATCAGGAGAAAGGCCACCAGCACGGCACTGCACACTATCAGCACACGCCGGGCTATTCTCATAGTCTGACGGATACCGAAGAAATCCTTTTCTCCATACAGCGTGCCGACAATGGGCAGCAGGGTGTCCGCAATACCGCCCTCAAAGATATTGGCGATCATCAGCACATTGGTACATACAGTCATGATGGACATGCCGATGGAGCCCAGTGCGGAGACAATCACGGTGTTGATCACCAGAGAGCGCACCAGATTGCACACTTGGCTGGCGGCCTTGGACATGCCGCTCTTCAAGATATCACGCAGCGTTTTCAGGATGGTTTTTTCGGGGCGAACAAAATGGAAACTGCGCTTTTTGTTCGCAAGATAGGGAATCACAATGGCGGAACCGGCCACATAGCCCAATGCGGTAGAAATACCTGCCCCAGCGATACCGGTGTCCAAAAAGCGGATCAGAACATAGTCCAGCACCAAATTGACCGCATTGGCGATCATCACAATCGCAGCAGAGGCTTTGGGATTGCCGTCCATCCGGATGAACATTGCCATGCCGGAGGAAAACATCATGGCCGGACCCGTAAACAGCAACGGGCGAAGGTAGCTTTCCGTCAAGGCGGCAAGCTGCACATCTCCGCCTGCGAGGCTGATGCTGAGCGGGTGCAGAATGACCTGCATCACCGCCAGGAAGATGCACATCGCGCCAAGTCCTCCGCCGATGGACAGCGTGAAAAACTGGTTAGCCATATGAAAATCGCGTTTGCCCAGCGAGATGGATGCACAGGTAAGCCCACCAACGGCAAAAAGCATATAAATAAGGTTGATGCAGAAGATAAGTGGCCCGGACAGGCCAACGGCAGCCAGCGCCACCTCACCCAGCAGACTGCCCACGATGATACCATCCACCACCGAAGCCATGGATATCGCCATAGAGGTCAGTACCGTGGGCAGCAGATATTCTCTGAACTTTTGCCGGATGATGTGTCCGCTTCGTTCATACATGGCCATTACTCCTTCTCAATTTCATAATCTTGGTCGAAGAAACCGAGGCCTTCCATCATGGCAAAGAACCGATCCAGGTACGCATCGGATGTGATAGGCCACTTAAAGCCTTGGCGCAGCAGCACCTGAGAGGTATAGCTGTTGATAGACTTGATGGGCATTACGCGCTTGCCGTGTTCGTTGTAAGCGATCAACGCATTGAGATAGCGTGCTTTTGCGGAATCCCGCATGGTCTCGCCAAAGCTGCCCACATATTCCTCCGTCTCGCACGGTTTAATGTCCATACCCCGTCTGCGCATTACATCGATGGCATCGCCCAGGAAGATGTAATGATCGTTGTAAGGATGGAACACTCTGCACTTTTCGGGCGTTTTCGCAAGCAAAAGCACCGCAACCGCCGTGAAATCAATTGGCGCAAATTCCGTATTCATGCCCATGGCTTCATAGGGAATCTTACCAATGAGGCTGTATGCTTTTAGCCGGCCGAGGAAGTTGTTGGTAGTAAAATTGATCTGGAATTCACCGTCCGCGTCGCGGGCCATCAGGTTGCCCGCGCGCATGATCTTCACATCCACACCATCAAGCGCAGACTCAAGCACGGCACGCTCCGCCAGGAATTTACTGCGAGTATACTTGTTGGAAAGATCTTGGCCAAAATAGAGCATCTGCTCACTGAGCAACAGCTTTTCATCCGGCTTGCCATTGATGCTCATGCCGGCGATGCTGGTGGTAGACACCTGCACAAAACGGCATTTCTTCTGGCGACAGAAGTCCAGCGCCATCTTTACTCCTCCGTAGTTAACGTCCTCAATATCCGTACCGGCGGAGAAGTGTTTAACGTTGGCGGCACAGTTGATATAAGTGTCGATGGGCAGCTTGGCAAGTTTTTGGTACAGGGAATCATCCGTGATGCTGCCGTCTATCACCACGATACGGTTTGAAAATAATTCATCCATCGCATCCAGGAACGGTTTGCCATTGATCTTCAGCATGTCTCCGCCGAAATAGTAGGAGAGCATACTCTTGAGCCACTTTTCGGCGCTGAGATTCTTCTTGCCGAGGACGACACAGAAAGCTGTTCCTTTCTCCATTTGCAGATAGGCACGCAACACATGGATGCCAAGGAAACCGCCGGCACCGGTGATACACACATTCCCCAGCGCACGCAGTTTACCAGCCTTCAGTGCTTCGATGGTATTTTCCTCAAGCAACGCATGGATGGGCGCGTAATCATAATCCGAAATCTCATCCTTCCCGAACGACTGCTCAACATTACTGCGGATGGCAGCCAGTTCTCTGGGAGTGGGATTAGCAAATACGTCGCCATAGCTCAGCTGTATACCCTTTTGTGCCGCATCGATTGTTACCTGAGTCACCAGCAGCGAAGTGCCGCCCAAGTCAAAGAAATTGTCAGTCGCCCCCACTTGTTCCAGGTGCAGAATCTCAGCAAAAATATCGCAGTAAGTCTGCTCTGCCTCATTGGCGGGAGCTTCGTATTCCTGACGCTGCATCAGCTTGGCGTCCGGTAAACGTTTGCGGTCAATCTTGCCATTGGGGGTCATGGGCATTTCATCCAGCTGCAGATAAGCAGTGGGCACCATGTATTTCGTAAGGGTCTTGAGCAGTACCTCACGCAGTTCTTCCGCGGGCAGTTCACGCGTGGCGGTATAATAGGCACACAGATGCTCCTGTCCGTGCAGCTTGCGCACCAGAACGGCGCAGGAACGCACATCGGCCACCGCGTTCAGACTATTTTCGATTTCACCCAATTCAATGCGCAGGCCGCGCAGCTTGATTTGTCCGTCATTTCTGCCTAGAACGATAATTTCACCATTATCCGTCCACTTGGCGAGATCGCCGGACTTGTACCAGCGCAGCCCATTGTATTCCACAAACCGTTCGGCGGTCATTTCCGGATTGCCAAAGTAGCCCCGTGCAACACCGAAACCTGCAATCCACAGTTCACCGATAAAGCCTGCAGGCAGGGGTTGACCATAAATATCCATCACCTGCTCCACCACGCCGCGCAGCGGCGCACCGATGGTAACGACGTCGCTATTGAGCAGTTTCCCGTTGGAAGATACCGTGATTTCGGTCGGGCCATAGGTATTGATCAGCACTGCATCGGTCACTTCGCGTAGCTTTCGATACAAAGCAGGGGGATAACCCTCACCACCTGCCATGATGACCCGACACTCTGCCAGTGCCTCCTTCATGGCAGGCAGTTCCATATATTGCAGCATACGTGACGGTGTAGCATTGAAGGCATTTGCGCCCGTGCGCGCAAACAGGACAGCCAGCTTATCCGGGTTCTTGGCTTCCTCATCGTCAGCCAGCACCAATGTCAGGCCATTCATCAGCGTGGTGAAGGCTTCCTTCAGGAACATATCAAAACTTACCGTAGTCACCGAGCACATGGTACACCGATTCTCCACCAGCGCACGCACATGGCGATTTTGCTCATCATCCAGCACATAGTTGATGATGCCGCCGTGAGTGAGCATCACGCCCTTGGGCTTGCCAGTGGAACCTGAGGTATAGATGATATAGCAAAGCTGCTCCTGCCGTACAGGCAGATTCGGATTGAGCGTATTTTCGTTCTTCAACAATGCGTTGACATCCAGACTGTTCTTCAAAGCAGAGGGGCCGTCAGTCAGAATGAAGCGGGCCTGGCTGTCCTCCAGCACATGCTCCACACGCTCCTGGGGGTAGTCCGGGTCCACGGGAATATAGGCGCAGCCTGCCTTGATAATGCCCAGCATGGAAACCGGAATGCGGCTGTCACGCCCCAGCATAAAGGCCACGCGATCCTCACTTTTTACGCCCAGAGCCAGCAGGCTGTGTGCCAGCGCATTGGCACGTCGGTTAAGCTCAGCAAAGCTGAGCGTCGCATCCGACGCAATCAGGGCAGTAGCATCCGGCGTATGACCGGCCCACCGTTCAAAGAGCTGATGCAGTCCGCCGACAGGCTTGGCGGGAAGCTGAGCGCTGAAGGAATTCACCAGCGCCAGCTGCTCCCTGGTGCAGATAGAAAGGCTGCCGACAGGCGTGTCTCCGTTGCGAACCAGCATTCCAGCGGTATGGGCGATGCACGATGCCAGCGTGTGCATGGTAGAGGCGTTGTAAACAGCATCATCGTATTCAGCTTCCACGATGAAGTCCGTATCGTTTTCCTGAATGTTAACGGAAATGGGAAATTTTGCGCTGTTCAGGCCAAGAGGGCTCATGACGACAGGGGTGTCGCCCATTTTATAATGAGAAACCACACCGCCCTGATAGGCATACAGCATCTGTGAATTGTAGCCGTAATCCGACGCCGCCTGCAGGTAGGAATAGGCCTGATGTGCCAGCACATCATTCATTTCCTGCTGTACGCCATCCATGTAAGCGGCGGCTGTCGCAGCCGGGTCAATGGTCATGACCATAGGCAGTGTTTTGACCAGCATACCGAAATTACGCTGCACATGAGCACCATCACGACCGTTGCTGATGGCAGCGATCCGCACATTCTGTGCAGAGGCAAAGCGCCCGGAAACCAGCACGGTTGCAGCTAGGAAGAGATTGGAGGCCGTAACGCCCATACCCTTGATGGCCTGCTCCACGCTGCTTTTGGCGATCGTGGCATACACCGACTGGGGCGCACCGGGGCCATCGCTCTTTTTGTCGCCAGGGAATACGGTGGCACCTTCTCCATCACCCAGCCGGTGATGGAAGAAAGTCTTATCCTCTGCCCAGGCACTGCCCTTAGTCTTTTCATGCTCCAGCAGCGCCAGGTCAAAGCTGGTGAAGGTTTCCGCCGCAATCCGGGCGCCTTCGTAAGCTGCTGCCAGATCATGCAGGAAAATATCCAAAGAACCGCCGTCAAAAACCATGTGGTGGAAATCCGCCAGCAGTTTCACAGCATCGGTCAGCACGCAGATTTCCATGCGGAACAGCGCACCTTCAAAGAAGGAGAAGGGACGCACGAAACCGGCCCTGCGGATAGCATATTCTTCCGCCGTACAGGTGATCACCGGTATCTCCGCCTGCGCGTCGTCCATGCGCAGCTGTACAGGCTCATTGTCCCGCACGGAAAAGCGGGTCTTAATATAGGGATGGGCCTCAATCACCCGTAGGATGGCGCTGTGCAGTTTTTCCGGCTCCACACCGCTGCCAAAGGACAGCTCAACAGGAATATTATACATCAGTGTTCCGGGATCCTTCACACATGCAAAATACAACCCCATCTGGTTCTGCGTCAGCGGATAATAGGCCTGCTTGTCATAGGTTTTGATCTGATAGTCGCTGCTGTCAGCCAGAAGCAGAGCGATTTTTTCGATGGTCTTTTCCCGCATGAGATCAGCAGTGCGCAGATTTTTACCGGTGTTTTCTGTTATAAATGCCGCGGCCTTGATCGCAGAGAGAGAGTTCAATCCTGCATACATCAGGTCAGTGGTCACGCCGAAATCTTCATGTTTAAGCACAGACGCAACCGCATCAAAAATGGTCTTTTCTTCTTCGTTTCTGGGCGCGACCATTTCTTCCGCCTGCAGCTGAATGCGCGGGAGCTCGCGGCGATTGACTTTGCCGTTCTGGTTGAGCGGAATGCGCTCAATCTGCATGGTGGCAGAGGGCACCATGTAGCTGGGCAGTTCATCCTCGATGAAAGCGTTCATGGCCTTGATATCCACAGGCGTGTCGGAAACCACATAAGCCACCACACGTTTTCCGCCGCCGGCATCCTCCTGGGCTATCACCGCAGCATCCTTGATGCCGTCAAAAGCGCGGATGCGGCCCTCAATCTCTGTCAGTTCCACGCGGAAACCGCGGATCTTCACCTGGAAGTCACGCCTGCCAACAAAGTCGATCGCACCGTCCGGCAGGAAGCGCACCACATCGCCGCTCTTATAAACTCTGGCATACAGCGGCTCGTCGGTGAACGGATTGGTAATGAATTTTTCTGCGGTCAGGTCAGGGCGGTTCAGATAGCCGTCCGCTACCTGTATACCGGAGATGTACAGTTCTCCGGGAACACCTACAGGCGCAAGCCTGCCTCGTCCATCCACCACATAGAGAGCCGTATTGTAGGTTGCCTTGCCGATAGGAACACGGTCATACAGCTTGTCGACCTGCTGTTTGGTACAGGCAACCGAACATTCCGTGGGACCGTAGAGATTAAACAAAGGAATTTCCGGCGGATCCAGCGGCACAAGTGTTTCGCCGCCTACCGACAGGGCGCGCAGTGTGGGGACGTGCATGCTTTCGGCAAACTGCCTGCCCAGCTGTGTTGTCATAAATGCAACGGTGATTTTGTTTTCCTCAAAATACCTGCGAATGCCCGGTAGATCCAGGCGCATTTCCTCCGGCAGGATATGCAGACATGCCCCCCTGAGCAGGGTGGGATACAAATCCATCATGTGCGCATCAAAGCCAAAACTGGCATAGGCAGGAATATTGTCGCTTGCGCAGAGCTGGTAGCTGTCAGCATAGAAGTGGAGGTAATTAGCTATATTGGCGTTGGTAAGCATGACTCCCTTGGGTTTGCCGGTGGTGCCGGAGGTGTACAGCAGGATGAACAGATCCTCGGGACGGGACATATCTTCCGGCGCTTCTACATCAGGAAGTTTATCTATGATAGCGCTGTCCACAATGCAGCCGGAATACTCCGGTACACGGTCCAGCAGGTCGCTGTCGCTAATCAGCACCTTCGCATTCGCGTCCTCCAGCATATACTGCAGACGGTCGGCAGGATAGCCGGGATCCAGCGGCAGATAAGCCGCACCGGTTTTCAATACAGCCAGTGCGCCGATAGGTATCATCATACTTCGGTTAACCAGGATGCCCACAACGCTTCCGCGACCGGCGCCACTCTTCCTCAGACGGACAGCCAGACGGTCAGATACCTTATCCAGCTGGTGATAGCTCATGGTCTCCTTCCCGAACACGACCGCACTGTTGTCGGGAGTTTTGGCTGCCTGTTCCTTAAAGAGAGAAATAACCGTTCTGCCACCCCAGCCTGCCACCGTTTTGCCTGGGAAATCGCAAATAATCTGCCGTCTCTGGCGATCAGGCAGTTCGAGAAGATCGGTCAGCATCCGGTCATCGCCGTCGTCACAGCAGCGCTGCAGAGTGATAATGAACTGCTCCATAAAATTCTCTATCACCGCGTCGTCATACAGCTGATGGGAATAGGAGAGCTTAAACTTGAAATTGGGGCCTTCGTGTACCGCCTCCAGCACCAGATCCATTTGAAGTGCCTGACCCTTAATGGGAATGTATGCTGCTTTTGCACCTACGATTTCGGGCAGAGGCTGCTCCTGCAGATAGTTAAAAATCACATCAAACACCGGGGATCGAGAAGCGTCGCGATCCGGAGCCAGCATGGGCACCAACTGCTCAAACGGATAGGTCTGGTTGGCCTGTACACCTCGGATCGTCTGTGCCGTCTTGAGCACATAGTCCTTAAACAGGATATCCCCCACGGGCTTCATGCGCACCGGCAGGGTGTTAACAAACATGCCAATCATCTTTTCCTGTTCCTTCAGGGTTCGACCGCTCATGGCCGTACCTACCACAACATCCTCGCTGCCGCAATACTTGGCCAGGGTCATACCCAGTACGCTCATCAGGAATCCATACTGCGTCACACCAAGACGCACAGCAGCTTCTTTGATCGGGGCCTTGGGCAGAACGGCAACAATGTCCTCATCTGCTCCCGGCAGCACAGAGGGGCGCTTCACATGGGTAGGCATGTCATTTTCCGGAACGCCGTCGGCAAACATTTCTTTGAAGAACACTTCCTGCCTATGAGAATCGGCGTTTTTCGCCTGCCAAACAGCGTAATCCTGATAATCGAAGGCCTGCTCCGGCAGAGTCTCCCCCTGGTAAAGCCGGAATAACTCGTCTACAAAGACGGGCCAGCCGGAGCCGTCCATCACGATATGATGGAAGCAGAAATGCAGCGTACGCAGGTTGGGCGCATGCTCAAACACCTCGCATCGTACCAGCGGCGCTTTCGCCAGATCAAACGGACGGTTCTCTGCTTCCATGATGCTTTGCACGTCTTCCCTTGCGCAGCTGCGGCGCACAACGGGAATGTGTAATTCATCCAGAATGCGGCGTACATATTCTCCTTTTTCCATAGGGTAGACACTGCGTAGCACCGCATGGCGCTCAGCCATCGCATTGAGCGCATGCTCCAACCGATCGGCATCAAATGCGCCTTCGATCTCTATGGCAAGGAAATTGATATTATAGGAAACGGATTCCGGATTCAGGCCTTGCTCCACGACCATTTGCCGCTCAGCAAAGGTTAACGGCCAACAATCGCATTTTTTCGCTTTGGACAGGCCGGCTTTCACCCGTGCAGCCAGCTTCTGCGGTGTGCCCAGTGAGAGAATGTCGCTGGCAGACAGATTCATTCCCTCCAATTCTGCCTGCACCTTCGCCGCTGAGATGGAATCACCGCCGATCAGGTTGAAATCATCCAGCGTACCAACACAGTCAATGCCCAGCACACGCTGGAAGGCGGCACAAATGGCAGCCTCCCGGTCATTTTCAGGAGCCTGATACGCAGAGCGGAATTTTGCCGCGTTCGGCGGCAGAATGTTCTTGCGGTCCACCTTACCATTGGGATTTACAGGCAGTGCATCCACCTGCTGCAGGAAAGC
The DNA here is from genome assembly GCA_050945515.1 of Saccharofermentanales bacterium. Lineage (GTDB taxonomy): Bacteria > Bacillota > Clostridia > Saccharofermentanales > DTU023 > UBA1046. The sequence goes on from JBMNTB010000007.1 coordinate 24,040, forward strand.
GGGCATCATATAGGTGGGAAGGAAGCCGCTAATGGCCTCCGTGATGGACTCCGGCGCAAGGGGTTCCTCGGCAGTGTACACACAGAACAGGCTGGTTTCCCCATTGGCATTCTCGAAGCCTTTCACCACGGCCTGATCAGCGGAGGTCAGGCGTACAATCGTCGCCTCGATCTCACCGGGCTCCACGCGGTAGCCGCGCACCTTGATCATCCAGTCCTTTCGCTGCACATATTCCAGCTGCCCGTTTTCATTGATACGTCCGATGTCGTTGGTCTTGAACAGAGTTTTATCATCCTCGCCCTCGGACCAGGGATTCGGGATGAAGCGTTCTGCGGTCAGCTCCGGAAGATTTAAATAACCAAGCGCCACCTGTCCGCTGAGACAGATCTCGCCCTCTTCTCCATCCGGGAGCAGATTATTCTCGTCATCCAGAATGTACACACAGCTTCCGGCATAGGGTTTGCCGATGGGCGTGATATCGGGATAAGAGCGGTCGATCTGAAAGCTCGTGAGCGGGCCGCACGTTTCGCTGCAGCCGTAAGTATTAAAGAGATGAACTTTGTCGCTGTAAATATTGGTTACGCGGTCGGAGCCGATGATCATACTGGAGAGCTGATCCTCCAGCTGCGGCAGGATGATGCGCGCCATTTGCGGGGGAGAGAAGGATGTGGTGATGCCATGCCGGCGTATATAATCTACAAGCGCCTGCGCATCCTTGCGCAGATTGTCTCCGGCAATATGGATCGTGCCGCCCAGCGAAAGAGGCGTGAAGATTTCCAGCGCCACTGCAATAAAGGAGAAAGAGGCAACGGACAGGAAAGTGTCATGCTCCGTGCGGCTTAATGTATTGCCGCGAATAGCCATGGAGAGAGCTCGGTGTGAATTGACGACACCCTTTGGATTGCCCGTGGAGCCGGAGGTATACACAACGATCGCCGGGTCATCTTTTTGCCATTCAGGGAATAAGACAGGCTGCGGTTCGGCAGGCAGTTGTTCTAACCAATTGAAATCAATCACGACTTTGGCATGGGTATCGCGAATAACGAAATCTATGCGCTCCTGCGGATATCCTTCTTCCGTGACGCAAACAGCCGCGCCTGATTTCATCACACCCAAAATCGCGGCAACGGCTTCCCTACAGCGGGGCAGTCGGATGACAACAATATCACCGTGCCCAATGCCATTGGCCATCAGGGTATAGGCAATGCGACTGCTTTCGTGATCCAGCTCGGCATAGCTGATAGATTTCCCTTCAAAAACAAGGGCAGGCTTATAGGCATATTCCCGAACGGTACGGGCAAATAAATTTAGAAACATAGAAAATACTCCTTTCACTATATGTCACGGTATTCAACGTTTCTGCAGCAATTCGTTTCTTGAAAGCAGAATAGGCATCGTTGGTCTGCCGGAATGCTCTGCGGCTGTGCAAATTATGTGATGATCCAGTGCAAGCCAGTGCAAATACCAGCTCTGACCACCCACGATATTGGAAATGCCGGCGTCCGGACAAATCTCAAAACTTTCCGGCGGCAGATGGAATCCCAATCCCAGCGCCTTCATAATGGATTCCTTGCCCGTCCACAGGCGGAAAAAAGCTTCGTCCGTTGCTTGACACCTGAGCCAGTTCTGCTCCACGGTGGTAAAGACTTTCTTTGCCACGCTTTGTGAATACGGGGTAATAAACTCAACATCCACACCCACCGACCGTTCATCTGCAAGCAGCACGACCTTGTTACCGGAATGGGAAAGGTTAAAACAGGGGCCGTCCGGCAGAATCGGTTTGCCAAGTTTGGATACTGTCATGCAGGAAGCATTATCCTCTCCAAAGACACTGCGCAACATGAGTCCGGCAGTCAGACAACGCGCCTGATCCTCCAGTCGGTGATACCTATAGACACGATTTCTGCGGCTTTCATCCAATAATTCAATTCCGGGAAAATCAAACAGACCCCTAATGTCGCTTATATAGAGTTTCATGCACATATTCCCCAGAACACATCCTGCCTCTGTTGGCAACATAAAATACCATCATCTGCGTAATAAGCTTTATCACAGAACCGGACAGTGTTCATGTTATCCGTTACCTATCTTTTTTCGAACGGACATCACGCACGTCAGAGATGTTCAGCTCCAGCAGGCGGATCGTGTTGTCCTGCGCAAGCTGCGTCTGAAACACCCATAGAAATGCCGTGGTGGCAAGGAAAGCCGTAACGACCAGCAAAAGCAGCCAGTTTTGAAAAGAACGGGCTATTTTCTTTTTGCTCGTATTCACGGGAACGCTTTCCCTGCAGGTCATTCGATAGTCAATACATCAACGAACCCTGTGACCTCGAAGATCTCCATGATGGCTTCGTTCACATTCTTTACCATCATGCTGCCCTGGCGATTCATAACCTTCTGGGCGGCAAGCAGAACACGCAGACCTGCAGAGGACAGGTATTCCAACCCTGCAAAATCCAGCACTAGTTCCTCCACGCCGGAAACGCTCTGTTTCAGTTCTGCTTCCAGCTTTGGCGCAGTGATGGTGTCCATACGACCAATCAAAGTGATTGTCAGTTTTGTTCCCTCAGCAATCTTTTCAATCGTCATAATAATCCTTCCTATCTCGGTTGTTTTCTTTTTATCAGGTCTTCAAATACCTGTTTGTTGATTTCTGCGATAAATGCCATAAAATTTTCCGCTATGTGTTGCCCAATGGCAACACATAGCATCGCCACTGCGGTCTGATTTTTTCCCAAAGCTCCTCCCGCACCTGAAAAATACGTATAATACTGTCCAGTACATCGCAATCCGCACATCAACAGGGGGAGGAATCCTCCGTGATCATCGTAGCAGCACACGCAGTGCCCGAGACCAAAGCTTCCGTCTCTGTAATCTGTAAGCACCAGGCAAACCGCCATTTTATAACAAGCCTTCGTGCCATATATCCCCTCAGCTTCCGCACTTTCTATCTCATATTCTTAAACAAATCCCGCTATTTTTCAACAGAAAAAAAGAAATTGTTCTCAAAATTAATAGGTGACGTTTCCGGAACTGCAAATAAGGATGACGAGGAAGAAATAGATTAAGTCGATCGCCCTGCTGAAGAACATCTGACTGATGCTAATCAATGTTATGAAACATACTACAGGCTCAAATAGAACAACAAATCTTGGAATTTTATGACTTAGATGATCTGCAACGGGATAACAAATCCGCCTCCGATTATGCTGAAATTATATCTTCGCCAGGCTCCTCTTCCAGGTCGGAGACATCTACTGCCACAGTCACATTCTTGACCCAGCCCTCTTTTTGAACCAGATACAGCGCCAGGAACATTTTGATTACGTCTACAAATTGACCAATGAGAAAAACTGCATAGATGGACCAGTCTGTCAGATAGGCTGCCATGGCAACGGCAGGAATATTGACCAGCCAGAAATAGCCTGAATCCATTATCATACTGCGCTTGGTATCACCGCCCGAACGCATAGTATAAAAGCACTGAACATTGACGGTATAGATTAGGAAAAAAGCGGCGGAGATCCTGACAAGGATAGCAGCCATGGTTTTGATCTCAAGCGCAACCCGGTAGAACTCGGGAACCACGAAGGAAGACAAAAACATCAGGCCGGCAAAGAACAGCGAAATCAGGGCGCTGAACTTAATCATGCAATAGCCGTTGGCGCGGGCTTCGTCCAGTTCATTGGCACCCAGCGGCTGAGAAACAACGACAAAGGTGGCGGCAGTCATGCCACTGAAAATAATAAAGAAGAGATCAGAGTTAGTGCCAAGGATCGTCATAGCAGCCATCACATCGGTACCACGGGTAGCGTAGAGCTTGAATAACAGTGCCATCGCACTGCCATAGAGCAATTCATTGATGGTCAAAGGCAAGCTCCGTTTAACAACTTCTCTAATCAGAATACGGGGAATTTTGAACAAGTCTTTGACCTTGGTAGCAAAGCAATACTTAACATTACAGATCAGCAGAATCGAACAGATCAGTTCTACAATGCGGGCAATCAAGGTGCCGAGCGCTGCTCCTGTCACCCCCAGCCGCGGAAAGCCAAAATGTCCGAAGATCAAAACATAATTGAAAAAGACATTGGTCAGAACGGTGACTATCGAAATCTGCAAAGGTCTTCTGGTATCACCCAAGGCGCGCATAGCGCTTTGCATAGAAAAACTCAGACACTGCGGAATCAAAGCCACACCAACAATCGGCAGATACTCTCTGCCGGGTGCGAGCAGTCCCGGATCCTTGTTAAAGAAACGTATAATAAGATCCGGAAAAAGGATCGAAAATAATACTAAAGGCAAAATCAGCAGCATGACCGCTACGATCGAGAGGCGGAAAGATTCCTGCACCCGCTTATACTGTTTCCCGCCATAGAATTGAGCCAGATAGACAGCGGTGCCATTGCTGACACCCATAATCGCTGCCAGACCAAGCATAAAAAAACGATTGGCTGCGGCAACGCCACTGATAGCATAGCTGCCGAGCTGACCGACCATGATATTGTCAACCAGATTGACAGAATTGGTAATTAGCTGCTGCAGCATCATGGGGATTGCAATATAGGATACTCTTTTGACAAAGACGCCGTCTAAAGGATAATTTTTGTTCTTTAACAACATAATTTGTCTTCGTCCACCTTGAATCCCTATGCTCTATCAAAGTCATAAAGGGGATTTTTCTCCGGGATCGGAATCGGATAATTACCGGTAAAGCAGGCGACACAGATAGATTGACCCATGATCTTGTACATGGTCTCCAGAGGTAGATAGCGCAAACTGGTGGCGCCAATATGCGCGCATATTTCTTCCTGATTAAGTTTTGCGGCAATCAGTTCGTCCTTGCTGTGCAGATCAATCCCGTAGAAACAGGGGTGACAGAGCGGTGCAGAGGCAATGCGAACATGAACTTCTCTGGCACCGGCAGCAAATAGATGGCCAACAATCCGCTTACAGGTTGTACCGCGCACGATTGAATCATCGACCAGAACCACTCTTTGACCTGATACAATACTGCGGACGGCAGATAGTTTCATTTTAACTCCACGGTCACGGTCAGTCTGTCGGGGGCGGATAAAGGTGCGGCCGATATAGCGGTTTTTAATTAGTCCCATCTCATGAGGCAGTCCGCTCTCCTCAGCATAGCCCTGAGAGGCCGACAATGAAGAATCGGGCACTCCTACGACGATATCCGCTTGCACATTGTCCTGGCGAGCCAGTTCGCGACCGCAAGCCTTGCGTGAGGCGTGAACATTGATTTTATCAATATCGGAATCCGGACGGGCGAAATAAATATATTCCATGGCACAGATTGAGGGCACGCATTCCGGCGCAAATTGCAGAGACTCAAACTGCTCCTTGCCCATTTTCAAAAGTTCGCCGGGACGGATATCGCGAACAAAATCAGCATTGACGATTGTGAAAGCACAACTTTCCGAACTGATAGCATAACCGCCATTAAGTCTGGCCAAACAGAGCGGCCTTAATCCCAGGGGGTCACGCACGGCATACATAGTGTTCTTAGTCATGATCACCATACTGTATGCCCCCTGCATCTGCTTACAGGCAGCAAGGATTTTTTCTGCCATTGAGCCTTTGGCACGTTGGATCAAATGGGCCACTATCTCAGTATCTGATGTGCCCTGGAAAATGCTGCCCTCTTGCTCCAGTTTGTAGCGCAGTTGTCCGGCGTTGACAATCTCGCCATTATGCGCCAGAGCAAATGTGCCCTGATGTGAACGAACCATAATAGGTTGTATATTCTCTTGAATATTGCTGCCGTAGGTGTTATACAGAACATGTCCCAAGGCATGAATGGCATTATCACTGATCTCATCCAATTTTGCCTTGTCGAAGACATCCGTGACCAATCCTTTACCTTTGCGGGTCAGAACCCTATTGCCGTCGCTGGTGGCAATGCCGCAGGCTTCCTGCCCTCTATGTTGCAGACTGTGCAGACCGTAATAGGCCAAAATCCCTGCATCAACTACTTTGTGTAAAGCAAAAATCCCGCACTCTTCATTCAAAGAGCTGCCGAACCATTCTTTGTTCGTCATCTTATTTCCCGTTATTCGAGTTCGTTTTCATATTGCCGCGCATGGCATCAAATAGTGATTTATCGTCAAAGCTAATATTAATAGAGGATATGAATTGATCATTATTCCTGGTCTTGAGGAGTAGACTGATAATCGTTTCCGTCACCGCCGCCGTGTCAAGTGAGCCGAACGCTTTGCGTATACCCCAAACCGCATCAAGTTCTTTGGGTGACAGTAATAGCTCTTCTCTTCTGGTGCTGGAACGAGTGATATCAATCGCCGGGAAGATACGTTTTTCAGACAGTTTGCGGTCAAGCAATACTTCCATATTGCCTGTACCCTTAAACTCTTCAAAGATAACCTCATCCATGCGTGAGCCGGTTTCAATCAGCGCTGTGGCAATGATAGTCAGGCTACCGCCGTTTTCTATATTTCGAGCAGCTCCGAAGAAGCGTTTCGGACCGTAGAGAGCACCCGGATCAAGACCGCCTGACAGTGTTCTTCCTGTAGGAGTGATCGTCAGATTGTAAGCGCGACCCATCCGCGTAATGCTATCCAGAAGAATAACTACATCTTGCTTTAGTTCTACCAGACGCATTGCCCGCTCTAAAACCAACTCAGTCACGCGCACATGATTTTCCGGTGTTTTGTCGAAAGTAGAATATACAACCTCGCCATCAATCGAGCGTTGCATATCCGTAACTTCTTCCGGCCTTTCGTCAATCAGCAATACGATCAGCTTGGCCTCGGGATTATTGGTGGAAATCGCCTTAGCAATCTTTTGGAGTAGAATTGTTTTACCGGCTTTGGGCGGTGATACGATCATGCCGCGCTGCCCTTTGCCGATAGGAGCGACCAGATCAATAATCCTGGTGGAGAGTTCCTGCCGGCTTGTTTCCAGGACGAATCTTTCATTGGGGTAAATTGGTGTCAGACGGTCAAAATACGGTCGCCGGATCATCTTATCAGGCGGTAGACCGTTGACCTCCTTGACATAATATAGAGCTTGATAACGGTCATTATCGCGTTGCTGCCGGCAAGGGCCGACAACATAATCACCGGTGCGCAATCCGAATCTGCGAATATACTGAGGAGGAACGTAGATATCATTAATGCCCTGCAGATAATTCTCTCTTCTTAGGAAACCGTAGTTGTCCTGCATGATCTCAAGCACTCCACCCACGATTTCAGTGGTTTTTTCTTCCACTTCCACAGCAGTACCGGTGCTTTCATTCTCTTGCTCGGATACTTCATTAGAGTCAGCAGTGTCTGCTTTTAGCTTATCCGCGGTAGCGGTACTCTCCTGGTCCGTTGTGATCAGCCTGGTCTCGGCCTTCTCCGCCACAGGCTCAAGTGCTACCGACTTAACGCCTTCGTCAACAGATTGTTCCTTAGCAGAACTGACACGTGTACGCCTTACTGTAGGTTTAGCCTTGATTGTAGTGCTTCTGCGCTGACTGCCTGTTGACTTGCGTGCTGTGGTCCTCCTAGTCGTCGAGCCTGCCCTTTGCCTCCCCGTAGTAGAAGCAGCCGCCTCAGAGTTCTCCTCAGTGGCAGCCACAGTGGGATCTTCAGCAGTGTCCGTCGCAGCTGCCGACTTGGCAGTGGCTTTTGCTGCCTCGGACGAGGTTTTAGTTTTTTCAGATTCTACGGTGATTTTAGCTGTGGCCTCCGGGCCTTGCTCTAGCTTAGACTCCGGAGCTGTTTTGTCCGTCGTCAATTTCTCTTCCACGCTCAGCAGATAGTCTAGTAATTCTTTCTTGGTCATCTTTTTGGTCTCTTGTTCCGTCAAAAGACCTGCAACCTGAGCGATTACGGCAAGATCACTTTTCTTCTTGCCTTTTAGTATAAGTTGGGGCATGCAAGATTCTCCTCAAATAAGTCGGCAATTTGCCGCAATAAAATCTATCAAGGGATTCCCTCTTCCAGTGCAAACACGAAAAACGCATCAGGCCCTGCTCGATAAATCTGGAAGTCTGGGAAACTAAGATACATCCAGTATAATAAGCCTTAACCGAATCGTCAACTTCCGGTGCACTTTCCTCATATCCTGCTAATTTTAATCTATAAACCTGAAAAGTAAAGTATCAGTCAGCCAGATCACCAAATTTTTCCATAATGCCCAGCGCTAGTCCGGTACCGACCGCGACACAGGACTCAGCATCCTCTGCTACCAACACCTCAATGCCGATCTTGGCCGCCAGCATCAGATCAAGCCCGTACAACAGCGCCCCGCCACCGGTCATGACCAGGCCTCTTTGGCTGATATCCGCCATCAATTCCGGAGGTGTGCTCTCCAGCACGGTATGCACAGCTTCAAAAATTTGACTCACCGGCTCTTCCAGTGCCTCCAGCATCTCCGTGGAATTCATTGCTAATGTGGCAGGCATCCCGGTAATTAGATTGCGGCCCCTGACTTCCATCGTCAATTCCTCTTCGCGAGGATAGGCGCAGCCGATATTTTTCTTCAGCTCCTCAGCAGTCTGTTCACCGATCAGCACATTATATTTTCTGCGCACATATTTGATAATCGCATCATCAAATTTATCACCGGCTACTTTGATTGAACTATCAACAACAGGCTGACAGAGGGAAATAACTGCAATATCCGTAGTGCCGCCACCGATGTCTACGACCATGCTGCCGCTGGCCTGTGTGATATCGATGCCGGCTCCTATGGCCGCTGCTACCGGCTCGCGGATCAGATACACCTCTTTGGCGCCGGCATGACGACAGGCATCCTCAACTGCTCTAGTCTCCACCTGCGTAATTACGCTGGGCACACAGACTACAATCGTAGGCTTGAAATAGCGCGCCAGAAAACCGGTATTGACCCGGTTGATAAAACTCTTGAGCATAACTTCCGTAACTTGGAAATCCGAAATGACGCCGTCGCGCAAAGGACGGATCGCTTGCACAATATTGGGTGTGCGTCCCAGCATCAGGCTGGCACTCTCACCGACCGCCAGAACTTTGCCTGTCTTGCTGTGCAATGCCACCACAGCCGGCTCTCTCAGGACAATACCTTTGCCCACTACATAGATGATCACCGTTGCTGTCCCGAGATCAATCCCGATATTTAATCCTAATCCCATTTGTTGTTTCCTATTATCGCAAAATAACACATATCCAACCGATATGTGAAAAGTATTTCCCACTAAAATTATTGAATCATAATCTTTCAGCTTTGAACGGATCGAAATCTGAAAATCTAGTCGTCTTACGGCTGTCATGATACAATAGTTTATCTGCCCAGGCAAGAAAAATAACCTGGATTTTATCTATATTAGATGCAGGATTCAGCCGCCCCAAATCCGGCTGAACGTACCGCAAACAGCCTGAGAGGTCAGAAAATGCTTCTAAAACTGATAGCTGCCATCAGCATGCTGATTGATCATATAGGATACTATTTCGGCTCTTGGCTGCCCCCGGATCTGTATTTCACCATGCGTGCTCTCGGCCGGCTGGCATTCCCCATCTTCGCTTTTTATATTGCTCTCGGTTATCGTCGCACCAGCCATCTGGGTCGCTACTTCCTTAGGCTGACCTGCTTTGCTCTTCTAAGCGAAATAATAATCCGCACCAGCCATGATCTTGCCGGCTACGCCAGCTACGGCACCAATGTACTCTTCACTTTCGTCGCTGCCTTGGGTTTCATTTCCGGCTGGACTTTATTGACCAGCAGCTGGCGAGATCGAGTCGCCCGCCTGCAACCCTTGACAAACTACTGCGGCAGTCAGGACGAAGCAGATTATTTCCAGATCCGCTATACGCCCGGCGAACTCTCTCTACACCCTGTACTCGGTATGGTCCTCGGTACCAGCGCCATGATCATTTCACTATGTGCAGCCATCTATCTAGACTCCGACTACGGGATCTACGGCATCCTCACCGTCTTCGTCTTCCATCTGGTTCAAAACAAGCACTGTTATGACACCGATCTGACCGGGATGCTGAACAGCTCCCTGCTCTATCTGGCACTCTTAAATCTGCTGGCCCTGTTAGCCTATCGCTATCTGCTTGATCTGCCGGACCGTTATCAATATATCCAGCTTCTATCCATTATCTCCGTCTTTGTCATTTATAGCCCCCGCGCCGGACGCCAGGCTCTCTATGGCAGCAAACCCGTCGCCTGGAAACAGTATCTGTGGTACATTTTCTACCCAGCCCATATCTTTTTACTCTGCCTGCTCGTCCATTTAATACGTTGACCGGGCGGCTGCGAGCATGAGCTTGAGGCGGTTCTCCTGATTGACGCTGGTGGCGCTGGTGTCGTAATCAATAGCGACGATATTGATGTCGGGATTGTGCTCTTTGATCGGGCGCATCATACCTTTGCCGACTATATGATTGGGCAGACAGCCGAAAGGCTGGACACAAACGATATTGTTGACACCGCTGTCGGCAAGTTCAAGAATCTCGGACGGCAAGAGCCAGCCCTCACCCATCTTGACACCGAAGCTGATATAGTCCTGATTCAGTGCGATGACGTGCTCGAAGGGCGCCGGCGGGCGGAAGCTGCCTTCCTCTTCCATAACCTTGATCATTTCACGTTTCTTATTGCACAGATAGCGAAAAGCAATTCTACTCAGCAGATGAACAAAAAAGTCGCGGCCATAGAATTTATAATCGACTACGGAATTATAGAGGCAATAGATGAAGAAATCCAACAAACCGGGCACGACAACTTCTGCGCCCTCGCTTAGCAGGAATTCCTCAAGATTATTATTACCCAGTGGTGAGAACTTAACATAAATTTCACCGACGATACCAACCTTGATGGCATCGCGCGGCTGTTTCGGAATCGCGGCGAAATCCTCAATAATTTTACGGTAAGTTACCTTGCGGTGGCGCAGAATACGATCTCTGGTTTTAGCAGAAGCACCCAGAGCATCACCGAGCTGCTTGATCCAACGTTTCTTCAGAGCATCAGCATCACCGGCAGTAAGTTCATAAGGTTTTGTCTGATTGACCAGACTGTAGATCAGATCGCCGTAGAGCAGAGCATCGAATAGACCCATATACTGTCTTAGATTCATCTTAAAGCCGGGATGTTCCTCTAGTCTAATTAGACTGAGCGAGATTACCGGCACAAATTCCAACTCGGCCTTGATCAGTGCTTTGCGCAAGAGAGATATATAGTTGGAGGCCCGGCAGCCGCCTCCGGTCTGGAAGTAAATCAGTGCTGTCTTGTGCGGATCATACTTGCCTGAGCGCAAAGCATGCAGGAACTGGCCGATCACCAGAATAGCCGGATAACAAGTATCATTATGAACATAGCGCAGGCCCAGATCGACAATCTCTTTGCCCTGACTGGTCAGCAGCTCCATCTTATAACCGTAGGTGCTGAGGAATTCGATCACCAGCTCAAAATGCCCGTTCAGCATCGAAGGAACCAGGATCGTGTACTCCTTTTTCATCTCCGGTGTAAACTGCACATAATAATCAGAAGTCATTACTTGTTCTCTCTACTGCCAATTATCACAAGATGGAAGCGGTCGGCATTTTCCGCTTGGACTCTCCCGTCCGCCGCTTCTGACTTGAGCCCGCATCTTTTTGTTCCCCTCCCGGCCCGCAACTGCTTTCTCCCTCTGCTTGCCGCCTGCACGCAACCGCATCTTTGGCCTCAAGTGCGCCCAGCAGACTGCGCAATCTAATCCGGACGGCGCCCAGATTATTGATATCATCGATCTTAATCTGAGTATAGAGCTTGCCTTGGCTCTCCAAAATCCGCTTTACCTCATCACTCGTAATCGCATCAATACCGCAACCGAAAGATACCAGCTGCACCAATTCGACATCAGCGTTTTCACAAGCAAACTGCGCCGCCTGGTAGAGACGCGAATGATAAGTCCATTGATTGAGAACACGTAGCTGCGGCAATTCAGCCAGATGTGCCACAGAATCTTCGGTCACCACCACAAAACCCAGCGCGGAAGCCAACTTATCAATACCATGACAAATCTCGGGATCAACATGATAAGGCCGACCGGCCAAAATCATAATCCGCTTATGATGCCGGCGTGCGTATCTCACGGCCTCTTCACCGGCCTGACGCACTGCAGCCCGTTCGGCTGCTAGAGCAGCATAACCGGCTTCAACCGCCCGCCTCACTTCGCGTCTGGTTATTGTCGGATCGATCTCCAGCAACGCTCGATACAGCGTGTTGGTCAGCTGCCTGGTACTATTGACATTCAGATAGGGATAGAAAAATTTCACAGACTTCAGAGCATCCATATTGCCCTGCAAGACCTCACCGTAATAGGCCACAACCGGACAGTTAAAATGATTGCTGCTGCCGCCCTCGTCAACATTGTAGGTCAGGCTGGGATAAAACAGCAGCTCCAATCCCTGCTCCAGCAATAGCTCAATATGACCATGCATTATTTTCGCCGGATAGCAAATCGTATCCGACGGAATCGATAGCTGCCCTTGCTCATATATGCTTCTGGTTGATAGCGGTGAGAAGATCACTTCGTAGCCAAGCTCTGTAAAGAGCGCCTGCCAGAGCGGCGCCAACTCATAGGTGGACAGCGTAGTGGGCAGACCGATCCGACCGCGCGGACTCTCCCGCATTTGTCCCGTTACAACAACCGTCTTCTCTTCCCGCTCGTCGCTTCTTTTTTGACGAAGACGCTTTACATCCGTCCCGGCACCCGGTCCGGCAGCCAAAGCCAGGAGTCTCTCTCGCTTCCAGTGATATAGATTGGGCAATTCCTCATAATCATTAAGTCCAAGCGGCTTCTGACACTGATTGCCGGAAATATAGCGCCCGCCATCAGCGAAACGATTGATTGTCAATGTGCAGTGATTGGTACAGCCGCGGCAAATACGCACCGAAGACTCATGCTTGAACTGTGCTAGCTCAGCTTCTGACAGCAAATCACTCGACTCAAACTGCCCGGCAAAAAGGGCAGCACCGAAAGCACCCATCAGCCCGGCGATCTCAGGACGAATTACATTACGACCCAACTCAAGCTCAAGAGCCCGCAGGACCGCATCATTCAGCAAAGTGCCGCCCTGCACTACAATATGCTCCCCCAGCTCATCCGGCGAGCCGGTACGAATCACCTTATACAGAGCATTCTTGACCACACTGATCGAAAGCCCGGCCGCAATATCCGCAAGAGAGGCTCCTTCTCTTTGTGCCTGCTTGATTGAGGAATTCATAAATACGGTACAACGCGAACCTAGATCGACCGGAGCCTTTGCTTTAATGCCCAGCCGGGCAAATTCATCGACTTCATAGCCCATGGCATGAGCATAAGTCTCCAGGAAAGAACCACAACCCGAAGAACAGGCTTCATTGAGCATAATCGAATCAATGGCGCCGTTCTTGATATAGAAGCATTTGATGTCTTGGCCACCGATATCCAGGATAAAATCGACTTTGGGTTGAAAAAATTGCGCCGCTGTATAATGGGCAATCGTCTCCACCACTCCGGCATCCGTATGAAAGGCATGCTGCATTAGAGCTTCGCCATAACCTGTGCTGGCGGCTCCACAGATCTCAATTCGGTCACTGCAGAGACGACGAATTTCCCGCAACTGCTCCAGCACGACCTCGACCGGCGAACCGCGATTGACACAATAATAACTGTATAGCAGTTCCTGATCTTCCGAGATCAGAACCAGTTTCGTCGTCGTACTGCCACTGTCAATTCCCAACCAAGCCCGACCGCTATAATCTTCGATCCTGCGCTCAACAACATTATCCAGTTCATGACGCTCACTGAAACTTTCGTATTCTTGCGCGTCTTTGAACAGGGGCTCCACAAAACCGCGCTCATAATGAGATTTCTCATCCGTGCGCCTGATACTCTCAATCAATCTGTCATAAGTATACGGTTCTAAATTCCGGCTCAGGTATGCAGCGCCTCGCGCTACTGCAAATAAAGCATAGTCCGGACAAATGCAGTCTGTTTCATCCCGTTGCAGCGTCTCACGGAAACGCTGACGCAGACCGGCACAGTAGTACAGCGGTCCGCCCAGAAAAAGCAATTTACCCTGCAGTTGCCTGCCCTGGGCCAAACCGACGATAGTCTGATTGACTACCGCCTGATAGATCGAAGCCGCCACATCCTCTTTACTGGCACCCTGATTGAACAGCGCTTGCACATCCGTCTTGGCGAACACGCCGCATCTGGAAGCGATCGGATAGATCCGTTCCGCTCGAAAAGAGGCTTCATCCAGTTCCGGAATAGTCATGTCAAGCAGAGCAGCCATCTGGTCAATGAAAGCTCCCGTGCCGCCGGCACAGCTTCCGTTCATACGGGCATCGATACCACCGGTAAAGAAGATCACTTTGGCATCTTCACCACCGAGCTCAACCACTGCACCGATGTCCGGCTCCAGACGCTTTACGATCTCTCCCGTGGCATAAACCTCTTGCACAAAGGGCAGACCGGATATTTCGGACAGTCCCAAACCGGCTGACCCGGACAGAGCCACCGTAAAAGGAGCCTTTGCCAACAGATCTTCTGCCTGTTGCAACAGCTCAATCGTCTTATCCTGGACATGGGAAAGATGGCGCTCGTAGCGCTCAAAAACAATCCGCTTGCCACAAGTAAGGGATACTTTTACAGTCGTCGAACCGATATCTATCCCCAGTGCACGATTAAAATGCAAAGCTTCAGCCATGCCTCACCATCACATTAAGCCTCACACTGCGTCTCCACATTAAATGATTATAGATAGGGTTATCATAACTGTCAAAGCGCTGATGTACAGCAAATCTTTTGCCGGCGAAAAGAGGCCACTGATTACAGTGACAGCACCCGCCAATCCCTGGCGGGTACTGTCAACAAAGCTTGCACTGTATTTAACACCATATAGCGTAGCGAGCACGAACAGAACAGTCGCAATCAGTATGAAACTATTCTTCCACCGCCAAAATTTCCATAAATTCTGCGCCGGTGATCGTTTCCTTTTCGATCAGATGGGCAGCTAATTGATCAAGTTTATCCCGATTGGCCATCAGAATATCCCGAGCATTGTCCTGACTCTTTTGAATCAAAGCCAGAACTTCTTCGTCAATCTCTTTGGCCGTCTCCGAGGAGCAAGACAGTCTGCCCTCCCCACCCAGATACTGCGATCCTGATGTCTCAAGCGCCATCATACCGAAGCGCTCAGACATTCCGTACTGTGTAACCATCTGGCGGGCCAGTTGAGTCACTTTTTCTATGTCATTGGCGGCACCCGTTGTGATCTCGTTAAAGACGATTTCTTCCGCCGCTCGCCCGCCACAGAGAACTTCCAGACGATTGAGCACATCACGTTTACTCATCAATGACTTTTCTTCTTCCTCAACCTGCATGGTATAACCCAGAGCGCCAGATGTTCTGGGAATGATAGTAATTTTCTGTACCGGAGCAGCGCCGGTCTGATTTGCCGCCACGAGCGCATGCCCAATCTCATGATAGGCAACGATCTCTTTTTCCTGATCCGACAAAATAGCATTTTTCTTTTGTTGACCGGCAATAACCGTTTCGATTGACTCCTCGAGATCAGCCGTCGTCACAAACTCGCGCCCCATGCGCACAGCACGCAACGCCGCCTCATTCACAATATTTGCCATATCGGCACCGGAAGCACCGGCTGTCATACGGGCTATCAGAGAATAGTCTATATCTTCCGCATGTTTTACCTTACGCATATGCACTTTCATGAGTGCAATACGATCTTGCAGATCCGGCAATTCAACGCGCACCAAGCGATCAAAGCGACCGGGACGCAGCAAAGCAGGATCAAGTATCTCCGGCCGGTTAGTCGCTGCCAGGATAATCACGCCTTTATTACTATCAAAGCCATCCATCTCTGTTAAAAGCTGATTCAATGTTTGTTCGCGTTCATCATTGGTCGCTATCTGACCATCGCGTTTCTTACCGATGGTATCAATCTCATCGATAAAGACAATACAGGGAGCTTTCTTAGAAGCTTGTTCAAACAGCTCACGCACTTTCGCTGCGCCGCGCCCGACAAACATCTCGACAAATTCCGAACCGGAAATCGAAAAGAACGGGACATCCGCTTCGCCGGCAACGGCTTTGGCGATTAAGGTTTTTCCTGTACCAGGCGGTCCTACAAGCAAAACGCCTTTTGGACATTTGGCGCCAATAGCTTTATATTTTTGCGGATCACCCAGGAAATCAATAATCTCTTTTAAGGATTCTTTGGCTTCGGCTTGACCTGCAACATCTGAAAAATCTTTTTTATCTTCGTCCGGAACATAAATGCGTGCTGCATTATGCCCGCTGAAACTCATACCGCCGGCGGTCATTCTCCCCCGCAGAGAACGTGACACGAAACGACCCATCATTACGAAGAATAGGATGGGCAAGCCCCACGTAAGCAGCAGCGATAAAAAGGTATTGGGACGCTCCGGAATAACGGCACCGAACTCGACACTTTTTGCTTCTAAATTAGCGATCAGATCTGGATCATTCATGATACCAGTTTTGAAATAGTTGACCTGTTCGCCCTCTCGCGTAGCATATTGAATCTCCGTGTTGGAAACTTCAACTTGCGTAACAATGCCGCGATCTACATCCCGCATAAATTGGCTATAAGCCACCTGTCTAGGCCTGGGATAAAATAAAAGCGGAAAAACAACATAATTTAAGAAAATGATGATGAGTATGGCTATGCCATAATATGTCGCCAGTTTCCTTCTGGGACTATTGTGTTTAGGATCTTGAGCTTTCATTTATTACCTCTGAAAATTATTTGGAAATATAGGTGGTTGCTGAATACACTTCCACATAAAGAGCACATTCTTCCCCTATTATCTTCCCTAATTAAATAATAAAGGATTACAAAGGCAAATCACACCAACAAAATCCGCTATCTGTCGGGTTTTGGCAAACATTCTTTCCTGATTTTTACTTTTGCATCTTTGCATAAAACAGCGTACACTTTTTGCACATACTTTTGCTGATCACACCGACCGCAGAGATCAGACTGGGACGGAAAATAAAAATGAGAAAACAAGCAGAAAAAACAGCTCATACCCGCAGGCAAATTATTGACACATTTTGGCAGAAATACCAAGAAAATCCGGGGCAGATGGTTTCCGTCACTGAAATCGTTAAAGCTCTCGATATCAATCGTTCCACCTTCTATTATTATTTTCAGGATGCTCCCGCCGTGCTTGAAGCGATCGAAGATGAATTGATACCAACCAAAGAAGTTCTCAAAGACATTCTCATCATCGGTGCCCGAAAAGACAGCTCTTCCAAACAATTATTGCAGCAGATCCTGTATTTTCATAATCAAAATCAAAGCAAATTTGAAATATTATTGGGACCAAATGGCAGTCGGCATTTTATGCATCGCCTCGTCTCCGCTATCAAACAAGCGTTGAGTGAATTAGTTGAACCGCGCCTGGGTCTGAGCGAACTGGAATTAGACTATACACTGGAACTTTTTGTTGGAGGCTTTCTGCACACCCTGAACTATATAACACGCAAAACTGATGGTCTGGTAGATGCCGAACGAATCTCTCATTTTTTCTATGATCTGTTCAAAAACGGCATCTTCGGCCACGTCCTTCGTGACAAAATACATTAAACCAAACCATTCCCTGCCCTCTGCTCACCATCATCTAACGATCCAAATGAACATGTACAAAAATTATAGAACCTGATCCTGGCTCAGAACAGCAGAACCGGCAGAACCGGGAAAGTCGTGTGCTTGACAGAAGCCTCCCGATTAATGTATCCTAACCTAGCTTGCGGGTGGTTAGCTCAGCTGGTTAGAGTACCTGCGTGACATGCAGGGGGTCGGTGGTTCGACTCCACTACCACCCACCATAAATGACGACAAAACGGATACAATCCTGAGTCGTCTTTTTTATGCTTTGAAAAGCTAACATCTCACTTTTCAGTGAACTCCCTCATAGACGAAAGGTACAGATTGCTCACCGTTTCACAAGTAACAGAAACGATCAATCACTTTTAACCTATCTAATAGATATGTTAACCTCCCCTTAGTATTTTGAATATACAAGGAGGCTGACGTGTCAACAAAATTCGCTCTGCTGGGTCTACTGAACATTAAGAAAATGTCGGCTTATGATCTGGCAAAATTTGCCAAAGAATCGATCGGCTATTTTTGGAACGAGTCTTACAGCAATGTTCACCGAACGTTAAAAATTCTTGGTGACGAAAAACTCATAGAGAAATTGCCGGAACAAGGAAGCAGAAATAAGAATGTCTTTGAAATTACCGAACTTGGGCGCAAGGCCTTATCGGAATGGCTGTCGAACCATGAACACACAACAATCTACAGGGACGAACTCTTGCTCAAGTTGTTTGTCAGCAAACGCAATGATTATCCGGCTCTGTTGATCGATCTGAAAAACGCTCTCAGCGAGTTGAGAGAACAAAAGCAAATTTATTCCGAATTGCAGGAATTTGTTTCAACTAGACCGGACAACCTCTCATATGATCTTGTTTTGGACTATGGAATCGTAGAGAACAAGGCAACGATCAAGTGGTTAGAAAAATCAATCAAAAGAATAGAGGAAACCTTATGAAAAAGATTTATATCAATTTAGTTATCACCCTTTCAGTCGTGGGATTGATGATCGCCGCCATTCTCTATCTCATGCATAATTCACTTTTCACCTTCAGCTTATTCAGCACAAACTATCTCAATCGAACAATGGTCTATCAGGCAACTACGCTTGTCCTGAGCTCGGTGATCATATTAATCACCGCGTTGCAGACCAAGTTCCAATCGCTTCGTCTTTTATCGATTAAACGAATCGATGGCGAAGTGATCCCCGAACCGTGGATTGGCATAACAAAAAAGAACAAGGATTCTTGGAAAAAATTGGGTCGAAACATCGCCATCATTATCTCGGTTGTGACAGCGGTAGCCATCTACTTTCAAGTTTACCGAAACGGCGTCATCCAGACTCTTACGTTCACA
The DNA here is from genome assembly GCA_050945515.1 of Saccharofermentanales bacterium. Taxonomy (GTDB): domain Bacteria; phylum Bacillota; class Clostridia; order Saccharofermentanales; family DTU023; genus UBA1046. The sequence goes on from JBMNTB010000007.1 coordinate 43,005, forward strand.
ACTTTCTTGCTGATTGTGTTGTTTGCCCTCGTAAACAGCTTTGTCGAAGAGGTGACGTTTCGCCACACCTTTGCGAGCATTGTCGAATACCACCAACTCAATCCTTACATTTCCAAGGCCTTGTCGGCGATCATTTTCGGGGGTGTTCATTACTTCGGTACACCGGGGAAAATTCCGGGTGTCATATTGGCGGGATTTCTCGGTTGGTTTCTGTCGAAGAGCATCCACGAAACGAAGGGGTTCTTTTGGGCTTGGCTGATTCATTTTGCACAGGACGTGATCATCATGACGGCCTTATTCTTAACATTAAACTAACCAAGAGATTAGGTTATTCTCTAAAAAGTTTCGTTTTTACAGAATTATTTACTATTGTCGATTGTCGATTGTCGATTTATGAGAAAACTTATGAGAAAACTTATGAGAAAACTATGAGAAAACTATTGACATTAATGCCCTAATTTGATACAAGTTTAGGAATTGAATAATAAAGGCTATGACGAAGACAGAATCTATTAAGTTATTTTCCAGAGAGTCGGAGAGGGTGCGATCCCGATAAAATAAAATAGAATTTCTCATCACTTCCGAGCCGGAGGTCCGAAAGGCTTAACACCTAGTAGGCGCTTCCCGTGCATGCTACGTCAGTGCATAGAAGTTGTTTGACTTCGAAGAGGTGGCGGAGTATTTAAATCCGCAATTTGAGTGGTACCGCGAGTGTTGAATTTTTTAACACCCGTCTCGAAGAAATTTAAGCGGCTTTGAGGCGGGTGTTGTTATTTGTCTCAAAGCCACTACAGAAAACAATAAATGGAAAGGCAATGGAAAGGCAAAGGTTATTATTATGCTATCTCTCGATAAAGTATTCAACGCACAGACGGTGCTCAAAAACATCATTCGTGAAACCAAGCTGGTCAGAGCTCACGGTATAGCTCACGATTGCGAATTATACTTAAAGCCCGAAAATCTGCAGATCACAGGTTCATTTAAGGTAAGAGGCGCGGCATACAAAATAGCCATGCTGACCGAGGAAGAAAAAAAGAAAGGCGTTATTGCTTGTTCGGCAGGCAATCATGCACAAGGCGTAGCACTCGCCGCAACAAAGAATGGCATCAAATCCCTGATTTGTTTGCCGGACAGTGCTCCGATTTCCAAAGTAGAAGCCACAAAAGGTTTCGGGGCCGACATCTGTTTGGTGGAAGGTTGCTACGATGACGCTTATCAAAAATCCTTGGAATTGAAAGAAAGCGAGGGCTACACTTTCTTACATCCCTTTGATGATGAAAATGTCATCGCCGGTCAAGGTACAATTGCTCTGGAAATTCTGAACGATCTTGACAATATAGATGCTATCTTAGTCCCTATCGGCGGTGGTGGTCTTATCTCCGGTATCGCCTATACTGCAAAGCAAATCAGACCTTCCGTTAAGATTTACGGTGTAGAGGTTCTAGGCGCACCGAGTATGTATAATTCCGTAAAAAACGGCGAGATCGAAGAGCTGGCAACTGTTTCCACGATTGCAGACGGTATCGCAGTAAAAAAACCGGGAGAAAACACCTTTGCACTCGTCAAAGATTATGTGGATGAGATCGCTCTTGTCACCGACGACGAGGTTTCCTCTGCGATCCTTACCTTGATTGAAAATCAGAAAATGATTGCGGAAGGTGCGGGTGCTGCAGCAGTAGCAGCGGTCATGTTTGACAAATTTAACTTGAAGGGCAAGCGTGTGGTCGCTGTTGTATCAGGCGGTAATATTGATGTCACAAGTCTTTCCCGTGTTATAGACCGTGGCCTTTTGAAATCAGGTCGTTCTTCGAGTCTTCTGATTGAGCTTATCGACAAACCGGGGCAACTACAAATTATCGCCCGTATCATTGCCGATTGTGGCGCTAATGTAACCGGGGTTCATTATGAAAAAGGTGACACTGAAAGTGTAGACGGTTGTTTCCTTCGTATTGCAATGGAAACAAGAGATTTCGAACATGTTAGCATGATAACACAATCTTTACGAAACGAAGGATTTAAAATAGTGTAGAGTGTAGTAATTATTTAAAATGATTCATAACTATGAGCAGCTAAGTGCAGCAAGTTCAAACAAACTAGGTTCCGGTGACAAACCGAAGAGGCAGTGATTGTAGAATTGTAGAAAAGGAGTAAAAGACTATGATGGATTCAAGTAAATACCGTGTGGGATACTTCCCGGTAGACAAAAAATATAACAAATGGGTGGAAAAGGATCATGTGGAAAAAGCCCCCATTTGGTGCAGTGTGGATCTGCGTGACGGCAATCAAAGCCTTGTTATTCCAATGAGCCTCGAGGAAAAACTCGAGTATTACAATATGCTGCTTGAAGTCGGTTTTAAGGAAATCGAGGTCGGTTTCCCTGCGGCAAGTAAAACCGAGTACGAATTCCTGCGCACCTTGGTTGAAAACGAAATGATTCCCGAAGATGTAACGGTTCAGGTCCTTACCCAGTGCCGTGAACATATCATCCGTAAAACCTTTGATGCCTGCGCAGGCACACCCGGTGTTATTATTCATTTTTATAACTCTATAAGCGTAGCACAGCGTGAGCAAGTGTTCAAAAAGGACAAGGAGGAAATCAAGAGAATCGCCGTTGACGGTGCCAAGCTTGTAAAGAAATTAGCCAGCGAATACGAAAGCAATTTTCGTTTTCAATATTCTCCCGAGTCCTTTACGGGAACCGAGCCTGACTACGCGCTTGAAGTCTGCAATGCCGTTCTCGATGTGTTAGAGCCAAGTGCCGACAACAATGTTATTATCAATCTGCCCGCAACTGTGGAAATGAGCTCACCTCACGTTTACGCCAGTCAGGTGGAGTTTATGAGCGAAAACCTCAAATACCGCGAATTTGTCACCCTTTCAGTGCATCCCCATAACGACAGAGGTACCGGTGTTGCCGATACAGAGCTCGCGATTCTGGCAGGCGCGGAACGTGTGGAAGGCACATTGTTCGGCAACGGTGAACGTACCGGGAATGTGGATATCGTTACCTTGGCAATGAATATGTATTCTCATGGCATCGATCCGGGACTCGACTTTTCAAACATGAACGATCTCGTTGAAAAATATGAGCGCTGTACCCGTATGCCGGTTTACGACAGATCGCCTTATTCGGGATCACTCGTATATGCTGCATTCTCGGGTTCTCATCAGGATGCCATCGCAAAGGGCATGAGATACAGAACAAAGAACAAGCTGCACGAATGGAGTGTTCCTTATATCCCGATCGATCCGAAAGATATCGGCAGAACCTATGATGCGGATATCATTCGTGTCAATTCTCAATCGGGCAAGGGAGGAATCGGCTATATCCTGGAGCAGGCTTTCGGCTACAATCTTCCCGCAGAGATGCGTGAGCATTTCAGCTATATGTGCAAGGACATTTCCGACCACGAGCAAAAAGAACTCAAACCGGACGATGTATTGGATATCTTTACCAGATATTACCTGAACCTTGACAGCGGGATTACCGTTACAGATTTTGACTTTTTACGTGAAAACGATGTTGTAAAAGTTGACATTACATTTAAGCAAAACGGTGAAGAAACCGAGCTTGAAGCTGAAGGCAACGGTACCTTAAGTGCCATCAACAACGCTCTGTGCGAGCTTACCGGCGAGCAGTACAGCCTGGAAGTGTATACACAGCACAGTATGCAGGGCGAAGGCTCCCGCAGCGTCGCTGCATCTTATATCGGTCTCGAACGTGATGACGGCTCGATGTTCTGGGGTGCCGGAACCGATACGGATGTCATTATTGCCAATACAAAGGCCTTGTTCAGCGCCTTCCACAATATGACCAAGGGAGGGAATTAAAGTGGGAATGACAATGACGCAAAAAATACTTGCCGCCCACGCAGGTCTCGACAAGGTAGCCAGCGGTCAACTTATCGCTGCCAAGCTTGATATTGTTCTCGGCAACGATATCACCACACCCGTTGCGGTCAATGAGTTCAAAAAAGCTGAATTTGATAAGGTTTTTGACCAAGACAGAGTAGCAATCGTGCTCGACCACTTTGTACCGAACAAGGATATTAAAGCAGCTGAACAATCCAAGATTTGTCGTGAATTTGCCGGCTCACATTGTATAAACCATTTTTATGATGTAGGTAAAATGGGAATTGAGCACGTCCTTCTTCCCGAGCAGGGCATAGTAACCGCAGGCGACTGCATTATCGGTGCCGATAGCCACACCTGTACATACGGAGCACTCGGCGCTTTCTCTACCGGCGTCGGTTCTACCGATATGGCGGCTGGCATGGCTACGGGAAAGGCTTGGTTCAAAGTGCCGTCCGCCATCAAATTCAATTTAACGGGTAAATTACCGCCCAACTGCAGCGGTAAGGATGTGATCCTTACCATTATCGGTTCTATCGGCGTCGACGGCGCTCTTTATAAAAGTATGGAATTTACAGGTGACGGTGTTCGCGGTCTTTCTATGGATGACCGCTTTTGCATCTGCAATATGGCGGTTGAAGCCGGGGCAAAAAACGGTATCTTCCCCGTAGATGATGTGACGATGGGTTATTTGGACGGCAGAAGCGAAAGAACGCCTGTAGTTTTTGAGGCGGATACCGATGCGGAATACGAAAGAATTATCGATATCGATCTGACAACAATCGTTCCTACCGTCGCCTGCCCTCACCTTCCCGAAAACACATGTCCTGTAAGTGAACTGCACGATATCGAGATTGACCAGGTCGTAATCGGATCTTGTACCAACGGCAGAATAGAAGATATGGAGGCAGCTTATAATATTCTCAGGGGCAAAGAGGTTGCAGCCGGTATTCGTTGCATTATTATTCCGGGCACGATGCAGATTCTCCGTGAGTGCGTAGAACGCGGGTGGTATACCGCCTTTATCGATGCGGGCGCCGTTGTTTCCACACCGACTTGCGGTCCCTGCCTCGGCGGATATATGGGCATTCTTGCTGCAGGCGAAAGATGCCTTGCTACTACCAATCGCAACTTTGTCGGTCGTATGGGACATGTAGCCAGTGAGGTCTACCTCGCTTCTCCCCATACTGCCGCCGCAAGTGCGCTGGCAGGTTATATTACCGAATACAAGGAGGTGTGAAGAAGTGAATACACGAGGAAAAGTTTTCAAATATCCCGATAATGTGGATACCGATGTTATTATTCCTGCCCGTTTTCTGAACACCCCGGATGCCAAGGAGCTTGCCCTGCACTGTATGGAAGATATAGATCCCGAGTTTGTAAAGAAGGTACAAACGGGTGATGTTATAGTCGGAGGATGGAATTTCGGCTGCGGTTCTTCCCGCGAACACGCACCGCTCGTTATCAAAACCTGCGGTATAGGCTGTGTCATTGCTAAGAGTTTCGCACGGATTTTCTACCGCAATTCTATCAATATCGGATTTCCGATTTTAGAGTGTACAGAAGCGGCAGAAGAAATTGACGCAGACGATGAAGTCGAGGTCAACTTCAACACAGGCGTTATCACAAATCTGACCACAGGCAAGACTTATAAGGCACAGCCCTTCCCGCCTTTTATTCAAAATATCATCAAAAGCGGCGGACTCTTAAAATCTTTGAGAGAAAGTGAAAACAATGGTTAAGAATATTGCTGTTATCCATGGAGACGGAATCGGTCCCGAAATCGTAGACGAGGCACTCAAGGTGCTCAATAAAGTCGCCGAGCTCTTCGGACACAGATTTAATTACACCTATGTAGATATGGGCGGATGCGCTATTGATAAATACGGCGACCCTCTGCCCGAAAGCGAGCTGAAAAAATGTCTTGAAGCCGACAGTGTTTTGCTTGGAGCTGTCGGAGGAAACGAGTGGAATGATGTTCCGGCCAATATACGCCCCGAAAAGGGATTGCTCAGACTTCGTGCAGGAATGAGTGTCTATTCCAACATCCGCCCTATAAAGATCTGGAAGCAGCTGGCCGAAGCTTCCCCTTTGAAGAAATCAATTGTTGAACAAGGTATTGACTTTATTATCGTTCGTGAATTGATCGGTGGCATTTACTTTGGTGAACATAAAACCGCAGGTGATACCGCCATCGATGTACTAAAATACAGCGAAGATGAAATTGAGCGTATTGGCAGAATCGGGTTTGAAGCTGCACAAAAGAGGAACAAAAAGCTCTGCTCGGTTGAAAAGAGCAATGTTCTCGACTCCAGCCGCCTTTGGAAAAAAGTGATGCACAGACTGGCAGATGAATACCCGGATGTTGAACTTTCCGATATGCTCGTTGACAACTGTGCTATGCAGATTATAAAAAACCCGGCACAGTTTGACGTTATTGTTACCGAGAATATGTTTGGTGACATCCTCTCCGATGAAGCATCAATGATTACAGGCTCTATCGGTATGATCCCTTCCTCAAGCCTCGGAGCTACTGCTTGCGGATTGTATGAACCTATTCATGGCTCTGCTCCTCGTATTGCGGGACAAGATAAAGCCAATCCTCTCGGAACAATTCTCTCTGCGGCTATGATGCTCCGTTTCAGTTTTGAGATGGCAGAAGAAGCGAACGCCATTGAAAATGCCGTTTCAGCATACCTCGACGCGGGATTCCGCACTGCAGATATAATGAGTGACGGCACTAAACTCGTAGGATGCCGAGAGTGCGGTAAACTTATAGTTCATAATTTAAGAAAGGATTGAGGTCTATGCTTCTTTCAGGTGCAGATATAATTGTAAAAACCTTAATTGAACAAAGCTGTGATACCGTCTTCGGTTATCCGGGAGGACAAGCTCTGAACATCTATGACAGTCTTTATACCCATAATAATGAAATCAATCATATCCTGACGGCGCACGAGCAAGGTGCGGCACATGCCGCAGACGGCTATGCCAGGACAACGGGCAGAGTCGGTGTAGTTTTCTCCACCTCCGGCCCCGGTGCAACCAATCTTGTAACCGGCATCGCTACCGCTTATCTTGATTCTATCCCACTGATCGCTATTTGCGGAAATGTTCCCACGACACATATCGGTACGGATAGTTTCCAGGAAATTGATATCACGGGCATTACCTTGCCGATCACAAAACATAATTACTTTGTAAACGACGTTGAAGATTTGGCAGATACCATCCGGGAAGCTTTCCGACTGGCAAAATCAGGCAGACCGGGACCGGTACTTATTGATGTTCCCAAAGATGTGCAGGTAGCCAAATGTGAATACGAACCCCAGCCTCCTGTAGAAAAGGAAGAACCTTTTGCTGCCAAGGATGGTCGTATCGATGAAGCTGCCAAGATTATCAATGCCGCAAAGCAACCATATATTTATTTCGGCGGGGGCTTGATTACGGCAAGCGCACAGGCAGAAATGCTCGCCCTTGCTGAGAAAATCGATGCACCTATCGGTTGTTCCTTAATGGGACTTTCGGCAATTCCTACAGATCATCCGAGATTTCTGGGTATGCAGGGAATGCACGGTCATTATACATCCTCTATGGCAATGCACAATGCTGACTTAATTCTTTCACTGGGTGTTCGTTTTAATGACCGTGTTACCGGCAACCGACAGAAGTTTGCCACAGGTGCCAATATCATTCATATTGACGTTGATGGTTCAGAGCTTTTTAAAACTGTCGATGCTGTGTGCGGGCTACGTGGTGATGTAAAACTTACTCTTGAAAAACTGTTACCGATGCTGAAGGAAAATAAAAAGCCGGAGTGGAGGATAAAAGTTGCAGCATTTCGACAGGAAGAAGAAAACAGTCTTGATAACAGGGAAGGACTCACCCCGCGAAAAGTAATTTTAATCTTAAATAAGTATTTGGGTGAAAACACAGCCGTTTGTACCGATGTTGGCCAACATCAGATGTGGGCGGCACAAAACTTGAACCTCAAAACTCCTCGTCGTTTCATTTCAAGCGGAGGACTTGGTACCATGGGATTTGGCTTTGGCGCTGCAATAGGTGCGGTGTTCGGAACAAAGGAACGAAGCGTCCTTGTAACCGGTGACGGCAGCTTCGGAATGAATTTGAACGAGCTTGCGACTGCGGTGAGATACAATATCCCCATTGTTATCCTTATAATGAATAACGGTGTTCTCGGAATGGTGCGCCAATGGCAGACCTTATTCTATAACAAGCATTATTCCAATTCCGTGTTAGAGCGGAAAACGGACTTTACCGCTTTGGCCAAGTCCTTTGGTGCAGACGGTGAAGCGGTAACTACACCTGAGGGATTAGATGAGGCTCTCAGCCGTGCTTTCAGATTCGCAGGACCATATATCGTTGATTGCACGATTGACAAAGACGAATTTGTTCTTCCCATGTTGCCTCCGGGTGGCAGTATGGACGATATTATTACACACTTGGAGGTAGAACAATGAACAGATATACCTTTGCCGTTTTGGTCAATAACCAATTTGGCGTCCTTAACAGAGTAACCAGTATGTTCCGTCGCCGTCGGTTTAATATCAGTTCGCTAACCGTAAGTGAGACGGAAACAAGCGAGCTTTCACGAATTACTGTAGTTTTCGATGGTGAGGAGGCCGGAAAACAACAGCTTATCAATCATCTTTACAAACTGCCGGATGTGTGCTCTATCAAGGAGTTCACCGATGACAACTCGGCAAGTTTTGAACTGTTGCTCATCAAAATGAAAAATGAGACAAAAGCCCGAGAAGATATCCGCGGAGCTGCCGATGCATTCGGTGCAATCATAGTTGATTACTCCAAGGACTATATGATGTTCCGTCTTACAGAGACAACAAAAAGAATTGATGATTTTATCAATTTGATGAGAGAGTTTACTATACTTGAAATCTGCCGAACAGGCAGTGTATCACTTGAAAGAAGCAGTACAACCATTCGTCAGATTATAAATTTATAAATAAACCAGAAAGGACAATAAAATGGCAAGAATATTTTATCAGCAGGACTGTAATTTACAGAAACTTAGCGATAAAACAGTCGCTATCATCGGTTATGGTTCTCAGGGACACGCACACGCTCTTAACTTAAAAGACAGCGGTGTGAATGTTATTGTTGGTCTTTATGAAGGTTCCAAGAGTTGGGCCAAGGCTGAAACGCAAGGACTTAAAGTTATGACCTCAGCAGAAGCGGCAAATGCAGCCGACATCATAATGATCCTTATCAACGACGAAAAGCAGGCTAATCTTTACAAAGAATCTATCGAACCTAATCTTACTGAAGGGAAAACACTTGCTTTTGCTCACGGCTTCAATATCCATTTCGGTTGCATCAAGCCTCCTAAGAATGTCAACGTTATTATGATCGCACCGAAAGGTCCAGGTCACACTGTTCGTTCTGAATATCTGGCGGGCAGAGGTGTCCCTTGTCTGATCGCAGTTGAGCAAGATGCAACCGGTGATGCCTTGGATCTCGGATTGGCTTACGCGCTCGGCATCGGCGGCGCACGTGCAGGGGTGCTTGAAACTACTTTCCGCACCGAAACCGAAACCGATCTGTTCGGTGAACAAGCTGTTCTTTGCGGCGGTGTTTGCGCTTTGATGCAGGCAGGTTATGAAACCTTGGTTGAGGCTGGCTATGATCCGAGAAACGCCTATTTCGAATGTATTCACGAAATGAAACTGATTGTTGATCTTATCTATCAAAGCGGCTTTGCCGGAATGAGATATTCTATATCTAACACTGCTGAATACGGTGATTATATTACAGGTCCTAAGATCATAACCGAAGATACCAGGAAAGCTATGAAGCAAATTCTTAAAAATATCCAAGACGGTAGTTTTGCAAAGGATTTCCTCCTCGATATGTCCCCTGCAGGTGCTCAGGTTCACTTCAACACTATGCGAAAGCTTGCATCCGAACATCCTTCCGAAATCGTTGGCACCGACATCCGCAAGCTTTATAGCTGGAGTGACGAGGATAAGCTTATTAACGACTAATGTAAGGTGCTGCTATGGCAAAAGAAAATATAGTTGATGGTATTCAAAATGCACCTCATCGCAGTTTGTTTCACGCCCTTGGTCTGACTGAGGAAGAACAAAGAAGACCCCTGATCGGTATCGTCAGTTCCTATAATGAAATCGTACCGGGTCATATCAATCTTGATAAAATCGTGGATGCGGTTAAAATCGGTGTTGCGATGGCCGGCGGCACACCTATCGTTTTCCCTGCAATCGCCGTTTGTGACGGCATCGCTATGGGACACACAGGAATGAAATATTCTCTTGTAACCCGTGATCTGATTGCCGATTCTACCGAAGCAATGGCTTTGGCCCACGGTTTTGACGGTCTTGTCATGGTTCCCAACTGCGATAAGAATGTACCGGGTCTTTTAATGGCAGCGGCAAGAGTGAATATCCCTGCTGTCTTTGTTAGCGGCGGACCGATGCTGGCAGGTAAAGTTGAGGGCAAGAAAACAAGCCTCTCCAGTATGTTTGAGGCCGTAGGCTCTTATAATGCAGGCAAATTAAACGATGCCGAGCTCAAAGAATACGAAAATAAGACCTGCCCCACATGCGGCTCATGCAGCGGCATGTACACTGCCAATTCAATGAACTGCCTGACCGAAGCGCTAGGCATGGGGCTTCGTGGTAACGGTACGATTCCTGCTGTTTATTCAGCTCGTATCAAGCTTGCCAAACACGCAGGTATGTCAGTGATGGATATGGTAAAGAAAAATATCTGTCCTCGTGACATTATGACGAAAGAAGCATTGATGAATGCACTTACAGTGGATATGGCGCTTGGCTGCTCTACCAACAGCATGCTTCATCTTCCTGCAATTGCTCATGAGTGCGGTGTGGAACTGAACTTGGATATCGCCAACGGGATCAGTGCTAAAACGCCCAATCTATGCCATCTGGCACCGGTAGGACCCACCTATATGGAAGATCTTGACGAGGCTGGCGGTGTATATGCTGTAATGAATGAGCTTTCAAAGAAAGGCTTAATCCATACCGATTGTATGACCGTAACCGGCAAAACTATCGGCGAAAATATCACAGGCTGTGTTAATCTCAATCCTGATGTTATCCGTCCTGTGGATAACCCTTATAGCGAAACAGGCGGCATTGCGGTACTCAAAGGCAACTTGGCGACTGATGGCAGCGTAGTCAAACGTTCTGCGGTTCTCCCTGAAATGCTTGTTCATGAAGGCCCTGCTCGTGTATTCGATTCCGAGGAAGAAGCACAGGCGGCGATCAATGCCGGCCAGATTGTCGCAGGTGATGTGGTGGTTATTCGCTATGAAGGCCCCAAAGGCGGTCCTGGTATGCGTGAAATGCTGAATCCTACTTCTGCGATCATGGGAATGGGCCTTGGTAACAGCGTTGCCCTCATTACCGACGGTCGTTTTAGTGGTGCTACTCGTGGCGCTTGTGTCGGTCACATAACACCTGAAGCGGCATCCGGTGGTATGATCGGTGTTGTTGAAGATGGCGATATCATCAGTATTAATATACCCGAGAACACAATTGAGCTGAAAGTAGATGAGGCCATCCTTTGTGAACGCATGAAAAACTTTGTTCCCAAAACTAAAGAGCTTTCCGGTTATCTTAAACGCTATGCGGCACTTGTATCGGGTGGTGCTTCGGGGGCTATTTTGAACTGATATGAAGAAGTTAAGAGAAAAACTGGAAACGTTATGCATATTCAGAGAACTGCTAACTGATGCTGTCATCGCCTCTTTATATGATTATCTTGGTAATCCCACAAGCTCGGCCTATGCCGAGTTTGTGGCGGTTCTTTATGAATGCAGTGACGGAAATCTCGGTGAACACATAAAAGAGCTCTGCACCAACAGCGAAAATGTATATGTAAAAACAATCGGCAGCGGAAAAGATGTGCCGGACTATATGCACTTTTCTCTCGTGGCGGAGCTTGATATTTTACAAGAGGTGGCAGATCTTGATAAGGATAGTCTTTGTGCCCCTCTCGAATATAAAGGCTTCCTGCCTGAATTTACAACTACAAATCTCAGTCTTAAAAACATCTATCTGCACAGAACCGAGAATATCGAAAAGTATGGCTACGGCATTTACGCGAATAATCGTATGTTTTGTGTGGATGAACAAGGTAGTATCTCTCCCGTGCTTCATCCTGACAAAATCGAGCTGTCTCAGCTTGTGGGTTATGAGCGTGAAAAAAAAATCGTTATTGAGAATACAAAAGCTTTACTTGACGGTAAGCCGGCAGCGAATATATTGCTTACAGGAGATGCCGGTACAGGTAAATCCTCAACAGTAAAAGCTGTTGGTAACGCTTTGTGGAACGAAGGACTCCGTATTGTTGAGATGAGAAAGGATCAGTTGCGGAATATTCCTAAAATTTTGGATGAATTGTCAAGCAATCCGTTGAAATTCGTACTTTTTGTTGATGATCTGTCTTTCGTAAAGGATGATAACGATTTCAGTGCCCTTAAATCGGTACTTGAAGGATCGGTTACGGCAAAATCGAACAATGTCGTTATTTATGCTACAAGCAACCGTCGTCACATAATCAAGGAAACCTTCTCCGGGCGTGAGGGCGATGATATTCACCGCAACGATACAATGCAGGAGCTTATTTCACTATCAGAGCGTTTTGGCATACATATATCTTTCTCAAAGCCCAATAAGAAAACATTCCTGCACATTGTTCATCATTTAGCTGAAGAAAACGCTATCAAGATGCCACTAGACGAGCTGGACTTGCTCGCCGAGCGCTTTGCCTTGGAACGTGGCGGCAGATCTCCCAGACTTGCCCGCCAGTTTGTTGACGGTTTGCTCTCAAAATAAGGTACGGATATTGCTATAGACGGAAACAGCAACAGTAAAGTGCACCGTACTTCTATTGACGACAAAATTTACGAATTTTGAATCAGTTTGGCCAGAAGCTCCCTTCTCGATTGGGTATCCGTTTTCTTATAGATATTGGTCATATGGAAACGAACGGTTCGTTCCGTAATAAAAAGGCATTTGGCTATCTCTGTAGCGGTAAGTCCTGCCAGAATGAGATCAAAGATTTCCTTCTCCCGTTTGGTAAAAGCAAAGCGCTCGATGTCAACAGCCGCTGCAGGTTGAATTTCGCTGGGCCCTACCGGATTGAGAGCACGTTCTTCTCGATAACGAGCGGACTCCTTCCATTCACCGGACAGATTCATTTGCCAAAAGATGACCAGCATTGTAGCAATACATAATAAAAAGAGCAGTACATAAAACGCGATTCCGTTGTTTTCCGTCACAAGCCATTGAGGAAACCAGGCATCAATCGGCCATCCAATCGCAGAGATCAGGAAATTCATCATAAATCCCAGACTCCCGACAAAGAGTGGTCGCTTTGTATAAGGTATAAGGTACAGAGGAAGTGTAAGCACATGATATTCTGCGAAAGAACCCCCGATCCCGTCGGCGATAAGAAGCGGAACCCATAGTGATTGCTGTGGATACACAAAGCTGATCCATATGCCGGCGAGATAAAATGAGATGGCAATGATCAGTGCTGTTTTTGCTCGATCATAATCCGCGGCCCAGGCGTAAATCATGAAGCCGGCAGCGGGTAAGAGTCTAGCGAGAAGCCACATGACAACAAGATTCTCTTGTTGAGCCGGCATGGAGTAATTCGTGTTGATAATGGCTGAGGCAAGCGTAACAAGAATAATAAGTATCGAGAAAAGTGCGAGAGGGAGCCACATTCGTTTGGGGACCGCCTCCTGTAACCCCGAAAGCCGTTGTCCTTCAACGGGAGACAATGCGGGAAGGCGCCACGAAGCAAGCAGCCCTGGGATTGCAATTAGAATAAAGCGAAACACCGGCGGCCAGGACAAAATTACCCAAAAGGTATGGAGGACAATGGTAACGGCGATTGCGGCAGTGTACCAGCGAAAAGTCTGATTCCTGGGTGCAGTATTCAGCACACCGTAAATTCGCATTACGATTAGCGGTCCAATCAGAATGCCGGTAAACACATAAAGTGCTGTAAAAACAGCAGCGGAAAATAAGGGCATAATTGCCGTTATGATAGCACCGGAAATTGCCATTATGCGTGAAACAGGAATGGCTAACTTGGGTCTCTTGTGAAACAAGCTCTCAAAAACCGCCATAGAAATCACGAGGGATAAGAAAAACCAGGCGGGGGCATTCCCTGCAAAAAGAATTTCATCGAAATTGTAAGCAATACAAAAAAACCAAATAAATGCCAAGACCAGGAGGAGCCACTGCATAGGGAGCTCTTTATTATTTGACATCTCGTTGCTTGTCGAAAATGATGTCTCTTCAGACAGCGTCGTCTTACTTCGTGCAAATTGCCAATAACTCATGCTTTTATCTCCGTCTAATTTGCTAAATCCCAAATTGCTGTTATTGCTGCTATATTCTAGCTCATTTTAATCTTTAGTTTAATTAATTTAAATCAGTGTTTTAGCCCATCGTTTTCCTTTTGACATTTCAGAGCAAAACGTTCTAATTCAAATCATTCTGTTTCATCCAGAAAGATCAAGTTGATCAAAATCAAACAGCAATATTTTAAGACAGATACATTCTGAAAAACTGCCGTATTTTGTAAAACCTGTAGGGTTCTACAGTAGAAGATTTCGGTGATTCTGATATTACATGGATTGAGATTACATTATTGATTCTTGTGTTTCGAGATTGTTTTGAAACTATCGTAGAACAGATTTCCCGGCTAACTGATTGTAATGAACTTGGGAGATGAATATATGACGGCGCAGAAACACGTCTTCTGACATTAGCACACTATAGGGATTTCAATTTTTATTGAGAAAATTTGAGGAAAATATAATGAGAAAATTAATTACTACAGTATTGATTCTGGCTCTGATCAGCCTTGCCGCCTGCGCAAAAAAAACAAACCCACCGGACAATTTGCCATCTACTTCCGGCTCGGAAACATCCGATGTTGCAGGTAAAACACATCCTGATACTTCGCCATCTGCTTCCGACTCGGAAACACCGGACGTTGCGGCTACGACAGAACCACCGGAAAGTGAAAAAACGGCACCTCCGACTATGCCGGCAACAGAAATATTTGCTTACGAAGCAAAGGAAATGCGCTTGAAGTTTGAATTTCCGCTCACCTGGAAAGACAAAATGCAAGTTCAAGAGAATTCCGGTCTTTTCCGGGTTAATTTGCCCGGTCAGGACTATAGCGTACCGGAAAAGGAGATCCATCTGGTAGTAAAATACATCGATGATCCTTGGTATTTTGGAGATACTTTCGAGAAGACGACGAGCGAAGAAAGCATTAAAGCAATCTTAAATTTTAGTTATCCAGAAGATAAAATCGTCGATAAAAGTCCTGTAAAAATAATGGACAGAGATGCTTTGCTGGTCACCTATTCTAAAGTCGTCTCAGAAGGGAAAGTAGCAACCAAGCGCTGCTATCTGATTGATGATGATAAAGGGCGCTGTTACGCGGCATTATTCCCTATCGAATTGGAAGGAAGTAAAGGAATCGATACTTTTGCCGGTGAAGCACAGCAGGTCGTTGAATCCATGATTTCTTCTGTTCTTACGGATTCAACCCCCATCACCTATGAAGACAAAGAATCGGGCTTTACTTTTGAGTATCCGGGTAATTGGCATGCCTACAAAAATGACATGCTCTGGAAAATTACACCCTCTGTACACACTTATGACTTCCCGTTCATATATGCAGGCATCTCTCTCTCCTATACACCTCCCGGTGTGTACGGAAACAGCCTTGAGGAAATCAATTGGACACCGATTTTAGAGACTATCGTGGAGGCATCGAAACCTCAGGTTGAGCCGGCAAAGATCGGAGACGCCCAGGCACTGATTTTACGCACAGAGCAGAAAATACCGCGGAATGCTCTTACTCTCGTAAGCACGAAGGTCCTGATCGACGCCGGGAAAGGAAGTTTCTACCTCTTTGGATATGAATACGCAAAGGATAATCCGGCGTATGAACCGTTCCGTGCTGAGGCAGAGAAAATGATTCAGACCTTCCGGATTACAAATCCTTGATCGCTGTAAACGGAAATCCAATTAAGATAGCAGTATTCATGAGGAGGAAAAATGAAAATAACAACCAAATTGTTCGCTATGCTTCTGGCTTTAGTAATGATGGTGGGTCTCTTGGCCGCTTGCGGAGCCAAGGAAACCAAAACAACAAAAGCTCAGGCTGAGGGAACCGATACACCACCGGCTGGCAAGTCTAAAGATGGAGCGGAGGTAGAAAAAACAGGTGCTCCGGAAGAGACGGAGGCACCGACAGAGACTGAAGAGCCGGTAGCTGCCGATAAGTTCTTGTTGGAGCTCAAAGAACTGAGCATGAAAATCGAACTGCCGATCTCTTGGCAGGATCGCATGACGGTCTTTAGGGACAGTACGAGGGTTGCTCTGCTGCCTCCGCCGGAGGAATACGATTTGCCGGAAAATAAAGCCGGTATCCTGATAGAGTACGTGGATATCCCAAGATACTACGGTCATACCTTCGCAGAGGCGACAAGTGATGATTTGCTCTTGGAAGCGCGATCCCTTCCCTCGATGGATTATATCACGGAAAAGGTTGCGATGAAATTGATGGGCAGAGATGCGCTGAAGCTTACTTATTATCAGCTTACTTCGAAGAAGAAAAAGCTGGTCCAAACTGATTATCTGATCGACGATGATAAAGGGCGCTTTTACCGTATTAACGTTCCTGTTGCAACGGAAGGATTGGAGGGACTGGCGACCTTTGTCGCTGATGCAGAGGAAGCAGTCGAGTCCATAACACCATTTTTAGTCGACCCTGCCGTGATCACCTACGAAGAAAAAGAAGGCGGTTTCGCCCTAGATCTTCCCGGCAACTGGAACATCAACAAGAACGAAGATGGAAACGCCTGGATGTTTCAACCGCCTGTACACACCTATGACTGTCCCCATAATGAGACAAAATTGAATATCATACACTATGCACAGGGCGAAAAGGGCAACTCTTTTGCCGAAGTGACTTCGCCCGAGGGCATCAAGCAATTCACCGATGGTGTGGTCGCTACGAGCGAACCCGGTAAAATCGGAGCGGCCGATGCGGTCTTTGTTCGCTGGGAACGGGAAGTAGGCCTACCGCCGGATTCGATGAAATATGAGTATTTAGTGACCCTGATCGATGACGGCAAGGGCGGATTCTATTACTGTACATACAGTCACGAAGTAGGGAACGAAACATATCAAGCGTTTTTGGCAGCGGTTGAGCAGATCATGCAGACCTTCCGGCTGATAAAATCCTGATCCAGTGAACAGAAATCCACTTACGATAGCAGTAGGAGAAGAAAATGAAAAAAACAACCAAATTGTTCGCTATACTTCTAGCTTTGGTAATGATGGTTGGTCTCTCGGCCGCTTGCGGAGCCAAGGAAACCAAAACAACGAAAGCTCCCGCTGAGCAAACCGATACACAGCCGGCTGATAAATTCAAAGACGGAGCCGAGGTAGCAAAGACAGACGCACCGGGAAAAACCGAAGTTGAAACAACAGAAATATCGGAAGAAACTAAGGCGCCGGAAAATACTACAGAGCCGGAAGTTGAAAACAATGTTGCTGCCATCGATTGGACGCCATACGACCGGCTGATTGCCGACATTAATGCGGAAACCGATCCTGCCGTCCGCGAACAGCTCATGCACAAAGCTGAAGATATGCTGATGGATACAGGTGCGATCGCACCGCTCTATTACATCGACGAGTTTTATTACATGATGAAAAAGAACATAAAGGGGGTATACACAACGCCAATAAGTGAGGAGATATACTTTACGTTTGCGAGCAAAGGCGGATCTGACACACTGCGCATTCAACTCAGTAATGAACCATTATCTCTCGACCCGGCACTGATCACGATTGTTCAAGACAGTAATATGGCGCTCCTGACTTTTGCCGGCCTATACACTAATGATAAAAAGGGTAAGCCGGTACCAGATCTGTCTGAAAGCGTTGAAATTTCGGAGGACGGCCTAACCTACACTTTCACCTTGAAACCTGATCTAAAATGGTCTGACGGCAGTGAGCTTACCGCCGCTGACTTCGCATGGTCATGGAAACGCGCAGCAGTAATCGGAAATGCTCACAGCCTGAACATTATAGAAGGTTATCCGGACAAGCTGAATGTCACCGCGTCAAAAGACGGCCGCACCCTTACGGTTGTACTAAAGGCGCCGACTGTACACTTTTTGGAAATCGTTGCTCATACGGAATGCCTGCCGGTACATCAGGCGACCGTTGAAAGTGCTGCAGGCTATACAGATACTGACGGCAACATCCTCAACCCCGGTGCTTGGGCTCTGGAAGCAGGATTCGTCTCAAACGGTGCCTTCACGCTTAAAGAGTGGAAACATAATGAAAGCATGAAGTATGTCAAAAACCCATACTACCATCGTGCTGATGAAGTGAAGCTTGAATCTATTGAATCTATCTTGAATTTTGACCACACTGCTCTCTGGACGGCGTATGAAGCCGGTGAACTCGATTTCATAAAAACATTGCCTTCTGATCTCGCGAGCCTGGCTGATCGTCCGGACTTTCACCGCGCTGACAAAGTGTCTATTTACTATATTGTATTTAATGTAAAATCAGATTTGTTTGCCAACAAGACCGAGCAGCAGGCAAAAGACATGAGACATGCCCTCTCGCTCTTGCTT
This sequence comes from Saccharofermentanales bacterium, assembly GCA_050945515.1. Classification (GTDB taxonomy): domain Bacteria; phylum Bacillota; class Clostridia; order Saccharofermentanales; family DTU023; genus UBA1046. The sequence continues at coordinate 61,573 of JBMNTB010000007.1, forward strand.
GACCGTGAGCGCATCGCCAACGGATGGACCATCGCGACTTCCTTCATTCCGCCCGGCATGGCTGACGGACACGGTGGTATCTTCAAAAAGAATGACAAGGATTATAAGTATCCGGTGAAAAACGGTTATTTCCCCAGCAGAGTGAACAAGACTAAAGCTATCGAACTTCTTGAAGGCGCGGGCTATGTCTTTGTGGATGGCGTGCTCTCTCCAGACACGCCGCTTAGCTTTGAATATATAATCTCCGACACTGCTTGTAAAGCTGGAGTTGAAGCCCTGCAGCAAGACTTTGCTCAGTACGGTATCACGATGAATATTCGAGCCGTTGAAGGGGAAAAAATATCTTCTGAGATTAAGGCCGGAAACTTCGATGTTATCATTGAAGGGTGGGTTGCCGACTTTAACGATCCGATCAATATGCTTGACCTATGGACGACTGAAAGCAGCCGTAACTACGCACAGTTCGGCAGATGAACTGCTTGAGAATACGGTAAGCCTGATCGATGCCGTAGCGGTGGATTTTTTTGCTACGGCGGATTTAATTACTAAAGTTGTAGGGGCGGTCTCTGTCTGGCTATCCCCTACAGCAAATATAAAGCAAAATAGATATTCACACTTCGCGGTTCAGAACACGGTAAACCAGATCCATATCCAAACCGCTGCGAACAGCAGCAGCTAACAAATCATATTGGCGCTCTTTGTATTCTTCAATATCAAAAGTTCCCAAAGCGTTAAAGTCAAGTCCTTTTTGGACACAAAGGGCCTTTAGGACCGTGTCGCTGATACCGTAACCATCAAAAATACCGTGGATATAGCTTCCATAGACGTTACCGGCGCCAACCAGCGCAGGCCTTGTCTCCTCACTGCGGCCCATGTGGATCTCATAACCCTCATAGCTCTTTCCGTTCAAACCGGATAGCATGCCGCTGATACCATCAAACACACCCTTGGTTTGAGTCTGTACTTTTTCGCCCAGGAGAATTGTATCCATATCTAAAAGGCACATTCCGGTAATCTCTGTAATACCCGCAGCTTCTACCTGGTCGGGATCGGAAATTTTCCTGCCCAGCATTTGATATCCGCCGCAGACGCCAAATACCAAAGTCCCGGCAGCTGCAGCCTTTTGAATCGCTGTTTCCAAGCCACACTGGCGCAGCCATTTTAAGTCGGAAATTGTATTTCCCGTACCCGGAAGGATGATCATATCCGGCTGATACAGATCGCCAATATTATTTATATAGCGCAGAGAAACATTCCCATATCGTTCAAAAGGACTGAAGTCCGTAAAGTTGGATATGCGCGGCAAACGGATAACCGCAATATCAATCAGCTTACGCTCGGTCGACTTATCGAACCGCTCCGTCAAGCTATCCTCATCATCAATATCCACACTGGTGTAGGGAATGACACCTGCTACCGGCACACCGCACAATTCTGCGAGTTCTTTAAGTCCCGGATCTAAAATGGCTCGATCGCCACGGAATTTGTTAACGACTATTCCTTTGACTCGGTCACGTTCTTCCGGTTCCAGAAGTGCTACCGTACCGTAAAGCTGGGCAAAGATACCGCCACGGTCTATATCGCCTACCAATAGTACCGGCGCATCCACCAGCTTGGCCAATCCCATATTTACGATGTCTTCCTGCTTTAGATTTATTTCGACAGGGCTGCCGGCGCCCTCAATCACGATAATGTCATATTCAGAGGCCAAACTGTTGTAAGCTGTCAGTACAGCAGAAATATACTCGCGCTTCCTGCGATAATATTCCGTAGCTCTCATATTGCCCCGAACCTGCCCGTTTACAATGACTTGGCTACCCACATCCGTTGTAGGCTTTAACAGTACAGGGTTCATACGGGTGTCAGGTGCGATACCGGCTGCTTCTGCCTGCACTACCTGCGCTCGTCCCATTTCTCCTCCGTCTTTGGTTATAAAGGAGTTTGACGCCATATTCTGACTCTTAAACGGAGCGACACGATAGCCGTCCTGCTTGAAAATACGGCAAAGTCCCGCCGCAAGCAAGCTTTTCCCTGCATTGGACATAGTTCCTTGAATCATGATATTTTTTGCCACAGCAGCTCCTTTCCGCTCACCACAGCGAAGATAATCATTCTGTTCCCCTAGCTTGCATTGTAAAAATATAGATCGGATTCTGTCCGGTCATAAGATGATAAGGTCCGGCTTTTTTGCCACGTGCAACCTGCAGGCTAACAACCTCAGTTTCCTCAAAAGTGAACTCTTTTATGCATGCAGTCAATTCTGCAATGGATTCCAGAGCAATCGCTGTTGCGACGATACGGATATGGGGGTTCTTCTCTAATAAAAGGGTCAATATCTCCCGGATTTTGCCGGAGCTGCCACCGATAAATGCATGGCTGGGAGCAGGCAGATCAAGACAGATTTCCGGCGCACAGCCACTTATAATGGTCAGATTGTCAGCTGAAAACTTGTCCTTGTTCAGATTCAGCAGTTCTACTGCCGCACTCTTGTGCTCAATGGCATAGACCTGTCCCTTTTTTGCCTGCAAGGCCATCTCGATTGCTACGGAACCCGTCCCGGCTCCAATATCCCAGCAGACAGCGTGTTCCGTCAATTGAAGTTTAGACAGACATACTGCACGGACTTCGCTCTTGGTCATGGGCACGATATTATCAGCTCCGGCGCTGCGCAGGAATACGCTGTCCGGCAGACCATGAGTGATAATAGCATCAGGGTGGCGATTCTCCAGCAAAGCAACACTCAATGAATCATAAATGCCATCGGCAAGCTCTACTGCAGTTCCGCTTGTAATCTTTTCATCCGGATAGCTCAAACGCTCGCCAATTCTCATTTGCACACTTCCCAGACCGGCACCAATTAAAGTGCGACACAGATCGTTCATTCCGTTTTCACTGCCAATCAATACAAAAACCCGTTTGTTGGCACGAATATCCGGGATGATATCATATTGCCTGCCATGCAGGCTGGCGACAAAAACATCTTCATAAGATGTCTGCAGCCGGGCACACAAATACACCAAGGAACTTAAGCCCGGCAAGACTTTTACTTCACATGCGTTCAGTAAAGGAAGCAGCTTTTTTGTACCGCTAAAAAATCCGACATCACCTGACATAACAACTGCAAAGCGTCCGTATTCACGGTGGGACATAATAAAGTCTGCGATATCCGTAGGAGCAATGGCATCATATACGCATTGGCCGGGAGCGGCGACTGCTTCCAACATTCGCTTAGCCCCGATTAAGCAATCGGCTCGTACGATAGCTCTGTGTACTTCCTTTGTCATTGCCTCAAGACTTCCGGGACCGATGCCAAGAATATGGACATGAGGTTTGCAGTGGCAGCCAAAACGTGAACACAGCAGCTTTATTATCTTGGGAAAAGAGATACCTTCTCGCTGTAATGGGCAGCCGATGACTACCATACGAATCCCAGCCTGACGTGCAGCAGAAACCTTCGCTGCAAAGCCTCCCTCATCACCACTGTCTTTGGTAACAAGCCAGGAAGCAGATACAAAGCGAAGCATGGCCAGATTCATCTCTTCAGTAAAGGGTCCTTGCATAGCGATGATATTTGCTGCTTTCAGGCCTATGGCATGGCAAGCTTCCAAGGAAGAAGCCAGAGGCAAAATGCGGGCAGATACGCGTTCAGTAAAATTAGTGAGTTTTGCGAATTTACCAACTTCCTTGCTGCCAATAGTCAAAAGGATATTGCCTTCGGTACCATCGAGAAAGTCAACAGCCGCTTCAATGTCGGAAACGTACACAGCATCTGAAGATATCTCCGACGACTTGCGCAGAAGACGCAGATACTCTGTTTCGGTTGCAGCGCAAGCTCTGGAAATGCTTTCTGTTATCGAAGTCGCATAGGGATGGGTAGCATCAATAACTACATCAAATGATGAGTCTGAAAACATCCGGGTAATCTCCGCTGTCGAAAGCCGTTGGGCCAAAATAGTCAGATTATCTGCGGCGGGTAGGAGTGTCTCACCATATTCAGTCGCAACGCAGGCGGTAACGGCCACAGGCTGCGAGCTTAGAAACTCTACCAGTTCCCGTCCCTCTGTCGTCCCGGCAAAAACACATATCTTATACATCGCAATATCCTCTCGGTGTTACCATATTCCCGGCAATCATTTTCGTCATTTCATTGCCAATAAAAACGGTGCAAAACATATCCACCTCTGCCTCCTTAAGTTCCCCGAGGGACATCAGGCGTTGGTTCTCGCCATCTCTGCCAATATTGCGGGCTATACCGCAAAGGCGATCTGCCGGTAAATGGCGCAACAGAATTTCACAGGCCAGGCGCAGATGGTCCGGGCGGCTTTTGCTGGCGGGGTTATAAAGTATAATGGACAGATCAGCAATAGCAGCAGCTTCCAAACGCTTTTCAATCTTTTCCCAACTGGTAAGACGATCACTAAGGCTGATAACCGCAAAATCATGTGTAAGCGGTGCACCAAGGAGCGCCGCACCACTGCAGGCAGCTGTCAGCCCGGGAATGACTTCGACCTTCGGTTCGGTACAATCTCCTCTGAGCTCGTAAATCAGAGCTGCCATACCATAGATCCCGCTGTCGCCGGAGCAGATCATGGCAACATTTTTGCCCTGTTGCGCGATATCAATTGCCATCTGACAGCGTTTGGCTTCCTGTGTCATCGGCGTGGTCATAAACTCTTTGTCCGAATAGCGCTCCTTGACCAGATTCACATAGACATGGTAGCCGATAATGACATCGCAGGCCTGCAATGCACGATCAGCTTTAACCGTCATATTTTCATAATCACCGGGACCAATGCCAACAACAAATAATTTAGTCAAAGCGCACCTCCAAGCTTTCTGCAGCAACTGCGACTGTTACGCCATTTAAGGCAGTCTTTTTTACGACTAATGTCTCTGCGCCTATCAACGCGGCTCGCTCGCAAATATTATCTAAGCCGGTTATACCTTGCACAAATTCAGATGGAGTGAATTCTCCCTGTACTGCTTGGAGCTCCTTGGCGGAATAGAAAATAAGGGGCCAGCCATTATCTTGGCAAGATTTCAGGAGACCTGCTTCCTCTGCTTTCAAATCAATGGATGCCGCACATTTGATAGCCCGTATATCAATCCTATTCTGATCAAGAACCATTTTTAAGGCTTCATCGATCGCTGTGTCCGTTATTCCTTTGCGACAACCGATACCCAAATGAAGAATCTTTGGGATCAGTCTCAGGGTTTGCTCAAAAGGTGTCTTTTCCCGCCAGGAAATACAAATCCCCAGCTCTCCGCTCTCACCCGATACCACACCATTAGGATAGTCAGTCAGGATAGGAAAATCACAACAAAGCGGAATATTTCTCTCCAAAATAGCCGCTGACACCATTTTCGCGTGTTGGATATTATCAATCACAAAACCATTTCCGGCTGCCCAAGTATCTGCTGAGAATCTTTTGTTAATATCGGTAGCGGTAGTGATCACCGGGGTAGCTTTTAGCTGATCCGCTATCTGCAATGCCATTTCATTGGCACCGCCGATATGGCCTGAGAGCAGAGGAATTACAAAACTTCCTAATTCGTCAATGCAAATCACTGCCGGATCAGTCTGCTTATCCCGCACATGGGGTGCAATCTCCCGGACTGCAATTCCACAGGAGGCAATGAAGATCAATGCGTCCGCCCAGTTAAAAAGCTCTCCATAGAATGGCTTTGTGGGACGACAAATCGGAGAAAAACCTTTCTCAATAAATCGCTCCATCGTATAGGCCTTTATTTCAGTCTCCGGGAAATATGGCATTATCTTACGGGCGGTACGGCATCCCCGGCGGCTGTAGGCAAATATAGCTATTTTCATTCTGTTGCCTCCCGATATTCCGTGGTAAAGCCAGGATCGTACAATTTAGAGCGCAGATACTTATCACCCATACAGTCGCCCACAATGATCAGTGCAGTCTTTTTTAAACCATTCTCTGTCACAGTATCGTGAAGCGTTCCCAGCGTGCAACGAAAAATTTTCTCCTCCGGCCAAGTGGCTTTATAGACTACCGCCACAGGAGTATCATCAGGATACCCGCCTGCCAGCAGATCCGCCTGCAGTACTTTGGTCAGAGAGGTGCTGAGAAACAAAATCATGGTAGCTTGGTGTACCGCCAGCGCACGAATGGATTCTCGTTCAGGAACCGGTGTCCTCCCGGCAGTTCTGGTGATAATTACCGTCTGGCTGACATCAGGCAGAGTGTACTCTGTTTTTAAAGACGCTGCTGCACCGCAGAAAGAACTGACACCAGGGCAGACATCATATTCAATGCCCAACTTGACCAGCTCATCAAACTGCTCCCGAACTGCTCCGTAAATACTGGGATCACCGGTATGAAGGCGTACTGTAACTTTTCCGACCGCTTCCGCTTCTTTAATTACTTCAATCACCTGTTCCAGCGTCATCTTTGAGCTGTCGTAGATCTCACAACCTTCTTTGGTATATGAAAGCAGATCAGGGTTTACCAAAGAGCCTGCATAAATAACCGTATCTGCCTCACTAAGAAGGCGAGCACCTCTTATTGTTATCAGATCAACTGCACCGCTGCCAGCGCCAACAAAATGTACCATATACTATTCCTCCGAAATCAGTTTTAAAAGTGAGCGGGCATTTTCAGTTTCACTTAAAAAGCCATATTGCTTGGAAAACATAATCGCAGCTGTTTTTATCTCACCACCTACTCGGTGATCCAAAATAAAAGAAATGCGATCTGAGATTCGCTTTAAAGTCTCTTGACCAAGATCATTTTCTTTCAAAATTCGCAGTGCGTCATCACAGGTTATACATTTCAGCATCTCTTGGATTTGTGCAGAACTAAGCCCTGCAGCTCCGGCATGGGCAGCCATAATTTCCATCCGACAGTCACCAAATTTGGAATGTGTATTCAGGATACCGCCCGCCACCTTTACTAGCTTACCGATATGCCCGACCAGCAATGCGCCCCGGAAGCCAAGCTCCTGACAAAGATCCAGAGCATCTCCGACAAAATTAGAAATTGGAATAGCTATCTCCGGATTGATGCCGATACCTTCTTGAATATAGTCCAAACCGTAATTACCGGGAGTCAATAGGACATATTCTGCGCCACTTGCCTTTCTCTGACGGAGTTCTATTCGTATTGTATCTACCAAGGCTTGTTCGCTCATGGGTTCCACGATCCCGGTTGTCCCTAAGATAGAAATCCCGCCTACAATCCCCAGTCTGGGATTAAAGGTTTTTTTCGCAAGTTGCTCGCCGTCAGGCACGGAAATCACAACCGACAGGCCGCCGTGATAGTCAGTCAAGCGGCATACTTCTTCAAGGTTAGCGCGAATCATCTGCCGTGGAACGGAGTTGATGGCTGCGGCACCTACAGGCTGATCCAGACCTCTTTTGGTTACACGCCCAATACCTTGCCCGCCTTCGATAGTAATTCCCGGTGTGTCTGTGCGAGACACATGGGCAAAGACAAGAGAATCCTTTGTTATATCCGGATCATCGCCGCTGTCTTTTTTAATGGCGCAAGATACCGTATTTTCTCCTCTTGAGATTTGCAGCACAGCCAGATTCAGTTCAATGCCCTTGGGTGTATGGATCTGTATTCTTTCCTTTTTCCGTCCGGTCAGAAGCATCCAAGCCGCAGCCTTGGATGCCGCCGCAGCGCAGGAGCCGGTTGTATAGCCCAGACGGAGTTTTTTCCCATCTTTCACGATATATTCTTCCATAGGCATTACCGCATGATCTGGTAAAGAAGTGCATTGCAGATTGCTGCCGCCACATTGCTGCCGCCCTTGCGTCCCCTGGCAACAATATAAGGAACCTCGGATGTAATGATCAGTTCCTTGCTTTCTATCACATTTACAAAGCCAACAGGTACACCAATGATCAGCGCCGGAGCAAGCTTATCTTCCTCGATCATGCCGTGCAGAGCAATCAGAGCGGTAGGGGCATTCCCGATAACAAAAATACAGGGCTTTGGCAACTTGGCTGCGCGTTCCATAGATACGATAGCCCTCGTGACACCGCGTTGTTTGGCTTCCTCTGCGACATCCGCATCCGACATAAAACAATGGACCGTACCCCCCAGCCGGCCAAGAATTGTTTTATTGATGCCGGATTTGGCCATCTGAGTATCAGTTACAATGTCGCAACTATTGCGAAGAGCATCAATACCCTTTGCTACTGCATCCTCAGAAAAGACCAAATTATCTGCGTAATCAAAATCGGCAGTGGTATGGATAACTCGCTTAATAACCGCTTCGTTTTGCGGGTCAAGTATTTTGTCACCCAGCAGCTCCGAGATTATTTCGAAGCTGCGTTTTTCAATATCCATGGGTTTGATATTCTCAATCATAATGTTGTTTCTCTTTCAGACAGGTTTTATAAAAATTTACGGCAAAATCAGGATTCGAATAAAAATGCAAATGAGGATAACCGGCATAGAGCCGATCCGTTGCATGCACACAACCCCAGCTTTTTCCGGAAGCCTTCACTGCCGTAAAAGAATTTCCTAAATATTCACTGTCCCAATTATGGAATTCATGTGCAGCTATTTCTTCCCCGGCCTGGCAAAGCATATTATCCTCATTGGCTCTCAAGCGAATATAGCCGAATCTGGTCAATTTGCCGGTATCAAAACTCTTTCCGGGCAGATAACCGATCATAGGAATCCCGCCAATAGAATCCGTCAGATACATAAAGCCGCCGCTCTCTGCAATACAGGGTAGTCCCCGCTCAAGCGCAGCTTTTATTGAAACACACATAGTGGTATTCTCGCTGAGCTGCCTCGCATAGAGCTCCGGATAACCACCGCCAAGATATAAGCCTTGGATATTGGGTGGCAATTCACGGTCAGACAAAGGGCTGAAAGAAACTAATTCCGCCCCCATCTCTTTCAGTGCGTCCAGGCTATCTTCATAATAAAAGCAGAAAGCCTGATCCCTTGCTACTGCAATTCGGACCGGCTCTTGCCGGCGAGGTAGTTTAATCGCTTCATAGGAAATCTTCGGAGCATTCATTGCTATCTCCAGTAGTCCATCCAGATCAATGCTTTGCTCAGCTTGTGCGGCCAATATTTGCAGTTTTTCACGCAAGCCTTGTACTTCCGCCGCTGCAACCAGCCCCAAGTGGCGGCTTTCTAAAGAACACTCCGGCAGCATGGGCATAAAGCCCAGAGGACGGACTTTGTTTGAAAACCGTTTCTGAATCTCCTGGGCCAGAACAGAATAAATCTTAGAGGTACATTGATTCAGAATAACACCCTTGATTTGATTATCGGGACAGAAGCCCAAAAAACCTTGAATGGTGGCTAAGATAGATAGTGACGCACCTTTAGCTCCGACAACAAGTACCACCGGGCTTTGTGTGACCTGCGAAACCTCGTAGGTGCTTGCGTTAGTAGTAGTCAAGCCCATACCGTCATAGAAGCCCATGACGCCTTCAATAATACTGATATCACGATCTGCCCCGTTCTTTGCCAGTAGATATTTCAGCACATTCTCCTGAAAAAAGAACAGGTCAAGATTGGCACTTTTGGCACCGATGATCTGACGGTGGAACATTGGATCTATATAATCCGGTCCGCACTTAAAAGCACCGACTTTTAATTTTCGATTGACCAATGCCTGCTGAATGGCACAGCTGATAGTTGTTTTCCCGCAGTCGCTGTTAGTTCCGGCCAGAACAACTCTGGGAATTATATTGTCCATATCTATATCTCCTGTTGGTTTCTGTTGCGATGAATAGGTCTACCCTTCTCTTCCGCCAGTTTCAGCAACTCAGTGCTTTATTGCTTAAAAGTGCCGCCGGTGTTCCGGCATCAACCACCGCTTCACACTGCAGTAAAAGATAGTCTGCCTCCCTAAATGGCGTATCCGTCATCGCTTTTCAAGCTCAACCTCACTTGATCGTGGAGCTATCGAAGTGTAGGGTGTATTCTATCAGGTGAGGCTTACTCATAGCGACAGTGGAAGCACTGACGGCCATATCTGCATCCAAAACGATCGGGATCTTGAAAGTAGAATTGCCCTCAGTCTGGATGGGATCATACTGAATGCCATCCACAATCATATATTCATAGTTGGGACTGCTCCACACTATCGTTGCGGTAATCGACTTACCATCAACCACGATTGTAGCCGGAGATTCCACATGTGCCCGGCCGGAACCACCGGACAATGTGACTTGAATTGTATGTGTGCCATCAGTCAGTTCTTTTTTACCACAGGCAGTTAAAAGAGAGCAGATGAGCAGACAGGACAACAAGATTGCGATGGTGCGTCTCATAATATAACTCTTCAAAACCGGTATATCCGTGCGGCAACCGTGGATTATCTCTTTAGTAATTTTCATTTTCATTCCTCCCTTCGGTTAATAATTTTTTTGGGGATCAACCATGAAAAACAACAATTAAAGCTTCTCGTCGGGAAAGATTATCGGTTGTATTTTCAAAGTCGATATCCACAAAAAATGACCGGATATAAGTCTTTTTTGTGATCCACATCTGAAGGAAAAGGCATTATTCAGCGACTAATTTACAAAATAAAAAGCTGCGACAGTCTTTTGTAAGTGCCGCAGCCAATTCCCTGCAAATAGTATGCCTATTCCCCATACCCGAGAGTTAATAGACATTGATCATTTAAGCAGGTCTCCTGACTCGCATATCGTAGGCTGACCGCATTGCCTTCTCAGGATAATACCCAATGGCTGACTTTCGTCACATGCGGCGCCTCCATGCGTACAGTGGCGGTACCGTTCCGGATTCTAACCGGATTCACTATTCTCCGTCTTTTCCTGTCGAAATTAACGGAACTTAAATGCAATATTCAATTAGGTATCAGTATGCTTCGCAAAGCCCCCTTTTGTCAATTATACGACAGGCAGCAAATTATAATTGGCTCAGCTCGGGAGCCTCAACCTTACCCCGCTGATTACCGCAGAAATGTGAAACATAATTTAAGAACGGTTCAAAGTTAACACCTCTAGCTTGCCAACCCTTCTGGGTCAGAGAATAGGTCATGGCATCATGGATCAGTTTGCCGGCAAAAACTACTGTCTCATGCAGATCCCGTCCGGAAAAGATGCCGGCTGTGACAATGCTGGCGAACAGGTCACCGGTGCCGTGCATTGCATCTGCTACGCGCTGATGTCCGGTTTCAGCGTAACTGCCGTCACTGGAAGCCACGGCGTTCCAGATCAGATTGTCATCATCACGTTCAATGCCTTTGAGAATGATATGTTCGCAGCCTAGATCCAATAGCCGTTGACAGATCTCACGTGTCTGCTGCTCGCTCAGGGCCTGCCCCCTATATTCTTTATCCAGCAATACTGCAGCCTCCGTGATATTGGGTGTCAACAGATCAGCTGTGCTAACGAGTTTTTTCATTTCCTGGCACATCGCTTCTGTATAGGTAGCATAGACCGTGCCCTTATCACCCATTACAGGATCAACGATACACAGCATCTCCGGGCGGCCGCGAAAGAAGTCCAGAATAATATCAATTTGCTCCAACGAACCGAGAAAGCCGGTATAGGCGCCATCGATCTGCAGTCCGACTTGATCCCAGTGCCCCAAATAAGTCGGCAGATTCTCCGTAGTATCAAAGAAAGTATAGCTGCCGAAAGCGGTATGGGTCGAAAGATAAGATGTCGGAACCGGCATTGCTTCCAGTCCGGCTGCCGCCAAAACCGGGATTACAGTTGTGAGAGAGCAGCTGCCATAACCGCATAGATCATGGATGGCAGCAATTCTGGGAATTTGCACTTCGTCCGGAATAAACAATTTTGTCATATGCTCAAATCCTTATTTGCTTTTATTGTTTTGGCGCATTAGCCAGTCTAGCAAATCAGTATATACATTCTCGCGGTTTATTTCATTAAAGATTTCATGCCTTGCTTCAGGATAGAGCTTAAGTTCCAGATCTGTACAGCCCAGCCGGCGATATAGAGCGCAAGCCTGCTTAACACCTTTGCCCTGATTGCCAATGGGATCTTTCTCGCCGGACATAAAAATAAGGGGTAGCTTCCGATCCATCCGTTCCAGTTTATCTTTATTGCCAATCGCCTTTAGACCGCCGAAAAAGTCAAAATATGCCTGGGCGGTAAAGACAAAATTATCCCTTGGGTCGGCATTGTATTGGTCTACAATACTCTCATCTCTGGTCAGCCAATCATTTCTGGTTCTGACCGGCTGGAAAAACTTGTTATTTTTACCCAGAGCCAACCTGGTTAAAAGTTCGCAGCGGTAACGAGCCCCCTTGGTTTTTACCCGATATGCTGCCAGGGCCTTAGCAATTGCAAGCAGGAAATTTGGGTTCTGTCCGGTACCGACAATAATTGCTCCGCTTAGATTATCTTGCGGCCAGCGCAGCAAATAATGCCTAACCAAGAAAGAGCCCATGCTGTGACCGAGGAGAAAATACGGCAAGTCCGGATAATCAGCTGCAGTCGCCTGGCGCAAAGTGTGCATATCAGCCAGGACTTTCCCCCAACCGTCTTCGTCGGCAAAGTAGCCCCAGTCCGCCTGAGTGAGAACAGAATCACCGTGACCTAGGTGATCGTTAGCTACTACCAGGAAGCCTTGCTCCGCTAACCAACGCCCGAGTTCGTCATAGCGATCGGCAAATTCGACCATACCATGGGCGATCTGCAAAACCCCTTTCGGCTCATCCGGCTGCCAAGACAAGACATTGATCCTGGTTTTGCCGTCAGCAGACAAAAAATCACTTTGCACCTTTCTCATATCTATCTCCTCTCGTTTTTCAGCGGCCAAACCCCTAGACTGTTATGTTATAACTGCTCAGTAAGACTTGCGCAGTCAATAATATGAACAGACTTGCTCGATTGCTCTCTGCCAGTCCTTGAGTCTCTGTCTGCTCTCCTCTGCCGGCATAACGGGACGGAAAGTTTTGCTGACTTCTATGGTACGAGCTGCAATATCTGTGTCGGACCAACAGCCGGCCTCAAGTCCGGCCAGGAGAGTTACTCCCAGTGCGGTCACTTCAAAGTCTACCGGTCTGCCAATCTCAATCTGCAAAAGATCGCTGAGAAGAGTCAAGAAAAAATCGCTTAAGACCAGACCGCCGTCTACTTGGAGTGTCGTGAGCTGTAGTTGACTCTCCGCCTGCATGCTGTTGAAAATGGTTGCCGTCTGATAAGCAACCGCTTCAAATACAGACCGAACCAGTTCTTCCTTGCCTGTTCCCTGCGTCATACCCATGAAAGAAGCTCTGACCCGGTCGTTCCACCAGGGCGTGCCTAGACCGGATAAGGCGGGTACGAAATGAACAGCGCTCCGGGTATCAGCAGCTTCAGCAAGCTGATCTGCCTCGCCCGGATCAGCGATCAGATGCAGGCTGTCCTGCAGCCAGCTCAGAGCCGATCCGGCCGTAAAAAAGCTGCCCTCCAGGGCATAAGTTGTTTGGCCATTCAAGCGCCAAGCGACGGTCGTCAACAAACCGGAGTCGGAATTAACCGGAGTAGTTCCGGTATTCATCAGCAAAAATCCGCCCGTGCCGAAAGTGGATTTGGCAGCACCCTTTTGCAAGCAGTTTTGCCCGTAAAGAGCAGCTTGCTGATCGCCCAGCACCGCTAGAATCGGAATGGTCAGATCCGGCAGCTGCGCCCGGCCGAAATCACCGGCCGAATCTCTGATCTCCGGCAGCATCAGTCTTGGAATGTCAAAAAGATTCAGCAGTTCATCATCCCATTGTCCGGAGTGGATATTGAACAGCATGGTCCGACTGGCATTTGAGCTGTCAGTGGCGTGTACTTTTCCGCCTGTCAACTGCCAGATCAGCCAGGTATCGATCGTGCCACAGAGAAGTTCTCCTTGCTCGGCTCTGGCCTGAGCATCAGGTACTGCATCGAGGATAAAACGGATTTTACTGGCAGAAAAATAGGGATCGAGCGGTAAACCGGTTTTCGCTCTGATCATTTTTTCAGCCCCGTCCTGCCTAAGCCCGTCACAAATCTCCGCAGTCTGTCTGGATTGCCAGACGATCGCTTTTGCGATGGGAAGGCCGGTTTTTTTGTCCCAGACTACGGTTGTTTCCCTCTGATTGGTAATACCCAGAGCAACAATGCATCCGGGCTCGACTGCCGGCTGCGAGATTGCCTCAGTCACTACCGCCAGGACGGAATGCCAGAGATCAACGGCATCGACTTCCACCCAGCCCGGCTGAGGAAAAATCAGCTCCAAGGCCCGCTGAGCTTTGTAGAGCGATTTACCCGCTTCGTCATAGACGATAGCACGGGAACTGGTTGTACCCTGATCAATGGTCAGAATTAGCGGTTTCATACCGGCTCTCCGTTTCTGGCTCTTCCTCTGCCGCGTCAGTTGTTTCCGCCTCTTCTTCCACAGTCTGCGATTCAATCTCCTCTGCCATCGCTATTTCATTTGCTATCCCATCCACCGCTTCTGCCTCTCCCTCTGCGGTCAGCAAACCAATGTCAATGTCAATGTCCGCTGTGACCATCTCACCGTTGATTAGGGGCGCACGCACTGCGGCAGGAGGCTGTGCCTGTTTGCCGGATAACGGTTCCGCTGCGGATAGAGATTGAGGATGCTGTTCCACTCTGTCCGCCTTCGTCAACCATTGTAAAAATGAGCTGCGCAAGCTATTTTGTCGGCGCCGCTGCGCCGGCTTGATCAGGGTACGGTCGAGCGGGTAAAACAAGCGACCGAATGTGATGTCCAACAACCAGGGGCAAAGACTGCCCAGTTCGATCTTGAGCAGGAAGTTCACCACCCCGGAAGCAGCTGAGGTTACTTCATCTTTCTGGTTCATATCGGTAATCAGGAAGAGGTGATTGTGCGGTGCCGGTCTCGTTTCGCTTTGCTGATCGATATAGGCGATGCAATCGCGCAGCAGTCGATCCACAATCAATACATTCGGCATCGGCAAGTAAAGCAGAAAGACTCGCTCGAACTTTTGCCGGCCGAAAGGCCAGAGTCTGAGAACCGGGCGCTCAAACACCAGTCCCATTGTCCGCCTGCCGGCCTCTGCATAGCCCAAAGAACTGAGCCAGAGGATGGCTTCGGCGATCGGGTTCTCGGCGGCTCTGATTTGATGGGCCTGTTCAGGAGAGAGCTGAAATTTTTTCATGGCGGCCAGGCGCCGCAGACTTTCTACATTGCCCGGATCGAAGCGCTCCAGCGCATAGCCGAAGAAGCTATTTCTGATAAAAAGAGCAACCAGAAGCAGATAAAGGGCGATGGCAATCCAGAGTAGAGTCGAGAGCCAGCCCAGATCTTTCAGATCCGGAGTATTATTGATTTTGCGATACAGAAAATATAATCCTGCAAAGAAGAGGATAAAGATAATAAGCTGATGAATTAAATTTCTAAGCCAGTTCCGTCTTGACATCTTGTTGCTGCCTTAATCTATCAGAATAATTTTTCATCTTAGCATCACGCCTGTTGATCGCCGGATAATATCAGACGATTTGTCTGTCTTTGGTATAAAACCATTCCACCAGTCTGTCCAAACCATACTGAATAAGTTTGATCAAGATAAAGAAAGCTAACGGAATGGCTGCTATCAGTATCAAGATTATAACCAGGCGCAAAACCAACCAGAGCCCGCCAAGAATTATACCCAGGATCATGGAGAAGAGATAGCCCGCAAAATCGAACCAGCTAATAGCGCTCTCAATACTTTGATTCACCTCTGCAAAAACATATTCCTGCAGCCCTTCGATTTCCAGGTCATACAGAGGCAAAACCGCTTGCAGCAGTGCCCAAAAGCCCAGCAGGAACTTAAAGGCATAGAGCAACAGCACCAGCGGGCGGACATAGAGCGGCATCCGATAGTAGAAGCAGGCAATAATCGGCGTCACTAGCATAAGCATGATGAAGATGATCAGAGAAGCCGGCAGAGGGATGGCCTGAAGGATCCCCTGATAGGAGGGGAAAATGATCATTAAGACATAGACCAGCCCAACCAGTGCTGATACAAAGATATGGATTGCCGTATGTCGTCTGGTTTCGTAATCAGTATCGGTCCAGACCGGTCCAATTAGGAATCCCTCCAGATAATCCATCTCCGCCTCCACCCGTTAATTGATACCATTATACAATAATAATTAGCCGGAAATAGACTGGTCGTTTTTTAGCTCTTCAGCAATCTCCTCCAGACGTCGCAAGCGATGATTCATACCTGATTTGCCGATCGGAGGTACCATTTGTTCGCCCAGCTCCCTGATCGAAAGCTCAGGCGCCTCCAGGCGTTTTTCGGCCGCCAGTCGCAGATTGTCAGGCAGGCTGCCCAGACCGGCTGTCGCTGCAATATAGCGAATGGCCTCCAATTGCCGGGAAGAAGTATCGACCTGGCGATTGGTATTAGCCTCATCACAATTCATCAGCCGGTTAACACCGGCGGTAATCTCGTGCCGCACCCGGATATCGACATATTCGAGCAGCAGATCTGTCGCACCGGTCATGATCAAAAAATCGGAAATTTGCTCGGCATTCTTGATATATAGGATCGGAACGCCACGTCGTACAGTACTGCTTGCCATCAGCCCCCAGCTTTTCAGTCTGGAGCTCAACTCCGCCGCTGCTCTCTCACGAGCCAGCTGCCATTCCAACGCAAATTGCAAATTCGGATCCGCCAGTGAACCGCAGGCCAGGAATGAATGACTGAGAAACTCACTGCGGGAAAGTATCGAGTCGCCTACAAAACCTGCCGTCTCCAAGCGGGAACAAAACTCGCCATCAAGGGTGTCCCAACTGAATAACAACGCATTTCCTTTGACGAAGGCTTTCCGCATATGCACCGTCAGCCGGGCTGACTGCGCAACAGCTACCAGGTAATCCACATATTCGATTTGCTCCGAAATAAAAGTGATCAGGCCCCCGTCGGAGCGCCCGGCCACAGCCAAAACCAGACCCAGAATATCGCGAGCTTCGCGCCGGCTCAGCTCTTTCCGGCTTCGAGCCAACAAATTGCCGCGCAGACGCTTGCTAAAAGAAGCTGACATTTAACCGGTCCGGCCTGTTCTGGCCATCGGTTCACCGGACCAGTCGCCAATGAACTCCACTTCCGGCTTCAAATCGACGCCGAATTGTTTTTTCACTTCATCCTGAACTTTGATAAAGACGGCCATGATTTCTGACGACTTAGCCTTACCGTAATTGACAATAAAACCGGCATGTTTTTTTGAAACTCCGCAGGAACCCATGCGCAATCCCTTCAAACCTGCCTCTGTGATCAGCTTGCCGGCAAAATTTCCGGCCGGCCGCTTGAAAGCGCTGCCGCCACTCGCATATTCCAACGGCTGTGACTCGCGGCGCTTGCGGGCGTTTTCCGCCATCCGGAGATAGATAGCCTGACGCTCACCCTTTTCCAGCTGCAGTACAGTCTGAGTTATGATCCAGTTATTGTTGGCAAAGACGCTGCTGCGATACGCATGCTCGTGTTCATCACCTTCGACCCAACCCAGTGCACCGGTCTGATCAATATACTGTGTTCTGATCACAAGATTCTGAAATGATCCGTCATAGGCGCCGGCATTCATACGCAGAGCACCGCCGATGCTGCCGGGTATCCCACAGGCGAATTCCAGACCTGTCAGTGAATTGCGGGCTGCCAGAGCACAGGCTTCTGCAATGCTCAGTCCTGCCTGTAGAAACAGCTGATCACCGGCTGCATCATATCTGGCCATTTTGCTCGCCAGTAATAAAGTCACGCCGGGAATACCCCGATCAGCCACCAGAACATTACAGCCTTTGCCCAATACCTGCAGCGGTATATTCTGCTCGTGGCAGATTGCAACAATGTCAGCGGCTGCCTCGGCAGTCTGAGGCTGAATTAATATTTCAGCCGGCCCGCCCGTCCTGAAATGTGTGTATTCTTCCAGCGGATGATCAATTTTAATTTCGATATCAGTTAGATTGGTAAAATAATCCAGCTTATTTGACATAACTAATTTTCCTTATTTTGAGATAAAGACTTGCACAATTTCTCTCAGTTGTACGCGATCCATTTACGTAGTCGGAGTAGGAACCGGTGACGGTGTCGGTGGCGGCGGCGGTGTGTATACCGCATCTGCTGTAAGCGAGATATTTCCTTCCGGATCCGTATATTTAAGAGTAACTTTCCTCTGCCCGGTCAATGTGGGATCAGTAAGATCAGCAAAAGGTGAGGCAAATTCTATATAGTAGTTCCCCGCCTCGTGGGTATATTTGCCATCCAGAGCTACGCTCAGACTGCCTATATTCTCCAGAAAAGTGAAAGTGCCGCGACTGCAGTTGGCAAGAGTCTTAAGATAAGCATCATCCGGATTTTCCGGATCATCGGGATCATCCGTGAGAGAAACAATATGTATGGCTATATTCGAGCTTAAAACCAAATCTTTTAGGTTTTCTTTGGTAGTTGTACTGCCGGAATCCTTGCCGTAGGTATAAACAACCAGAGCACCCGTATAATCATCCTCATTCAGTTTTGTGATCGCCGCCCAGATAGCATCATAGATATGGCATTCAGTGTCTCCATCTGCCGCAGGCACTATGGCATCGATCTCATTCAATAGTATCTCGGAATCGAGGACGGTAGTATAAAAAATTGGATCAGGCATATTATCCGGAACAAAATTGTGCGGTACGACAACCAAGCCCATCCTGTTGATCACATTGCCTTCCGGCAAGACCTTATTTACCAGCGCTTTGTGCGCATCCTTGACTGCTTGCGTACCTGTATCCGTTAGTGTATGTGCGCTAGCTTCAATCAGAGACAAAATCTCAATATGGCCGTCATCTATTAAAGGTCCGTAAACATCACTAGTTTTTTCATCTATAGTTTCCGTCAGAGAAAAAGACGCCAGCGGACCTGGTTTTAATTCCACACCATTTTCGTTCAATAAATTGAAATACAGTCGTACCATTGGGAATTTGGAGGCAACAATATCATTAATCACCAGTTGAATATTTTCGGCAGTGCTTTCCGGCGTCGTAGGTTCCGGAGCTGTCTCCGGAGTTGTCTCCGGGGTTGGCTCCGTATCCTCACTACCCGTAGACTCTGCCGTATCAGAAGTATCACCCGAATCCTGAGGAGTACCGGACTCGCTGGCAGTCGGCTCCTCTATCGGTGCTGTCGTCGGTTCAGGTGTCGGCGCTGTGGTTGGTACAGCCGTCGATTTAGGCGTAGGGATTGCGGTCGGTGCTACCGTCGGTTCAGGTGTAGGAGTTGCGGTCGGTGCTACCGTCGGTTCAGGTGTAGGAGTTACGGTCGGTGTCGGTGTCATTATGACGATCTCGGGCTCAGCCGTTGTTTCCGGCGTAATAGTAGTTTGTACCTGTTCCGTCTCCGACGTCTGTACCGGCGGCATCGTCCAGACGAAATCATCAGGTATTGTCGCCAGAGTATCCTCCGGCCTTTCCAGATCCAAGGTCGGCAATGTCTGCCAATTAATGATCTCATTATTGGTGGCCTTATCCTCCGGTTGAGTAAATAACAATTTGTTGTCGTCCGACCCACCGCTCTTTAGCAGCAAAATAAGTATGCCCGCTATCAGAATAATAGCGGCACCCACAGCAAGCAAAATCGATACCAGCGGATTTTTCTCAGGTACGATCTCTTCGTACTCGTCCTCAAAGTAGTCATCCTGATCGGGAGGATAATAATCGGTATCCGTACCTAAAGCGTGCATACTGGCACCTGCTGCCCTGCTGGCTGCTCGAGCTTCCGCTTCAGGATTGTTCATACCGCAGTATGGACAAAACAGATCATCTTCATTGATCGGTTGTCCGCAATTATGACAATGCATTCAGTTCACCTTTTTCATGAAGTGGCGAAGACGCTTTATTCAGGCTATGCCATTCTCAGATATATACTGCCGTACTACCCGTGCAGCCTTCGTCAAATCAAGCACACCTGATCATCCAATCAAGCATGTAGTTTGACTGTTATTATAATAGCTTGCGTCTTTCGACGCAATAATTGGCAATGTCAGCCGGTCTTAAGGAAAGTTCTTTTGAGCTGTTTTAACCTTGCTTGCAAATGATAACAGCCAGTGTCAGACGCTCTTAATGGAAGCGGTTCGGGTGTTCCGCAGGATCAATTTTGCCGCCCAGCCTTCGGATCGCCATGGCAAATTCATGCCAGGTTTTTTCATCGATCTGATTCTGATTTAGATGCAACCATGACTTCAAAAAAGCCATAGCGCGCGGATCACCGAAACTGGCCAGGCAACCTGCTCCAATCGCTTTTTCGCTCATATAATCAAAAGTGCGCAGGAGCAGCGTCAACACACCGGATTTGTCACCTTTATGCTGCGCCTTGGCTATGGCATACATGACCAGATAAATGACAGGATGATCGGTCAGATCTTCCCGAGAAATCAATGTTTCGTTTAGCCACTCCATCAGCCAGGCAGGAGAATTATAAGACGCGCCGCTGAGAAACTGGGCTGCCGCTTCTTGGATGACGATATTAGGCTTATTGGTGGCGGCCAACTTTTCAACGATCAGAGGGATGTAGATCGCTGCCGTCGAGTTGGCAATCATAGTGAGGAAAGACGCCGCTATTCTTTGTGATGCCTGACTCTCGCAGACGGCATAGTCTATCTCCCCGGGCACAGGATTGATACCGTCAGAGGGTTCAGGGGCAGACCCAGCACCAGTCTCGAGGTCTGTGTCTGCAACAGGATCGGAACCGGACTCAGCCGGGCCAGCTGATGCTGCAGGCTTAGCCGCACTTTTCCCGGCACAAGCAGGAATAGCACAGTCCTCGCTCTTTTTATCCTCATCTTGCATAGAGCTGCCCATGATAATCGTGACATTATCAAAATAATCCGGCAGATCAAACTCGCTCTCATCGTCACAAGCTTCAAAATCCGCCCGCATGATCTCCCGAACCAGTGCATCCATCGAATTGTCGCCGAATTTCTCCAGACTCCTGATCACCAGATCAGGCACAATCATCTCGCCATAAACACTCATGGTAGCTGCCAGACTGATCAACTCTTTAAGATCATCAATTTGGGAAATAAATTCAGCATTGTTCAGGCCCTCCCTCGGCGACGGCTCCTGATACCATTTATTCATCAGATCAAGCGAATGCTTGAAGACACGGTCTGACAGATCCTGTTCCGTCAGGCTGTCCATATCCCTGATCTGGCTGAACACATTTTCAAAACGGCTGCACATTGCCTGATTCCAGGAAATAGTAAGCTCACGATATTGTTGATTATTCCAGATCTCTTCTGTCATATAGCCTCATCCATAATATATTCTTCAGCCGGTAGAGCATTGCTCTATATATAATGATACACAATCAAACAAAATTTGAATACACAACAGATTTCTTCTCTTCCCGGACCAGTTAGAAAAAGCAGACGCGAACGCTCAGACAGTCAAAAAGCTTTTTACTCTCAACAGGGCGGTTAATGCAGTATTATATCGATTATTAGTGTAAAAGTTGACAGAAACTTCCAGGCACTGGTACAATCATGAAGCGCTTTTAACCAAATCGCAATGGCGGTATAGCTCAGTTGGCCAGAGCATTCGGTTCATACCCGAAGAGTCGCAGGTTCAAATCCTGCTGCCGCTACCATGGCCCGATGGTCAAGCGGTTAAGACATCGCCCTTTCACGGCGGAATCACGGGTTCGATTCCCGTTCGGGTCACCATAGGGGGTGCTTAGCTCAGCAGGGAGAGCACTTCCTTCACACGGAAGGGGTCGTTGGTTCGAGTCCAATAGTACCCACCAAAGACAAAACCGCTGGAGCTACGACGTTTCAGCGGTTTTCGTTTTTAGATTATTTCCCTCACTTTCAGCAATCTTGTACCAAATTATGTACCAAATAAAAAGAGCCCAGCTTCTAGATTAATCCAAATTTACCTGCTTTTTAGAACGAGGAGATGGCCTTCGGTGGCCGAGATTTCCATTAGTTCAGATAAACCATTCAACTGTGAGTCACCCTCATTTTTTACCAACAAAATCTTCAATGTCTCTATTGTTATCTGCTTTGCCGCATACGTTTTTTCCGTTCTATGGTTTCAAACAATTAATAGGAACCACATAAACTCCGTCTTTTCTCCGATACGCAAAGGGAGCCTTGGCGCATAAAACAAGCAAGAACGCAGGTTCCTTCATTCTATTTGTATCTATCTTTGAAGCTAAATCTTTCAAGTTTTTTGCGCCTTCCTCAATCAAACTATCCCCACCCAGCTTTATTTCAATTAAGCCATAAGAACCGTTTCTTAAGTGAATTACCGCATCGCATTCCAATTCGTTGCTGTCTCTGTACTGATAAATACTGCCATCCAGATAATCCGCATATATTCTTAAATCGCGAACACACAGATTTTCAAAAATTAGCCCCATGGTGTTTAAATCGTTCAGCAAATCCTGTGGGCCTAGCCGCAAAGCCGCAGTAGCAATTGATGGATCAACGAAATACCTCGTATCGGTTGTCCTAATAGCAGTCTTTGACCTTAAATTCGGATTCCAAGCCGGTGAATCCTCGATGACAAATATTTTAGTTAATGCGTCCCTATATGAATAGAGCGTCACAGGATCAAATGTGCCTGCATGATTGGCTAATACATCTTGCCTGATAGTCTCTAAGGTGGCTCTGGTTCCAACATTCCTTGCATAGGCTCTCAGCAATCTTTTTGCTTTTTCCTTATCTCTTCTCACAGAATCTACTCTGCTTATGTCAGTAGAGACAACGGCCTCAAAGTAGTCTATAGCTTGGAAAAGAGCCTGTTTCTCAGCTAAGCCGACTGCTTCCGGCCAACCTCCCCTGCAAATTAAGAATGCTATTTCCTCCAAATCGGTATCGCTTTTAGCGGATATTTCCTTATTCGCAAATAAGTCCCTAATTGAAACTTTGCCGCTCGAATCCTCAGACTCATATAAGCTCATAGGCCTCATATAGAGTCTTGAAATCCTGCCGGTTCCGGTATGCATAGACTCATCTATTTCTGCGGGAACAGCTGAACCTGTCAAAATGAATTGGCCAAATTCATCTCTTTGATCAACCTCATATCTAACTGCGTTCCACAAATTCGGAGCTATCTGCCATTCGTCTATTAACCTCGGAGTTTTACCTTCCAAAAGTTGCCGTGGGGAAAGCTCTGCCATCGATTGGTACTGCTTGGTCATCTCGGGCTGATCCATTGATATAAAACTACCTGCTATCTCTTTAGCACTGGTAGTCTTGCCACACCATTTAGGACCCTCCAACAAAACAGCACCTTTGGCTTCTAATCTCTCTCTCAGTAATTTATCTATAATCCTTGGTAAATACTTCTTCATAAATCTCGCCTCACTTGTAAATCAAAAGCATTATATCATGTTTTCAAGTATTTGAGGCTATTTCATTCCAGTAATTGAGACCTTTTTATTCAAGTGTTTAGGGTTTTATTGTTCGAGCACGGCATAAAATAGACAATAGCATCACGGATCAAAGCCAGAAACAGCGTATTATCAGGCATTACAAGTATTTGATACTAATACCCACTATGAAGCCTTGTAATGCTTGCATTGCAGGGCTTTTGTTATAAGCCAGCTAATCAGTCAAGCCCCCAATAGCCGGTATTGATTATTAGCAAGAAGTGTAAAGATTGCTCTAGGAAAGAGCATACCAACGGCACCGCCC
>JBMNTB010000008.1:0-72830 GCA_050945515.1 Saccharofermentanales bacterium
AAACTTCTCTATACTTATCCATCTTTATGCGAAACAAATCTCCTTTTCCCATTTATTATTATTCCTGAACAGCGAGAGATTTCAGTGGTAACCTTTATAACTGTCACATGTGATTTCTTGTCCATTTCTTTGAGCAACCAGAAATGTAAGGTGTAAGATAACGTTATATTTTCACGATTGTTCCCAAATGAAAAGAGGAGCCGAATCAATGTTCAGTTCCACGTTATCTACTATTTTTTCTTAGCAGTTGGGGGTATCTTGCAGTTGGATTTTATGGCTGCAGTACCAGCCATGGATATTGGCCGCTGTTTTCTCCCGTTTTCGGTGTAGTAGTATCGCTGGATTGAGTTTTTTGTAAGGAATTTTGAACCCTATGGAGTACAGGCAGTCATTTGGTATCGCTTCTTAGGAGTCCAGGAAAATGTCCACACCCCGATCTTCCCGATACTTGATTGTAAAACATTAGATAGGTGTAATACAATGGTTTAAATATAATTAAACAGGTATAATATACAAGATTTTACCTTAGGGATGAAGATATGATTTTATCAATAATGATTTATACCATTGGCTTTCTTTATATGCTCTTTGGTGTATACGCAATATCACTTCACAAAAAAGGCACCATCAACCGTTTATTTTTGCTGTTAACAGTTTCGTTGGCAATTTGGTCCTTCTCATATTCCATTGCTCTCGCAGCCCACACTGCTGAGGAGAGCATTTTTTGGCGCTGTATCACAGTTTTCGGTTGGGGAATCATATATAGCATATTTTTCCACTTCGTATTAGTGCTTGGAAAGAGCCGTTTTTTAAAGAGACGGACGACCCTTGTTGTAATTTATTTACCTGCAATAATAAATGTCATTTTGTATGCCCCATTTGGGGTTTTTGGCCCCAAACAGTACAAAATGATACAGACTGAATTCGGTTGGGTAAACACATCCCCTACAACTATTGACTGGTATTGGCTGTTTTTTTATTATCTTGCATTTGGGGTTGTCAGTATCATATTACTGTTTCGTTGGTTGGGAAAAGTCGAGTCTAATACTTTTTTAAAAAAGGATGTATTAAAATTCAAACTTTCCTTCTACTTAACAGTTTTTTTGGGCATAGTAGCAGATATCTTACCTGACATCTTGGAAATAAAATCGTTTCCCAAGATAACAGTTATCATTCTTTTTATTCCAGCGATAGCGATGTTTTCGGCATTAAAAAGTTTCGGATTGTTTTTAGAAAGGGAAAAGACAACACCCGAATTTTTAACATACGGCAGATTAATGAAGAATGATCGATTGATATTGTTTAGAATAATTGGATACACATTTATAACAGGCGGTGTAATATCTTTTTTAATAAGATTTTTCATAATGAGAGGCTCATTAAAAATTGAGTTTTTACTCTCTTTAAGCCTGGCATTTATGGGGATACTCTCCATACTTATACCAATTGTTATAAAAAATCAGACAAATCAAAATACTATGTTTCTGTTAATATCTGTTGTGGGTACAATTTATTACTTATTGAGATATTTTAGTGAGGGGGCGATAACTGTATGGGCGATATATGTTTTATTCTTCCTGTTTACAGTTATTCTGGAAAGTAAAATCCATTCCATTATCTTCGGTGTAGTAAGTATAGTTGTGCAAATTATTTTTTTCATAACTAAACCTGAGATTGTTGTCACTTTGTGCCGTACCGATTATGCGACAAGGATTGCCATTATTGTACTTTCTTACGCAATTACGCAATTTTTAATGACCCTGCAGACAGTGAGGATGCAGAAGTATGAAAAATCCACAATGGAGCAAAGTATCCTTGAAAGAATTTCTTCCAACTTTATTTCCTTTAACAAAGAGGAGGCTGGGGGAAAATTCAATGAAATGTTTGAAATGTCCGCCGAAATTCTAAATTTTGACTATGCATATTTATTAGAAGTAAGTCCCGATAACAAAAACACAACCTTCGTAAGTACGTATGTTAATTGTGCTTTGGCTGAGGGTTCACAGCCTTACTATTCGGAAGTGGATGCCAAAAATGCAATATTATCCATTGTCGAATCTATAATTACTCACAAACAGCCTATAGTGTGTGACGATATTAGAGGTATTTCTATCCGAGAATATGAGGCTGCAAGAAACTACTTTATGTCAAAGGGAATCAATTCATTTTCCGCACTGCCTGTAATTATTGATGATAGAATAAGTGGAATTCTTATTGTTGAATATTGTAGCATTACCGATATGTACACCTGGGAGAATCGACTACCTATTTTAAAAATTTTAACTAATGTCTTGGCTGATGCAAATAAAAAGATACTGTACGAAGAAAGGCTGCATGAATTCGCTTATTTTGATGCGGCTACAAAAATGCCCAATTTAAATATGCTTAACAAAACATTGCAATCAATTCTGCACAATGAAGAAGAACTAAAGAAAATAGCAATTTTGGATATTGAAATAGAGAATTTAAAGCCGATTAATGAGACCTTCGGCCATGACGTCGGAACACAGGTAATAATAAAATCCGCGTCAACCCTCGAAAATCTGTTTCAGGATAGCATCATTATTTCAAGGACAGGCTCAAAAGAGTTTATAGTTGCTCTGCCCTACAGCAACAATAAGGATGAAATAACGAACAGGGCGAAGGAAGTGATTAACACCTTCTCACAGCCCTTGTTGACCGAAACGGGAGTGAAAGCATTATTTGTTATTATCAACATAGGCATATCGTTATATCCGGAAGACGGAAAAGATGTAACCTCTCTTTTGGAAAGTGCCGAATTGGCGGGAAATGAGGCCGAACATTCTGACGATAAGATTGTTTTTTATACTTCAAGAATAAAAGAACATATTATAGAAACCACCTTGCTCACTAACAGACTTTTCAGCTCATTACAAAACAATGAATTTTACTTGGAATTTCAGCCTCAAATCAATCTTGCAACGGAAAAAACCGCCGGAATTGAAACTTTACTCAGACTGACGCCTGAAAACGGTAAAATATTGGAGCCGCCTAATAGATTCATCCCCATACTTGAAACCACAGGGTTGATTAACGATGTGGGAGCCTGGGTGCTTAAACAGTCGATAGCGGCACATCAGAGGCTTGTAATGAAGGGATTTGAACCCCTTCGCTTTTCCGTAAATATTTCGGCTGTTCAGCTCCAAAGGAATGATTTTGTGGATTCCGTTTCAAAAATTATAAAAGAGAGTCAAATAGAGCCGAAGTATATCGAATTGGAAATCACGGAAGGCGCGTTGTCTGAAAATTTATCGGATACGATAGAAAAAATATCGGAATTGAAAAAGTTGGGAGTAAGTATCGCCCTTGACGATTTCGGCAAGGGATATTCATCATTACATCGATTGGAAGCTATACCTTTTGACAGAATAAAAATTGATAAAAGCATTACCGACAATATCGATTTAGAAAGAAAAAAGGCAACCATAACCGAAATGGTTGTCTCGTTGGCCAAGGCCTTTAACGCTCATACTACTATTGAAGGTGTGGAAACAAAGGATCAAGTCGATTTTTTGAAAAGATTGAGATGTGATGAAATACAAGGATATTATTTTTCAAAGCCTTTACCCATCGACAAATTGGAAGAATTTCTTAGAAATGAGATTTAACTTTATTACAAAATAACCGTCGTATACTTTGAATCCATATCACCCCAGGTAATGTAATTGATCTTTGTTTTGTTGATACTTCTTTCCGACAAAAGGATGCCGAGCTTGATCAAATCGTTTTGGCTCATGAAGTCATCCAAAATATCTCTCGAAATTCTAATTTATCCGTTAACAAATGCTCTGACAAAATATCTAAAGTCCTTTGCCTCTTGTTATTATCGGTAAAGTTTAAATTA
The DNA here is from genome assembly GCA_050945515.1 of Saccharofermentanales bacterium. Classification (GTDB taxonomy): domain Bacteria; phylum Bacillota; class Clostridia; order Saccharofermentanales; family DTU023; genus UBA1046. Next base: position 3,866 of record JBMNTB010000008.1, read on the forward strand.
ATGCAGTACTGAAATATCTTTCCACTCTGTCCGGCAGAATAGTGACGATGTTTTTATCTTGACCATATTTTTGCGCCATCTGAATAGATGCCCAGACATTGGCGCCGGCCGAAGTACCAACCAAAATACCATGCCCACTGGCCAATGCTCTTGCAGTATTAATAGCATCATCATCCGTCACCTCAACAACCTCGCTAATCAGGCTGACATCAAGCACACTGGGAATGAACCCATCACCAATACCCTGAATTTTATGTAATCCCGGCTCGTGTCCTAATAGTGCAGAAACATTTTTCGGCTCCACAGCGATGATCTTGACCTGTGGATTCTTTTCGATAATAAAGCGACCCACTCCTTCCAAGGTACCGCCGCTCCCCAGCCCGGAAACAAAGACATCTACCCGGCCCTCCATTTGTTCCCATATTTCCGCTGCTGTGGTTAAGTAGTGGGTATGGGGATTATGCATATTTTCAAACTGTTGCGGAACAAAAATATTCACGTCAGCAGCTTGTTGCCGTTCCACCTCCGCAATTGTTCCACCGATGTTTTCCTTGGCATCAGTCAGGATCAGCTCGGCACCCAAAGCGCGGATGATCTTTTTTCTTTCCTCACTCATATTTTCCGGCATGACAATTACCACCCGGTAGCCCTTTTGCACACCGACTAAGGCCAGACCAATGCCGGTATTGCCCGAGGTGGGCTCCATAATCGTCATGCCTGGCTTTAATTTCCCTTCAGCTTCAGCCTGCTCAATCATATATTTAGCCACCCGGTCTTTGATGCTGCCACCGGGATTCAAGTACTCAGCCTTCGCAAAGATATTTAGCCCTGTGACTTTTTTTAGGCTGATGATCGGCGTACCGCCGATAATATCAAGAATGCTTTCAGTAATCATACTTATCCGCCTTGTCATATCAGTGTTTTTCCTCGCATAACGTAGAATAACTTAGCAAACTAAAAATGCCCTATTATTCCTAGTAGTTTACTATATTAGTGAGATGAGAGGAAGTAATTCAGTGCTTCGTTATTCTCAAAAAGGGGAAGCACTTTGTCTGACATCTGCAATCCCAACAATGCGTATCAGAGAAAAGAAGAGTACTGGCTGTTTCTGTTTAGCCCCGCATTTCAAATTTTGGAAAAAGCAAACGACGGCTTCGATATTATTTCAAACCGTCGTTTAGCATGTTGGTCTCATTAAGTTTTTTGTTTAGTCTCTGCAAAACAGCTTATAAAATTGGTTCGCAGGACAGGTTATTATAATATATCTTCTTTATCTATCTTGCATAAAATAGAGTCAAATACTTCGTCACGGGGTGAAACTTCACTGTTTTTTACTGCTGCCATCGTTTGTTTTCTGCTGACAGAAGCAGTTTTCGTAACAACAGAGCCTGTCGCCGTTTGCATAGCCGGAACCAGTTTGGTGCGAAGGGCAAATATAATGCCGGTTCCGAGCAAAAGCACTATCGGTATCAGCAACCATGACAGGTTAGCGTTTTTGTCCTTGGCTCCGGCCTCCTCCACGGGAGCCCCGCTTTTGAATACCACAACCTTGTCTCCATAAAGCTTCTCGAACTTTTTCGTATACTCGGCAAAAATACTTTTATCCAACTCTATGTAAACACGAGGTTCTTTCCCGCTGTCGCCAAAGCCCGGAGGTCCGTCGCCTACTCCTCCCCAACCAACTCCGAGACCATAAAAGAGTTTATTTTTTCCCAAATAGTCGGAGGAGATCTCTGCAGCAATCGCCATTAACTCATTGTATGAATATTTCGCGCTGCCAAAGGAAAGGCCGGAATCGCTTATCAGCATACTGCGGATTTGATTCTCCGCCGTACCGTCATCTCCAACAAGAAGAACAGTAAGATTGCTTGTACTGCCGTCCGTGCTGAAAACAAATCCAACATTGTCAGGATACCCGTTTGTTTCCCAATGTTCATACAGAGCTACGATGTTTTCATATTTACCACTATCAGGAGACAAAGATTTGTTGTTGTCCGAATTAGCTGCCAACGCCGTCATTGACAAAGCTAAAATGCACGTGAGTGCTATTAGAAAAGCTATTAATTTTTTCATTTTACACCTCCGGATAAAATAGACCGTAATTGTGTAATCCCCTTCTGGTATCTCCAAAGGACTGTTCCCAACGGAATGCCCATCACATCGGAAATTTCCCGAAATTTCAGTCCGCCGTTAATGCGTAAAGACACGATTTGACATTCCTGCAAAGGCAAGGTCTTCATGGCGTGGTCAATATCCATTTTTACTGAAAAGTCGTCAAGCGGAAGATACACAATGTTCTCAATACTATCCCAATTAGCATACTGTGGAAGCTTTCTCACGTTATCAATTGCCAAATTGCGCGCCATCTGGAACAAATATGCGCGAGGCTTCCTGATTGGGGACTTAGGCGGCGACTGATACAATTTGAGAAATACTTCTTGTAGTATGTCCTCTGATAACGACCTGTCCTGTGTAATTCGCAAGATAATCGTATACATCGGCGTTTTTAGATGGTTGTAGATTTCTTCAAATGCTATCTTATCGCCACTTTGTAAAGCTATTAACTTATTTTGTAAGCTCTCATTATCCATGCTTTATCCCCCTTTCACTAACTATGACGAAATTGAGTTGTGCTTTTATTGGCAGGATTTAAGTGTTTTTCAAGTTTGTTTCTCCTTCTATCCACTATCCACTATCATTATTATCCGAGATATGGCTGATTCCGCAAATTCGATAAAAAATACATCCAAACACATAAACTATCAATAATATGAATTTAAATACAAAAAGGGTTGACATTTGATAACTCCAAACTGATAATGGCTGATACGAGATTAAAAGCTGTTACAGGAGTCATCTATATGTCAGTTAAAGAGATAAAAAAGATTGTTCTCGCTTATTCAGGCGGGCTTGATACGTCCGTTATTATTCCTTGGTTAAAGGAGAACTATGAAGGCTGCGAAGTTATCGCAGTTTCATTTGACGTCGGGCAGGGATCGGAATTAGACGGCTTGGAAGAGAAAGCCATTAAAACTGGTGCATCAAAACTGTACATTGAGGACATGCGCCAAGAATTCATTACAGATTATATCTTCCCCACATTGAAGGCCGGTGCACGCTATGAGCGTACTTACCTGCTCGGAACGTCGTTTGCGCGTCCTTGTATCACCAAACGGCTTGTCGATATCGCTAAACGGGAACAAGCTGACGCCATTGCTCACGGTTGCACCGGTAAAGGCAACGATCAGGTTCGTTTTGAGCTGACGATCAAGGCGTTTGCTCCGGATATGAAGATTATTGCTCCTTGGCGTATTTGGGATATTAAATCGCGGGATGAGGAGATTGATTACGCCGAAGCAAATAACATTCCGTTAAAAATTAATCGCGGAACGAACTATTCCAAGGACAAGAATCTCTGGCACTTGTCACATGAGGGTATGGATCTTGAAGATCCCAGCTCAGAGCCTATGTACGACAAGCTGGGTTTTCTTGAGATGTGTGTGACACCGGAAGCTGCGCCTGATGAGCCGGTATACGTAACGATCGGTTTTGAGCAGGGTGTGCCCGTACGCATCGACGGTCAGGAACTTGATGCCGTCTCGCTCATTGAGGAGTTGAACAGATTGGGCGGTGCCCATGCAATCGGGTTATTAGATCTCGTAGAGAATCGCTTAGTCGGCATGAAGTCTCGTGGTATTTACGAGACACCGGCCGGTACGATACTCTACCATGCACACGATGTCTTGGAGACCTTAACGCTTGATCGCGATACCCAACATTATAAGGAGATGATAGCGATTCGTTTTGCCGAACTGGTTTACGACGGCAAGTGGTTCACACCGCTGCGCGAGGCGCTCTCAGCTTTCGTTGACGAGACGCAGAAGACCTGCACCGGTGAGGTAAAGCTCAAGCTCTACAAAGGCAACATTATCAATGCCGGTGTGACGTCGCCTTATTCACTCTACGATGAAGAAACCGCGACGTTCAATGAAGATGAGGTCTATAACCAAAAGGATGCCGAAGGCTTTATCAACTTGTTCGGTCTTCCGCTCAAGATGCGAGCCAAGATGTTGGATAAAGTGCAAGGCGGGGAGGATAACCTTGGCTGATCTTTGGAAGGGACGATTTAGCGGTGAGCTCGCTAAGCTGGCGCGGGACTTTAACCAGTCGCTGCATATTGATGGTCGGATGATTGCGGAAGATATCAAGGGTTCACTTGCTCACGTTGCCATGCTGGGGCGACAGGGAATTATAACGGAGCAGTCCGCTCAGCGAATCGAAGCCGGTCTGCTGTCCATCCTCAACGACTACACGGCCGGCTGTTTGGAACCTGATCAAGCGGCAGAAGACGTTCATACCCTGGTTGAAGGCGAATTGACGCGGAGAATCGGCGATGACGGGAAACGTTTGCATACGGCACGCAGCCGCAACGATCAAGTTGCGCTCGATTTTAGACTTTATGCAGAAGGTGAAGCCAAGACGATTCATAAATTATTGACGCAGTTTATTGAGAAGTTGACTGATCTGGCCGAAACATACGCCGAAACCATTATGCCGGGCTACACACATCTTCAGCGCGCTCAACCGATCACCTTTGGGCATCATTTGCTGGCGTATGCGGCGATGTTCCTGCGTGACTGTGGGCGAATCCGAGATGCTGTCTCGCGCATGATGGCTGAATCGCCGCTCGGTGCCTGTGCGTTGGCCGGTACGACCTACCCTACAGATCGCCGGGAACCCGCTCAGATACTCGGTTTCACTGGCGTTGCTGCAAACAGTATGGACGCTGTTGCTGATCGTGATTTTGCTGTTGAGCTGACGGCGGCTCTTTCCATCATCATGATGCATCTCTCACGTTTAGCTGAAGAGGTAATTCTCTGGTGTTCGCAGGAATTTCGGTTTTTAGAGCTTGACGATGCTTACGCCACGGGTTCAAGTATTATGCCACAGAAAAAAAATCCCGACATTGCAGAGCTTGTGCGCGGAAAAACAGGACGGGTCTACGGTGATCTGATCACCTTGTTAACCTTGCTGAAAGGCCTGCCACTGGCGTATAACAAGGATATGCAGGAAGATAAGGAAGCTTTCTTTGATGCTTGTGATACCGTCAAGATTTGTCTCGAACTGTTTCCGCCGATGCTCGTGACAGCTCAGATCAACAGTCAAGAGATGCGCCGGGCGGCTGCAGACGGCTTGCTCAACGCAACAGATTGTGCCGATTATCTGGTGCGCAAAGGTGTACCGTTCCGGGAAGCATATCAAGCTACCGGAGCGCTCGTCGCCCGTTGCCTAACAGATCATACGACACTGGAGCATTTGCCGCTGACTGTTTACCAATCTGTTCATCCGGCGTTTGCACAGGATATATACCAGGTCGTCGATCTTGATCGCTGTGTAACGGAGCGAAATTCCGAAGGCGGAACTGCGCCGGAATCTGTCAGGAAGCAAATCGCTGCAATTCGCGAGCGGTTAGCGAATGAACCGTATGTGGAGCGTACACACAAGTTCGACGTATAACTCAGCGGAGACGATTGGTTTATAAGCGCACTGCTATATTAACAAAAAGTTGGAAAAATCTGCGCGGCTCATGCGGCAGAGCAAGGAACCGCAAGTACGACGGCGAATGATGGCGAAAAGTGAAGTTACTTTTTATGCTTACCGAAAGTTGTTGCATGAGAATCCAATTAAGAATACAGTAAACATATAGATCTGCCTAATAGATCTGCCTAAATAAGGGGAACAAACAATGAAACATCTGCTTAAGCTATCGGATCTGACAACGGAGGAGATCAGAGATATCCTCAACTTTGGTGATCAATTAAAATATGAGCGCAAGCACGGCATCAAGCATAAACATCTCAAGGATAAATCCCTAGGCATGATTTTTCAGAAAGCGTCAACCCGTACGCGCGTATCGTTTGAGGCCGGAATGTTCCAGCTCGGAGGACAAGCCCTCTTTTTGTCTAGCCGCGATCTACAGATCGGGCGTAGCGAACCGATTCAGGATACGGCTCGTGTGCTCTCACGCTACTTGGACATTATCATGATCCGAACTTTCGCCCAACAGGAAGTTGATGATCTGGCGGCCTACAGCCAAGTGCCTGTCATTAATGGCTTAACAGATTATGCTCACCCCTGTCAGGTGCTAGCGGATCTGATGACGATTCGTGAGATCAAGGGTAGTCTGGAGGGTCTAAAACTCTGTTTTGTCGGTGATGGCAACAACGTGATGAACTCACTGATCGTCGGCTGTTTGAAGATGGGTATGTCGGTCGCTGTTGCTTGTCCTTCAGGTTACGAACCTGATGCTGAGATCCGCGCTTGGGCGGAGACGAGCGGACGCTTTTCGTTACAGGAGGATGTTTTCGCTGCCGCAGAACATGCCGATGTGCTCTACACGGATGTCTGGGCATCCATGGGCATGGAAGATGAGATTAAAGAGCGCCAGAAGGCGTTCCGTTACTATCAGATCAATCAGCAAGTGATGGATGTGGCGGCGAACGATGCGATAGTCTTGCACTGCCTGCCGGCACATCGCGAAGAAGAAATTACGACAGAAGTCTTAGAGGCTCATGCCCACGAGATTTTTGAACAGTCGGAAAATCGTCTGCATGTCCAGAAAGCTGTAATGGTGCGATTACTATGCGGACCTTGTAAAGAGTCAAGTGTACTTTAGCTCTGTACAAAAATGACCTTGACAATTTCTTTTTTCGCGCATAGAATCAATCCATGTTATTGAGAACGGAGAAAGTGCAAAGATGAGACAAGTCACGGATATGCGTTTCAACGTCTACTATTATTACGGCAAGGTGGTTCGTTGTTGCGCTTTCCGCAAATAACGCATATTTGCGTATGACAAAGCCGATAACGTCCACCAAATCTACAGACAGGTGGACGTTTTTATTTGCAAATTCATTAATTATCTGTATTGGAGGTATAAAAAATGAAAAGCAAGAAGATCATAAGCCTATTGTTAGCAGTCCTTCTCCTGATGTCGCTTGCGGCGTGCGGAAGCAAGGACGGCAGCAAGGACACAGGTGTAGCTGAGCCGGATGAAGGGTCAAAGGAGCCGATAAAAATTGGTATCATGCAGTTTGGAGAATTTGACGCCCTTCTGAACGCAAGCGAAGGCTTTAAAGCAGGGCTTGCGGAAGCAGGCTTTATCGAAGGCGAGAACGTGGTATTCAACTATCTCTCCGCTGCAGCGGATACCTCAAACTGCCCGACCATAGCGGACAGCCTCATCAACGACGGCAGTGACCTCATCTTCGCAATTGCAACCCCGAGCGTGCTCTGCCTGAAGGAAAAGACCACTACTATTCCCGTCATATTCTCCGCGGTCACCGATCCCGTGCAGTCCGGCCTCATTGCGGATTACGATGCCCCCGGCGGGAACATCTCGGGCGCCTCGGATATGAATCCCGTTAAAGAGCAAATAGACTTCCTTCTCGAGTTGCTCCCGGAAACGAAGACCATAGCCGTATTCTACTCCTCAAGCGAGTCCAACTCTCGCATCCAGTACGAAATGGCGAAGAGTCACATCGAAGGAAAAGGCCTCACCTGCGTACAGAAAACCATATCAGCGGTCGATGAAGCCAAGTCCGCCATCGAGTCCCTTAAGGGTCAGGTTGACGCCATCTACATTCCGACCGACAATACAGTGTCGGATGCGATGCAGATAGTTTCCACGGCGGCCCATGATTGCGGAATCCCGACTTTCGGCGCAGAGCCTGCAATGGTTGCAAACGGAGCCTTTGCAAGCTATGGTGTGAACTACTTCGAGCTCGGTAAGCAGAGCGCCGCCATGGCGGTAAAGGTGTTGCAGTCGGGCGATCCTCTCGCTGAAGTTGCCAAGATGCCCGTAGTATACCAAACCGAAAACCTTACGACAGCCATCAATGCCACCGCCGCGGAAAAGCTCGGCATAGAAATTTCTCAAGAGATACTCGATTCGGCTGAAGTAATCAAGTAGTCAAGGAGTTATATTTGCATGTCATTAGCTACCATACAAAGCGGCGTTGCACAGGGCGTAATGTGGGCGGTCCTCACCCTGGGGATCTACCTTACGTTCCGTACTCTCGAGATTGCCGACCTCACCGTAGAGGGAACCTTTCCCCTCGGTGCGGCTGTCACGGTTGTGCTCATCAATGCCGGAGTCCATCCGATCGTCGCAGCCACTGCGGCCTTCATCTCCGGCATGTGCGCAGGTCTTGTAAGCGGGGTACTCATCACCGCATTCAAGATCCCCCCCATACTTTCGGGGATACTGACCCAGATAGCCCTCTATTCCGTAAATATACGGATAATGAGTGACAGAGCAACGGTCTCGATAGTCGGGACTTCATTCAAGAATATTATTACGACTTTGTTCCCCGACGGTACTGCGCCGAACACCGTATCCATCTGCGTAGGCTTTGCCATATCCGCGCTGCTGGTCGCCATACTCTATATGTTCTTCGGCACCGAGATCGGTTGCGCGATAAGGGCTACCGGAAATAATCGCCATATGGCGCGGGCTCTTGGTATAAACACCGACTGGACCACAATCCTCTGTCTCATGATTTCAAACGGGCTGGTCGCTCTTTCCGGCAACCTCATCGCCCAGTTCGATTACGGCTCGGCGCTCGTGAACATGGGACAGGGAACGATCGTCATCGGTCTCGCCTCGATAATAATCGGGGAGGTGCTCTTCCTGAGGAAGGAGCACAACTTCGCCTACATACTGTCCGCGATTGTCCTGGGCTCGGTGATATACAGGACCATAATAGCTGCCGCGCTCACGATTCCCTGGATGAAGGCGACGGACCTCAAGCTTATCACGGCAGTCATCGTCGCCATTGCGCTTGCCCTCCCGGTCCTCAAGGGGAAGGCCGCCTTTTTCAGGAAAGCCGGAAACGGGAATAAGGAGGCACAAGATGCTTAAGATTGAGAATCTTAGAAAGACCTTCGATCCCGGCACGGTGAACGAGAAGACGCTATTCACGGATTTAAACCTTGAGGTAGCTGAGGGTGAATTCGTGACCGTAATAGGCTCGAACGGAGCAGGAAAATCGACGATGCTGAGCCTTGTTGCAGGCTCGATGATGCCGGACTCGGGGCGCATAAGCCTCGGCGTCAGGGATATAACCTATATGCCGGAGTTCAAGCGTGCCGCTTTCATAGGACGGGTCTTTCAGGATCCCATGATGGGTACGGCGGCGAAGATGTGGATAGAGGAGAACCTCGCCCTCGCCTACCGGCGCGCCAAGCCCAAGACGCTAAAATGGGGTCTCCCGCAGTCTGACGAGGAGATGTATAAGGAACAGCTAGCAAGCCTCGGTCTCGGGCTCGAGGATCGGCTCAAGACAAAGGTTGGCCTGCTTTCAGGTGGACAGAGACAGGCGCTAACTCTTCTCATGGCTACCATACGCCGCCCTGAGCTCCTCCTCCTCGACGAGCACACGGCAGCGCTTGACCCGAAGACCGCTCAGACCGTTCTTCAACTGAGCGACAAGATAGTACGGGAAAACAAGCTCACGACCCTGATGGTTACCCACAACATGAGAAATGCCATCGAGTATGGAAACCGCCTCGTCATGATGCACGAGGGGGGCATAATCCTCGATATCTCAGGTGAGGAGAAAAAGGCTCTCACGGTTGAGGCGTTACTCCAGAAGTTCGAGCAGGCGTCCGGCTCCTCCGATGTATCGGATGCCGCAATCCTCAGCTAAAATTCAAAAGCCGGTGTAAACACTAAAAAGTGCGCTCTGGAATAAACAGGGCGCATTTTTATGGGATCACTACATATTATCTTACTTAATTTAATTAAATACCGAGCGACTAGATTACTGAAATTGTTTTATGAAACCGGAACGGTTTCCGAAATGAACACAGACCGTATCCCGGCACAGTTAGTCAGCTTCATCAGCATGAATGTGTCGAGTTAGGGTAGTGTATTTATATTATAGAATAGTTTTTGTACAGCATAACCGATGTAAGCACTGTTTCGTAATTAATATTACAGAAACGTACTTGACCTGATAGTAAATTGTTAAATAAAAGGAGAATTAACAATGGCTTATTCACCAAAATTATCATCTGCATTTAATGATACGTATCTTAGAAGCAATCATATTTCACCACAATCCGGTATGTGTTCATTTTGCACCGAAGAATGTGAGGGAACATGTGAAATTGCTTTAGCATCTGTTTTAGGACAGCAGACTGTTTACCCAACAAATACTGGAAATAATCAAGTTGCTTCAGAGAAGAATTATCCAATTGATTTTTCGCACTTTAATATTAATGGACGTGTGTTTGGAGCTGTTGGAGCCAACCCTAACTATGAAGATGCCAACATATATCATGTAAAATTGGAAAGAGAATATGGAAAATTTAATCCCGTAAAATTATCGATGCCTATCATTTTACCTGCTCTTATTAAGTTGAATTGGAAAGATTATTTTGGCGGAGCAGCTATGGCAGGGGTAACATGTGTGATTGGAGAGGAAGCCAGAGACAAGGATCCTGATCTACAGATTGAAAATGGCAAGGTTGTTGAGTTTCCAGCTTTAAAGAGTATGCTTGATTCTTTCCGTAAATATTATCGCGGATATGGACAGATTGTATTGCAGTGCAATGTTGAGGATGATATGTTGGGTATTCCTGAATATGCAATAAAAGAGCATAATTTAGAAGCTTTAGAATTTAAATTTGGTCAAAGCGCAAAAGGCACACAACCGGTTCACAAATTAAAAGACAGGGAGGAAGCACTCAAAAAGCGGGAAATTGGAATATTAGTATTCCCGGATCCTATGGATCCTGAGATTATTAGAAAAGCTGAAAAAGAAATTTGCCCTAATTTTTATTCATATAGCAGGTTGCCATTATGGGATGAGGAGTATTTAATCCCAAGAATTGAGGGATTAAGAAAAATGGGAGTAAAAAATATCTATCTAAAAATGGCCGGCTATGATAGAGAGGATTTAGAGAGAGTAATCAGGATTGGAAGCGAAGCGCAAGTAGACATGATTACCTTTGATGGTGCAGGCGGAGGAAGCGGATATAGTCCATGCAAGATGATGAATGAGTGGAGCCTGCCTACGATACTCCTGGAAGAATCTGTTTGTAAAATAGTTGAAAAGTTAAAAGCTGAAGGCCGATATATCCCGGCTGTAACAATTACCGGTGGATTTAGTTCTGAAGACCAAGTGTTTAAGGCACTTGCATTTGGAAATCAGAATGTAACATCCATAGGATTATGCCGTGCTTCTATGACAGCCGCGATGACTGGTAAGAATATTGGAGAAAGAATAAAAAAAGGTGATGTTCCTAAGAATCTGAAGACATATGGAACTACTGTAAATGAAATATATTATGATCTTGCTGATTTGAGATCAATATATGACAAAAAAGCAGATGAGTTTTCTTTAGGTGCTGTTGGAGTATTTTCGTATTTAAATAAAATTGCCTTTGGATTAAAACACTTCGCAGCATTAAATCGTAAATTTGATGTTTCATATCTAAATAGGAGTGATTTGATACCTTTAACTCATGATGCAAAAGACCTTATTAAAGGAAGATGGTTTGAATAGATTTTACAATTAAGAATCTTACCTAGAGATAAAAGGCTGAAGTCTACAGAGATTTCTTCACACATCCAACTCGATCTTATAAAGCATCCCTGCTGTTCCTTATGTATCACCGCCGACCGTCAGAGGCGGATCACTGTTACCTCATCGACCCGGGCGGCACACAGACACATGCTGTACCCCGGCGGGGCGGACAGCGGTCGAAGCTGTGCACCCTGCGGAAGAGGGGCCGTGATATCGAAAGTATCAAGGCCGGACAGGATCCCCTCGCCGGTATATTTGACAAAGCTCTCCTTGGCCGTCCAAATCTCGAAGAATGCGGGCAACGCATATTCCACTGCCGCCAGTGTGCTGTCCTCCCGCGGGTGAAAAAATCGCCGGGAGAGCCTGGACACGTCACAGGATATCTGCTGCTGGATGTCCAACCCCACAGGAGACGCACCCAGTGCACACGCCCAAAAGGCACCGCTGTGCGAAATTGAGAAATGCACATCGGGCGCTTGTCGGAAAAAGGGCCGGCCACTCTCCTCCTCTTCCCTTTGCCAGCCCGCCGTCTCTCGCCCCGTGTAACGCGCCGCCGCGTCCAGCAGACGAAGGTGGCGTGGCAGGATATAGGTCTCCGGATATAGATACACCGTGAAGTTTGCCCCGCTCAAGGCTACTCCAGTCCTCGCTCCTGTATATAGGCAATGACATCTCTCACATGTCGCAGATTCCAGATATCCCGCGCGGGGATCTTGGTGTTGTAGTGTGCCTCAAATGCAGCGACGATGTTTACAATATCGAATGAATTCAATTCAAGGTCTTTGACAAAATCCGTATCCGGGGTCACGTCCCTCTTGCCGGTCACGTCAAATATAATGTCTTGGATCAGCTTCAGCATAGTTTCTCCTTCACTTCACGGCCAGGTCGTTCCGGTTCTCTGCCGCATACCGTTTTATTTTCATGGATGAGGTCTTTGTAAATTCCCGCTCCCGCAGGTTGACCACCTGCAGCTGCTGATAGGCTGGCAGCGTCGAGTTGAGGCGGTCAATCTCATGCTGCAGCGCTCCCAAAACTTCGTAGTCCTCCATATGCTCAGTCAGTTTAGCATCCGGATATATACTGACAGCCGGCTGGACGTCATCCGCATCCCCACCGGACACAATGCCGTATACCAGTGCATCCTTGACCATGGGAATGGTCAGCACCATCTCTTCCAGCTTCTCCGGCGAGATCTTTTTCCCGTTTTTCAAAACAATCAGATTTTTAGTCCGGCCGGTAATGAACAGGTGTCCGCGGGCATTTCTTGCCCCCAGGTCGCCGGTGCGGAACCAGCCGTCCTGCAAAACGGCTGCCGTGGCCTCCGGATCCTTGTAGTAGCCGCCCATGACGCTAGGCCCCCGCACCAGGATCTCTCCGTCCACCAGCTTCATCTCGTATCCCGGCAGCAGCACCCCCACCGACTCCAGATCCCAGGACAGATTCCGATTGACCGAAATTAGTGGCGAGCACTCAGTAATGCCGTACCCTTGAAGCACCAGCACACCCAATGCTTCTAGCTGGCGGGAGATATCAGTATTCATATGGGCACCGCCACAGACAATCAGGCGTATGTGACCAAAGTATTGGTCCCGAATCTGCTTACGTTCCCTCTGACCAACCGTGAGCCTGAACCGCCGAAACATAAAGAATCGTTTGAGCAACCGATTAACCTTTTCTTCGCACCCAGCGCGCCTAATCTGTGCCCAGACTGTGTTATAAAGGGCTTCAACCATCAGAGGTACCGCAATCACAGTCTCGGATTCTGACAGCGTCAGGTCGCGCAGCATGGTGGCTAGACTGCCATTGATGGTCAGTCGCGCGCCCTTGAGCAGAGAACAGATTACACCGCAATTGAGCCCGTAGGCGTGAAAGAACGGGAGCCCCACGAAAATCGACTGCCCTAAGTCCACAGTGGCTACAGCGGCACCCGCGTTTTGCAGCAGATTTCTGTGCGTCAGCACCACTCCCTTTGGATCCGCGGTTGTCCCGGAAGTGAATATGAGTACAGCAGGCTGCTCTGGCATCAGCGCCGGCGTCTCTGTCTCCTTTATCTCTATACCCTCGCGGTATAACGCGCCAAACGTGCCGCCCACTGAGGTGTCGCTTTCCGGGGCAGTAAGGGAAAATATACACTGTATATCAGCATTCTGCCCCAGCATAGGCATACAGATCGGCAGTAGGCTGGGGGAGGCAAAGACCACTTGCGCATCTGCCTGCTTGATCATACTGCGAATGGTATTATCATTTTGTTCAATGTCCACACAGATAGCCACACCACCGCTTGACACGACGGCAAAGAAAAGCACGATCCACTCATAGCTGTTCTCCCCGACGATGGCCACTCGTTTCGCGGCCAGAGAGTGGGCGTTTAGCGCGCGCCTTAGTACCGCCACATCGTCACAGAGTGTTCGATAGGAATGACTCCGCATCTGCCCGTTTTCATCCGCATAGCAGATGGCCGGGCGGTCTCCGAATGCGGAGATCCCCTGTAAAAAGTCTGTAAAAGTGTCGTAGTATACAGTTGGATTCCAACGGTGGGTTTTCATAGTTTAAAGATCCTTTCCGCAAATAACTCTGTTCGCTCGGTCAACGCGATCTCCTCTTTTGGCAATTTCGGGATCAGCGTGAGGAAGACGTCGACCATAGCACCGTCAAATTGGATATCCTTGTTATCCCTTAACTGTTTGGCGGCCTCTTCAAAGGTCATCTTAGACCTGTAGCGGCGGGTAGACGTCATGGCGTCAAATGCATCGGCAATGGAAATGATCCGCGACTCCTCCGGGATTTCCTCTCCGATCAGGCCATCGGGGTAGCCACCGCCGCCATATCGCTCATGGTGGCTCCGCACAATGGGCACAATCTCACGAAAATGTGTAATCGCCGACAAAATGGAGCAGCCATACTGCGGATGCTTACGAATGACGTCGAGTTCCTCATTGGTCAGTCGACGCTCAGCCAGTAGGATTTCATCAGGCACCGCCATTTTCCCTATGTCATGTAACAGGCCAGCCAGCTGCACTCGCTCACAGAATCGCTCTTCCTTCCCCAGCGCAACTGCTAATTGGATAGCGTAATAGGCAACGCGGTCGGAATGACCGCGGGTGTAAATGTCCTTCGCGTCGACCATGAGACGCAGCGCCTGGATTACCTCGAGGTAACCCGTCTTGACTCGTGTCATCAGAGCGTTGTTTTCCAGCGCCGACGCGCACTGACGGGAAAAGATCTCGAAGAGTCGCTCCTGATAAAACCCCGGCTTATTCTGCGTTTCCAGAGCGAGAACGCCAACGGCATTGCCGTCGGTATCCTGGAGCAGCGTCCGCATGCATAGCTTTTTCTCTTCCATGTCCTCAATCTGCCCCAGTAACTGCTGCGGCGTCGTGCCGTCTAGTGCTTCAAATTTCTTTCCGAAGGCGTAACGCAAAAGCTTCCGCGGTGCCGCCTCCGACCAAGCCGCCAAAAAACCACTTGTACAGGTCCAAAGTCGTTTGGCAATCTTCAGGATAGGCGGCGCTTCCAAAGCATCGACCGTACGGAAGCTGTAGATCTCAGGTAGCGCGTTTGCCAACTCGGCCAGGCTTTTCTGATAAGCTTTGATAGTACGCATGTGATCAATGGATTTGATGCACGATTCCACCAGAAGCTCCAGCTGGTCAAAGCGGTCACTCTTTTCATAATAGCCCTGAATGTCCAGAGCGCGTATGGTGCGGATAGGTGGAACCATACTCTTATGCCCGGTAAGAAGAATTATGAACAGATCCTGATTAAAGGTGCGTATCTGCTCTACCACTTGATCTCCGCAGATAGGCGTCATCAGGAAGTCCAGAAGTAGAATGTCATAGTTGCCGACCCGTATACGTTCGATGGCAGCATAGGGATCGTTTTCAATATCAACACGATAGCCGAGCGGTTGAAAATAAGACTGAATGGTCTCGGTCATGATAGGGTCATCGTCCAACGTCAAAATCGAGTATTTATTTTCATCTGCCCTATATCGTTTTTTTCTCATGTTCTTGTTACCTCCCCGCATTCAATGCGTGAAATAGAGACCATTTCCAAAGGGATGGAAAACCCAAATATAGCTCCTCCACCAGGGTTGTCTTTAGCCCACATGAAACCGCCGAACTTCCCCCGCACAATCGAGTTGGATATAAACAATCCTAAGCCTGTCCCCTTGGTGCCTTTGCTGGTAATCATCTCGCGGAACAGCCGATCGCGCACCCGCGCGTCAATCCCACTGCCTGTATCCTTCACATATATGCTGAGATGTGTCTCATCTTCTTCGACCCCGATGTATATTTCTTTCATTTCTGAGTCCCTCTCTGCGTAAATAGCGTTCCCCACCAAATTATTGATCACCTGAATCAGATTATTGATATCTCCGGTGAGTATGATACGCTCCTGGGGGTCGTATTCCAAAATTAGCTTGCAGCCGCTGGTCATCAACTCGTGCCGCATGAGTAGTGCCGTGCGCCTTATGAGCTCATCGAGGGTAAATTCACGCTTCTCTAAGTTGTCCAGATGGGTGGTCTGATCCTTGATCGCTGTGATAATATCAGACATATATGAACAGGAAGTACTGATCTTGCCCAGCCACTCGTCGATCTCCTCATATATCTCAAGGTAGTCCTCCAGGACAACCTCCTCATCTCCCAGGGATTCCCGCGCCTCCTGCACCAGCCTACTGGTGGCCGCGGTGCAACCCGCAATGCTCATGATCGGCGTCTTCAGGTTATGGGCCAGACCACCCACCATTTGCCCCAAAAAGGCTAGTCGATCCTGTTCCATCATGCGCGTCTGACTCTCATGCAACTGTTGCATGCCCTTTTTGACTTGCGAGATGTCCTTGAAGACTACCACAAACCCGGATATCTTGCCATCAATTTCCAAAGGTGTAATATCTACCATGTAGTAATATTTTTTGCTCGACTCACCGTCCTTCTCGGGCACTATCATCGCCTGCTCATAGGTGAGCGGAACTTGGCTCTCCGCGCAGGATTGCACTGCTGAGATCAAAATATAGAGTGCCGACTGCCCGTCATTATCTTTTTCGTCGATGCAGTCTTTCAGGTACTTATTGGTAGTGATCCCGTAGAATTGCCCGAACACAGTCCGAAAGCGCTGGTTTTCATTTACCACAAGGCCAGATTCGTTGAGCACCAGATATCCGTCCGAGATCCAGTCCAAAATATGCTGTGTGGCCACTGGAACAATATCCAGCAGATGAAGTCGGTAAATGGCTATAAACGTGCAGATCAACGTCGCGGTAAAGCTGAGAGGCGTGGCAAAAATAGAGAGGTCTGCAATCCCGAAAGTAGCCACCATACTGACCACTAGCGGCACCAGCTCCCCCAGCACCAGCATGGTGACCTGCATCCTATAGAGTCGGTTACGGCTCTTGACGCCGAAGCGAATGAGCAGGATAGTAGCTACAATCAGGCAAATATAGGTATAGGCACCCGAGATGAGCATATACGGTCCAAATACCAGTTCGCTGCGTACCACGGCAAACACGCGGTAATGCAAGTGATGAAGAGGGTTAGTCCAAACTATGATATTGGTGATAATCGGGATAATGAGTAGCAGAAACCAGCGCCTCGGCATTTGCACCTTGCCAGTGATAAATGCGAGGGCGATCAACAGCATGATGACCGGAGTAAAAGCACCACCGATATAGCTCAGGGAATCCAACACAAACAGCGCCTTCATGTCCACCGGGTCGACAAAAGCGATGCCAAGCATGGCAAGTAGCCAAACGAGAAAGACCACACAAAGCCAAACGTAAAGCTTCTGAATCAACTGTTGACGCTTAGTGGAAAACAGATTCCAAATGAGGAATATGGTGCAGATCAAAATGAGCCATAAGATCATAATAATTTCAAAGTTGCTGATCACCTTTCTCCCTCCTCTACCATCTTTCTCCTTCCTCCGATGTTGTAAGATCAGATAAACGCATCCAGCACCCGGCGCACGTCTGTGTCCGGCCAGTGAAAGCCAGCTGCGGCCATACTGCTTTGAGTAAGTGTCGTGGATACCGTAATGGAGGCTACATCACTCTGAAACTGGTTCCACAGTTCGACAACCGCGTCAACTTCAGGGGATGTGCCATCGGCGACCCGCTTGGAGAGCAAGGTGGCAAACTCCGACTCGGACAGAATCTGCAATCCCGTGATTACCTTGGCAAGGGTCTCTCCCATAGGGGCAGGGTTGGGTTCAATGATATGGCTCACGGTGTGCGGGGTGTGGCGGAGAACTACAATGGCCTCGGCACAGATGTCCACCGGCGTTAATTCCAGCGGCATCATCGCCATAACATCCGGCAGTGCGCCCAGCACCGAAATACCACGTACCGCGCGATAGAAAGCATTAGACGCCTGGTTCCGCTGGAATACACCGTCCGACGCACGGCCCACAAGGCGTCCGATCCGGAAAATTCGGGCGCATAGCCCCTGCTCAATCGCTCGACATACCTCCTGTTCGGCCAAAAACTTGCTCCTGGTATAGAAGTTGTCTGCCCAATTCTGCCCTATGTCTAAATCGTTTTCAGTGAAGATACAGGTACGCTGCGGCATCGCCTGCAGATGGGATCCACTGACACTGATTGTGGAGATGTGATAGAGAGCAGCGTTTGCCCGGCGGGTAAAGTCGGTCACCTGTTTTGTCCCCTCCAGATTTGTGGCAAGAAGGGCATCGTCGGCCGCATAGTGGCGTACGTCGGCCGCAGCGTGGAAAACCGCATTCACCTGCGCTTGGAGCGCTGTGTACTGCACAGCCGGGAGACCCAGGTTCGGCTGCGTGATATCCCCTTCCAGAATCTCTATCCGCGTGCCCTTGCGTTTTGTCCAACCGTTCCCGAAATACCAGGAGAGAGTCTCCCAGAGACGGTCGGGGCGCCCGCCGCGCAAAAGACAGATCACCTTTTCAGCCCCATGCTCCAGCAAGCTACGCAACAGATGCGCACCCAGAAATCCGGTCGCGCCGGTCAGCAGAACGGTGGTCAGCGCTGGTTGGATTTGATTTGCCATCTGCGGCACCTGCGCTGTGACATTCAGCACTTCCATAGGAGGCGCAGACGGCATCTGCGCGGGATCCGCCGCCAATGGCGAAGAGGATGCATAAGCCGAGAGCATCAGCGCCTGCTTCTGCGCGGTCGGTACACGATAAAAGTCGGCCAGCGTCATGCTGATCCCACGGTTAAAGTATTCGCTCAAAACACTCAGCGCCGAGAGCGAAGTGCCGCCCTGTTCAAAGAAAGAAACCTCCGCGCTGAGATTTTGATTTTTCAGGATGGTCCTCCAGATCGCCAGCAATTCCTCGGCGTTCATCACCTGCGCTACGCCCGGTTTGGTACCTGATGTTGCCGTAGGTAGCGGTACCGAAGGCTGGGGCGAAACGTGCCCAGTCTCACAATTCGGCTCCGCCTCGAGGACGGGGATGGAACTGTGTTCCAAGGCGGACTTGTCCTCTTCTTCGGACACGGTCTCTGCCACAGAAGTGACCGATGAGCGACTCTGATCAAGGATAGGTGTGCTCGGCGGCGCCGCGTTGTCCGGTTCCAAGAACATGTCCCTAATGGCGAGCATGTCCAGCTTTCCGCTGGCATTATAGGGCAACTGACGCAGAACAAGAATTCGGGACGGGATCATATAAGAAGGCAGACTTCGTTCCAGCTCCTGCTTGAGCGAAGGCGATTGCAGGGTCTCCGGTGTAACAACGGCATACAGCGTCGTGGAACCGTCCGGGTTGCTTACCGGGACTGCGACCGCCTGTTCAGCGCCCGCATTCAGTAGAGCCTCGGTAATTTCAACCAATTCGACGCGATTACCGTTGATTTTGATCTGCCCGTCGGTCCGTCCGAAACACTCGATCCGTCCGTCACTGCGCAGCCGGCCGATGTCGCCGCTGCGGTACATTTTTTCACCGGGGAAAAAGGGATCGGGCAGGAACACGGCCTGGGTCAGGTCGGGACGGGCAACATACCCGTCGGCGAGACAGCGGCCTGCCACATAGAGTTCCCCGCGCACAGTGGGCAAGACCGGACGTAGCTCCTGATCCAGCACATAGATGCGGCAGTTGTCCAGCGGCGTCCCAATGGTCACAGGCTCCCCCGCTGACAATTCCTCCGCCGTCACATAGACCGCCGTTTCGGTGGGCCCGTACATGTTGATCAGACGTCCGGCACAGGACGCTTTGAACTTGGCCACAAGGGAGGCGGTAACCATTTCACCCGCCACAATCGTAAAGGACAGCAAGGCGATGGACTGGGCAAAGGCGTTATTACTCAGGCACATTTGCAGACGGCTGGGTGTAAACTGCGCGATACGGGGCTGATGAGCGCGGATCAGTTCGGCTAGCCGCCACGGCAGGAGCATCTCCTCTTCGTCTGCCAGCACGACAGCAAAGCCCTGGGCCAGCGCTAACAACGTCTCGGTAATAAAGATGTCAAAGGTGACGTTAGTGATACAAAGGACCGGCCCCTCTTCCCCCTTCATCCAAACACGCATACTCTCCAGCAGATTGGCCAGCGCACGGTGGGGAATTTGTACCCCCTTCGGTTTCCCGGTCGAGCCCGAGGTAAACAATATATACATCGGGGCTGTCCCCGGCGGGATATGCGTCTGCGCGATGGGATCCGCCGGCTCACTGGTACGCACAACAGGGCGCACACACGCCTCCTCCGGCAGTTCCGCCGCTGTCTGGTCGTCGCAGAGAATCACCCTCACATCGGCGGTTTCCAGCATATAGGCTATGCGGGCAGGCGGGTAATCCGATAGGAAAGGAACATAGACCGCACCGGCCTTCAAGATGCCAAGGAGAGCAGCGAGCAGCGTGGGAGAGCGCCGACAGGCCAGACCCACCCGGTCGCCCGGGCAGACCCCATGCCGCACCAGAAGCCCCGCCAGTAGGCAGGCCTGCTCCTCCAGTTCGCCATAGGTGACCACTTGGTCGTGCCAGATCACCGCCGCGGCCTGTGGGTGATCCTGCGCCTCCTCCTCGATGGTGCAGTGGACAGGCAGGTCGAGATAAGGGACCACGCGGCGATTCGGTTGGTCAAAGAACCGCCGTTGATCCGCAGGCGCCAGGAAACGCAGCTCCTGCACAGTTGCCGGCGGTCGGTCAGAAACCAGCTGCCGCAGCAGATAGGCAAAGCAACGGCCGAAAAAGGCGATGGTCTCCCGCTCAAACAGACTTGAAGCATATTCTATAAAGAACTGATAGCACTCGTCCTGCTTGACAGCTTCTACACTTAAATCCATTTTGGCCGTCTTGGTCGAGATGGGCAGGTACTGCAGGTCGATATCATCCAACCTGAACCCCGCGGTATCCAACGGGCGTACTTGAAACAGTACCTGATAAAGCGGGTTCTGTGCCGTAGTGCGCGGGAAGTTATGAAGGGACAGGATCTGCTCCAGCGGATAATCCGCATGGTCGATCATGCCCAGTGTGCCGGCCTTCACCTGTTCAAAATAGGTGTGCAGATCGCCTGCCGGCCGCAAGCGCAGCGGCATGGTGCCCATCAGCGGCCCGCAAATATTGCGCAGCTCCGGCCGCGTACGGTAGGAGATCGGCGTGCCGATTACCACATCTTCCTGCCCGGACAGCTTGGCCAGCAGCAGGCCAAACGTGCCCGCCAGGAACATATAGGCGGTGAGCTCCCGCATCTCACAATAGCGATCGATTGCGCGGCTGACATCCTCCGAGAGGGTCAACCGCTCGCTGTCACCGCAAAAATCGAATACAGACGGTCGCGGACGGTCCAGCGGCAGCTCCAATGTGCCGGAATAGCCCTCCAGTTCCCGTCTCCAAAAGTCTTTGTTCTCTTCCTCCTCCGGGGGAGTATGCTCATCGCGGTACCAGGCGTAGTCCAAATAGGACAAATGGGCCGACGGAATCTCTCCCCGATAATAGGTGCTGAGCCGGTCGAGCAGCAGCGGCGTGCTGACGCCGTCCGCTATTATATGATGTAGATCCACCAGAAGATACCAGCGTTCTTCCTCGTCCTGCCAAAGCGCAGCACGTATCAGTGGTGCGCGGGACAGATCAAATGGTTGCAAAAATTGTGCGAACGCCTCCCCGCTATCGGACGCAGTGAGCACTGGCAGCTCAAACTCCGCCTCTTCGGCTACACAGGCCACAACCTCCCCCTCCTGGGGGACAAAAGCGGTGCGAAACATAACGTCGTCCCGTATCATGGCACGAAACGCATGGGTAAGCCGCGCCGCATCCGGCCGCTCACTCATGAGAAACGCGCCGGGCATGTGATAGGCAAAACCGCTGGAATCCATGTGGGACTGCACATAAATGCTCTTTTGCATAGCGGAGAGCGGGTAAGTCGAGCGGGCGGGCGCAGCGGAAATGGTCTCGGTCGTTGTCTCGGCCTGTCCCAGCGAGAGGAATTCCTCCAGACGCTGTACCGTTCGGCAAGCATACAGATCGGAGACCAACAGCCGCACGCCGAAGCGCTCCTCGATTAGGCCAAGGGTCTCCATCGCGTTCAGCGAATTACCTCCGCAGAGGAAGTAGTCACTGTCAACACGCAAATTCGGTTTTTTCAAAACGGTCTGGAACACAGTAAGCAGCCGGGCCTGCCGTTCATTCTCCACCGGCCGCTGGCCCTCCTCTTGTGACGGTAACGGCAGCAGGTGTTCCTCCACCTTCCCATTTGCCGAAAGGGGGATGGACTCAACTTGTAAAATATTGGTGGGAATCATGTAGCGCGGCAGATGGGCGGCGGCATAGGTCAGCAACTCGACCTCGGGGATGTGGTGGTCTGCCACATAGTAACCCACCAGCATATGGCTGTCATCCCGCTCCCAAACACGAACCACCGCATCGGTGACCTCCGGATGGCCGCGCAAGCAGACCGCGATTTCCTGCGGATCTACCCGCATCCCGCGCAACTTTACCTGCCGGTCGCACCGGCCGGCCAGCAGCAACTCCCCATCTTCAGTCCAACAGGCAAGATCGCCGGTCTTATAGAGGGTCTCCCCCATTTCAAATGGGCTGGGGAGGAAACTGGCCTCTGTCAACTCGGGCGCATTGCGGTAGCCGCGCCCAACGCAGATGCCACCCACATACAGTTCTCCATAGACATGTACGGGCAACGGCTGAAGTTCATTGTCCAAAACATAAAGATGGCAGTTCTCCATCGGGCGGCCGATGGTAATCCGCTCGGCACAGTCAACCCGCGCACAGCTAACCGCCACTGTCGTCTCCGCCGGGCCGTACTGATTATAGATACGCGCATCGGTGTAGCCTTTCAATCGCTGCAATAGCTCACCGGTCAATACCTCGCCGCCGCAGACGATACTCTCCAGTCTGCGCAACGCCTTGGTAAATTCCGCATTCTGCATCAGCGCAGATAGGCGTGACGGCGTCGTTGACAGGAAGCCGACACCATACTCCCAGATCAGGCGCGCCAAAGCAGTCGGATTTTCCTGCTGCGGCTCATCCGTCAGCAGGACGGTACGCCCGCACAGAAGAGCTACCACACTCTCCAGCAGGAAGGCGTCAAATCCCACGTTGCATAGCGAGAGTACCGCGCCCCCCTTGCTATAGATAGGGCGCATGGTCATTGCGAGATTGAGCAGGCTCTTCTGCCGAATTTCCACACCCTTCGGCTGTCCGGTACTGCCAGATGTGTAAACAACATAGGCCAGGTCGTCCGGATGGCCGCGCCGAACGGGCGCCGAATCGTATGGCAGGGAATCATAGTCCAGGAACGGAATATCGAGCGCACCCAGAGGTTGAGTGAGCTCCGGGATGGAAAGTAGCCGTGCCGCACCGCTCTGTTGAAGGATGTTCAGGATGCGCTGGGTAGGCAGATCAAGCGGTAGGAGCAGCCAGGCACAGTTTGCCTGCATGATGCCCACCATAGCCGCAAACAGGCGGCGGTCGCGGGGCAACAAGACGGCAATCACTTCACCTTCCTCCGGGAGGGCGGCGGCGACCCGCTCCCCCTCGTGACTTAGAGTCTCATAGGTAATCCGCATGCCGCCACTGATGAGGGCGACGCGCCGGGGATTGCATGCGGCCTGCTTTGTAAACATGTCATAGGGACTGTCATTGCCACGCAGCGCTCGGGTGCGGTTGAAAGTGTATAGCACCCGCTCCCGCTCCTGCACGCTAAGGATAGGCAGCGCGCGAATGGGGGTGTCTGGATTATTGAGCGCCACCGTCAGGATCTGACACAGATGTTGGTGCAGCTCATCTATCTCCCGCCCGGAGAAAAATTGCGCCAGATAATCGTAATCAACAGAAAAGGCCCGGTTTCCCTCCAAATTGGTCAGGTGGATGCAAAGCTGCTCGACCTGATACCCACTGTAATGCCAACGTCCAGAAATACTGACCGAGGCATCCTGGCTCTCCAGGACCTGACTGCCCTGATAGGAGAGCATCAGATGAAACAAGGGCTCTCCCGATTCCGCCAAGGCCTCGATGTGGGAAAAAGGAAATCTCTGATGGCGCAGCAGATTGATCCACTTCCCCATCAAATGATCGCTAAAGGAGTTGAAGCTCCATTCGTCGGACATCTTATAAACAAACGGCAAGGTGCTGACAAACATCCCTGTCGTCTGCTTAAATGAATAATTAGTACGATTAAAAATCGGCACGCCGATGGTCAGGTGATCCTCCCCGCCCGTGCGTCTGAGGTAAGTGGCCAGTGCCATGTAAAATACGGCAAAGGGCGCGACGCGGTGCTCCATGCAAAATGAGGTAATCGCATGGTTGAGCTGCTGTGAGAGCTTATAACTGCGGCGCAGACCCACCCGGCTGATCCCCGCACCCCGGACAGACTTGAGCGATGCAGGCACTCCCGAGGTCTTGAGGATCTCATGCCAATAACGCTCATCCTCCTTGTAGGCGTCAGAGGAGAGATAGCTGCGTTCGGCTTCCACATAATCGCTATAGTCTGGCTGCGGGGTTGCATCGGGCTCCTTGCCAGACAGGAGGTCCAGATAGGTCTGGCCAATCCGATTACAGAGCATAATCTGCGACCAGCCGTCGGAGATCAGATGGTGAGTCTCCACCAACAGACCTGCGGAGTTCTCCCCGATTAGAAAGATCACAAACCGGTAGAGTGGCGCGTCGATCAGCGGCATAGGGATCTGTGTAAAACGCTCCGACCAGTTGGAGATGCTCTCCTCATCGGTCATGAAGAAGTCCAGGACGTCAATGGCCGCCTCGGTCTCCTTCGCGTAATATTGTACCGGCACACCATCACGGAGCTGCAGTCTAGTACGTAACGAGGCGTCCGATTGCAACACTAAATGCAGCGCTTTTTTCAATAGCAAAATATTAACACGGCCTTTGATCCGTATTGTCGCGCTGATGTTATTGATCGACGTCCCGGGAACCGCCTGTTCCAACGCCCATATATTTAATTGATTCAAAGATAGAGGAAATACGTCCCCTTTTTTCATTCCAACATCGGTCACAGGCCCTACCACCTTAAGAGAATTGCCGTGCGCCAGTATACTTGTACTGGTATGACGTTAGATATGGTTGCTAATATAGTAAACCTCATGACAAAAAGATAGCAAACTTCGTGACAAAAAGATAGCAAAACTCATGATAAAAAGCAAGATGATTGTGATAAACGACAGCATAAAAGCGACGTTTTGACACGAATGTGCCCGTGTGTACAAATATGAATGGGTAATAGAATTGAATGAAATCGACATTCAAAGAATTTTAAATACCCCCCAAGCCTTCGGCTTCCATAGAAAATAGTGGTTCGTCCGTTGCAATATCTACATAAATCCCCTTTTCATAAAAATTGTCGTACTCACTTGCTGAAAGGCCTTTCGGTTCCTGCCTCCCGAGTTATATGACACTGCTCAGCCGAGTGCTACATCAAGAATCATCATAACGGTAAAGCCGAGCATGACGCCGACCGTCGCTACATCAGCCTTTACTTCCAGTTCCTCCGTCTCTTGGCGCTGTGCCTCCGGAATCAATTCTTCAACAACAACATAAATCATGGCACCGGCCGCAAAAGCAAGAGCAAAAGGCAAGATCTGCTGGAAGGCCTGAACTGCCAAGACTCCTATTATGGCCGATATCGGCTCGACAATACCTGACATCTGCCCGTAGAAAAAAGCTTTGCTCCGCCGCATGCCTTCACGTCTGAGTGGAATCGACACAGCAGCACCTTCAGGAAAATTTTGCAGGCCAATACCGAGAGCGAGCGCTAAAGCACCGGTGAGATCTGCTCCCTCTACGCCTGCAGCGGCCGCGCCGAAGGCGACACCGACAGCTAGTCCCTCCGGAATATTATGAATCGTAATAGCCAGTACAAGAAGAATACTTCTCCTCAATTTCGTTTTCGGACCGTGTATTTCACCGCTTTTGCCTAGTCCAGAGTGCATATGCGGTAACAGATGATCAACAAGCATAAGAAAGCCGCCCCCGGCCAAAAAACCGAGCGCAGCAACTAAATATGGAATCTGCCCGATCTGCTCCGCCATAACAATCGCCGGCTGCAAAAGCGACCAGAAACTGGCGGCGATCATCACGCCGGAAGCAAAACCAAGCATAGCGTTCAAGACAATTTTATTAATGCGACGGAAGAAAAAAACCAAGGCCGCACCAAGTGCTGTCATACCCCAGGTAAAAAGTGTCCCGAGTAGCGCCTGCAGTACAGGATCAAGTTCTTTTAAAAAAGTCATGGATGCTCATCCTTCTTATTGTCAATTCATTAGATACAGTTTTGCCCGGCCCGGAGAAGTCAATCAGCAAAATTACTATTTCCCGTCTGCGATTTAAATCACAGAGATAATCCGGGATTCTTCTCCGGCCAGGCATCTAATACTGTTAATTTTTTCGAAGTGTTCCTGCGTTAGCCTACCCGACAGTCATCACTCATCTGCGTCTTGGCGGAACGTCAGGAACCAGTCCATCATCTTATAACCCTTTTCCTTTACTTCTTCATTCCTATCACGTATGGCACCACAGGTTCCGGGCGGAGGAACAATCACATCTTTACCGGGCTCCCAGTCGGCCGGAAGAGCGACACCTTCCTTATCCGCCTTTTGCAGACCAATCACAATGCGCTTAATTTCCGCAAAGTTTCTGCCGAGGCTTGCCGGGTAATAGAGGATCGTGCGGATCGTACCCTTGGGATCAATGAAGAAGACGGCACGCACAGCACTCGTATCAGACTCCCCCTGAAGCATCCCATATTTTTTTGCTACGTCCATCTTAATGTCAGCAATGACCGGGAACTCAACATTGGGGTTTTCAATTCCGTTCCAGCTGTAACCGCGGATTGCGTTCAACCAGCCGAGGTGCGCATGGATAGAATCGATCGAAAGACCGACCAGCTCTGTATTAATGGCGCGAAACTCATCATGCATTTTGGCGAATGTCATAAATTCCGTAGTACAGACAGGTGTAAAGTCCGCCGGGTGTGAAAAGAGAATCACCCACTTACCTTTATAATCCTTAGGGAAATTTATCTCGCCTTGCGTTGTCACTGCCTTAAATTCAGGCGCCTTACTGCCGATTACCGGCATAGAAAATGTTTCTTGCTTAGTTACTTGTTCGCTCATATTATCCTCCATCAAAGATTAATTATTTATCTATTCTCTGCATTCCTTACAGAGTCCTGTAAAGACGAGTTCCTGTGACTCAACAAGATGACCGTCTAGTTCACGCTTGACCTCAGTATTCTGTTGCGGAATATCATATATTTTCTTGCATTTCCGACAGAAAAAGTGGCCGTGCGTTTCGGATACGGAATCAAAATGTGTTTCTGCACCGGCTGTATGCAGTGAACGAATCACACCCTTCTCTACTAAAAGATTCAGTGTGTTATACACCGTTGCCCTTGAGATCGCCGGCACATTAGACCCAAGCTGTTTGAATAAAGCATCCGCAGAAGGATGTTCATCTGACTCAAGAAGAGAGGCAAGAACCATAATACGCTGATAACTTGTGTATACGTCTGCATTTTTGAGCAATTCCAATGCTTCGAGCTGCGCCGCCTTATTCATAAAAGCCTCCTTTTAATTAAATCTAAATTTAGATTTAATCTAAATAGAGTGTAAATCAAACTTAACAGCTTTTTTGATACTCATGTTACAGGCATAATTGGCCACAAGAGAATTATTTTTTATAGATATGCTCTCAAAAGAAAGCTAATTATCTATTAATATCGGCCGAACTAAATTGAGATTATTAAAGTAGGAAAACGGTTTTCGCCTGTGTAAATCAAGCACTCACCTTTTCAGTATGTTCTGATTTTAAAATTATCTTTCTATTTTAGAAAAATTGATGACTTGAAATTATGTTTTCTTCAGAAGTCCTTTTCGAGGGTGAGTATTTCTTCTAACAGAGCTTGGTTGATGGGAGTGGCAATGCCATGTTTTTGGCCTAGCTTGACGACGGTGCCGGCAAAAAGATCAACTTCTGTTTTACGTCCTTGCAGAAGGTCCTGGCGCATAGAGGGCATGCCCTCCGCAGCAAGAGGCTTAATGACATCCAGCCAATGTAAGATATCGTTTTCACTCAGATTGACTCCTTCTGCTTTTGCCAGAGGAATGACCTCACGCATAGCAGCAATCATGCGCTCGCGCTCCGGACCTTGGCGCTGAACCAAACCGTAATTGCCTTCACAGACACTGACAACTTGATTGATACCGACATTGAGCATAAACTTGCCCCACATCCGGTCGCGCATATCAGTCACAAGGGTATAAGGAATCTTCGCTCGAGTAAGATAATCTGCTACAAGCAACAGGCGAGATGTAATTTGATCAGAGTTGAGTTCGCCCAAGGTGAAATCGCCCATGTTTCTCCAGTAGAGCCGATTGCCCTCTTTGGTAGCATCCATGCCCTGGACCGTACAACCAACAACTTTATCCCCATATACGGCGCCAATATCCTCTTCACTGCTGATGCCGTTGAGAAGCGAGAGGATGATGGTCTGATCTCCGACATGTTGTGCCGTATCAGCAATGGCCTGGGGCAGTTGGCCGTACTTGACAGCAAAAATTAAAAGGTCAGCCGGCTCACAGGTCTCATCCGGTCGAAACATATTAAAGCTTAGCTCTTTGTCATTATTATAAAGCCCTTCTTTGCGATATCTTTCCTGGCGAACCGCATCTGCAATGACGCGAAAACCGCCGGGGGAAACGGCAGAGGCGAAAGACTCGGAAAAGAGGAGGCCGAGGGCTCCAAGGCCGATCAAACTGACAGTTTTAATTTGCTTCATGATTTTTCACTTTTTATACTTTCTTTTGTAAATAGAATAGAGCTGCAAATAATCGCAGCGTTATCGTGTCCATCGAAATGAGGGGGGATTCTCCGCAACTAGGTTTAGTTTTGGAGAATCCCCTCTCTTATACAGACAATATTTGTGTTATTTATTCTGCACTTCCTGCGCAGAGGAATAAATAATTTTCAGCGACTTGCAGCTAACTTACCAGGGTTAGAAGTTCTGCAGCAATGTAGCCATGAAAATACCCAGATAGTTACCGATGACATAGCCGAAGATACCGGCCAGGATGATCGGACCTATGAGCTTGGTCCAGCCTTTGGAAATGGCCATAGCTGCTGCTGTGGTCGGACCGCCGATATTGGCATTGGAACAGAGCAAAATCTCCTCGAGGTTGAATTTGAAGAGCTTGCCGAGTCCCAATGAGACAACCATATTGACAATGACGATAATTCCCGCAAAGACTAGAAGCAGAGGAGCATTCTTGATGATTTGCGGAATCGAGGCCGGCACACCAATGACAACCAGGAAAATATAGATCAGGAAAGTTCCCAGCTCTTGGGCCCCGTTAATATTACCTAAGAAATTAGGTAAGAAAGTGGCCAAGAGCATGGTCAAGGTCGTGATCCACAGATACTGGCTGCCGAGGAAGTTGCCTGCCAGTGATTGGAAAAAATCTCCGATAGTGGCAGAAGTCTCCGGTACCGGCACCAAGCCTTTAAGCCAGGTGGCAAGTTCCGTGGAAATCCAGACGATCATAAAAGAGGTGGCCATCGCCTTGGCAATATCCAGCAGTGAAATGTTCTTGGGGCTCCAGTACTGGGCTGCCAAGGTTTTGTCCCTTTCTTCCGAAGCCGCCTCGACTTCATCTATATGCGGATGCGTAAAATGTTTGCGGAAGAACTTGACTGAGGGAATGGCCAGCAAAACAAAGAAATATAAGGCCATCAATAGATTGTCAGCCACAGTCAGTTCAGCAATAGTCCAAGCGGTTACTTTATTAGCCACATCGTATTGCGCTGCCATGGCTGCAAAGTTGACGCCGCCGCCGATATAGGTCCCAGTCATCATGGCTACGGCGGGCATTAGCTGGTCAATCGCACCTTTCAGGGCAAAATAAGCAATAGCGACACCCAGCAGAGTACCTAGAGCCGATAAGCAGAACATGACCAGGATCCGGCCGCTCTCACGCCAGATCTTCTTCAGATTGGCATTGAATAAGAGCAGAGGAATACCGAGTGGAACGACATAACCCCAGACCGCATCGTAAACCGGGGCATCGGTAGGTATCACATTGAAATTGGCCAGCAACATCGCGATCAGCAAACCGATAATCGCACCGGTGATCTTAGCCGCCCATTCATATTTCTGTTCCAGATAGATCGAAATACAGGTAATCAGGACTAAGATCGCCCATAATGCCCATGTATTATCTGCCTTAATAAATGAATCGGCAATTACAGTAAACATACAAAACCTCCCTTGAATTTCAAATATCAAATAACTCTATCTTAGTAACCGGTTTGCCGGTTCAGATAGGACTTCTCTCCCAAAAGCACAACTCAGGCTCTGACTCTTCTAAAGAAGTTGACAAAATTCTCACCTGAGAGTTTTCTGATATCAGCCGCGGAATAGCCTCTGCGTTCCAGTTCCGCCAGCATATTAGGCGCATCTCCGATGTTCTGCAGTCCCTGCAATCCATGATCGGGACTGGAGCTAAAACTGGCAAGAGTATCGAGATTGAGGAAATCATCAAAATCGAAACCAAAGCCGACATGATCTATTCCCATACGCTCAACCAGATAGTCAATATGATCGACCAGACGGGATAGGGTTTGTTCCTCGCGCTTATGGCTGACAAATTCATTGAAAGCATTGATTCCAACCATTCCTCCACCCTGGCGTATGGCATCGATCTGCTCATCCCACAAATTCCTGGGCACATCACAGATCTGACGTACATTTGAGTGCGAGGCAATAACAGGAGCTGAAGTAGTTTCTAAGATATCCCAGAATGATTTTTCATTGGTATGGGCAACATCTACGATCATTTTCAGCTCATTCATAACGCGTATCGCTTGCCGACCGTAATCTGTCAAGCCACGAGTCGGATCTTGTGTAGGACCGGTCGACAGATCATTCAACTCATTCCAGGTTAGCATTGCCAGCCTGAAGCCCATACGTTCAAAGGCATAGAGCATTTCGACATTAGTGCCAATGCCGCTCAACCCTTCAAGGCCGAGCATAACTCCCAGCTTGCCGGCTGCTTCCGCTGCCGCGAAATCCTCCGGCTCTGTTACGACCTGGATAATATCCTGGTTTTCCCACAGCTCTGCCGACATAGCACCGAGACTTTCGATCATACGTTCCTGGGGTCTTTGATCATGAGGCGGGTCTGCCCAGATAATAAAAACTCCGCCGGTAAGTCCACCCTGGCGGAAACGATCCAGATGACGCTTTTTGATCACGGACTTCATGCCCTGCAAACGTTGTACAGTCACATCGGTCCAAATATCTCCATGCAGATCAAGTAACATAATTACCTCCTTTCCGTATATGATTGTTTATCAAATATTATACATTTATTATACATTTTTGCTAGCTGCTGTGTGTTAATAAAAATATTTATGACGATTGGTAACAAAGAAAACTGTAAAAATAATACTATTCCAGAGTATCCGGATGCTGTAAAATTAGGATTTTATCCGGCAGTTCCACTTTGATCAGATAGCCTTGGGCAATTGCTGTTTCAATTCTTGCGGCAAAAGCTTCCCGCCGGTTGTAGCGTAAATCAATCACAATATAGTCGGCCGGCCATGTCTCTGCATCAGGAATATGCTCATAGTTGAGGTCAATCAGCTTTGACCTGCCGGACAGATATGTTGTAAGCCAGGTGGTCGCCCGAACCGAGGCCTGATCTGGTATTTGATCCATCTCATATTTCATTTCTTGGGCAATCTGTAGGCGTTGTTTGACTGTGGCGTGCGGAACATAATGCTCAGTGAATACTGTTGCGCCGAAATACAGGGCGGCAACCAGCATGATGCCGGAGATCATACTCAATGCCAGATAAGATTTGGACGGGTACTGTTTCTGATAGGCGGTCGCCTTCGTTTCTGCATAAGGCAGCTGTCGCAATTTGGCTTGTCTGGGCAGTGTCGGTCGATAGAAGCTGAAACTATGCTGAAACATGTCCTCAACAGCTAATATGGTGGCAAAGATCAGCAATACTCCCGTGCCATAATGATATTGGAAGTTAATATTATGCTGATACTGGTAGTCCGGTATCAGGTTCATGATCAGCCAGGGCAGCAGCAGGATATGATCCGCTCCCGGCTTGCGCAGCAAAGGCAGGAAGGCCAGGGGTGCCATCATAGTTAGGATATATATCAACTTCTCCGCGGTAAAAATACGAGTCAAAACATAGGCAGGATGCAATATGCTGGTGAGCACTACGCCCGGCAGACCGTATTCCGGCCAGGCCATCAGATTGGCAAAGCGGCTGTCCATGGCACCCAGGCCCCTTGTATTGAGCCAGTGCAGAGCCAGTACAAACCAGGTCAGACCGAATAGCAGCATAATGATGCCATGCCGCTTGTTTGTACGTTTTGACCACAGCATCCAGAATCCGATCAGGATTATATATATTGCAGCATCCTCTTTGACGGCGAGCACCAGCACAGTAAAAACAAAAGTGCCGACAGTATTTTGCTTGAGAACAAATAGCAGCAGCCAGAGCAATAAGGGTGCCAGGAAACAGTTTTCGTGCAGGTCGTACATGCTGCTGCCACTCAGGGCCGGATGTGCCAGATACAGCAGAGAAAAGACAGCTGCTCTTCTATTAGGCCAGTGGAGAAATTTCATGAGCAGGAATAATGGAATAACCCCTGAGGCAACCGATACTATTTGTGCCAGCTGGAGTGCTGCCGGGCTTTTCGTAAACAGATACAGCGGCAGCAAGAGATAATAAATGGGCGACACATGCACAGCGAAATGGTTAAGTTCGTAACTTCTCTCCAGCGTAGTAGTGGGCAGCCCGGTCTTGGACATATTGTGAAACATCTGGGCGAAAATACCAAAATCATATGTCGGTGTAGAAAGGGTAGTAGTGCGCACATATAGAATATAACCGAATAAGCCGATGTGGATCAGAAAAGCAAGACCGACCAGATAATACACTCTATACTGCCCGGCAGACGATTTATGCGGTTTTTTGATGATGGCGACATCCGGGAACAGGTGCGCTGTCACTGCGCCTGCCAGTGCTCCTTGCAGCGCTAAAACCAGCGTCAGTATAATCCGGAGCATCAGTTTCTGTTCTACGCCTGCAGTAACGGCAGGCAGTAGGACTAGACAGCTGATTATATTCAGCGCGGTTAGGAGAACTCCGCCGATGAACAAAGCCCAGCCTGTATAGAAAAAGAACTTGTTTTCTCTGTTGGCCGTTAAAAAATTACGGGTTGCTGCCAGGAGAAATAGGCACAACATAAGCAGGCCGAAACAATATGGCAGAGACTGTTGCTGAGCAGGGTCGATATAGTCGAGATACCAGAGTTGCACAATAAACAGCCAGGAAGATACCAGCAGGCATAACTGACCGAGCTTCAGTTTATCTAATCTGATTGGAACCAGAATTAAGATTATTGCCACCGCTAACGTAATTAGGGCGCCATTAAGGAAAGATGTGGCTGACATCTGCCTGATATAGTCGAGAGACAGAATTTGAACCTGTTGGGCAGTAGAGCCGATGACATTAATGATACAGAAAATCAGCCAGGCCGAGACAGAATAATATATAACAAGCTGCAGAATATACCCTATCTGATCCGGCTTAATTTTCTTCAATAATGTTTTCCGGCCAGACATGCTCACTCCTCATTAAGGTACCTGATAAGGTCCATCGGCATAAATGCTGTCCATCAGTTCACCCCAGCGCGTAAAAGCGGTAGCTTTATCTTCTCTCCTCTGCATATCCTGCATTTGTGTAACTAAGATCAGCGAAGTATTGACATTGTCAAAACCAATGAACCAGGTGTCAATGACCTGTTTGTCCAGATCTTTATCCCAACCGCGCTGGACCGTACCTGATTTACCAGCAAATTCTGCATACGGGCGGGCAGCTGTATTTTTATGTGTTGTTTCGACTGTCCGGCGTAGGGCACGGCGCAGATAATCCAGTACCTGAGGACTGGTAAAGTTTTCTTTCCAGATTTTTTGCTCATTACCGCGCAGGATATGCGGCTCCAGAATTTTTCCGCCATTTACCAGACTGGCATAGATAGCTGCCAGTTGAACTTGCGTGATCTGCAATTCACCCTGGCCATAAGCCGTGTCAGCCATCAAAACTTCAGATCCTGCCTGGCCGCTATTTGTTATCTGAGCTGTATAGAACGGGTATTCCGAGGGAACTTCTTCTGTAAGGCCGAGTTTAAGCAGCTGATCGTAAAAAGCAGACGAACCCATCTCCACTGCTAGCTGAGCAAAGAAAATATTGTCTGAGATAGCGATAGCTTTTATACCGTCTTGCGGTTCATTATTCTCGACCAG
The DNA here is from genome assembly GCA_050945515.1 of Saccharofermentanales bacterium. GTDB lineage: Bacteria > Bacillota > Clostridia > Saccharofermentanales > DTU023 > UBA1046. The sequence goes on from JBMNTB010000008.1 coordinate 38,225, forward strand.
TCGGGATACCTGATAGCCACCCCAGGAGGAATCGGCCTGCCATTTCTTTCCCTTGATTGTCTTGACAGTATCTTCAGTGAGAACACCGGTATTAAAAGCGGCGATAGCAGTAGGAATCTTGAAAGTTGATCCGGGGGGATACCTGAGTTGGAATCGGTTTAACAGCGGTTTTTGCGGTGAATCCACCAATTGCTGGTATTCGCTGTTACTTATTCCCGTCGCCATTGCATTGGGGCTGAAAGCAGGTGTGCTAACTAAGGCCAGGATATCACCGCTGAACGGATCCACTGCCGTGGTGGCTGAGCTGTCATCTTTAGTAACATCATAGATTTTTTGCTGCAATTCCGCATCGACAGTCAAATAAAAATCTTGTCCCGGAATAGCAGCACGTTCGAAAAGAACTTCCCCGCCGCCACCGGTCAGACTTACTCTGACACCTCTGGTTGAGCGCAGCTGCTCTTCATAATGAGCCTCCAGACCTCTTTTGCCCTCTTTATCGCCCATGCGATAAAATTCATGCTTCGGATCATCCTGTCCGGAAAAGGAAACCTCAGCTGTATAGCCGATCAAATGGGCAAAAGCCTTATCATAGGGATAAATTCTGGCACTGATTGTACGAACCGACAGACCATAATTGCCAAAATGATTAGTCTGCTCGGGGGTATATGAACTTCTGACCTGCAAGGGGACGAACATATTGTCCTTGATCCATGACTGGGTCATTTTCTTCTCAACATCTGCGGTCGTCATATCCAGTAATGCAGCAACTTCAGCATGTTTAGACATGTCATAAACACCGGTCACAGCACCCACTTGCTGGCTCAAACCATCAACTGCAAGTTCACGTCCGGTTCGATCATAAATAGTTCCTCTGGGTGCCGTCAGTTCCTCGACGACAATATCATTGGAAAGAGTCAGACCCGGGAAAATAGTTGCCGGAGTCCATTCCATTTCCCAACGGTCCAGCTGACGATTGCGGATAAAAGTAACAGTTAGAGGACGCTCAATCGGACCATATTCCGTTGTGAAACTCATGGTCATTTCATAAACTTCAATATTTTGATCCGACAACATTTCAACCAAGGAAATACCATACAGATTGACTTGGCTCACTCTCAGTTTCTTATCAATTTCTTTTTGACGAGTAATGATTTGATCGTCACCATAGCGAGAAAGCGATTCAGCTGTCAGATAGCTTTTCAACAGCTCCTGCTCGCGTCCGGCAACTAACTGGAGGATGTGGTTGATCTGATCTTCAGGCAATCCTTCCTCTACAGTTTCAGCGCTGCTTGCATCCTGATCCCAGTCGGTATCAATTATTTCTTTGCCACCGCATGAGGTAAACAGTAATAGGCTGATTATCAGGATAATAATCAGCCGCTTGCTTGCCCTGTCCATTTTTCACTCCAGCTCTTTCTTGTTCTTGGTAACGAAAGTTAGAATTTCAGCTAATTGATTTTCCAGATCAGTTAGGATGTCATGAGTGTATTTTATGGCACTGTTCCTGATATCTGTGCTCTGACGTGTGGCATCCTCAAGCAGATCTGTAGCCTCCTCCCGGGCTTTGATCGTGATTTCATGCTCATCAATCATGCGCGCCATCTGAGCTTGTGCATCACGCATAATGCTGTCTGCTTCTTTGCGCGCTTCTGCGATCAGCTGTCTGTTTTGGTCAAGCAGCCATTTGGCCTGCCTCAACTCGTCCGGCAAGCCCTCACGGACCATTCTCACTAGAAATAACATTTCTTCTTTTTCTACCAGACATTTATCACTCAACGGCATCATCTTGGCATGAGAAAGAGTAGCCTCCATCCGGTCGAGCAAATTGTCAATGCTCTGTTCACCCGTACGGGGACCTGCTGTACGCCTGGGTCTTACTTCTTCTTGACGGTATTCTCTGTCATTCGGATTCATCTCATTTCCTCCGTATCGTTACAATTATCTGTCTGGTCATCTGAATTGGGCTGTGCTGATGCTCAATTTTTTGTCAGCTTTGCTTTGACTGCTTGAGAAATATGTGCCGGCACCATCTGCTCGATATTGCCGCCATAGCTGGCAATAGTTTTGACCATTGATGAGCTAATGCAGGAGTACTCAGGTGCAGCAGTAATGAAAAGGGTTTCACATGCCGGCAACAAAATCTGATTATTCAAAGCCATCTTTTTTTCATAATTGTAGTCGGTTTCACTGCGTAAACCTCTTACTATGGTTGTGATATAATTTATTCGGCAATAATCAACTAACAATCCGTTCCAGAAATCTACCTTGACATTTTCTAATTCAGTAATTGATTGCTTGATCAGGTCTAATCGTTCCTCATAAGTAAATAAGGCCGTTTTTTCTTGATTGCTCAGAACTAGAATTATCAGTTCTGCACATAGCTTAGAAGCACGTGTAGCGATATCAAGATGGCCATTAGTAAATGGATCAAAAGTACCGGAATAGATTAGTTTATTCACCGAGGCACCTGCACATAGTCACAATAAAAGCTGTAAAGCTGTCATTGTGCCACTTTCTGATAAAATGATAACACCGCATTTCCATACTTACAACTGCTCGAATATTCCAATCCTGTTACAGCCTCAGGGCTTTTCACATTTTTATGGTGCTCCAGAATCAGTATTCCATTCTCATGCAATAGTTCAGTCAAAGGCACAGCCAGATCGGAAAATAACTCAGCTGCCAATTTCCAGGGCGGGTCAAGAAATATAACATTAAAACATAGACCTTGTCTGTGCAGCATTGTAATTGCCTGGCGGGCACCAAGACACACTAAGGTGGCATCAGTTTGCAATTTTGTGGCAGCAATATTTTTGCGGATCACTTGTTGGGCGGACCTCGATTTCTCCACAAGAATAACAGGACTAAAACCTCTGCTGGCAGCCTCCAGACCAATCTGACCGCTGCCTGCGAATAGGTCGAGAAACGCACCGTCGAACTGTCTGCTGTCAAGAATCGAAAACAAAGCTTCTTTCGTGCGGCCGGCAGTCGGTTGAACCAGATCTCCCGTCAGATTGAACAATTTCTTGCCTTTAGCCTTGCCGCTGATAATTCTTGTCATAACACCGGCTCCCAATTTGTTGTCAACCGACGCTTGATAAAAGGCAGAAGTCTACGATTCTCAACTGTTGTCAGATCAGGATCTTCTTGCAGCAGCTTATCAGCAGCACGACTGGTTTTCAAAATCAGTTCCTTATCTTCGTACAAGTTAACAATCTTAAATTCCGGCAGACCATGCTGTCTGATGCCAAAAAATTCGCCCGGTCCTCTCAGTTTCAAATCTTCTTCAGCCAGCACAAAACCATCGTTGGTAAGACAGAGCGCTGTCAGTCTTTGTCTGGCCTTGGTGTCAGTGGTTTCGCTCATTAATACACAAAGGCTTTTTTTTTCGCCTCTGCCAATGCGGCCTCTGAGTTGATGTAGTTGTGCCAGCCCAAATCTTTCCGCGTTTTCTATTACCATCATAGTAGCTTGAGGATTATCGACTCCTACCTCGATTACAGTCGTGGTAACTAGAATGTCAATCTTGCCTTGTCCAAAGTCTTCCATGATTGTTGACTTGGCTTTGGCAGTCAATCTGCCATGCAGCAATGCCACTTTTTGCTCGGGGAATACAGTCTGAGACAAATAATTATACACACCGGTAGCTGATTCAAGATCCTGTTCCGAGCTATCTTCAATCATCGGACAAACTACATATATCTGCTCATTTTGTTCAATTCTGCGCCGCATCAGCTTCTCTACCCTGCTCCGATCTTTTTCGCGAGCGGTATAGGTTGCAACAGGGACTCGACCCGGTGGTTTTTCGCGAATCATAGTTATATCCAGATCACCATAAATAATCAGTGCCAAGGTTCTCGGAATAGGTGTCGCCGACATTACCAGCATATGGGGAAAGAGATCGTTTCCCGAAAAATCACCCAGACTGGCCCGCTGATCAACTCCGAAACGGTGTTGTTCATCGGTAATACACAGGCCCAGATTATTATATTTAACTGTCTCTTCCAGGACTGCATGTGTACCAATAAGAATATTAATTGTCCCCTTTGCCAGACCGGCTAAGATGGCAGTCCGTTCGCCTTTTTTGACAGCACCGGTCAGCAGCGCCAAATTCAGCCCGGTATTAGCATAAAGGGTAGAGAGAGTTTCATAGTGCTGCTCGGCTAAAATGGAGGTAGGCGCCATAAAAACCGATTGATAGCCTGACCAGGCAGTCAGAGCCATTCCATAAGCTGCAACTACAGTTTTACCGGAACCAACATCTCCCTGGATCAGGCGGTTCATAGATTTTTCCTGTTCTAAGTCACGACGCAAATCAGCGATTGCTTGATTTTGATCGGCAGTTAATTGGAAAGGAAGTGTCCGAAGCCAACTCTGGAGTTTGCCGTCAATTTTTGCATCTAAACTAATCTTCGGTGAAAGATGTTTATCTTGATGTCGTTTTTTGATCAATCGCAGGCCCATCTGCAATAGAAAAAGTTCGTCGAAACCCAAACGTTCCCTAGATACTAAAATATCATGCCGGTTATTAGGGTAATGGATATTTTGCAGTGCATATTCCAGAGTACACAGCTTATTTTCTTTGCGCAAAGAAGCCGGCAAAGGTTCCAATTCGCCTATTCTTAACCGCTTTAAAGCTGCTGTCACAGCCTGCCTGATATCTCGTTGTGTCAGCCCCTGTGTCAAAGGATAAATGGGTCTGAAGAAGAAGTCGATTTTGTCTTTGAGCAAATAGGCCGGATTTTGCAGATTGAAAAATCTGCCTTTGCGTTCAGCCTGTCCGTGAAAAACATAAACTTGACCCATTTGCAGCTGATCTTCTATCCAAGGCTGATTAAACCAGATCGCGGTAACAACAGCCCCCTCCTGCTCCAGACGAGCTCTGATAATAGTCAATCTACCTTTGCGCTGGACAGTCGGTTCTCGGGCAACAGTTGCTTCTACTGTCAGCCATTGTCCATCCAGAGCCTCCTGTAGGGAGTGACGTTCACTCCAGTCTTCGTAGTCACGAGGAAAGAAATAAAGAAGATCCTGAATCGTGTTCAGACCCAGCTTGGCAAATAGGGCTGCTTTTTTAGCTCCAATCCCTGGCAGGATACTGAGGGGAGAATACCTTTCAATAGCATTTCCGGACATCATTGTCACGTACTTTCTGTCGGCTAAAATCGATCGCAAATCCGTAAGCACATACCGGTTGCAGAGGGCAGATCCGGCACTGTCGACAACGAGCTTCGCATAGTCTTCTGCCATGCGCAACCATCAGATGCCCCCAGGAAATCCATTCTGTCTCAGGCAAGACCTGCTGCAGATCGCGCTCAATTCTTACAGGATCTTTGCTGTCCGTCAAACCGAGCAATCTGCTGATACGACCACAGTGGGTATCAACAACAATCGCAGGGTGACCGAAGAAATCAGACCTAACCAGATTGGCAATTTTTCTTCCTACTCCCGGCAAACGTAAGAGATCAGTTTCCTGCTCCGGCACTTGTCCGGCAAAATCCGCCAGGATCATTGCCGCACTGCCTTTAATCGCCTTAGCTTTATTGCGATACAGGCCACAGCTCCTAATAATTTGCTCAATTTCAGTCAGACTGGCAGCATCATAATCGCTCAACTGCGGAAAACGCTCATGCAGGATAGGAGCGATAATATTTACTCTTTCATCTGTACATTGAGCACCAAGTATCCCACCAACCAAAATCTCCCAGGCTGAATTAAATTCCAGTGTGCAATCAGCTTTCGGATATGTCTGATGTAACAGAAATATTATTTGATCGATCTGTTGAGAATCAGTAGCTATATTGTCTGTTTTATTCATCATGATGGCATTTTGCTTAAGTAGATCTGCATAGTATATATGCGTTTTTCTGCAGTTCGATAAATCCTGACATTAACCAGAGTACCGATCGGCTGTTTCTGTACATAATCTGTAAATATCTGATGATTACTCATCTCTACACCATTCAACGAGAGCAGGATATCACCACTTCTAATACCGGCAATATAAGCCGGACTGCGGTCAACAACCTGGCTGACAAAAAGGCCGGACGGCCAGTCCATCAGCTCAATTAAACTATTGTTATCCTCTTCAGACATAGTCATAATGCCAAACCAGGCAGACGCTTTCGGCTCTTGCGGATTATCTATGGCCTCAAGCGCCGCAACGAGCATTGGAGTAGGTAGTGCATAACCCATAATATCCGAATAAGAACGGTTAAAGCGACTATTAGTCAAACCGATAATCTCTCCTTGCAAGTTCAGTAAAGGACCGCCGGAGGCCTGTTGCGAGATAAAAGCATTTGTTTGAATCATACTGACGGAAAGCTCACTTTCGAGCAGCGCCGGATAATATACACCTGTAATAAACCCTAAGGACAATCCACCTTGTGACATCATTACATCAGGTTGTCCTATGGAAATTACCGGTTCTCCGACAACTAGTTCTGAGGCGAAGTCCAAATTAGCGTAGGGCAGATTAGAAACATTCTCAATCTGAAAAACAGCAAGATCAGTGTCTTTGTGAATAGCAGATAGTGTGGCATTGAAACTCTTTGGACGGTTCGGAACCACAATTCTTACTTCTGCTCTTTCATATAGATGATCACCATAAGCTAGGGCGAAGGAGAAATTGCTGGCAAAGGTGATTACTTTGCCATCGGCGGAAATCAGCAGACCGGAAAAGGTCTCCATCTTGTCATTTGTTGAGCTGGTTCCAGGAAGATAAACCTGGATTGAAGCCACCATCGGCGAATACTGGGCATAAATATCGCGGATTCTATTGTCGATTAGGTAGCTATAAGAATTATTATGTACGTCATTTGCGCCAGTTTCACCTGTAGATACCGGTTCAGAAGAATCAGTTTGTCCGGGGCTGGGAATATCCTCATCCTCCCTGCTGGTTTGGGCAGCTATTGATTCGGTGGGATAGGAACCAGCCGTAGTCGCCGCGGAAGTTGTCAGTGGTTCTGTTTCTTTCTGATCAGGTCCAGTTTCTGCAGTTGAGGTTGTCATCCTCTCTGTTGGCCGATCCACATCAACTTTAATGGTAGAAGTCGCCGATACGATCGGCGTCGTAGTCTTAACAGGCGTCACCACCACAGGAGCAGGCCTGGCACCATTTGCGGTCGGGTCTTTATCCCGCAGAAAATAATCAGTAATCAGGGGGATTATAACTGCCATTAAAACAAAGGCTGTCAAAGCTAAAACCGAAATGGTCAGTAAGGCTTGAATCAGTTTGCTACTTGGTTTTTTCATATCTTTAGATTATACAACAACAAATTGAGCTTTCCTGTAGGAATCAGTCCGGCAGAAAAGCTAAGGTGTATCCAGAGTGAAGGAAAACAGCGCACCTCCCATCGTGCTATTGCCAGCTTCAATCATTTGGCCATGTGCTTTAATGATATTACGAGCAATGAACAGACCGAGACCGGAGCCCTCAGAATTTCTGGCTTTATCGGCTTTGTAGAAGCGGTCAAAGACATGTTCAAGATCTTTATCGGATAAACCGCTGCCATTGTCCTCAATCACAAATTGGTAGAGCTTGCTATCAGTGATACGACTGCTGATTCGAATTTTACCGTTCAGGGGACAAAAGCGGATGGCGTTACCAAGCATATTGACAATTACGCGCTGGATCGCTTCGTCATTGCCGATCACGAGTGACTCATCATCGGAGGCTAGAGCAACTTGCAAAGTGATATTCTTCTCATGTAATTGTGGCTCATGGCTGTCTATCACATCAGCAATCAATTCATTCATATCGAAAATACTCATCAAAAGATTATCTTTTCTCAGGACCGTAGACATTTCAAAGAGTTCATTTACCAACTGCTGGAGGCGAATACTTTCCTGCTGAACAATTTTCAAATAATGTTCCGTTTGATCTGTAGGCACAGTTCCATCCAGCATGCCTTCCACGAAACCTCTGATTGACGTAATTGGCGATCTGAGATCATGTGAAATACTACTCATGAAATCCATGCGCTCTTTTTCCTGTGTTTCAAATTTTTCGATCAAAGTATTGAAAGTGCGGATCAGTAAAATTAAATCATCATCTTGAAACTCTTCACTGTCAGAAGACAATAGATTGTCTGCCGGATTGTCGGATACACCGGACGACGGAATGGGCACTCTGGCAGATAGATCGCCTCTATAGACCCGTTCTGCCGTATCAGCCAGCAGTGAGATAGGTTTCGTGATTTCACGAGACAGTAGCAGAATCACAATCAGGGCCAGAAAAAAGGCAATCAGAAAAGAAATCGGCACTAGATTATCCTGGAAAAATTCAATACGTGAATCTGCGGACAGAGCTCTCAGTAGAATAATCTCACCGGCATAAGCACCTGTCAGTGAAGTTAAAGGAGCGCTGGCTATCATCCAGCTGTTATCTCTGGGCAGCAGTTTGCCGAGTTCAGAATTACGGGCTATCTGGCTATAGACAATTCGTGACCGATTTTGTGCCGCAAACGGCAGTCTATAAAATTGTCTGTCATCGATTGCCTCCTGCAATTTAGTATATGTAGTTGCAGGAATCCCGGTATTGTAGATTAGCTCGCCATTAGCATTGATCAACCAGACCAGAGAATCAGTTGACCTGCCGGTGAGACTGATATAAGAAGGAATTTCCGATCTCTCAATAGCTGTCCTGGTTCTATTCATGCCCCGTGAAACCAAGATAGCAATTTCTTCAGCATTCCGTCTTAGATAAGTCGTCTCCTGGCTGCGCCTGGCAGAAATAAACAGAGCAAAATATACTGTCGCCAGAATGATAAATATGATCAGAATCGCAAAGGCAACTCTAAACAGAGTGCGAGCGTAAATAGATTTTAAGAAGGACGGGCGTTTCATACTTAGTCTTCAACTTTAGAAGTCTCGAATTTATAACCCACACCCCAAACTGTTTTGATACGCCATTCAGGATGCGGCACACTGTCAACTTTTTCTCTAATGCGCTTGATATGTACATCCACTGTCCGCGTGCCGCCAAAAAAATCAAAACCCCAGATATTTTCCAGCAACTGTTCCCGTGTAAAAACCCGGTCAGGATGTCCGGCGAGAAAATACAAAAGCTCCAGTTCTTTAGGCGGTATGTCAATTTCCTGCTGCCCAATTGTGACAGTATATCGAGTGCGATCCACTATTAGCTCGGGCCAGGTAATAATATCAGGCTTATGCTGATCCTCATCACTAGAAGACCTCGCTTTATCCGGGGCTGACTGGATTCTCCTCAGTACTGCTTTAACCCTAGCCAGTAATTCTTTCGGCTCAAATGGTTTTTCGATATAGTCATCTGCCCCTAGTTCCAGCCCGACCACCTTATCCAGCGTATCGCCCCTAGCCGTAAGAATCAGGACCGGAACATCAGATTCTTTGCGCAAAGCACGTAGGACATCAAATCCACCCATGCCAGGCAGCATTAAATCCAGCACAATAACATCAGGCAGTGAATGCCGATAAGCATCAAGGACGTCATTGCCGTTGTAGCAAATTTGCACCTTGAAGCCGTCCTTGCTGAAATACAGGCGCAATAATTCACTGATATTGGGATCATCATCTACAATTAAAACCGTTTTATCCATGATTATTCATTATCTTTTCTGTCGGCACTTTCTGTCAATGAGCTGATAGCATCAAAAAAAGAACCGATATCAACAAATTCCCGGTAGACCGAAGCAAAGCGAATATAGGCTACTTCATCAATATCGCGCAGTTGCTGCAAAACCAACTCGCCCAACTCACGTGTTGGAATTTCTCTCCTCAGGCTATTTTCCATTTGGCGTTCAATTGTGTCAACAATTTTGGTTATCTGCTGTGTGGAGACTGGTCTCTTTTCACAACTTTTTAAAATGCCGTTAATCAGCTTATTGCGTTCAAAGGGCTGACGAGAGCCATCTTTTTTGATTACCATCAATGACATGTTTTCGACCCGCTCATAGGTTGTAAACCGCTCCAGGCAGGACATGCATTCTCTACGTCTCCGTATAGCAATACCCTCATCCACAGGCCTTGAGTCAATTACCCTGTCTCCATCATAGCCACAATGCGGACATTTCATGTTCAGCACTCCGTTTCTAAAGAATACCGGACAGATCAAGCAGATCTGTCCGGCACAGCTTCAAGTAAATACAACTTGTCAAAGTAGCTTAGTCTTGGTCTTCGCTGTCCTGTAAAAACCAAGGCAGGACTCTGCCACCTTTGCTCGACTGTTTTCTACCGGATCCCCTGGGAGCGCTTGGAGTTCTAGGCGCCTCATCCAGAATTTCCGGTTCCTCGCGCTGACTCCACATCGTGCTCTCCGAAACGCGCGAGATCAGATCTGCCATTGCGGCATCATTAGCTTGCCGGTTTGGATTTTGACTGTATGCAACCGGCTCACGGCTCTCATTCTGAGCAGGATGTGCCGTTCGTTCGGGTGCAACTCTCCTCGGTTCCTGCTTGCGCATCGGTCTTAAAAACTCCGGCAAGTCTTCTTGTTTGCTGCGAGTGACTTCGGGAGCAACAGGACGACCGGTAGCAAACACAGGCTGAGCTGCTGCAATTGCTGTCTGTTGTGACCGCACTGCCTGTTTTTGCATACCCTCCTGATCAAAACGGCTGGCAATAATTGTGATAAGCAAGTCATCCTGCATGTTCTCGTCGATCACTGCACCAAAGATAATATCCGCATCAGGTGATACTGCTTCTCGAACCTGAGAGGCAGCTTCATTAATCTCTTTGATTTTCATATCGTGTCCGCCGGTAAAATTGATGATAATGCTGTGTGCACCATCAATCGTTGTATCAAGTAACGGACTGTTCATGGCCTGTTTCACTGCTGTAGCAGCTCTACTTTCACCTGAGCCACGGCCAATACCCATATGACAGACGCCGGCATCAGTCATTACACGGCGCACATCAGCTAGGTCAAGGTTGATCATACCATTGACAGCCACCAAATCGGAGATACTGGATACACCATACTGGAGAACTCTGTCCGCCATGCTGAAGGCATCGTCAATCGAAGTATCATCACTGGCGATCTCAAGCAATTTATCATTAGGAACGATGATAAGAGAATCAACATATTGCTGTAAATCGCGAACACCCCGCTCTGCATTTTGTCTTCTCTTAGCGCCTTCAAAACGGAAAGGCATAGTAACAACACCAACTGTTAAGATACCCATTTTACGAGCAATTGCTGCTACAACAGGTGAAGCTCCTGTCCCGGTACCACCGCCCATGCCGGCAGTTATAAAGAGCATATCCGTACCTTCAAGCACTTTGGATATCTCTTCAATATTTTCCTCTGCTGCCTTTTGTCCTGTCTCAGGATGTGCTCCGGCACCCAGACCCCTGGTAACCTTAGAACCGATCTGAATGCGCTCAGAGGCCAGGCTCTTGGCCAGACTCTGATGGTCAGTGTTCACAGCTATAAACTCAATTCCCTGTACGCCATCATTGATCATGCGGTCAACGGCATTACAGCCACCACCGCCAACTCCGATCACACGGATATTAGCGTATAGATCGTCATCCATACCAAATCCCAGTTGAAAATCAGCCAATTTCAGCAACTCCTTTCGAAAGTGGCCGGATGCCGACTAATCCTACATAGTTGTCATTACAATATTACAACTTTGTTATGATCAAAATACATCCGGAGCAGTATTCGCATAATTTTGAAACTAATTCTACACTATAAAATTTATTATTACAAGACTTAATTCCGAAGTTATCGAGAAATATTACATAGTTGTTTCGTTGTAATGACATCTTTCGCAAAAATTATTCTGAGATTAATTAAGTTCAAAATATTTCCGCTTTGAGATGTTATTACCTCTTTATTTCATTCTTATTTCTTAATTGTTTTGGATGCTTCTATGCGTTTTTGGATATCCTGGATAAAATATCTGCGAATAAGGCCCAAGTTTTTGAAAATCCTAATGCCAAAAGCAAAAACAGCAACTAGGCTTAAATCAAAAGCCAATTGCTGACCCAGTGCAGTTAAAGCTACTGCAGTCGTTGCATTTAAGATAAAGCCAGTTACAAACAGAATATTACTGAAACGCTTGCGATAAGCAGCTTCCATTCCTCCTAGCAGCGCATCAATTCCCGCCAGGATCACAACAGCAACATAAACTGACCAGACTTCCGGTATCTGGAAATTCAATACCAGCCCGATCACTAATCCAATTATTAATCCGATTAAAGGCAGCATCTTGTCCTCCTGTCTGAGTAATTCAGGGATTGTCACGCCTGAATACAATCATATCTGCTGTCAAATCCAGTTGTCCCGAGCCCTGGTCAAGTAGTTTTCTACTTTCGGTCATTTCATGCAATTTTCTGATTGCTTCAGGCAAACTGCGACTGTCAGATACCTTAACTCGCCAGATCGCTTCATTATCAAACTGCAGAATTAAGGTGGCAAAACCGTTGGCTTGAGGACTAATAGATTTAGTCAAACCAATTAGTGGCTTGGACTCGGGAAATGCTTTATCTGACAAAATTAATTGTGCCGTAATTTCCGTGCAGATCTCCAGTAATTTCATCTCATCTTCATTGAGCTGTCTACCCGGTGTCAGTGGTTCCAGACTATTGAATTCTTCAATCACGGGCAAATATTCCGGCGGAGAATCGACTAGACGAATCACCTTTCCTGTGCTATCAACCAGAGCATATTTTAGCCCATTTCTTATACAAGCAGTTTCAACTCGTTCCGTAACCTGAATCAGAATTCCTGATGGCCAAGAGAAACAGGCTTTGACGGTTGCCAGCTCAGGGAAAGCCTGCAGCAACTTTGTCTCCAAAGCACCGTAACGCAGGGTAAGATAATTGAGTAGACCGGGTCCTAAATCTAGAAAAGCGTGACGCTCAGATTCGAGATCTACTACAGATAGTATATCCGCAGTCGCAATATCAACATTGCCGGTAATGTCAACATGGTCTAGCCTAAATGCAGGCAATAGTACAATCAATGTAATAAGGGCCAAAGCGACAGCAAAAAAGGCAAAGAGTTTTGCAAATAGACTTAGCCCGGTCTTTGTAGCACCACCTGCCGGATACCGCTGCTTTTCTGACGGATAATCAACAGTGGCTGCCTGATTCGCTGGCAGAGTTTTTGCAGATTTTGGGGCTTTGCCTGCTACTCTTGTTTGCTGTCTGCTCGCATTAGATCTCGACGGAGGATAGGATATATTTTCTATCTTCTTGCTTTTTTGTCTAATCCCTGCCATCTCTGATTACCTGTAATAGAGTATCGTGAATTTTGGCTGTGGCATTAGGCAGAGCTTTTGTTCTGGCTTGTTTGCCCATATTAGCCAGACCCGCACTATCTTTTATAAGCATGAGGATCTGATCATGCAGATACTCGGCTGAAAATTCCTGATCACGGCACATCAATGCCGCACCAACATCCATCAAAGTTCTGGCATTAAAGGTCTGGTGATCGTCCGCCGCATATGGATAAGGAATCAGAATTGATGGTAAGCCTAGTGCTGCCAGCTCAGCACAGGTCATAGCCCCGGCCCTGCCGACAAAAAGATCGGCCGAAGCCATCCAGAACAAACCGTCATAAAGATATTCACTAGCCGTAATATTTGGTGCAGCTGACAGCTGTTGGCATATTTCTTTACCGCGCTGCATGCCTGTGCTGATCGTCAGAAACAGATTCGGATATTTTGCAATCATAGCAGCCCACTTGCCGGACTCAACCAGATCGGCTACAGCGTTGTTTAGCGATCTGGCACCTAGGCTGCCCCCCATCATCACAACATGAAACACATCCTCTGCAATGTTCAGTTTGCGCCGTGCTTCGTCTTTAGTCAGTTTAAAGAAGCCTGCAGATACCGGATTTCCTGTAAGGACAGTTCTGGTCTTGCGCTTAAAGTATTTGACACTTTCTGCAAAGCTGATACAGACAGCTTTACAAAAAGGTCCAAAAAAGCGATTGGATCTACCCGGTAAGGCATTCTGTTCGTGGAGTAATACCGGTTTTCTTAATAACAGTCCGGCAAAAACCAGTGGACTGCCCACAAAGCCTCCTGTACTGACAACAATATCAGGTTTATATCTCCTGATATATTTCATGCAATGGCAGACTCCCGAAATATTCTCACGCAACCAGCGCAATTTTTTACGAATGCCGCGCGAAGGCAAGACAACTGCCCTGATGTATTCCAGTTTATAGCCGGCTCTGGCAACAATTTCTGCTTCCAGGCTGTTCGTCAAACCGCAAAATACTATCTCCGCTTCCGGGTCCTGTTCTTTGGTATAGTTGGCCAAAGTCAAGGCAGGATTAATATGTCCGCTGGTACCGCCAGCTCCGATCAACATCGTAAAATTTCTTTTTGATGCCATCTGCTTCAACTGGCTGTACCTACTTCCTGTCGGTCCGAGTTTGCAACAATGCTCTGTTGTTGCTCGCGCCTATTTCTTACTAAGATACGACTCAATTCCGGATCTTCTTTTTGATCCCATTTGGATACGAGCAGGATCATACCTGCCGCCAAAACGAAAAAGGCATTCGCTGTACCGCCCGAACTAAAGAAAGGTAAAGAAATACCTGTAGCAGGCAATAGATTAGTTGCTACACCGAAGTTGATCAGCGCCTGCAGAACAAGAAAGAAAGTATATCCTGCGGCAATCATTAGACCCGCTCTGCTTTTCGCACCCAGAGCTACACTGAAACCACGAAACATAAAAGCTATAAATAACAGAAGAATAAACGCTGTGCCGAGAAAGCCCAGTTCTTCTCCAATAATAGCTAGTACATAATCATTATGCGCTTCCGGCAGCCAGTTCATCTTCTGCACGCTGCGACCAAGACCAACTCCTGTCAATCCGCCGGATCCTAACGCAATCTGAGCCTGTTTGATCTGCATAATATCATCGGCAGATACACTGCCCGGATCCTGATAAGCATCCAGGCGCCTAAAGACATGGGCAAATCTTTTGGATAAGAAGTCACTATTGCTCATGCCTGTAAACCAGGGCAATATGACGAGAAGCAGTAGTCCCAGGATCAGCAAAATAGCCACTAACTGAATGGAGCCGGATATCCAGACTGACCGCTGTAATCCTGCAAATAAAAACATCGCAAATACGACAATAGCAAAGATAAGTGCTGCCGAAAAATGAGGTTGGACAATAATCAGTCCAAACCAGACCAACATCTTACAGGCCGGCAAGGTCAAAAGATGCCAACCCTGTCGCCAGAATTTCTGCCAGGGATCACGCCATTTATTTTTGAGCTTCTGCATCTGCTGTTTCAGATGTTCAAGTTCAAGCGACAGCCAGAGTACAGCACCGTATTTGGCCACCTCTGATGGCTGGAAAGTAAAGATTTTCAAATCAAGCCAGCGCTTAGCGCCGTTAATTGTCTGCCCTCTAATCAGAACTAATGCCAGAAAAACCGTAACCACAATATATAGGGCATGTCTGAACCAGCGTCCGCGGAAAAAATTCAGATGAACGAATCTGGCCATAAAAATTGAGGCCAAAAGTGCAACACCGGTAATGCCGATCTGCTTGCTAATCAAGGCGCTTGAACTGTCGCCTGTTCTGGCAAAACTGATGCTAATGCTCGAACTAAACATCATCACCAAGCCAAAAGTGCACAGAATCAAACAGATGATCAAAAGTGGCAGATCCATTTTGCGAAATCCGGAATAGTCCGCGTTTTTATCGAGAGACTGGATCGATTTTTGTTTTTGATTCATAGTACTCATAATATCATCACCGTTAAAAGGGATAAATGGTTAGCAGGCCCAACGCCCCACATATAATCGCTACCAAACAGAATACCACAACAACTTTTGTTTCCTTCCAGCCACATAGCTCAAAATGGTGGTGGATCGGCGCCATTCGGAAAATCCGCTTACCGCCTGTCCGTCGGAAGTACAGAAACTGAAGCACCACTGATAGTCCTTCAAAAACGAAGACAAAGCCCGTTATCAGCATCAGCCACGGAACGCCAAGCATCAAAGTAATGCCTGCAAAACCGGCGCCAAGAGCCTGAGATCCTGTATCACCCATAAATATCTTAGCCGGATGGCGATTGAAAACTAAAAAACCTAAACAGCCTGCTGCCAGCACAAGGCTTAGTAGCATGGCAGGGAAATAGGCCTCAATCAAATCTTTAAGCAGCCAGGCAGTAAGGGCTAAAAATAGGCTGGTAATCACAGTCAAGCCGGACAACAAGCCGTCAAGCCCATCCGTAATATTAACCGCATTGCTTATATAAAATATAAATAGGACTACAAAAGCACCATACAAGAGCTTCCACCAACCACTGATTACCAGAACCTTTCGTACCACCGGTAAGATCAAGATGGGGTCATCGGTCATCACAAACAGATACCAGAGCGTAAAAAGGACTGAAAAAAGTCCTAATAGAATCGTCTTTTGACTGACAGACAAACCCTTTTTGTTAACTTTTACTTTGATAAAGTCATCAATAAAACCTACTAGGCTGAATAGCAGCATCAGTAAAGATACGACACTGAAGCTCAGTAGCTTGGGTCTTGCCAGTGGCAGAATGATAGCAATCACTATCAAGGGCAGCAGAAAAAAAATACCACCGAATGTTGGTGTACCCGATTTGACAAAATGAGTCTTGGGACCATCATCCCGGACAGTTTGAACCAGTTGAAATTTCCTGATTAAAGGCAAGCCGACCAGACCGGTCAAAACCGTTCCGATTAACATAACGAAAAACAAAATCACAGCTTGCCAAAAAGGTGTCATTGTCTGCCTACTTCCCACCAAAGCGCAATTTAATGGCATCGGCAATATGTTCAAGTTCAAAATAACGGGAGGCCTTAACCATGATCGCATCCTTGGGGTGAATTGCCTCCAGCACCTCTTGTCCCATCGTATCCCGATCCTCAAACCACCTGGTCTTGATGGTTGGCGCCTTCGTATGCAAATACTCAGCTACTCGCTGCATTTCCTCCCCTATGAGATAAATCTCGCGGAAACCCATGTCAATCATCTGATCGGCAATCTCAAGGTGGAGCTTGCGAGCATATTGGCCCAATTCTCTCATATCACCAAAAACACCAATTCGTTGAGCCGATTCGGAAATATGAGATAGGGTAGTTAAACCGCTAGTCATAGCTTCCGGTGAGGAATTATACGAATCATCTAACAGCAAAATATTCTGCTCTAACATGCTTATTTGCTGTCTGGCACCAGTATTCACAAAGTCGCTTGCAGCCTGTGCCGCAAGATTCATTTCCAGGCCCTGCACATAGGCACAGGCAAGCCCGAACATAGTAGATTCCGTCAGATGAGAAGCTGCAAAAGGCAGATGGATCGGCCAGCTTTCTTCAGGAGTAAAGCTGCATTTGACTCTGAAATCAGTACTGTCAGCTGCAAGAACCAGATCTTCATACCAGAAGATAGGAAAACCTTCCGCCAGGATTTCGTCTTTATATTTCAGGCTGGAAACAAACCAGGTGGCGAAGCGTGTATCTTCTTTGTTAGCTACCGCCCAGGATCTGAGACTGGCATCATTGCCGTTGAGCAAAACCAGACTATTTTCCTTCATATCGCGCAGTAAATCCGTCTTTTCTTTTAGAATCGCTTCCCTGCTGCCAAAATACAGAGCATGACTGTAGCCTATGCCGGTGATGATCGCAATATCCGGCCGAGCTAAAGCAGAAAGTTCAGCCATTTCATCGATTCTATCCACAGCAATCTCAGCCACCAGAACTTGAGCTTCAGCATTCGTACTCAAGATGGTATAGGATAGACCAATTTGATTATTGAGATTTGCATCCGACTGCTCTGTGCGAAGCTGAGAGTTCAAAATCTGATGGACCATACGCCTGGTTGTGGTTTTGCCTACTGAACCTGTAACGCCGATGATTGTCGTCTCTAATGTCTGTCGGTAACCGGCAGCGATTTTCATATAGGCTGCCAAAGTATCACTGACCAGCAATAGTTCCGGCGCCCCCGGTTCATGAATCCGGTTTTGCATTTCCTGTGCCTGGGCGGAGTTTGCATCCATAATGAGCATGCCTGCTCCCCGTTTGATCGCTTGATCAATAAAATTATGCCCATCAAAATTCTCGCCCCGTAAAGCCAGAAACACTTCGCCCGGTACCAGTGATCTGGTATCAGTCGAAATACCGGGATAAAATTTCTCGGTATCATTGGCAGAATTTTTACTTCGTATCAGTTTACCGCCTGTCCATTGCTGGATCTGGTTGGGTAAAAATCTTGTCTTCATATTGTATCCCCCGTCAATATCACCTTGCTTAGTATAGAACAGTGACTGTAAACAGTCATTTTCTTTTTTCCCTTGTTTATTCGTCCGGTTTTTCAAACCAGATATCGATTACCGATCCTCTGACCACTTTGCCCTGTGCCGGATTATCTATCGCTTTATCTATCTGCGGTGCCCCAACTTCGTCAGCTTCTTGTGCGTCAATCTGCTGCCTGGAAGGCGCCGGACTCTGGGAAACTACTCCCTGTGTGGGTAAACCATGAGTCCTCAGAACTACTCCCGCTGATTCAGCCAGCCAGATGCAACTATGGTAGTCCAGATTGGAAAAATCAGGTACATTAACCTGAGTTGTATCTCCACTGTCGGTCAACCAGATTGTTGATCCCACCGCCACTTCCGAACCGGGTGTCAGATTCAGATAAGCAACTTTGTCATCATAACTCATCTCAGGATGGGCGCGAAAACCATATAGATCCAGTGCCGATAGTGCAAAAGCCGCCTCACTATATGTCAGACCATTGATATCAGGCAATCTGACATTTTTGGCCAGCTTGGCTGTCTCATTGGCATTGTAATCACGCTGATAACCCCTCATATCCATAATTCGGCCCATCAATCTTTTGGTATGCTGAGCTACAATCGCACTACTGGGAAACTTATTTACAGGCTTCTTAACCAGTATCATGCAAAGAATATCTGCTGATTCATTTGGTCCTACAGCGATAAAGGAATAGGTATTCTGCTTATCAAATTCATCGGTAGAGGTGCTGGTTTTACCACCGATCTCAAGACCTGCACAGCCGAATGTTGATAGATAGCTGACATTTCCCGCCTCCTTCAGTAACTTACACATTCTGGCTGAGGTTTCTGCCGAAATAATCTGCACCGGCTGTCCTGCAACAACTTTCTCCGTTACGCCGTCAGGATTGACAAATTCCCTAACTACTGATGGCTGAACAAGATAACCTCCATTGACGATAGCAGCATAGGCACGGGCCATATGGAGAGGTGTCACAGCCACTGATTCGCCGAAGGTAATGTTGGCATAATCCAATTTGCTGGGTCTGTCGTGAAAAATAGTATTGGTTTCTGCCGGCAGATCAATTCCCGTTTTGTCCATAAAGCCATAGGTTCTGAGATAATCGTAAAATAGATCCTGATCAATTCTCTGCCCAATCTGGACAAAAACAGGATTGCAGGAATTGACAAAGGCCTGTGCCACACTCTCAACACCATGGCCGCTTTTTAACAAACAACTAATTGTATGGCTCATAACTTCAATTGGACTGTCATCAAATTCTGTCGCTTCGGTCACCGCCGCTTCCTCAAAAGCAATGGCAGCAGTAACTGCTTTCATGGTTGAACCAGGCTCAAACACATCGGATATTATCGCATTTCGCCAGACTTGCGAGCTGAGCTGATTGACCATCTTATCAAGATCAGGGTTCCAATAGTGCGGGTCGATTCCCCCGGGCACGGCTGTCGGATACTGGCTTTGCATTGTTGGAATTTGTCCCATGGCATAAATCCATCCGGTATTTACATCCATTACCAGACCCATTACACCGGTATTTAAACCTGCCACACCGGCAATCTGCTCCAATTCATGTTGCAAGACTTCTTGCATTTTCAGATTGAGATGCAAATGCATATCCGCACCATCAACCTTCTGCTGGTCAGTAGGGATGGAGAAAGGCACCGTTCCGTGATTGCGGTAATTATCTCTTCTGGCGTAACTATACCCTGCTTCGCCGCTCAGGATTGTATCATAATAAGCTTCAAGCCCTGCAACTCCTTGCAGCTTCTGATCCTCAAAACGGGTAAAGCCAACGACTTGGCCGGCCAAGTCGCCATTATTATACAAACGCTCAGAAGTAAGATCGAAAGTATAGCCACCTACTCTGTTCTCGGCCAGCCAGTTTCTCAGGATTTCCGCTTTTTCCTCCGGTACATTCTTAGCAATCTGGATATAGCTGCGCTCCTTCTGTTCCAACCAGGATCTCATTTTTTCAACGGGAATTTCGAGCGTAGCGGAAGTAAAGTCGATTATTTCCGTCTCATTAACTCTTTTATTAATGGAACGAACATTAGCCGGGGTAATACCGATACTGTATTTGATAACTGAAGATGCAATCAAAATACCATCGCTATCATAAATATCGCCGCGTTTGGGCTGGCTTCTTTGCATGATGAATTGCTGATTCGCACCGGCAGCTACATATCTATCATATTTTTCGACTTGGATTTGATACAGGTTAAGCAAAATAATAATCGCTACCAGACTGATCGCCAGAGATAAAAACCGGATAACTCTTACACCACGGGCCGTTTTTTTTCTGCCCGCCCGGCGCGAGCCTCCGGATTTCGCTCTGGGAACAACAGAATCAACATGTGACATTCTGTCGTCATGTTGAGTTGACTTAGTTATATCATTTTGTCCTCTGCTCTTTCTAAATAACACAGAAAAGCGCTCCTATGGTTGGGATTGACGCTGATCCATTACCCAATCTATTACAGTACCGACTGCAAAATCGTATTCCATCTCACTAGCAGAACCTGCTGTATACACAACTTTATCGCTTACACTAAAATCCAACTGTACGATTTGCTGTGGGCTTACCTGTTGCAGTCCAGCTTCCGTGCGGGCATTCTCTCTGATCTCATCAAGATTAATTTTGTTGATGATAGCGTTCTGAATCAGAGAATTCTCGATTTCTAATTCTTTAATTTCTCGATTTAATCTGATATTTGAGAAGTTCAGTTCCGTAATTTTGGCGTAACGCAAAACTGAAATGCCTAGTACCGCCACAGCTGCAATAACTACCAGAACCAGGCTAAACAGATGTCTGCTTCGGGCGCGAGTTCCTTGTTTGTAGTTTAAGTAGATATTATTTTCATACTGCAGTCTGTGCAGTCTGCGCTCACGTTTGCGCCTTTCCGTCTCATAATCAGGAAATGGCAAAGGTCCGGGTGATGTATACGGATATAATTCCGGTGCCAAATTGCCCTTTAAGGCCAAATTGCCGTGCTCATATCGATTCATGCCAGCCTCCTCTCAAATACTCGTAAGCGCGCGCTGCGAGCACGCCGATTGTTTTGCAGCTCCTCTACACTGGCCGTGTCATTCGGAACATTGATTATAGTGCCGACGGACTCTCTGTCACAGGCACATATCGGCAGATCCGGCGGACAAATACACGGCCTTTCCCACTGTCTAAAACGCTGCTTCACCAGTCTGTCCTCCAGGGAATGAAAAGTAATGATAGCTATTCTTCCCCGGTCTGCCATTATGCCGGGCAGTTGATCCAATAACTGCTCCAGCTCTACCAGCTCATTATTGATAGCAATCCTGATGGCTTGAAAGCTCCTGCGAGCCGGGTGCTGCTTTTCACGCCGGGAAGCGGCGGGCATGCTTCTAACAATAATCTCTGCCAATTCCGCAGTCGTTGAAATTGCAGCGCTATCCCTCGCTCTAATGATGGCCTGTGAGATACGCCCGGCATACCTTTCTTCACCATATTCACTCAGGACTCTTTGTAATTCCGACTGAGTAACCCGGCTTAGCCATTGCGCCGCAGTTTCTCCGCCGGTTTTATCCATCCTCATATCCAGCGGACCATCCTGCTGGTAGGAAAAACCTCGTTCCTGCTGGTCCAGCTGGACGGAAGACACACCCAGATCTGCCAAAATTCCATCTACAGACTCAATACCCCTCACTTGCAGAATTTGTTTCAGGTTAGAGAAATTATTTCTCACTACTTCCCAATTCCCTTCTGCTTTCATCTTGTCCAGTTTCAACTTGGTTGCCTTACATGCCTCGCAATCACGATCCAGGGCGATCAGACTGCCTTTCGCACTAAGTTTCGACAGTATCAGCGAACTATGTCCGCCATCCCCTGCCGTACAATCGACATATCTGCCCTCCGGTACAATCTTCAGCGCCTTTATAACCTCAGCGGCAAGGACCGGAATATGCCCCAAGCTACAATCCCTTGACATCGAACTTACTCAAGTCAAGACCGGCAATCGGATCTTCATGAGCTTTCTGCTCCTGATAGAACTGTTCAGAACAGATCTCGACTTTATCAATCATGTCGATAAAACAGATTTCATCACCCGGACCTACACCGATCAAATCCCAGAGATTTGAACTGACTGAGATGCGACCCTGACTGTCAATTTCACAAATTACAGCTTCGCCGATAATAAAGCGCTGAAAACGACGGACATCAGGATCTGTTCCTGACAGCTGCAATAATTGGGCGCGAATTGAGTTAAACTGCTCACTCGTGTAAAGCGTCAAATAACCGGGATCCAGGTTGCCTGTGATATGAAGCGTACCGGTCAGGTTTTCACGCAAGCGGGCAGGCACTATCACACGACCCTTTTTATCAATGATATGTGTATACCTGGCCACAGTTGTCTCCTTTACCGTCTTTGAAGCAATTATCCGCTACTTTTACTCCACAATCAAATACTAACGCGACACTTTGCTCCACCTTTCTGCTTATTCTAACTGCTGTCAATTGAAAAAGCAAATTAATTTGTCAATAATAATGAAGAAATTATTAATATTAGCTTCCGCCGCCTGATTCCAGCAAAAAATTAAAAAATGCCTTTCAGCACCTTTACTCTAGTTGTTTATTTGGCTTGGATAGATTTTGTGATCAGCGCGGATGGTAAGTGCCGAAAGTCAAATAGAAATTAGCCTTTTCCGGTTATTTTATCGGTTATATGAGAACTGTTAATAGCCTGACTGCATAGCCAGCATGCGCTGATTCATAGAAATATTCAAGATAATACCAAGTGAGATAAAATTGGAGACCATAGCAGAGCCGCCATGGCTGACAAAAGGTAGCGGAATCCCGGTGATAGGGAGTAGACCTACCGTCATACCCATATTCTCAATATAATGGAATGCCATAACTGAGATCAGACCCGTCATAATATAGCCCTGAGCCGGATCATCCCTAACTACCTCAAAAGAAACTAACAAGGTACGGGTAATGAAAATAGCAACCAAGACTATCAAGGCTACTACTCCAATCAAGCCCATATACTCAGAGACAGCAGAAAATATAAAGTCAGACTCCTTGACCGGTACATTAACCGGTTGACCGGCACTGCCGGTAATGCCACCTGAAGAGACAGCAGTTAGCGATTGCGAAATATGATAGCTTGCCCTTTTGTCATGACCGGGAAACAGAAAAGTCAAAATCCGGTTTTGTCCTACCCCACTCAGGACATTATTCCAGATTAAAGGCAGTGCGATTACAAATGCCCCGGCTGTGATAAGGACATACCTCCAGCGGATGCCCCAGACAAAAATCATCACTACAACCATAAAAATTATCGTCATTGAAGTACCGAAATCCGGCTCAGTAATTATTAGCAAAAACGGAAAACCGGAGACCAGAGCAATCCTGATACCACCGTCCAGATAGTTGCGCTTGCCGGATTTCATCTCTGCCAAAATATTGCCTACAACCATAGCAATACCGGTTTTTGCCAGTTCTGACGGCTGGAGTGAACCAATTACAGGAAATTTGATCCAGCTGTCGGCGCCGGTAAAGGAGCGCAGGGAATAGCCGTCAATCTTGACGTAAATCAGTAATAGTATAGCAACGATATAGACGATTGATCCGAATAATCTCAAGGTCGGCAACTCCATCAGGCAAATAATAATCGCCAGTGCTAAACCAAGCAATACGGCGCCCACCTGACGATAAAAGCCGGAAGGATAACTGAGCGTAGTGCCTACACCATCTGCTGCTACCTTATTTAGCACATATAGTCCGATCAGAACCATAATCATTACCGGCACAAGGATCCAATAATCCATGGCAGAGAAAAAAATAGCGGCGCGGGATTGATCACTGCCGGAACGTTTTAGAGCATATTTTTGATCCGGATTGGAGCTTCTGAACATAGTTTTCCTATCAGTCTAAAGACCCGTCCTCATCAGTCCGATCATTCTCACCAGTCTGACCATCATAATCAGTCTGATCATCATCAGCAGTCTGATCGCCCTCAGCAGTATCGGCTACTGCCGTCACAGCGGTCAAAGCACTCTCTGAGCCCTCTTTTTCTGCTGCTCCTATATCTTCTGTTTCCCCAGCTTCCTCCAACTCGACCTCATCCTCCTCTAACTCAATCTCAGCCTCGGACAAAGCAGCTGCCTTATCAATCTTATTTGCATCTGCAACAGGGATAGCTACAGTCACCTCTCGCTCAGGATGCCGCTGCTTGATAAAACTGGAAACCAGCAGGAAGATCAAAGAACCGGCAATCATCACAGCCGATAGTACCTGTGACACACGGAAATCCGTACCGGCAATATAAAGCGGATCCGTACGCAGTCCCTCGACCAGAAAACGCACCGAACCGTAGAGCAGAAAATAAGTCGCCATCGTAGTATAAGGGCGTTTCGCGCGCTTACGCACCTGCAGTAGGATAACAAAAATAATCAGATTGGCGATGAATTCATAGAGGAAAGTCGGATGAACCGGCTGCGACGGATCCAGCGTTGGCAGCAGATTGCGCTCTACACTACTGAGAGAACGGATATAGGCTGCAGTACCGTTGCTGTACATACCCCAAGGCAAATTCGTATTAATGCCAAAGGCCTCTTGATTAAAGAAATTACCCCAGCGTCCGATCGCCTGACCCAGAGGCAGGTAGACTGCGAAGAAATCGAAGATTCTGCTCAGTTTGTGCTTCTTGATTTTAGCCATAATAATGATGGCTAGAATACCCCCGATCACGCCGCCATAAAATGCCAGTCCGCCGCTTCTGGTATCAAATATATCTTTCAGACTGAGGCCAACGGTCTCGCGCTGAAAAACGACATAATATAGCCTGGCGCCCAGCATTCCCAGAGGAATAATCAGTAAATAATAATCCGCAATCTGGTTACTCGTCATGCCGAATTGTTTCGCCTGCCTCATACTAAGAAATATGCAAAGCAAAAAGGCCAGGGCAATGATCACACCATACCAGTAGATACTGATATGCCGGCCAAAGAGCTCAAAAGATACCACCGTACGGTTGATAGGCAGATCAAAAATACCGAGTCCGGGAAAATCAACTAAATAATCAGCCATGTCTGTTTATCTCCTTATTAGAGAATAATTCTACCATAAAGCAAGTCATTTCCAGCCTGAGACCATATCCGATATTACTGCAAAGTCCGCCGCTGTCAGAGCCACCAAAACACTAGACCTCAACTGGCGCTACTGCTAATCTGCAAAATTCAGATACAAAGCGGACTTCTCCGGCTGCACTCCCTGGGGAACCGGCAGCTTAAGGCGTGGTCCGTCCTCAGTTACAGCCAGCTCAAGTTCTGTCTGCCAGAGCAAAGGTAACTCAGCTCTCCGCTCAAAGCCGACAGAGGCCGGAAATACTTCCACCTGATATTTTCCGGGAGGAAGCACGACAATTCCAGCCGGATAGCGCAGTTCAATCTCCAACTGCTCCTTAGCATCTTCAATGCCTGTCAGAGACTGTACTTCCGCTCTAAAACCAAAGCTGCGCCCTAACAGTTCAGCCGCTTGCCTCAGTCTCCCCTTCTGCAGCAGACTGCGAATACGTGTACTGGAAATCTTCTCCCCCTCAAAATACAGATCTTCGATAATGACGGTTTTCACTCCGTTCTCCCTGCCCCAGCCGCATAGGAACTCGGTATCCCCACTGCGGCCGGAGCCGAATCTGGCATCTTCACCCACTACAATCATTCCGGCATTCAGCCTGCTCTGCAGCAGATCCCGCAAAAACTCCGTCGCCGACAGTCGGTAAATCTGCGGCACCAAAGGGAACAAAAACACCTCCGCCACCCCCAGCTCAGCCAGAATTTTCACTTTTTCCTCTATAGTCATAGTCAACCCAGGGAATGTCTCCCGATCCCTAAAGACCAAATCAGGATGATCGGAAAAAGTGAAAACTGACGGAACTCGCCCCGACTCCTCAGCATCTGTCAACAAGGCCCGCATCAAAGCCTGATGACCCAAATGAACCCCATCAAAAGTCCCCAGCGCCACACTGCGCTCAAACTCGACCGGCCAGATATCATCCGCAAGATAGACTTTCATCAGAGACAATACCCCAATTCCTCTCAAATAATCTCAGCACGAGTCACAAAAACCGTCTCCGGCTTAATCAGTAAATTCCCCTCCTGCTCCACCGGAGAACCTACAGCCAGCAGATCATTCTGCCAGAGCAAGCAAACAATATTATGACGAAGGCGCCCCCCTGTGGTCCGCTGCACAGGCCCAGCAACAGACCCATATTGTAGTTCTACAGACGGAGTACGGCAACTAATTGTCATACCTGCAGCAATGGCCAGTGCCTCCTCGCGGTTGAGCCGATAGGATGGATATTCACTCATAGCCTGAGCCAGCGTCAGTATCTGCCCTCGCTGTGCCAGATGTGAACGCCAAGCAGCACTGTCCGCCTGATATATGTTAGAGAACAGTTCTTCAGCCTGTGTCAGCTCCAGCGCCTCCGCAACTGTAAAGCCGCCAACTGCCAAACGGCGCAAAGCCACAGCATAAGCCAAACTGCCAAGCATTTGCCCCAGCTCAGCCGCCAACACCCTGATATAAGTGCCCTTGCTGCAATAAACTATCAAATCCAGCACCACAGTTTCACACTCGGGGCGCAAATATGATTTATCCTGTCTGACTTCCCTCAAGTTGGCCTGATAGACCTCAACACGACGTGCTGACCTCTTAACATATTCTCCTCGGCGAGCATACTTATATAGGGGCTTGCCGTCAATTTTGACAGCGGAATACAGCGGTGGCAATTGCTCCCTGACGCCTTCCAGATCAGCAACCGCTTGCCTGATTATTTTGCAATCATCCTGCAGCAAATGCTGCGAATGCTCCGCTGTCAACTGTTTTTCGGCTACGATCCTTCCATCCCGATCCAGCGTATCTGTGGCAAGCCCCAGCTCCAGCGTGACTTGATAGCGCTTATCGTGTTCCATTAGATATTGTGAGAGGCGGGTTGCCTTGCCAAAGACCAGAGGCAGAATACCGGTGGCAAAAGGATCCAATGTGCCCAGATGACCGACACGGCGGGTCCCCAGCATTTTGCGGCTGCGTGCCACAACGTCGAATGAAGTAAGACCAGCCGGTTTATCGAGCAGCAGAATACCGCTTTCCATCTGTTCCAACTTCACTTATCACCAGGTACGGAGCAAGTTTGAAGAATAGCAGTGGCTTCGCGCATGACCATAGCTTCAGCTTCGGCCAGACCGATGCCTTCCAGTGTCATGCCTGCGGCGCGGACATGTCCGCCGCCACCATATCGGATAGCAAAGGCGGCTGCATCGAAACAATCTTTAGACCTGATATTAATCTTGATTACATCCGGAGCACCGACTTCACGCAAAAGAAATGCCACTTCAACACCTTCAATGGTTCTCATCTCGGAGGGCAACGCATCCAGATCATAATCTTCCGCACCTGTCTGCTCCAATAGAGCTCTGGAAATAGATGAAGTAATCACTTTATGATCGGGGTTGGTTTTGATTCGGCTCAGGACTTCTCCTCGCAGCAGAATCTGCGGCAGCTTGACTCGTTCGTAAAGCTCGTAGTTGATGGCGGTCAGATCCGGCTGATAAGCCATCAAGCAGGCCATCTGCTCAAAACAACGCGCTGTAGTAGACGGGAAACTGAAGCGTCCGGTATCAGTTATTATTCCTGCCAGAAGTAGAATCGCAATATCCCGGTTAAAAATCTTTTGCTCCGTCTCCTGCTCCAATAGCTCAATCAGATCAAAAATCAGTTCAGCTGTGGAAGAGGCGGAAGTTTTGATCACGGCCAGTTCGCCATAATCATCTTCGTACACATGATGATCAATTATTGCCCGGAAAGAAATTGACTCGAATAACTCTTCGCGCCGACCCATCCGCTCCGCCTGATGACAATCAACCGCGATTGCAAATTTAATAGTTTGACGGTACTGTTCCAGCATATCAGGAGTATACACAGTAACCTGATCCAGCCTGGGCAAGAATTTAAGCTGCTCTGTCGGCTCCTCATCCAACAATAAATCAGCACGAAGACCCAGGCTCCTCAAGGCCAGCATCAGGCTCAGACCGGAACCCAGAGCATCGCCGTCCGCTCCGAGATGGGGAAAAATACCGATCAGTTCTTCAGTATGGCGCAGCGACAAAATTGCATCTACGATATTTTGCAAACGCGTTTTCATCTCCAATATCTTCCCCCTGACTAGTCTCTGAGCTGCCTCAGTTATCTGTGCTGTCAGCAGTCTCTGTGCCTGCTGTGCGGTTTTCGCGGTCAGCTCTGTTCTTCTCGTCAGCGGAAATAACCCGATCAATCAGAGCATCCATGGCAAAGCCATACTCAATCGTCTCATCCAGACGCAAACGCAACTCCGGCACTTTGCGCAGCCGCAGCCGCTTGCCCAGTTCCCGGCGCAGAAAACCGGCAGAGCCGTCCAGCACCGTCTTGGCCTTGTCCTTATCTTCTTCACCGCCCAAAACACTATAGTAAACAGTAGCTACACTAAGGTCTTTTGTAACCTTAACTCCGGTGATTGACATCATTTGCGGTTTGCGCGGATCTTTGAGCTCCCTGATCAGATCGGACAGAATTCTCTGGACTTCGCCTGCTACTCTCACATTTCTTTCTGACATATATTTTCTCCCGGGCCCAGCCCTCAATCCGTACTGATAACACAGCACCCTTTCGCAGAGAAACAGATTATCCCTCGGAACCGCCTTCAGCAAAAACCGAACCGTCTAATCCTACCTAATCCCGTTTGATCTCCTGCATTTCAAAGCTTTCAAGCTGATCGCCTTCTTTTATATCGTTGAAGCGCGCAATGCCGATTCCGCACTCATAACCGGCGGCTACCTCGCGGACATCATCTTTGAAGCGGCGCAGAGAATCAATATTACCTTCGTGAATGACAATCCCGTCACGCACTACGCGGATTTCACTATTTCTGACGATTTTGCCGCTCGTGACATAACAACCGGCGACACTGCCCACGCCTGATATACGGAAGACCTCCCGTACTGTGGCATTACCCAGCACAACTTCCTTGAACTCAGGTTCAAGCATGCCTTTCATCGCTTTCTCGATATCTTCCGTGGCATGGTAAATAACACGGTACAATCTTATATCCACACCGGTTGCTTCAGCCATTTCAGGCACATTGGGCGCCGGTCTGACACTGAAGCCGATGACGATAGCATTGGCGACCTCAGCCAGTCGGATATCACTCTCGGTAATCGCTCCGACTGCGCCGTGGATGACCCTAACCTGTACTTCCTCATTAGATAATTTTTCCAGCGAGGAGGTCAGTGCTTCGACTGAACCTTTAAGGTCTGCTTTGACAATAATATTGAGTTCCTTAACCTCACCACTCCCCAGACTGGCGAAGAGATTATCCAGAGACATGCGCGAAGAAGTGCTCAGGGCAGATTCTCGCTCCTGTTCTTTGCGCTTTTCGACCAGTGCCCTGGCTGTGCGATCATCCTCTACCTCATAGAAAACCTCGCCGCCCTCAGGTACCTCTGACAGTCCCATGACCTCAACCGGGGTCGAGGGACCGGCTGCCTCAATCGGCTTGCCCTTGTCATTATGCATGGCGCGAACATGTCCAATCTGAGAACCAACCACAATCGTATCTCCGATATTGAGTGTCCCTCTCTGTACCAGCAGAGTGGCAACCACTCCCCGGGCACGATCCAGCTTAGCCTCGATAACCGTACCCTTGGCCTGACGATTGGGATTGGCCTTCAGTTCCAGAACCTCGGCTGTCAGCAAGATCATCGACAGTAGCTCGTCCATATTCTCGCCTGTTTTGGCTGAGACCTTGACGATGGTTGTCGAGCCGCCCCATTCAGGGCCAATCAGATCATGCTGTGCCAGTTCGGTCAGAACCCTATCTATATTGATATTGGCTTTGTCAATTTTATTGATAGCCACCAAAATTTCCGTATCCGCAGCGCGAGCATGGTTGATCGCCTCAATCGTCTGAGGCATCACGCCGTCGTCAGCCGCCACCACCAAAACAGCCAGATCGGTGACCTGTGCACCGCGAGCGCGCATAGTTGTAAAGGCTTCATGGCCGGGTGTATCGATAAAGGTGATATGCTGACCCTCAACATCAACTGTATAGGCACCGATTTTCTGAGTAATCCCACCGGCCTCACCGCTGGCCACGGAAGCCTCACGAATATAATCCAGGATTGAAGTCTTGCCGTGGTCGACATGACCCATGACAACCACAACCGGAGGACGCGGCTGCAGATCAGCTTCATCGTCAGGCGAATCATCAAACAAAATCTCTTCGGCTGTGACTTCAACCAGCTTTTCCGCTTTGATATCAAATTCATTGGCGATTATTTCCGCCGTATCATAATCAATCTCCTGATTCAAAGTGGCCATGACACCGTAGCTCATCAGTTTCATGATAACTTCGGAAGTTGTCTTCTTCAGAGCCTCTGCCAGTTCCTTGACTGTCAGGCTGGCCGGCAGCTTCACTTTAGTCAGAATCTGTGCCTGCTTTTGCTGTTCAGTCGATGGCTGATGGCGCGGCGTACGGCGTCTCATGCGAGCCGCCAACATCTCCTCTTTCTCCCGCCTGGTCTGATCACGTCTGCTCTCTTGTCTGCGTCCATGCTGACTTCTCTGCGCATACTGACTGCGAGTAACAGCCTTGGCATCTTCCGGCTGACGCATCGGCTGTGACCTGGTCACTTGTTTTGGCGATCTGGTCCGCCGCGGAGCCTCCTCCCTATCCTTATCGGCGAAGGCGACATCCGGCTGCCTGCGACCTCTGGTCTGCGGACGACTTGCGGCCGGCGCTCTGCTGCCTATCTGGCGTTCCTCTCTTCGTTTGCGCTCATCGCGTGATGGCTGTGCCGTCCTGGACTGACGCCCGGTTCTGTTGTCTCTCTTACTGACAGCCGGGGCATCGGCATCGCGTCCGACATAACTGCCGCTTTGCGGGCGGATAGGCGCACCGCTCACACGAGTTACCTCAATAACCCCCGTATCCCTCAAAACACCGTCGCCACTCGCCTCCGGATCTGCCACAGCTGTGGCAGACTCAGATTTTGTGGGTGCAGCTTCTTCTTTTACCGGTGGAGTGCTTACTTTAGCCGCTTGAGTTGACTTTGTAGCCGGAACAGCTTTCGCCTGTTTGACATCCTTACTTTCCTTTGTAGCCTTAGCGGCCGGTGCGGTTTTTGTTGCTGCAGCTTTTGTTTTAACTGTTTTGGCAGGTTTTTTCTTAGCCGCAGCCGGAGCCGGCTTCGCCGCTGCAGCAGTCGCGGCATCTTTCTTAACTGCAGCCGGCTTGGACTCTTCTGCTGACGTCAGTTGCGGCGTCTCAGAAATTTCAGGTTCAGTTGCTGCCTTATCCTCGGGTTTAGGTTCAGCTGCTACCTTAGCCTCGGGTTTAGACTCAACTTCCGGTTCTTTGCTTTCCGCCGGAGATTTTTTGACGATCTTGATTACCGAAGTAATACTCTTGCCCGAGATTCCCTTCATCTCAATAGTGGGTCCATCATCTTGAGGATCAACTCTTTTTTCAGGCACAGCAGGACTGACAGGCTCCGGCATTGATTCCTCTACCTGTTCAGTAGCCTGCGCTTCCTCTTTAAGTTTGCGCAAAGCTTCATCCTCAGAAATAAATCCTGCTCTGAGGCCTGAATCTGCTTCTTCTCGTTTTGACATAATTAGACTTAATCCTCCACTTGCTCTCTATAACCGCTTTCAATTAAAGCTGCAAAACCGGCATCCAGTACTCCTATAGCGCTGCTGCCGGGAATTCCGACTGCCTGACCCAACTCTTCTCTACTGCTGCCCAGCGTCAAAATTCTGATCCCCGCCGTTTCGGCCTTTCCTGTGATCTGGCGCTTTGCTGCAGCACCGCAATCTTTACTTAAGACAAC
Source organism: Saccharofermentanales bacterium (assembly GCA_050945515.1). Taxonomy (GTDB): domain Bacteria; phylum Bacillota; class Clostridia; order Saccharofermentanales; family DTU023; genus UBA1046. Next base: position 70,369 of record JBMNTB010000008.1, read on the forward strand.
CAGTTTTGCCTTGCGATCCAGAATGCTTTTTATTGTCTTATCCTGGCCGAGGGCCAGCATAGATGCTCTGCGGGCCAAACCCAGGATATTTAATATTCTCTCATTACCCATCCCAATTTTCGGCTGACTCCTCAGAGCCATCTTGCCTTTCCAAACATGCCGTTAACTGCTCCTGCACTTCCCGTTTAAGCTTTACCGCAGCCTTCCGGCTTTGTGCTATACCCTGCACACAGGCTAGCTGTTTGCATAGATAGTAACCGCGTTTTTGTTCCTTGCCGGAGCGGTCCCAGATCAGGTTGCCGTCCTTTGATCTGACCAAGCGAAACAGTTCATCCTTACTGCTCCGCCTGCGACAGTAGAGGCACATCCTGAGCGGTTGTCTGCCGGCGGCAATCATCAAAGTTCTGCCGGTTCCGGGCTTGCAGGCTGTGCAGAGTCGGCATCATCAGTTAAGTCAGCCTCCTCGGTTTCAGTCATCTCAGCACTATCCCGGTCGGCGGCGACTTCTGCTTCGAGATCAAATTCCTCGTCTTCGACCCAGTCGTCTGTGCCCACCATTTCGGGATCAAATTCTTCTTCTGCCCAGTTAGTCTCAGCCTCTTCCTCTGCCAGAGCCTGATCAAAACGGCTGAAGAGCTCACTCTCTAACATTTCACGGTACTGTGCTTCGTTTTTGATGTCAATTTTCCAACCGGTCAGTCGGGCTGCCAACCTGGCATTTTGACCCTCACGCCCGATCGCCAATGATAATTGATGATCTGGTACGACAACGGTAGCACTCTGTTCTTCCTCGTTGATCTCAACGCGAATTACCTTGGCAGGGCTCAAAGCATGGCTGATATAGACTACAGGATCCGGATCCCATTCGATAATATCAATTTTCTCGCCGTTCAGCTCATCAATGATACTCTGAACACGAAGACCGCGCTGACCGACACAGGCCCCCACGGAGTCCACATTGGGATCTGAACTCGCCACGGCCATCTTGGTACGAGAGCCGGCTTCACGGGCAATATTGATAATCTCTACTACCCCTGAAGAAATTTCCGGCACTTCCTGCTCAAACAGTCGCCTGACCAAATTGGGATGGCTGCGCGATACAATGATGACCGGTCTATTGCGACGTTCATCGACCTTCATAATATAGAATTTCATGCGCTGATTGAAAGTATAACCATCCAGCCTGGACTGCTCATTATTAGGCAGGACTGCTTCCGCCCTACCAATATCTACAGTGACCTCACGGCGGTCTTTCCTCTGAACAACTCCGGCAGATAGTTCGCCGACTCTACCCGAAAATTCATTATGGATCCGCTCTTTTTCGGCCTGAGCCAGGCGTTGATTAATCACACTCTTCGCTGTCTGTGCCGCCAGGCGACCGAAATCTGCCGGGTCAACCTCACGGACCAGTTGATCTCCCAGATCCAGCTCATCAGACAGGGCCTTGGCATCAGCCAGAGAAAGCTGACTGTGCGGATCGGTAACCTCTGCGACAATCGTCATGGTCTGATAGACACGCATCTCGCCTGTCTCACGATCAACCGCAGCCGAAATATCGTCCGCCTCTACTTCTTCACCGCTGTCACGACGGTCAGTCTTGATATCAAACTCTCTTTTATACGCGGAAACCAATGCTTCCTCGATGGATTGGAATAGGATTTCCAAATCCAGTCCACGCTCTTTTTCAAGTAATTTCAAAGCCTCAATCAATTCCGGGTTCATGATTTCTCCTTTGACCACTAGCGGTCGTTTCTTCCTTTTTAAAAAACAACTTCTCTCTTGATAACTGCTATCCCATTCCGAGGGAATGACTTTTCCTCAGACTCTATATTCAAAACAATTTCCTGCTCATCGCCGGAAACCAACAGACCCTGCCAGTTTTTCTTGCCTTCCAGGGAGCCATAGAGCTTAAGGCTGACAACTTCACCGGCATAGCGGACAAAATCTGCTACTTCAGTCAGGGGACGATCCAGCCCCGGGGAAGACACCTCAAAATAATCATGGCGCCTCAGATCCAGTTCTTCATCAATGATCGGATCAGACAGCTCACTCATTCTGCCGCACTCATCGATAGTCACACCACCGCGGCGGTCCACAAATACTGTCAAAAACAGCTTGCCGCCCTCACGTCTATATTTGACTTCAATCAATTCCAGACCTAATGACTCCGCTACCCTGATCAGACGGTCAAAAATTCGCTGTTCCTCGGCAGTTCTCCTGGCCATAAAGCCTCCCTACATAAATTGAGAGCGGATGCCCGCTCTCAACTGTAAAAATACAGCATGGTTATTGTAACAAAAAAAGCTTAAGCTATCAAGACATAAGCATGTTTGGGATATTTTTGTGGAATGCAAGTTAAAGTGAAACGCCATCCTTCCTAGTAAGTGATCTGTTTCTCTCAGGCCGCCCAGGCGGCCTGAGAGAAATCTGCTGCAGACTGTCCCCCCAAGATTCTTCTGGGA
>JBMNTB010000009.1:0-65960 GCA_050945515.1 Saccharofermentanales bacterium
TTCATTCGTGTTTATATATAGTTTGAAAGGCATTATGGAGGTAAGTTAATGGCACGTATTGCCGGGGTAGATCTCCCCAAGGAAAAGCGAGTTGAAATAGGGCTCACTTATATTTTCGGCATTGGCCTCACCAGATCAAATATTATTTTGGAAAAGTGCGATATCAATCCCGATACTCGAGTGAAGGATTTGACTGACGAAGAGGTTTCGAAAATTCGTGAAGTGATCGATAGCACTTTTGTAGTCGAAGGCGATCTGCGCCGAGAGACAGCCATGAATATTAAGCGACTGGCTGAAATCGGAAGCTATCGCGGGCGTCGTCATCGCAGCGGCCTGCCCGTTAGAGGGCAGAGGACAAAGACCAATGCCAGAACCAGAAAAGGTCCTCGCCGCACTATGGCAAATAAGAAAAAATAGGAGGAAGAGAGTAAATGGCAAAACCAAAAGGCAGAAGGCCGGCCGCTAGGACAAGACGTCGTGACCGCAAGAATATCGACCGCGGCGCGGCCCATATTCATTCTTCCTTTAACAACACCATTGTGACGATTACTGATTTGGCCGGAAATGCAATATCTTGGTCGAGCTCGGGTTCACAGGGTATGCGCGGTTCGCGGAAAGGGACTCCCTTTGCCGCACAGCTGGCTGCAGAGCAGGCTGCCAGGGCAGCTGCAGAACATGGAATGCGCACAGTAGAAGTCTATGTCAAGGGTCCGGGATCAGGGCGTGAGTCAGCAATTCGCGCACTGGAAACTGCCGGACTGGAAGTGGTATCGATTAAGGATGTCACACCGATCCCGCATAATGGCTGCCGCCCACCCAAGCGCAGAAGAGTGTAGTTAAGGAAGGTAAAAAATGGCAAGATATACAGATGCTACCTGCAGACTCTGCCGCCGTGAAGGTGCAAAATTATTTTTGAAGGGTCAAAGGTGTTATTCTCAAGAAAAATGTGCTTTAGGAAATCATCCCGGCGCGCGCAAAGGTGTTCCCGGCATGCATCCTCAGAGCAGAAGAAAACAATCGGAATATGGTATGCAGCTGCGTGCCAAACAAAGAACCAAGCGCTTCTATGGTGTTCTGGAATCTCAGTTCCGTCGCTTCTATGCCCGTGCTGAGAGAATGCCTGGCAAAACAGGTGAAAATCTGCTGGCGCTGCTCGAACTACGTTTAGACAATATTGTCTATCGATTGGGATTTGCTGAATCCAGAGCCCACGCCAGGCAGTTGGTAACGCATGGACATATTGAAGTTAACGGCAAGAAGCTTGATATTCCCTCAGCTACTTTAAGTGTAAATGATGAAGTCACAGTCTCTGAGAAAGCACGTAAATTTAAGATTTTTGAGGAGATGAGTGAGAGACCGGTACCAGGATGGCTGAGTGTTGATTCCTCAGCACTGAAAGGTACGGTTTTGAGCATACCGACGCGCGAAGAAGTCGACGTTGATGTGGAAGAGACCTTGATCGTTGAGCTTTACTCGAAGTAAAAATTGAGGATCAAACTGCATGACTTTAAGTAGTTGAGGAGGCAGAAATGTTTGAAAATAAGAACCCGGTAGTTGAATATTGTGATTTTAATGAAGACGGCTCCTACGGTAAATTTGTTGTTGAACCGCTCGTTCGTGGTTATGGCATAACTTTAGGTAATGCTTTGCGCCGTATTCTGTTGTCCTCATTGCCAGGTGCTGCTGTCACGGCTATTCGCATTGATGGTATTTATCAGGAGTTTTCTACAATTCCGGGAGTGGTGGAAGATATTACCGAGATCATTCTCAATGTGAAGGCAATTTGTATTAAGTTGCATACGGAGGGTCCTAAGACTGTTTACATTAATGTTGAAGAAGGCAAAACGGGTGAAGTGACTGCGGGAGATATTATTCGTGATGACGAAGTAGAGATAGTCAATCCCGACTTGGTGCTCTGTACTCTTAACGGCAAAGGCCGCCTATTTATGGAGTTGCAAATCGAAAAGGGCGTAGGTTACTCAAGTGCCGAAAAAAATAAAATTTCCAATCGGCCGATAGGTGTTATCCCTGTTGATTCTATCTTCAATCCAGTCAGAAAAGTTGATTACAAAGTTGAGGACACCCGTGTCGGACAGATAACGGATTACGATAAATTGACAATGCTGATCTGGACGGATGGCACTATTGCTGCTAATGATGCACTGAGTGCTGCTTCGAAGATCCTGACAGATCATCTGCATATGTTTGAAGACTTGACCCGTTCTGAAGTCCAGGAAGTTGCAGCAGCTGAAATTGTAGATGAGACTAGCGACAATTATATTTATGAAACGCTGATTGAGGACTTGGATTTTTCCGTAAGAACCTATAATTGTCTGAAACGTGCCGGAATCAATACTGTTGGCGATCTGATCACCCGTACCGAGGCCGATATGATGAAAGTTCGCAATCTTGGCAAAAAATCACTGGAGGAAGTGGTTCTGAAACTTGCAGAGATGGAACTGGCACTGGCAGATAATGATGACTAGCAAGTGCTGAAGAGGAGGATATAGATAAATGTCCGGATATAGAAAACTTGGCCGTCCTACCGGAGCGCGCATGTCAATGCTTAGAGGACAGGTCACGAGCCTGATAGTTAATGGCTCGATTAAAACCACTAAAACCAGAGCCAAAGAGGTACAGCGAATTGCTGAGAAGCTAATTACTCTGGCTGTGAAAGAAAAAGATAATTATACGTCCAGGGAAGTAAAGGTCTCTGCTGCCAAGCTTGATAGCAAAGGCAGGAAAATATTGCGGACAGCTACTTCCAAGCATGGCAATATATATGATGTAGTTGAACGTGAAACTAAGACACAAACTGTCTCTGTAGATAAACCTTCCAGGCTTGCTGCCAGACGTAAAATGATTGCCATGATGAATGAACAGCATACAGCGGAGGGCAATCGCATCAATACTGTCAATTATTTGTTCAGTGATGTTGCGGAACGCTATGTTGGCAGACAGGGCGGCTACACGCGTATCATCCCTCTAGGTCCAAGGCGCGGCGATGCCGCTGAAATGGTTATCTTGGAGCTTGTTTAACCAATAGAGCCACTGTCCTATCGCTGTGGGCATCTTAATTTGAAACGGCCAACTTGTGTTATTTTGAAGGACTGACGGCTATAGCTATCAGTCCTTTATCCAATATTTGGGAGTTATCTGCGCAAGTGGAAGCAATATTTGAGCGTGAAATTGAAAAGATTGAGACAGGTGTGCTGCTTAAGGACATCAGCTTCACCTATGATCTGGGTTTGCCGCAGGAAACTAAAGCTCTAAGTAATATCAATCTGGAGGTTAGGGCAGGTCAGCATGTGGCTGTGCTGGGACATAATGGGTCCGGCAAGTCTACTCTGGCGCATTTAATCAATGCCTTATTGTTGCCTCAAGAAGGTAATATTGTAATTTTTGGCCGTGAACCCTCTGACAATGAAGCAATCTGGGAAATTAGATGCCGGTCCGGCATGGTTTTCCAGAATCCTGATAACCAGATTATAGGTACAACATTGGAGGAGGATGTAGCTTTTGGTCCGGAGAACTTAGGTCTGCCTCAAAGCGAGTTAAGGCGGAGAGTTGATTTCGCCTTGGAACAAGTTGGATTGACAGAGTTGGCACAAAGACCACCTCACACACTTTCCGGCGGTCAGAAGCAAAAATTGGCGATTGCCGGCATTTTAGCCATGGAACCAAGCTGCCTGATCCTGGACGAGGCTACGGCAATGCTTGATCCGGCCTCCAGAAATGATTTTATGGATTTGGTTTTGAGACTGCGTGCAGAGCGCGAGCTGACCATAATCAATATCACCCATAATATGGAAGAGGTGCTGCTGGCTGATTATATCTATGTTGTTCATAATGGCAAGATAGCCTTGCACGGTACGGCATCTGATATCTTCGATCAGGCGGAATTGATTCGCAGTATGGGACTTGATGTGCCGGTTCATATTGAAATTGCCGGGGAAATTGCCCGCTTGACGGATCAGCCGCTGCAAGCGGCGGAAGCTTTTTCTCTGGTTGATGCAATTAAAGCGGTGAACTGTAGATTGTCTGATCCGCCGCAAGCACGTTCCGGGTTAACTAAGAATGGAGAAGCCGGACAGACCTTTTCGCCTTCGACAAATGATGATTTTCCTGAGCGCAAGACTCTGGTGCGGGTAAGAGGATTATCGTACACCTACAATCCTGACTTGGAGCAGAGTGTCAAGGCTTTAAGCGACCTTTCGCTTGATATTTACGAGGGAGAATTCCTGGGTATTGCCGGCCACAGCGGTTCAGGCAAGTCAACTTTTATTCAGCATTTAAATGGTTTGATCCGTCCCGAGCCGGGAGTAGTAGAAGTTATGGGGCTTGATGTGTCCGTTAAGAAAAATATCCGCAAGGTGCGTGAGCATCTCGGTTTGCTGTTCCAGTATCCGGAGCAGCAGTTATTTGAGGAGACAGTAGCTGCGGATATTGCCTTCGGGCCCAAGCAGATGGGTCTGTCACCGGCGGAGATTGAGTTGCGGGTTAGAGAGGCAGCTGAATTGACAGGTTTAGAGCCGGCTCTGCTTGATCGTTCACCTTTTGATCTGTCCGGCGGACAAATGCGCAGAGTAGCTATTGCCGGAATCTTGGCTATGAAGCCGAATATTCTGGTGCTGGATGAGCCGACTGCGGGTCTGGATCCTGCCGGTAGAGATGAATTGCTGAACTATATTCAGCGCTTGCAGGAAAAGGGGCAGACGATCGTGATGATTTCTCACGACATGGATCAGCTGGCAGGTCTGTGTGACAGAATTTTGGTTTTGAAAGATGGCGTCAAGTATTTGCTCGGCACTCCGGCTGAGGTATTTGAGGCTGAAGAGGCTATTGTGAGTGCCGGACTGGCTATGCCGCGTACCAAGATATTCCTGGAGCAACTGTCTAAGATTGATCCCTCCATTCGAACAGATATTTTTACCCCTAAAGAGGCTGCTCGAGAATTATACTGCCATTATCAGGCGGGAGGAGGGGCCTAATGGGACAGCAAATCGTATTAGGTCAATATGTTCCCGGATCTTCCTTCCTGCATAGGTTGGATCCCCGTACCAAGCTGATATCGGCTATTTTGCTGATGATTCTGTCCTTGTCCAGTATGTCGGCTGTCTCATTGTCAGTTCTTGCTTTGGTAGTTTTGGGTTTGATGCTCTTATCACGGCTTAAGATCGGATTGATTTTAAGAACAATTCGTCCGATTATGCTTTTGCTCCTATTTGCTTTCCTGTTTAATCTGTTTACCGGTAAAGGTGAGATCATCTTTTCTTATGGCTTTATTGTGATCAGAGAGGATGGCCTGGTGAGGGCAATTAAGATACTGGTGCGGCTGGTCTTATTAGTCTTATCAACTTCAATTCTGATCACATTGACGACGACACCGATTCTGATTGCCGATGCGATTGAGAGTCTGCTCAGTCCGCTCAAGCGGCTGCGTTTTCCTGTTCATGAGATTTCCATGATGATGTCGATTGCTCTGCGCTTTATTCCGACTCTGCTGGATGAAATGCAGAAGATTATGAAGGCGCAGTCTTCGCGTGGGGCTGATTATGACACAGGCAATGCTTTGAAGCGCGCACGGGGTTTTGTTAGTATTCTTGTACCTCTTTTCATTTCCTCGTTCCGACGAGCTGATGACTTGGCTACAGCTATGGAGGCCAGATGTTACAGAGGCGGTAAAAACCGGACCAGACTGAAGGTGATTAAATATTCACGTCTGGATCTGCTGTTTGCCGCCATGATGATTCTGACGGCTGTGGCCGTATATGCTTTACCTATTGTTTTCCCCGGGCTTTAAGCTTGATGGGTTAGGGATAGATTGCAGTAGCACAGGGAGCTGATATATGTTCTATTATCTCGGGCTTGATATTGGTGGCAGTTATCTTAAACTCGGGTTGTTAAACGAGGAAGGCAAATTATTGACTGCTGAGGAGCACGCTCACACAAATGTTTTGTCAGCAGACCATATTGTAGCGGAAATCGACAGCATGATTGTTGCCATGCTGAGAAATGCGCAACTATCAGTTCAGGATGTTCGGGCTTTAGGTGTCGGTGTTCCCGGCTATGTCGATAATGAAACAGGCTGGATCCTTAATACCAATAATCTGCCCTTTCATCTATTTCCGTTGCGAGACAGTCTCAACAGTTTGCCGGGGATTCCGGTCTATCTGGCCAATGATGCCAATCTGGCGGCGTTAGCCGAGAGTAGGTCAGGCGCCGGCAGAGCGTGTAATTTTATGCTGATGATAACTCTAGGAACCGGTATCGGGGGAGGGATTATCATCAATGGGGATTTATATGAGGGGTATAATGGGGCAGCTTCTGAATTAGGGCATCATGTAATTCGTTTGGGAGGTGAAAAATGCACCTGTGGCAGGCGGGGATGCTATGAGGTTTATGCTTCGGCTACTGCTCTGAAAAGGATTACGGCTGAAGCTGCCAGAGAAAATCCTAAGTCCGGTCTGGCCGGTCTGATAGCGGAACACGGAGGAGTGGTTACAGGTAAAACAGCCTTTATGGCGAGAGATCTCGGCGATGAAGTAGCTGCTGCTGTGATCGCCGAATATACTGCTAATGTCGCAGAGGGCTGTGCTAATCTGGTTAATATATTGATGCCGGAGCTAATTGTTCTGGGTGGCGGCATCAGTCAGGCTGGTGAGGATTTTCTGGCTGAGGTTGCTGCGCAAGTTTATGAACTGATATATTTGCCGCCGCTGTGTACTCGTCCGACTTTTGCTCTGGCAGAGCTGGGAAATGAGGCGGGCGTTATAGGAGCGGCTTTCTATGCTATGGACTGCCTCAACAAAGGTACAAAATGATTGCAGGTCGGAAACGTAAAATTGCTTTAGCGGTTGAATATGACGGCAGTTGCTTTCATGGCTGGCAACGCCAGCAAAATGCGTTGTCTGTACAAGAAATTCTGGAAAGCGCCTGGCTGGGACTTACAGGTGAAGAAATAGTAATCACCGGCTGCAGCCGAACTGATGCCGGTGTATCGGCACGGCGTCATATTTCTCATTTCTGCACCGCAACTTCTATCCCTGATGAAAAAATTTTCCTGGCTCTGAACAGTAAATTGCGTCCCGGTCTTTCAGTCCTGGCCAGTAGGGGAGTGCCTGCTAATTTTAATGCCAGATACGGGGCCTTAGGCAAGACCTATAGCTACAGATTATTGTGCTCGCCGGCCAGGCCGGCGATTGAGCGCAGAACTTGCGCTTGGTTACCTCTAGAGCCTGATTACAGTTTAATGACTTCAAGTCTGAATTATTTTATCGGGGAGCATGATTTTTCGTCTTTGATGGATCAGGGCAGTCCCAGTAAAAGGCATCGCCGCACAATTTTTGACCTGGTGTTGGCACGGGAAGAAATTGACAGGCTTATGGGAACAGAATATCTATTAACTGTAACAGGTGATGGCTTTTTATATCATATGGTGCGTATACTAATGGGTACAATAGTAGCAGTAGGACAGAAAAAGATTGCTCTTTGTGATATTGCGGCCCTGATTGAGCAGAAAGATCGAACTAAGATGGGTATCACTATGCCGGCGGCAGGGCTAGTCTTAGAAAAGGTATTTTATTGTCACAATCTATTTGACAATGATTCGTGGCCCTATGCCAGAGGAGATGAAAATGGAAAATATTAACTGGAATCTTCGTACCAATATGACTATGTTGACTGATTTTTACGAACTCACAATGGCTAACGGGTATTTGCTGCACGGGATGAAGGACAAGATTGCCTGTTTTGATCTGTATTTCAGGAACATTCCCGATTCAGGCGGTTTTGCCATTATGGCGGGCGTAGAGCAGATGATCGACTATTTGTCCGATCTGCATTTTACTGATTCCGATATTAAGTATTTGTCTGAACAGGGCGTTTTTTGCCAGGAATTTTTGCATTATCTGCGTAATTTTAAGTTTTCCTGTGATGTCTGGTGCATACCGGAGGGAATGCCGATTTTCCCCAATGAACCGATTGTCAAAGTCCAAGGCCCAATTATGCAAGCACAGATGATTGAGACTATGTTGTTAGTCACAATAAACCATCAAAGCCTGATTGCAACAAAAGCTTCCAGAATAGTTCGGGCAGCGGCAGGGAGGCCGGTATTGGAATTTGGTGCCCGAAGAGCACAGGGATACGATGCTTCTGTGCTGGGAGCCAGAGCAGCTTATATTGCCGGTGTCGCCGGCACTTCGTGTACTATTGCCGGACAACAGTTTGGGATTCCCAGTCTGGGCACTATGGCTCACAGCTGGGTACAGGCCTTTGAAAATGAATTTGAGGCTTTTAAGGCTTATGCGCTGGCTTTCCCTGACGACTGCCTCTTGTTGGTGGATACCTATAATACTCTGAAAAGCGGTGTCCCCAATGCAATCCGCACCGCCAAGGAAGTTTTGGAACCTATGGGCAAACGCCTCTTAGGCATCAGGATTGACTCCGGAGATCTGACCTATATGACGGTTGAAACACGCAAAATGCTGGATGCAGCCGGCCTGGAAGATTGTAAGATAACCGTCTCGAATTCGATGGATGAATATTTAATTCGTGAATTGATCCACCAGGGTGCCTGCATTGACTCTTTTGGAGTGGGAGAGCGACTGATTACGTCCAGGTCAGAGCCGGTTTTCGGTGGCGTCTATAAATTGAGTGCGATCGGTAAGGCTGGGCAGAAACTGGAACCCCGCATGAAGATTTCTGATAACACTGAGAAAGTGACAAATCCCGGCTGCAAAGAGTTATGGCGCTTCTACGATCGGGAAAGCGGCAAAGCACTTGCCGACCTGATTACCTTGGAAGGCGAAATGATTGCCGAGGATGAGCCATATGAGATATTTGATCCGCTGCATACCTGGAAACGAAAGACCCTGGATAATTTCGTCGCTAAAAAGCTTTTGGAACCGGTTTTCAAACAGGGTGTGCTGGTATATAGGCGTCGGGATATTGAAGAAATTCGCACCTATTGCGCCAGTCAGCTGGAGACTCTGTATGAGACATCCAAGCGCTTTGAGTACCCGCAGATATACTATGTTGATCTCTCGCAGAAACTGTGGGATCTGAGAGAGAATTATCTGCGCCGGCATTCCTGGTGAAAATGTGCTTATTATCCAGGGAGCCGCTGGTTGGCTTTATTCAAAGTGTGAATTATAATACATTATGAGAGAGTCCTGTTTATCCGGTACTGATTATCCTGAGATAGGATGATGTGTATAAATGCCGTCTTGTACGGCTAAAGTATAAAAAAGGAGGAAAATATGAAAAAAATTTTGGCGATTCTCTTGGCGCTGGTAATGATCCTAGGTCTTGTGGCATCCTGCGCTAAGAAAGAAGAAGCTGAGCCGACGACAGCGGAAGCTGAAGCTACAAAGCCGGCAGAAGAAACTGAACCGGCCGAAGAGACCGAGCCGGCAGAAGAAACAGAACCAGCCGAAGAAACTGAGCCGGCGGAAGTGACTGAACCTGCACCGGAGGCCTTTGAAGTTGGTGAGAAAGATCTGTATCTGATTACTGACCTTGGCACCCTGGATGATAAGAGCTTCAATCAGGGCTCATTTGAGGGTATGAAGGACTTTGCAGATGAGAATAATGTGCCTGCCAACTATATCAAGCCGGCTGATGAAGGCGACCAGATTTATAAGGATGCGGTGGACCAGGCCGTAGCCGATGGAGCTAAGGTAGTCGTTACACCAGGCTTCCTGTTCGAGGCGGCTATTTATGAAGCCCAGGAGCAATATCCTGACGTAAAATTTGTCGCAGTTGACTTTGAACCGCGTGCCGATTATGAAAATCCGCCGCTAGTTGCGGACAACACAGTTGCTATCTTGTATAAAGAGCAGGAGACCGGTTTCCTGGCAGGCTATGCCGCAGTCAAGGATGGCTACACCAAATTGGGCTTCATGGGCGGCATCGCTGTTCCTGCCGTGGTTAATTTCGGTCTGGGCTATCTGAGCGGCGCGGAATATGCTGCCAAGGAGTTAGGCGTTGATGTTGAAGTCAAGTATAACTACACGGGCAGCTTTGTAGCTAAACCTGAGATCAATACTCTTGCTAATACCTGGTACAGCACCGGCACAGAGATCATTTTCTCCTGCGGCGGCGGTATCCTGGCTTCCGTAACCAAGGCGGCGGAGGATAATGGCGGCAAAGTAATTGGTGTTGACGTTGATCAGGTTGCTGAATCTGAGACTATCGTGACATCAGCCATGAAATCGCTCCGGAGCTCAGTCTATGAAGCCGTTAAATCTGTCTACGCCGGTAATTTCCCGGGCGGCACGACTCTGCGCCTGGGTGTTAAGGAAGGCGGCGTACAGCTTCCGGATGGTCCGGAAAGCTTTGATCGTTTCAAGACCTTTACGCGTGAAGATTATGAAGCAATTTTCAATAAGGTCAAAGATAATACGGACGGCATCGCAGACAGTATCTACAATTTAGACGATCTTGTCGCCGGTGAAGGACTTTCCGTCGCCGAGCAGATGGCAGGTCTCGAATTTGAAAAGCTTAAACTGGAAGTTATCGAATAATTGACAGTTTTTGCATCGAAAGGAGTCTGCTCTAAGGGCAGACTCCTTTTTTGTGTTAAAATAGTCATAATATCTGTCAGGAGACGTAGTATGGAAAACGTAATCGAAATGCTCCATATCACGAAAAGATTCCCCGGTGTTATAGCCAATGATGATGTTACATTAGAACTCAGAAAGGGTGAGATTCACGCCTTGCTGGGCGAGAACGGCGCTGGCAAATCAACACTCATGTCAGTCTTATTTGGCCTATATGAGCCTGAAGAGGGGCAAATCTTAGTAAATGGTGCCGATGTTAAGATCAAAAATCCCAATGATGCTAACAAATATGGCATCGGTATGGTCCATCAGCATTTCAAATTGGTCAATAATTTCACAGTTCTGCAAAATGTCGTACTGGGAGTTGAAACGACAAAGCGCGGTCTATTATCTCTTGATGAAGCGAGAAATAAAGTAATAGAGCTATCTGAACGTTATAAATTTAATATTGACCCCGACGCTCTGATTGCGAATATCAGTGTCGGTATGCAGCAGAGGGTAGAGATCATCAAGATGCTGTATCGCGACAATGAAATCCTGATCTTTGATGAGCCGACTGCCGTGCTTACTCCGCAAGAAATCGAAGAACTGATGGCGATCATGAGACAGCTGATAGCTGAGGGTAAATCCATCATTTTTATCACCCATAAACTGAAAGAGATCAAAATGGTGGCTGACCGCTGTACAATCCTGCGCAAGGGCAAGCATGTTGCTACTGTGGATGTAGCGGATACTTCAGTCGAAGAAATGTCCGAGCTGATGGTGGGCAGGAAAGTAGATCTGACTTTTGATCTGGGTAAACCTAAACTTGGCAAAACCGTCTTGAAAGTCCGCAACCTGACCATTCGCAAAGAGGGACACGGACATCAGACTCTTGATGATATCAGCTTTAATCTGCGGGAAGGCGAAGTGCTCTGTATCGGTGGCATTGAGGGCAATGGCCAATCGGAACTGGTCTATGCCATTACAGGCCTACTCCGAGATTACCAAGGACAAATCATTCTGAACGATAAAGACATTACGAATTCCAATATCCGTTTCCGTAATATTAATGGCATTGCCCATATACCTGAAGATAGGCACAAATACGGCCTAGTGCTCGATTATACTTTGGAGCAGAATTTAATTATGCAAAGTTATTTTGAGCCTGAATTCCAGCAGCGGGGCCTGATTAAATTCGCACAGATTGCCGATTATGCGGACCGGCTGATTGAGCAATACGATATTCGCAGCGGCCAGGGTAGAAATACTCTGGCGCGCAGTATGTCCGGCGGCAATCAGCAAAAAGCGATTGTTGCCCGCGAGATGGAGCGCAGACATAATGTCCTGATTGCGGTCCAGCCTACCCGCGGGCTTGATGTCGGGGCTATCGAATATATTCATCAACAAATCCTTAAACACCGGGCGGAAGGCTTCGCAGTGCTATTGGTCTCGCTGGAGCTGTCAGAAGTCCTCGGCATTTCAGATCGCATTCTGGTCATGTACAATGGCAGATTGGTTGGAGAGCTTGACCCTCAAAACACAACAGAGCAGGAGCTGGGCCTCTACATGTCGGGTGCTAAAACGGAGAAGGTGACAGTTCATGAATAATCTAAAGCGCAAAAGATTTTCCTTAACCCAGGCACTGCCATCGCTGATTTCAATCCTGATCGGTTTATTGGCCGGTATAATCGTCATTGTAATTGCAGACAGCAGCAAAGCCCTGTTGGCTGTCAGAAATCTATTGCTGGGACCACTCTACGGAATCTATAATCCGAACCAGTCCAGCCTGACCGGGATTGGCAATATGTTGTTCTTTATGATTCCTCTCCTGATGACCGGATTGTCGGTTGGCTTTGCTTTCAAAACAGGGCTATTCAATATCGGAGCATCGGGACAATTTATGGCCGGCTCTTATGTGGCTATTCTTTTAGCCCGCAAACTGACAGGGATCCCGAACAGCTGGCGCTGGCTGGTTGCCTTGGTCGGCGCAGCTTTGGCGGGTATGCTCTTGGCCAGCATTGCCGGTATTCTCAAGGCTTTCCGCAATGTAAATGAGGTTATTACCTCTATCATGCTTAACTATACATCGATGTATCTGGTAAATTATCTGATACGCGCGACCGGCCTGTACGATCCACTGAAGAATCGCACCCTGCCGGTTCAGACAGAAATACCCAAATTCGGCTTGGACAAGCTCTTCCCTAAATCATTTGTCAGCGGTGGGATTCTGATAGCTATAGTTATTGCAATTATTTGCTATGTTCTGCTATACAAGACCACATTCGGTTTCGAACTACGTGCGGTCGGACTCAATAGGCACGCTTCACGTTATGCCGGTATCAACGAGAAGAGAAGCATCATCATGTCCATGGCACTGGCCGGGCTATTTGCAGGTATGGCCGGCGGCATGATCCACCTGGCTGGAGTCGGACGAGCGATCCAGGTGAGAGATGTACTGCCGCCTGAGGGCTTTGACGGCATTGCAGTTGCACTGCTTGGTCTCAATCATCCGCTGGGCATAATTTTCGCCTCTCTGTTCATGGCCTATCTCAAGGTCGGCGGTCAGACCATCCAGACGCTAGGCTTTGCACCTGAGATCATCAATATGATGATCGGTATAATTCTTTATGTTTCGGCAATGGCGGTCCTGATCCGTAAACTGTTGTCGATCAGAGCAAAAAAACAGTCAGAAACGAAGGCGCTCGGCAATAGTGACGGCGAGCTGTACGCGGTACACGATCCGCCTGATCCCGGAGCAACTGCAGCGGCGGAGAAACTGCCGCCTGAATCGGAAGACTCAACAAATATGGCAATAAGTGCCGTTCCAGAGGAGATAGAGGAGGATAAACATGGTTAGAATAGCAGATGTCTTTCAAAGCGTACTGACCTATGCCATCCCTTTGATGGTAGTGGCACTGGCAGGAATGTTCTCCGAGCGATCCGGAGTGATTAATATCTCTCTGGAGGGCACCATGATCATGGGTGCCTTTACGGGCATACTATTTATCCACACCATGCAGCGCACAGATCTTATGAGCGGGCATTTGTTACTTTTGACAGGCCTTCTGATCTCGATGGTTACAGGCATTCTATACTCGTCACTGCATGCGATAGCAGCGATCAATATGTTCGCCGATCAAACTATCTCCGGTACGGCGCTCAATATCTTTGCCCCGGCTTTTGCGGTTTTCGTGGCCAGATCCATCATCGGCGTGCAACAGATTCCTCTGGGCAATGTCTTCCGCATTGCCAAAGTACCTGTTTTAGCTGAGATTCCTATACTGGGGCCACTATTTTTTGAAAATGCATATCTAACGACTTATATCGGGATTGCCATTTTAATCATTTCCCAGATTGTGTTGGGCAAGACTCGCTTCGGTCTCAGATTAAAGAGTGCAGGTGAGTATCCCCAAGCGACAGACGCTGCAGGTGTGAGTGTGGTTAAGATGCGTTATGCCGGGGTACTAATTTCCGGTGCCTTGGCCGGACTGGGCGGCCTGATTTATGTCGTGCCGATCTCCACCGAATTCAGTCCTGATGTAGCCGGCTATGGCTTCCTTGCTATTGCGGTCATGATTTTCGGTCAATGGAAACCTTTATATATTGCGGCAGCAGCTTTCTTCTTTGGCGCCTTGAAAACGATCTCCTTTTCTTATTCCAGCTTGCCGGTGATTAAGGATTGGAATATTCCCGGGATTGTTTACAAGGTTCTGCCGTATGTGATTACCATTATTGTCCTCTTCCTGACCTCAAAGAAATCAGCGGCACCGGCAGCCCTGGGTGAACCGTTTGACAAGGGGAAGCGATAATCAGCCGATATAATCTTCTCCAAAAGGAGAGTGAAAGGCTAGAGTATCTCAAGTGAGCGCGATAAAGACCTGTGGAATATCGCACAACAATGGACTGATACTATATAACTATTGATACAGGACTATAAGATAGGCTTTACCGGATTAGAAGTTGCCTGAGTATAAACATCCAGTACACTGGTGGCAAATACTGACACATCAAATCTGGCAGCAGAGGCCAGAGATAGCTGTACTATTTCGTCTCTGTTTTGCTGTAAACGGCTCAGCAGCAGCTTCAGATTGGCAGCGAACGACTCTTCATCGGTAAAATAATGCCCGTTTTCTCCTTCTGTGACAACCTTATCTAAGGCCGGATCTTTACGAACCAATATGGGCAGACCGCTGGCTTGGGCCTCAATATAGGTCAGCCCCTGAGTTTCGCTTTGCGAAGCAGAAGTGAAAATATCGGCCATCGCATAGTAATACGGCACTTCAGAGTGTGGGACCGGTCCGGTAAATATGACATTGTGGCACTGGTGTGCCAACTCAACTCGCTTGACTAGGCGATTATAGGCTGCGCCCTCACCGGTGATTACCAGCTTAAGTCCGGCGAACTGAGGGAAGAGCCGGAACAGGTAATCCAGTAGTTCATCGATATGCTTTTCATTAGAAACTCGGCCCAGATAGAGCAGTACCTTGTCCTCCGGCTTGAGACCAAGGCGGGATCTAAGTTCCAACCTCTTTTGTTTATCATGGGCGGCCATCTTGAAACGTTCCAGATCTAAACCGGTGGGAATAATGTGCATTGGTCTGATCACGCCGTATTCTTTGAGCAGGGCTACTGCCTTTTCCGTGGGGACTATCACTCGATCGGCAGAATTGCAAAAGCGCTTACTGA
The DNA here is from genome assembly GCA_050945515.1 of Saccharofermentanales bacterium. GTDB lineage: Bacteria > Bacillota > Clostridia > Saccharofermentanales > DTU023 > UBA1046. The sequence continues at coordinate 15,231 of JBMNTB010000009.1, forward strand.
CACTGCGTACTAAACTGGCAGTGCCATTATCAATCAATCGTGGCCATTTGGCCAGCATATCGCGGGTAAAATCCTCATAGATCGTGTGGAAAGTATGCACAAAAGGAATATTCTCCCTCTTGGCAATCGATCTGCCCAGGATTCCCAGTCCGAACTCCGTTTGGGTATGAATGATATCAAATTGCTGCTTTCTGATCTGCCTATAGAGAAGAGGACTCAGATTGACTGCTAGGCGCTTAGCACTGATAAAGGGTAGGGAAGGTATCCTGATGACATTCTCGTCAGCAATCTTGGCAGCAGGATCTTTGACTGTATACACGTATACTTCGTGTCCGAGCTTGACCAATTCGTTTTTTAATAATTGAGTAGAGGTGGCAACACCGCTGACTGCAGGAATATAGACATCTGAAAATAAAGCGATTCTCATGTCAACCTTTCTATTTGAGCAATGATACTGAAACCCTATAGAGTATACCCTAAAATATATTAAAATCGTGTTATGTTTCTAATTATATTTCTAAATTGAGACATATGGCTACTACTGCCCTTCATCTCTGCTTATGAAAAATGAGAGACAAAATTGTAACCAGCATTGCGGACAGGTGGAACAAGATTAGGGCTATAATGAACTAAGCTTAAAATGTGGAAAGGAAATCTCTACTTTTAGGAAACGAGAAAATGATTGAAAATAAGGTGATAGAATGGCAAAAAAGAAAGTAATTGTATTTTTAGCGTATGGCTTTGAAATCATTGAAGCCATGACACCAGTCGATTTACTGCGGCGGGCGCGAATTCAAGTTACTACCTGCAGTTGGAATCAAGAGTTACAGGTTACCTCTGCCGAAGGCGTCAGTGTGCTGGCAGACCAGACGATTAACGATCTAAGCGCGCAGCAGTTAGCTGAGACTGATCTGATAGTAATTCCTGGCGGACTGCCCGGGGCGGATAACTTAAAAGCAAATCAACAGGTTATTTCCGCCTTGAAGCAAGTAGCAGCACAAGGCGGGCTGGTATCTGCTATCTGTGCCGGTCCTATAGTCCTCAACGAAGCAGGCCTAATCACAGGCAAACGTTTTACCTGCTTCCCCGGCTGTGAAGGAGACATTGATGGCCAATATGAGGATGTACTCGTCGTCAAGGACGGTAATGTTATCACAGCTAAAGGCCCGGGCGCAGCTATGAATTTTGCCCTGAAGCTGATCGAAGCTTTATCTGATAAAAGAGTTTCCGACTTGATTGCTGAAACAATTTTTGCCAGTGAGAGTCTAAAAAGCTACTGAGTTAGCGTATATGGATAATTTGAAGAAACATATAAATTTTGCTAAAAAATCCGAAAGCCCTTATATATAAAGGACTTTCGGATAAAAATTGGTGGAGATGAGGGGGATCGAACCCCTTACCTCTTGAATGCCATTCAAGCGCTCTCCCAGGTGAGCTACACCCCCACGGCCTGATCAAATTATCATATTTGAGCAGGACTGTCAACTATCGCCCGGAGCTTTTGCCGGGAGCTTTACAGCTCACAGTTGGCCGGCACAATGCCAGCGAAAGCATCGGCTGTAAGATACAGTGCTTTACCTCAAAGTAATCTCGGCTAAATTTATCACTGTTCTACTTACACAGCCGGCAACTTAGCTAATAAGTACGAAGAGCACTTACTTCGAGTCAGGTGTTTGCGGCCAGATCGGCATTATAGAAGGCATAGGCGGATAGGTTAAATGTGATGTGATAAAAATGAGAGTGCGACAGAATATTCTGTCGCACTAACGGAAACAAGGAATAAAGAAACTGTTTGGGATTTTAAATTTCTTTGCGCAATTTAGGATCCAGCATATCTCTGACACCGTCACCGATAAAATTAGCGCCCAGTGACATAGTGAGAATTGCAATGCCGGGGAATGTTGCCATCCACCAGTGATTAAGGTAGGCAGAGCCGCCGGAAACCATGGCACCCCATTCCGGTGTCGGCGGTGGAGAACCGAGGCCCAAATATGAAAGTCCGGAGAACAATAAGATGGCATTGCCAAAGTCAACTGTTGCCAGAACGATAATCGCTCCTATACTATTAGGGAGTATTTCCTTAATGAAAATGCGGACATTGGATGCACCGAGGGATCTGGACGCTTTGATATATTCATTCGTCTTGACTTGGATAACCATGGATCTCATCACGCGAGCGTAGTTTGGCCACCAAACGACGACCATTGCCAGCAGAGTGTTAAACAGATTGGGACCCAGGGCGGAAGTAATAACCATCGCTAGGATAATCGTGGGGAAAGATTGTACCAGTTCAGAGAGACGCATCAAGATATCATCAAAGATACCGCCGATATATCCGGAAATTCCCCCGAAGAAGCAGCCCACAATTCCTGCCAGAATTATCGTTGCCAGACCGGCGCCAATCGATGTCCTGCTACCGGCGATGACACGACTGAAGACATCCCGACCCAGTTCATCAGTTCCAAACCAATGCTCGGAACTAGGCGGTGAGAACTTCATACCGGTATCGCCGAACAATGGATCCTGAGGAGTATAAACCAAAGAAATTATAGCGATCAAAAACCAAAACAGGCAAATGACCAATCCGACTGCGAACAGGCGGTTATTCTTCATTAAACGTTTTAAGTTTTGCTTCTTATTCATAATCAATACCTCACTCTGGGATCAAGTACCCCATATAAGATATCGATGATGAGATTAATCACGACATAGTTGAGGGCAATAACCAGTGATACGCCGACAATTGCAGGAAAGTCGAGATTTTGCGCCGACTGGAAAGCATAGCGGCCAATCCCGGGCCAGGCAAAAATGGATTCGACGAAGACCATGCCACCCAACAAATTGCCAAAACCCACACCGATTACCGTGATGACCGGTATCAAGGCATTGCCGAGAGCATGCTTGGTGATCACTAATTTTTCACGCAAGCCCTTAGCTCTGGAAGTACGGATATAATCCAGTGACAATACTTCGAGCAGGCTGGCACGGGTGGTCCTTGTGATCAGACCCATTGTAAACAGGCCCAGACAAATTCCCGGCAGCAATAGATGAGAGAGTGCGTCCCAAAAGGCTGGCAAATTACCGTCGAGCAAGGAATCTATCAGTAAGAGATTAGTTCGCAAAGTAGGCGGGGTCATTTTGGGCGATAATCTGCCCGGGCCGGGAAACCAACCTAAACGCAAATAAAAGATATTGAGCAAGATTAATGCCAGCCAGAAACTTGGTACTGAGACCCCGAAGACTGAGACACTCCTCAAAACCTGATCAGTAAGCTTATTGCGTTTTATTGCCGATAGAATTCCAAATAATAGGCCAAATACTACTGCAAAAACAATACCAACAAAGGCTAATTCAAAAGTAGCCGGATAATATAATTTGAGATCATCGAGCACCGGCCGTGAGGTACGGATGGATACTCCCATATCTCCTCGCAAAAGATTCTTTAGATAGGTAAAGTACTGTTGATGCAAGGGCAGATCCAAACCCCATTTTTCTTTATAAGCCGCCACCATTTCCGGATTGTTCAAATTTCTAGTGCTTAAATTGGCCACAACAGGATCACTGGGTACGGCATTGGCAATCAGAAATACAAATAGTGAGATGCCAATCAACAGGAATACCATCAAAAGAAGTCTTCTACCGATATACTTTAGAATATTCACATGGTTCTCCTTGAATCCGAATTCCGGAGAGAGGAAAGTTTCCTCTCTCCGGAGCTAATTACAAAACTTGTCTATTCTGACACATTCAGCAGATCGATTTTATAGCGATCGTTGTATTCGGTACCTTTGATATTATCTCTGGTGGCGTATTGACTCTTAAACTGCAAGAGCATGATAAAGGGTGCATCTTCAGACATTTTAGCGTGAATCTTATTATAGATTTCTACACGTTTCTCGTCATTAGTTTCAGATCCAGCATCCAGGCCGAGCTGAACCAGTTCAGGATCCATTTCAGCTGTCCAGTTAGCTCTCAGGCCCACAGGATTGCCGGGCAGGAAAGCAAGGTTAGAGGTATTATCCGGATAATCGGGGCTCCAGTACCAGAGGCTGAGCGGCTGTTCACCGTTACGATATGTCTCGAGGGAAACCATAACGTCTTCGGCGATAATCTTGGTTTCGATACCAATAGCCGTGAGATCCTGCTGGATTTTCTGGGCCAACACAACCAGGTCAATACCTTCGACATTTTGAGAGGGTACATAGAAGTCGACAGTGAAGCCATCAGCATAACCTGCTTCGGCCATCAGCTTCTTAGCTTCCTCGACATTCTGAGCCTTTGTTACATCCAGCGGGTCTGCCGAGGCAAATAGACCGTTCGGGAAAGGTGAGACCGGAGTTGTTGATCCTTCTCCGCCCAAATCCTGAATACCGGCATAATCTACGGCCAGGCGGATTGCCTTTTGCACTTTAGGATCGGCAATCGGACCATAGGCAGGATCTCTGTTCATAAGCAGGAAACTCATAGTCAGAGTTTGACAATAGATAACATTGACACCCTCAGCACCGTCAAGTGTCTTGGCCTGTTCAGCCTCAACGTTCATGGCAATATCAACATCACCGGTTTGAACCATCATAACTTGAGAAGCACTTTCACTGATGTGCTGAACAGTGATCTTGTCATAATACGCTTCCTTACCCCAGTAATTGGCATTCTTTTCCAAGACCAGATCTACTTTGGGGGTGTAAGAAGTTAGGACAAAGGGACCGGAACCGGCTGTGGTCGTATTCAGATATTCGGATGCTGCGTCTGAACTGTCATTCGTACCGCCCTTGCTTTCCAGAACTGCCTTATCAACTACAGCAAAGAAAGGATAGGTCAATTTGGTCGGGAAAGAGGGGTCGACCTCCTTCAAAGTAAAGACAATGGTTTTATCATCCGGTGCTTCCAGCTTATCGATACCGTCTGCCAGGAAGGCGCCGTTGCCGCCCTTGGCGATAGCGCGTTCGATGCTCCAGACCCAGTCACCGGCAGTTACGGGACTACCAGAAGCAAATGTCATGCCGTCCTTTAGAGTAAAGGTGTAGGCTAGCTGATCTTCAGAGATGTCATATTTCTCTGCTGCGCCCGGTTCCACCAAGCCTTCGCTCGTATAGACAGTCAAAGTATCATAACAAGCATGTAGTACCATGCTGGCATAGACTTCGTAAGCGAGTGCCGGATCGAAGCTCTCGTAGTCGGGATTGACAGCTATGATCAAATGCTTTTCACCGCTGGGCGTCTCTGCTGCTTCTCCGCTAGTTTCTTCGGGTGGTGCATCAGAGCCGGCAGGTGCTGCTGGCTGATCATCTTTTTTCGGTGAGCATGCTATGGTGAATAACATGGCTACCAACAATAGAATGGCTAGAGCTTTTTTTCTCATACTATTCCTCCTTAAATAGTTTTGTGCTTTATCTGGTAAAAACCGCTTATTTGTACAAGTGGCAGGCGACAAAATGTCCGTCATCGTATTCTAGAAATTCCGGAATATCTGTTTTGCAGATTTCCATACATTCACTACAACGGACATGGAAGCGACAACCACTTGGCGGCTTAACCGGTGAAGGAAGGTCACCTTTGAGAATGATTCTCTCTTTGGCTTGGGATGGGTCTACCTGTGGTATGGCGGAGATGAGTGCTCTGGAATAGGGATGCAAAGTATTATCAAAAATAGCATCACGTGTACCGAGCTCAATCACTTTGCCGAGGTACATTACTGCTACACGATCACTAATATAGTAAACAACACTTAGATCATGAGAGATGAACAGATAAGTCAGATCAAATTCCTCCTGCAAATCTTGCAGTAGATCAATAACTTGCGCTTGAATTGAAACATCAAGGGCTGAAACAGCCTCATCACAGATTATTATTTCAGGATTCAGAGTTAAAGCTCTGGCTATACTCACGCGCTGCTTTTGGCCACCGGATAATTCGTGAGGATATCTGGACAAATGATATTCGGATAGCCCCACACGGTTGATCAGAAAATTGATGCGGTCTTCACGCTCCTGGGGAGTGCCTATCTTATGAATGCGAAATGGCTCTAAGAGAGCGTTTTTAATTGTTCGGCGCGGATTGAGAGAGGCGCTGGGATCCTGAAAGATCATCTGCATTTTCTGACGAAAAGATTTCATATCTCTGGAAGATAAATCCGCCAGATTCTGATCTTCGATGATTACGTTTCCTTCTGTCGGATCTAGTAAATGGAGAATTGTCGATCCCAAAGTACTCTTGCCGCATCCGGATTCGCCCACGAGCCCTAGAACCTCGCCTTTGTGTATTTCCAGAGTGACATCGTCTACAGCGCGAACATAATCTTTTCGGAAAGGATTTTCGCCCTGGACGGGGAAATACATCTTTAGATTATTAACACTGACTAATACGTCATTGGCAGCATTTTCACAGTGCATAGCAGTCTCCTCGTTTATTTTGTTCTATCCCAAAAATGGCAACGGGCAAACCGACCTGGGCGTACCTCCAGCAGCTCCGGATCCTCTTTCAAGCAGATTTCCTGTTGATACTGACAGCGGGGGGCGAAACTGCAGCCGGAAATCTCTTCGAAAGGATTGGGAACTTGCCCCTTGATTGAAACAAGTTTTTCATCCTTAGTCATTTTAGGAATAGAGTGCAGTAAACCCTCTGAATAAGGATGCAGAGGGTCAGCAAATAGATCCCGATACAGACACATCTCAACAATTTGGCCATTATACATCACGATGATTCTTTCACAGAGTTCAGCAATAACTCCGATATCATGGGTAATCATGATAATCGAGCTATTGAACTGTTCTTTGAGATCATGGAGAAGCTTTAAAACCTGTGCTTGAATTGTTACATCTAATGCTGTCGTAGGTTCATCAGCGATTAAAATCTCCGGGTCGTTGGCCAAGGCCATAGCGATCATTACACGTTGACGCATCCCACCCGACAGCTGATGGGGATATTCTTTCATCCTTTTTTCCGCGTTAGGAATTCCCACAATATTCATCAAATAAAGAGCCCTGTCATATGCCTCCTGCTTTGATTTATCTGTGTGTATCAGAACGGATTCCATAATTTGCTTGCCACAGGTGTGAATAGGATTCAATGAAGTCATCGGTTCCTGAAAGATCATTGCTATTTGATTACCACGGATTTCATTGATTTCCTCTATCTTTTTCTCAAATAGATTCTCACCATGAAAGAGGACCCTGCCCGATTCAATTTTGCCGGGAGGACTGGGGATCAAGCCCATGATTGACAAAACGGTGACGCTTTTGCCACTGCCACTTTCACCGACAATGCCAACAGATTCACCTTTACCAATGCTGAAAGAAACATTGCGTACGGCATTCATTTTCCCTTCAGCAGTGTGAAAAGAAACACTAAGATTCTCAACTTCTAAAATTGGAACTGCTTCCATTTAACTCCCTCCGGAATGAATTGGTAAATAAGTAGAATATATTGGTGTATTTTATCTTGTTGTGATTTTATCCGATTTATGTAGAGGGTGTCAATAATATTTCATAACAATAAATTAATATTCTTCTTTAAAGTAAATTTACATTATTATATAAATCTTTTCAAAATATCTATATGTTTTATAACTATATACAAAATACAAAATACAAATTTAAAATAAATCCGCTATCTCTCCGCCGCTATCTCCAAATTCGCTATCTCTGTGTTTAATCGTTACTTGGAGTGATAATAGTTTTTTAGTTACCTATTAATTTACTTTGCTTTTAGTTAATTAGTGCGCTAAGATGATCTTGACAACTGAACAGATAATGTCTTCGGGGCAGGGTGCAATTCCCGATCGGCGGTGATAGTCCGCGAGCGCGATGCAGGATCCGGCTGAGGCCGGATCAGGATTTGGTGAAATTCCAAAACCGACAGTTATAGTCTGGATGGGAGAAGATGGTTATTCATCGGTAGTGGTCTGACTTCCAGGAGTAAGGGAGTTACCGATACACGTGGATAACACCTGGAGGACATTGAAGTGCTTCAGGTGTTAGTTTTATGTGGAGGTTGTTATGAACACAAAGACAAAGAAGACAGCCGCTCTGGGTATGTTGGCAGCAGTGGCATATGTGGCGATGTTGGTCGGGCGTTTTTCTTTGATTCCGGCAGTGCCTTTTCTACAGTATGACCCCAAAGATGTAATTATTGTGATTGGCGGCTTTATCTGGGGCCCGTTCTCAGCCTTTATCATCTCCCTTGTGGTATCGCTGGTGGAGATGGTGACTGTCAGTGATACTGGCCTGATCGGCTGCGCCATGAATATAATTTCGACATGTTCCTTTGCCTGTACTGCAGCATATATTTACAAAAAAAGACGCACTATTGACGGAGCGATTATCAGTCTGTTTGCGGGTGTCATCTTTATGGTGGCGGTTATGGTTTTGTGGAACTATGTCCTGACACCGATTTATATGAAGATCCCTCGAGCTGAGGTGGTTAAGCTCCTATTACCGGCTATTTTGCCCTTTAATTTAATAAAGGGCTCACTGAATGCCGGTCTGACTATACTGCTCTACAAGCCAATTGTATTAGGGTTGCGCAAGACCCGATTTTTACCACAGCCGCAGAGTACGAAGGGCAATAGGATTAATGCCGGCATGGTGATTTTGGGAGTCTTTATCCTAGTGAGCTGTATCTTGATTATATTGGCCTTAAAGGGAATATTGTAATTGATTGATATGAATAGCAAGGAACCAAGTATCAAGCCGCTTTGCACTATGGAAGGAAGAGTAGTCAGAGGAGCGGGAAGAGGCAAAAAGTTTGGTATGCCAACTGCTAATCTGGCTTTAGCACCGGGAACCAAATTGCCTCAACTCGGAGTTTATGCTGCACTGGTTTTTTGTGATGGGATTTGGTATGAGGGCGTTACTAATGTTGGCTTTCAACCTTCAGTTGGCGGTCTGAAACAGATTACAGTTGAGACCCATATTCTTGGTCTAAATCGGGATATTTATGGTCAGGAAATCAGACTGGAGTTGTATTATTTTTTGAGAGATACCAAATCATTTAATTCCTTGCGTGAGGTAAAGATTCAAATCGATCAGGATAGTCAGCGTGTTGTTGAATTACTCGCCGATATATTCCTGATAAGGAGAAGTGGCTGGATGAAATTTTCTGCTAATGGCACCTGTTCTACGGAACAAGAAGATAAATGATTGTTTTTTACAGTAAAGTCAATGTTAAAAAACAGGGTGCAGCGCACCCTGTTTTTGTGGCGAGAACATGTGAGAATCGAACTCACCGGAGAGGCTCTTAACCCCTCGCAACGGTTTTGAAGACCGCGGGGCACACCAGCACCCATATGCTCCCGTTTGATTATCTTATACTATACCTTGCTTTAGCTTCGCTGTCCAAATTACGCATAATATTATTATGAACGAGTTCATGCTAATATATTGCTAGTGGCATATTTTAGCTTCAATAATGATTAAGTATAAGGTGAAATAAAGATTATGGCGACAAAAGATATACTAGAGTTGCGTGAGTTTCTGACCGCAAATACCTGGTTAGAAATGGACCTGACGCTAAGTGATGAGAGCAAGAATTTCCCAAGGCCACCCGTGCAGAAAGCTCCCCTACCTGGTCAGGAATTGATACATTTGCCAGAGTTTAATCGCGATATACTTCAAAAAGAAGATATTATTTCCCTAATTCAGAGCAGAAGAAGTCGACGTCTCTATAGCAGCTGTGCACTTAGTTTACAGGAACTGTCTTTTTTGCTTTGGGCTACTCAAGGCGTGCGAAAAGCTACTGATGATCGCATCGTGCGTAATGTGGCATCGGCTGGGAATCGCCATACTTTTGAAACATATCTGGCTGTATTTCGTGTCGAAGAACTCAAAGAGGGTATTTATCGCTATCTGCCCTTAGAGCATGCCTTGATTTTTGAATTCTCTGTACCTGATTTATCTGAAAAAATGATTGAGATCGGCAGGAATTATCGCTACGTAGGACAATCAGCGGTTACCTTTATCTGGACAACAATTCCTTATCGTATGGAATGGCGTTATATGGAATCGTCAGCTAGATTAATTGCCATCGATGCCGGTCACGTCTGCCAAAATTTATATTTAGCCTGCGAAGCTATTGGCTGTGGAACTTGTGCCATTGGAGCTTTTATCCAAACGAAAGCGGATGAACTACTCCAATTGGATGGTAAAGAAGAGTTTGTCTTTTATATGGCTCCGGTTGGGAAACAACTGGGAAAATAGCTTTTAATATTTCTTGTTAATGTAGTTACTCCATTGTGTATATTTCAGTTGTCAATGGAACAAATGTGTCAAACGACAAGATCCAGGTAGCTGCTGTTTACTTGCCTGCAAGTTGAAGCTCATTCTGCTCATTCGGCATCCAATACGTCAAATAAATTGGGATTTGGTCGGTTGATGGCAGGTATTAAAGATATGATATTGAAACATATTAAAAAATACATATAAAATAGACTTCATATACTAAATCTAGTATAATTAACTATATAATGGCGACAGAAGCAAACACAGCGTCCAGTGTCATTGTGGTGACCAATAATGAGCTTGTCCATGAAGCCTTTTCAATTTGCTGCCAAGTGTTTTTTATCGCTGACGGCTATTTGGAGGTATTGCTAAAAACTCGTGACTTGATTCATAAGGGACATCGCTTGTTGACACATCCTCTGGCTGGGAGTGTTAAGCCGGGAGAAACCCCGTACCGTACTATCCTGCTTACAGGTGAAAGGGAAGAGCTGGAAACAATGTCGCTTCAACTGATTGAGGATGCTATTGTTATATCGAGAAGGATGATCGAACAGGGGCGCTTTAACTGCAGAATGCTGTCCGATCAGCATAAAAAGGATTTTCAGCTGATCGACTATACAGTAGTAGAGAGTGCTTGGGCTTCGGTTAAAACCGGTACGATAAGATAAGCATTGCAATTTGTTCTACAGACCAGAAATGTGAAAGGAGAGGCGAACAGTTATGAAATTAGTCTTAGGTTACTTTAGTATCGAAGATGTTCAGTTCGCAGAGGAGCCTAGACTTGAAGACGGCGTGCTTTTTGTCGATGAGGCTGCTCTAAGTGCAGAGGTACTGGCTGATGAACGCCTGCGGGCAGCGCATTTTGAAATAGCGCGGCCCGGAGAAAGTGTGCGCATCATTCCAGTAAAGGATGTGATCCAGCCGCGCGTGAAAGTAGAAGGCGGCGGCGAGATGTTTCCTGGTATGGCTTCTAATGTTGATGTTGTGGGTTCGGGGACTACTTATGTTCTGGAAGGTATGTCAGTAGTCACAGTCGGTCCCATTGTTGGCTTTCAGGAAGGGGTTATTGATATGTCAGGACCGGGAGAGGTTTATTCGCCTTTTTCCCAGCTCAATAATCTGGTTCTGGTCGTTGAACCTGCTGAGGGAGTAACACCACAGGAATATGAGCAGGCAGTACGACTGGCCGGTTTGAAAACAGCTATGAATGTAGCCGAATTGGTTCGTGAACTGACACCTGAACGTATTGAGGAATTTGAGCATCTCAATATTGTTGAAAGCAGCCGAAAGTATCCGGATCTACCACGTGTTGCTTATGTCCAGATGCTACAGAGCCAGGGATTACTGCATGACACTTATGTCTACGGAGTTGATGCCAAGCGTATTCTCCCCACCTTGATCAGTCCGACTGAAACCATGGATGGGGCGATTGTGTCGGGCAATTGTGTGTCTGCCTGTGACAAGAATACCACCTACCATCACCTCAATAATCCCGTAATAGCCGATCTTTATAAGGCGCATGGGGAAACACTTAATTTTGTCGGTATGGTTATAACTAACGAAAATGTTTATCTGGCTGACAAAATACGTTCATCCAATCACACAGCTGAATTGTGCAGCTATCTGGGTCTGGACGGCGTCATCATATCTCAGGAGGGATTTGGCAACCCGGATACAGATCTGATTATGAACTGCACCAAAATTGAAGACAAGGGCATCAAGACCGTTATTATCACAGATGAGTATGCCGGCCGGGATGGCAAGAGCCAATCCCTGGCTGATGCCAGTCCCAAAGCCAATGCGGTTGTAACCGGCGGCAATGCCAATATGCTGGTGGAAATTCCCCCTCTGGATAAAGTCATAGGTTCGAGCGGCTATATCAATGTCATTGCCGGCGGTCACGCAGGCAGTCTCAAGGCCGATGGTGCTATTGAAGCTGAGATCCAGGTGTATACCGGTGCTACCAATGAGCTCGGGTTCAATAAAATGAGTGCGCGTTAGGAGGGCAGAAAATGAGAAAATTTAAAGTTGTCCACTATATCAATCAATTCTTTGGCCAGATAGGTGGAGAGGAAATGGCCACTCATCCGCCGGAGAAACGTTCCGGCCCGGTTGGCCCCGGTTTAGGATTGACGGCACAGTTTAAAGGCGAAGCAGAAATTGTGGCAACCATTATCTGCGGCGATGGCTATTACAATGAGAATATGGACTCCGCCGCCGCTGCTATTGTCGAGATGGTCCGAGAAGAGCAGCCTGATGTTTTCGTTGCCGGACCGGCATTTAATGCCGGACGCTATGGTGTTGCCTGTGGTGCAATCTGCAAAGCCGTCAAAGATGCCCTTCAGATACCGGTTCTAACCGGGATGTATGAAGAAAATCCCGGTGTAGACATGTATGGCAAAGAGATTTACATTGTCTCAACCAGAGATAGTGCTGCCGGCATGAGATCGGCTCTTCCTGTCATGGGTAAGCTTTTGTTGAAGCTCGCACGCGGAGAGCGAATCGGTGCTTCCGTTGAAGAAGGCTATTTCTCACAAGGTATCAGAGTAAACTTCTTTGAGGAAAAGCGAGGTAGCACACGTGCTGTCGAGATGCTGATCAAAAAATTAGCCGATGAGCCATTTGTGACAGAATATCCCATGCCGTCCTTTGATCGTGTTGATCCGATGCCGGCCATCCAGGATCTGTCAACAGCCAATATTGCTATTGTCACCTCGGGCGGCATTGTCCCGCATGGAAATCCGGATCGCATTGAGAGTTCTTCTGCTTCCAAATACGGCGAGTATAATATTGAAGGCGTTGCTGATTTGGTGGTTGGAGAGTGGGAAACTGCCCATGGCGGCTACGACCCTACTGCTGCCAATCATGACGCTGATCGTGTTGTACCTGTTGATGTCCTGCGTGATATGGAACGGGAGGGTATTATTGGCAAGCTGAATCCTTATTTCTATTCAACAGTTGGCAACGGAACTGCCGTGGCTTCTTCCAAGCAATTTGCAGAAGAGATGGCGCAGAAGTTAATTGAGCAAAATGTCTCGGCGGTTATTCTGACCTCTACCTGAGGAACTTGTACACGTTGCGGTGCAACGATGGCAAAAGAAATTGAACGTGCAGGTTTTCCTGTTGCTCATATCTGTACTGTAACTCCGATTTCAAAAACAGTCGGTGCCAACAGAATTATTCCGGCGATAGCCATTCCCCATCCATTAGGCGATCCAAGCCTAAGTCCCACAGATGATAAAAAACTAAGAAGAGAAATAGTAGAGAATGCTTTGCATGCTCTGACAACTGATGTCACAGAGCAGACAATTTTTGAAAAATAGGACAAAAATAGGAAGTGAATATGGATACTGTATATGATGTTCTTATAATAGGCGGCGGTCCAGCTGGACTGACAGCAGGTCTGTATGCCGGCAGGGCCAAGCTGACTGCTGCCATTATCGAAAAAGGTCAGGACGGAGGACAGATAGCCCTTACCAATGATGTCGAGAATTATCCTGGCTGCAATCCGGAGGGAGAATCCGGCGTAGAGCTGATTAAGCGGTTCTCACGGCAGGCTGAGCGCTTTGGTGTGGTCAGATATGCCGATACTGCTGTTTCGGTAGATCTTGGCGATGAGATCAAGATTGTTAATGGCCATAATGGTCAATACAGAGCACGCACAGTGGTAATTGCCAATGGCGCCTATCCTCGAAAGCTGGGTTGTCCCGGTGAGAAAGAGTTTTCGGGCAAGGGTGTAAGTTATTGTGCCACTTGTGATGGCAACTTCTTTGAGGATCTGGAAGTTTATGTAGTCGGTGGCGGTGACTCAGCGGTAGAAGAGGCGATGTATCTGACCAATTTTGCCCGCAAGGTTACCATCATCCAGCAGTTTCCGTACTTGACCGCGGCCAAATCGATTCAGGAACGCGCTAAACGGAATAGTAAGATTGAATATCTGTTGGGATACGAGGTTCAGAGTCTGGAAGGCGATGGTTTGTTGCAGAAACTGACTGTGAAGAATATGGAAACCGGTGAGCTGACTACACTAGAAGCGGACGAAGATGATGGGATGTTTGGCTGTTTTGTTTTCATCGGCTCAGTTCCGGAAACTGAAATCTATAAAGGACAGATTACTCTTACTGAAAGAGGCTATATCCCGACCGATGAGGATATGAGGACTAATCTACCCGGAGTGTTTGCTGCCGGAGATTTGCGTGACAAGTCTGTCAGGCAGGTAGTCACCGCGGCTGCGGATGGCTGTATTGCAGCGATGCAGGCAGAAAAATATCTGGCTGAATTATCTTAGTAGAATTAGTAATTGAGTTAGGCGCGGTCTGCCGTTCAGGCTGTGCCTAAACTGAGAAGGAGAGTCTTATATGTTAATTGAAGCAGATCGACGCACATTTGAAGCAGAAGTATTGCAGGCAGAAGGAACAGTTATTGTTGATTATTTCAGCGAGAGTTGTGTACCCTGCATGGCCTTGAAACCGCATGTTGAGGAATTGGCCAAACAGTATGGTGACAAATTGAAATTTGTTGCTCTCGATACTGCAAAGGCGCGCCGTGTAGCGATTGGGCAGAAGATTTTGGGTATTCCTGTTGTTGCGGTTTACCAAAATGGAGAGAAAGTTGAAGAACTGGTACAAGATGATTGTACTGTTGAAGCTGTAGAGGCACTGGTAAAAAAATACTATTGACCCGATCAGTTTTTATTTAACACTTGTTGTTTTAGACAGGGAAGATGTGGTTGTGAGCTTGTCATAACGGCGTTTTCGTGTTAAAAAGATAGTGGAAATTCATTTTTCCAGAGAGGAACAGGGGAAACCCGGAAAGGAGAATAACATGGCCATTCTTAAAGATCGCAAGATTATAGTGATTGGTGACCGTGATGGCATCCCCGGCCAGGCTATAGCACTTTGTGCTGAATCTGCCGGTGGTGATGTTGTTTTCTCCTCTACCGAATGCTTCGTCTGAACCGCCGCAGGTGCAATGGACCTGGAAAACCAGAAGCGAGTTCTGGATCTCAGTGAAGAGCATGGCCCGGAGAATATTGTAGTTCTCATAGGCGCTGCCGACGCTGAGGGTGCCGGATTAGCGGCTGAAACCGTTTTAGCCGGTGATCCGACCTATGCCGGTCCATTGACTGGAGTCTCGTTGGGACTCAGGGTATATCATGTGTGCGAGGAAGAAGTCAAACAGGAGTTTGATGAGGCAGTCTATGAGGAGCAGGTCAGTATGATGGAAATGGTTCTCGACGTGGATGATATTCACGAAGAGATGCAGAGTTTCCGTGATGAGTATATGAAATTCTGACCGGCTGCACATACTTAAGGCCTCCGAAGCTTGTGTAGTACATAGGCATGCTTCGGAGGCCTTTTCCATGTTCGGAAATCAGTGCCAGGAAATCAAAGAAATATCTGGCATCCCGAAGCAAAGGAATTAAGAGATTTAGATTTGGAGGATTATTTATGAACAGTGTGATCAAGGGGACAAGTTATATTCTGGCGCATACGCCGGAAATGGTTTTATATAATGGCACAACGCAGACTACTGAAAGAACAGTTAATCCGGATAGTGAATATCTGAAGGAACTACCAAAACATCTGCGTTCTTATGAGGAGGCTGTTGCTTACTATCCCAATCAGGTTTATATCGGCAATATTACTCCCGAAGAGCTGGCGCAGATTGAAATGCCCTGGTATGACAAACCGGTTGAGGGAGCAGAGCGCTTTGGACCTTTCGGTGAGATCATGCCCAATGATGAATTTCTGCTCCTGATACAGATTTCAGATGAATTTGATCTGGTCAAATTGGAGACGGATTTTGTAGAAAAGGTTAGACCTGCCCTTGCTGACAATCCGGTGATTACTCCGGCAATGCTTGACCGCATTAAACCCGGTGTAGAGGCGGCGGAAATTGAAAAGCTTGTCAAAGAAGAAGCTGCCGAGCCTTTGTATTTTGGCGGTGAATTAGTCGGTTGTGTCAAACGTGCCCATAATATTGACCTTAATCTCAGTGCTCATGTTTTGCATGAAAATCTAGTAACTAAAGCTTCCGGTGTTCTGTCCGTCTTGCACGCTCTGCGCAGCAGTGATGTTAAGGCCGAGGAGATCGAGTATCTGATTGAGTGCAGTGAAGCTGCTGCCGGCGATCAAAATCAACGTGGCGGTGGGAATATTGCTAAATCGGTTGCTGAAATTGCCGGTCTTCAGAATGCTACCGGTTCGGATACCAGAGGATTTTGTGCCGCTCCTGCTCATGCTTTGCTGGAGGCAGCAGCTCTGGTAAAGTCTGGCGTCTTTAAATGCGTTGCTGTGACCGGCGGCGGTTGTACGGCAAAATTAGGTATGAACGGAAAAGATCATATCAAGAAAGGTGTACCGGTTCTGGAAGATATGATAGGCGGTTTCTGTGTCATTATCGGTGAAAATGATGGTGTCAATCCCGAACTGGTAACCGATTATGTCGGGCGCCACAGAGTGGGAACAGGATCTGCTCCGCAGGCTGTTATCTCCGCTTTGGTTACAGATCCGCTGGAGCAGGCCGGATTAGGTATTCTTGACGTTGATAGATTTTCTACGGAAATGCAAAATCCGGATATCACCAGACCCGCCGGGGCAGGCAATGTTCCTGAAGCAAATTACAAAATGATTGCAGCGCTGGCTGTTATGCGCGGTGAATTAGAGCGTCCCCAGATGAAGGACTTCATTGCCAAGCATGGAGTAACCGGTTTTGCGCCTACTCAGGGTCATATCCCTTCCGGCGTGCCCTATATGGGCTTTGCCCGTCTGGGTTTAATGAACGGTGACTTTAAGCGTGTCATGATTGTGGGTAAAGGAAGCCTGTTCCTAGGTCGTTTGACTAATCTCTTCGATGGAGTGTCCTTCTTGATGGAGCCTAATCGGGGTGTAAAAAAAGAGGATGACAAGGCGGCCGATACAGATGAGATCCGTCGCTTGATTGCTGAATCAATGCGCGATTTTGCCCATAGTCTCATGCTCAAAGCTGAGCAAGAAGTGTAGGTGGCATATGGCAGACAAAAACTATTTAAAGATTGCTGAGGTTTTTCAGGATATAGCTGACGGCCTGGAAACTGGCTCCTTTGGTAAAAGGCCTACGATTGCTGTAACCGGACATGGTTCCGAGCATGGCGAAGAAAATGTTATTGCCGGCGCTGTTGCAGCGGCTGCTAAAGGTATAGATGTAGTCTATTTGGGCACGCTGCCGGCCCCGGAGGGATCAGGAGTTAAATCAATTAGCACAACATCGGCTGATAAAGATCTGGAAGTGATGGAGGAGCTTCTTACATCCGGTCAGGCTGATGCCGCGGTTGCCATGCATTATTCTTTTCCGATCGGCGTATCTACGGTCGGTTTAGTTGATACTCCGGCCAGAGGCAGAAAAATGTTTCTGGCCTCGACAACAGGTACCAGTAGCTCCGATCGTGTTTCCGGTATGGTACTAAATGCTATTGCCGGTGTGGCTGTGGCTAAGGCGGAGGGCAAGAGTGATCCGTCCGTTGGTATTCTCAATTTGGATGGAGCCAGACAGGTGGAGAGAATATTGAAGCAGCTGACAGACAAAGGTTATAAGCTGACTTTTGCGGAATCGGCTCGCGCGGATGGCGGTTGTGTACTGAGGGGCAATGATGTGCTACTGGGTACCCCCGACGTGATGGTTACAGATTCATTAACGGGCAATGTGCTGATGAAACTGCTTTCGGCCGGCTCTAGCGGTGGTGTATATGAAACTTCCGGTCATGGTTATGGTCCGGGGGTTGGTGATGGTTACGAGCAGATTGTTCTGATTGTATCGCGGGCATCCGGAGCACCACTAATTGCACGGGCGATAGAATATGCCGCTGATATGGTTAGGGGAGATCTGTCTGGTAGAGTGGCCGAGGAATTTGCTGCGGCAAAGAAAGCCGGCTTAGAACAGATACTCTCTGAACAGCGAGCTAAATCTGCACCACAAGCAAAACCGGAGGATGATTTCGTCAAGCCGGAGAAAGAGATTGTCACCGGTGAGATTGCCGGTGTTGATGTAATGGATTTAGATGCTGCCGTGACCGCTCTGATGCGGGCAGGTTATTATGCTGAAAGCGGTATGGGTTGTACAGGACCTATTATCCGAGTGGCAGAAGATAAGCTGGAGGCAGCGTATAAAGTATTGCTTGAAGCGGATTTTGTGAGTGAGTAAAGAGCTGTCCGGAAACGGCTGCATACTGCGATAGAGAAGCGGTATGCAGGCGGACAGCCTTCGTAAAAGCCTTAAGAGGGCGGAAAGGAAATTGACATGTCGGATTTTTGCAAATTGACAACTCTGACTGAAGCTGGTGGCTGAGGAGCAAAGATAGGACCGGGCGTCCTGTCAGATCTTCTGGCCGGTTTAGACCAGATTGCCGATCCCAATTTGCTGGTAGGATTTGATACCAGCGATGATGCGGCAGTTTATCAGATCAGTCCGGAAATTTGCCTGATTCATACACTCGATTTTTTTCCGCCCTTAGTGGATGATCCGTATGAATTCGGGCAGATTGCAGCAGCTAATGCGCTCAGTGATATTTATGCGATGGGAGGGAAACCAGTCAGTGCTTTGAATATTGTCTGTTTGCCCTCAGATCTGGATCTGCCAAGTGCCAAGGCGATATTGGCCGGCGGCAACGACAAGGTCCTGGAGGCAGGTATTAATATCTCTGGCGGACATAGTCTGGCAGACAAGGAACCTAAGTATGGTTTGTCTGTCACCGGGGTTGTTCATCCGGAAGAGCTGATTCTGAATCGGGGTGCTAAGACGGGTGACCGGTTGGTGCTGACCAAGCCGATCGGATCCGGTGTATTGTCCACGGTTGACAAGGCGGGGCTTCTGAGTGCAGAGAGTCATAAGACATTGGTGGCTACGATGTCTTTGCTTAACAAGAGAGCCTGTGAGATCGCAAAGAAGTATCAAGTTTCGGCAGGTACTGATGTTACGGGTTTTGGCCTGATAGGACATGCGCTGGAAATTGCGGAATCATCGGATAAGACGCTGGTGATTAAGGCGGAAGAGGTTCCCTTATTACCAGAGGCACTGAAATGGGCAGAGGAAGGTTTTCTACCCGGTGGTGCCTACCGCAATAGGGAGTACGTTGCCGGACGCTGCTTAGCTGAGACTGATGTGGCACGTGGCCGGGAGGATCTGTTTTATGATCCACAAACCTCAGGCGGGCTACTCCTTTGTGTCGCAGCAGAAAAGGCCGCAGATTTCCTGCAGGATCTCATCGCAGCGGGATTGACAGCAGCAATTATTGGTTCAGTAGAAGAGTTTTCAGATTGCAGGATCCGAGTCATTTCCTAATGACTTAGGAGGATCCTATCGTTGTACCAGGTCTTTGATCGCAGAGACGGCATAATTAATTTCGTCTCTGGTGTTCGACCAACCGAAAGAAAAGCGTACGGTTCCCTGCGGATAAGTGCCGAGTGTTTTGTGCGCACGCGGTGCGCAATGGAGTCCGCAGCGAGTCATGATGCCGTAGTTGTCAAACAGCCGGGCGGCGATTTCGGCATTATCTTCGTCTGGGAAATCGAGAGATACTGCAGCGATTCGGCCGGGCCGGTCCGGATTACAATAAGTGGCATCTCTGCCGATCAATCTGACTTGTTTGATTTCCGCGATAGTATTAATAAAATGCCTGGTCAGTTCAAGTTCGTGGGCCAGGATTTCTCTTTCTTTACCCTTCAACCATTTGTCCGCAGCAGACAGGCCGATCAGACCCGGCAGATTTTGCGTGCCGGCTTCAAAGCGATCCGGCAATGCTGTCGGTACCTCCTCAGAGTGGGATGTGCTTCCCGTACCGCCAGTGACCAAGGGTTTGCATTCGTTGAATTCGGTGCTGATGGCAAGACCGCCGATACCCTGAGGACCAAGCAGGCTCTTATGCCCTGTAAAGCAGATGGCATCTGCCTTGAGATCATCCAGCGTGAGTGGCAGGATGCCCGCCGCCTGGGCACTGTCGACAATCAGATACAGCCCTCTGGCACGGGCAATCTGGCCGATTTCTCGCAACGGCATCACAGTGCCGCAAACGTTAGAAGCGGCAGTCATGACGATGGCCCTGGTCTGGGGAAGAATTGCTGCTTCGACTTTCTCCGGAGCAATATAACCGTCTTGGTCTGCAGTTACAGCGGTGAAATTAACACCTTGTTTGGCTACTTCCTGCAGCGGCCGCATGACGGAATTGTGCTCCATAGAAGACACGATCAGGTGCTGTCCGGGTTGAAACAGACCCTTAAGCAGCATGTTTACCGACATAGTAACATTCTGCGTAAAAATAATCTGACGCGGCGAAGGCGCTCCAAACCGCTCCGCCAAGCTTTTTCTGAGCTCGAATATAGCCAGTCCGGTGGCACTGGCGCCTGTATATTGTCCTCGACTGGGGTTGAAGCTTCCCTGTTCGATAAAAGAGTGGATGGCAGAAGCAACTCCGGGTGCTTTGGGATGAGATGTGCTGGCATTATCAAAATAAACAGTTTTCATAACAAAAGCCTCCTTGGCTCATTTGTTCAGTATAATTTCTGTATTTTTATTCTAATACAGATTTATAAAAATATCTTTATCAGTAAAGGAGAGTATCTATGAAGAAAAAACAATCGCTTATCCTACTCGTCGTTGGACTGATTTGCGGCGTGGGGGCAATTGTATTGATGTTGCAGGGCAATCCTAAGAACATGGGTCTATGTATTGCCTGTTTCATCAGAGACACGGCCGGCGGATTACATCTGCATGGCGCAGGTGTAGTAAAGTACGTCCGTCCGGAAATTATCGGGCTGATCTTAGGCTCATTCATTATTTCACTGGCGACGCGTGAATTCAAAACTCGCGGTGGCTCATCACCCATGACCAGACTGGCTATCGGTTTCCTGGTTATGGTCGGTGCTTTGGTATTCTTGGGTTGCCCAATGCGAATGGTGCTGAGGATGGCGGCAGGAGATCTTAACGCTTGGATCGGCTTCGTCGGTTTCGTAGCTGGTGTTTTTGTGGGAACATTGTTCCTCAGAAAGGGCTTCAGCTTGAGAAGAACCTATGATTTGCCTGTCCTGGGCGGATATATAATGCCTGCGGTACAAGTGGTGTTTTTTGCTTTGCTGGTTGGAGCGCCCGGATTGCTGGCATTCTCAGAAGAAGGGCCTGGTGCAGCTAAGGCTCCGATCTGGCTCGCCCTGGTGATCACCTTGTTGCTGGGCATGATGGTTCAGAAAACTCGCCTTTGCATGGCCGGCGGCGTCAGAGATGTACTGATGTTTAACGACTGGACTCTAATGCTCGGTACCATTGGCATTTTTGTATCAGCCCTGATCGTAAATCTGGTCACCGGCAATTTCAATTTTGGTATGGAGGGCCAACCGGTCGCGCATACCGAGAGTTTATGGAATATGATCGGCCTCTTTGTTGTCGGTCTGGGTTCAATCATGGCCGGCGGCTGTCCGATGCGCCAACTAATCTTAACCGGAACCGGAAATGTCGATTCGGCACTCAATGTGATTGGCATGGGTATTGGGGCCGCATTTTGCCATAACTTTAAGCTGGCTTCAAGTGGTGAAGGTACAACGCCAAATGGCCGGATAGCTGTTTTAGTAGCTGCAGTATTACTTCTGCTGCTGGGTTTTGCCAATTCGCGCCGCAAAGCGGATGCTTAATCTGACATAATCACAAGGAGTAAATGATATCTGAAAGGAAGATTAAAATGAAACAATTGAATGCATGTGGGCTTAGCTGTCCGGAACCGGTCTTAATGGTTAGGAATGCTGTCGCCTCAGGGGCGGAAACCATTGAAGTAAGAGTTGATGATCCGACTCCCCGGGAGAATATTATCAGATTTGCAGAAAACAAAGGCTTTAAAGTATCGGAGACTCAGGAAGACGGAGTATTCGTTCTGATGCTGACCCGCTAGATTTTACTGTCCGGGCGGAGCATCTTCCGCCCGGATCTTAAAGGATGAGATATGAGCTGCGATAATGACAAACAATATGTGGCAACTTTTGCTACTCATCTAGGGGCGCTGGAGTTCTATGAAACCTTGCAAGCACTTGGTGACAAAAAAGCCAAGATGTCTCCTGTGCCAAGGACAATCAGCATTTCCTGTGGCACGGGGGTCTATTTCTTTCAAGACTTTGATCCGTCTACTATGAGCAATCCGGATCTGGAACGCGTGTTTCTGATTCAGGACCAGGACTATCTGGAACTCTGGGCCAATCCTAATCCGTAATGATCTGCTTGTTTTGGATGTCTGGCAACATCCGCAATTCGATAGTATATCTATGAGCTTTTAGTGCCGGCTTCAGTTTTATCGGTCTCATGTATTATACTTAATATAAGATGAGGTAATATTTGATGAGGCAATCTGCCGGAGGAAATTATGGATAAACAGTTTTTGTTGCGTCGGATCCCGCAATTAGATGCACTGCTAAGCGAAGATTTATTTTGTGTCTTAATTGATAAATACGGAGCAGGTCCTGTTCGAGAAGCTGCACGCGTGCTTCTGGCTAACAAGAGGCAAGCTATACTTGATCATGAAGAGACAGTCCAGGAGACAATTAATCTGGAGATCACTGATCTTGCCCGTGAAACAGAGAGTTTAATTGAAGTCGACCGCAGGCATGACCTGCAGCCGGTGCTGAATGCTACCGGGATCATCCTGCATACTAATCTAGGGCGGGCGCCGCTATCTAATTCTGCCATCACAGCCATCATTGAAACCAGTCACGGGTACAATAATCTGGAATTCGATCTGGAGATAGGCAGCAGGGGTAACCGCTGCGATAATGTTAGTTATCTTCTGAATAAGCTAACCGGTGCGGAAGAATCTCTAGTTGTAAACAATAATGCCGGAGCACTGCTTTTGTTACTGGATACTTTGGCAAAAGGTAAGGAAGTGATTGTTTCACGTGGCGAGCTGGTTGAGATCGGGGGTTCGTTTCGTATCCCGGAAATTATGACTCAGAGCGGTGCTCTGCTTAAAGAAGTAGGAACTACCAATCGAACCCGCCTCTCGGATTATGCTGCGGCTGTTACGGAAAATACCGCTGCTTTACTGAAAGTCCACAGATCAAATTTCCGGATTGAAGGATTTACCTCTGAGGTCGGCTTGGCTGAACTATCTGACCTGGCCAAGGAAACCGGTCTGCCTTTAATTTTTGATCTGGGTTCCGGTCTGCTGCATCCGCAGCCGCCGGCCATTCTGGCCGCCGAACCGCAACTGACACCTTCTGTTCTGGGATTGGTAGATGCAGTCTGCTACAGTGGCGATAAACTGCTGGGTGGACCGCAGGCCGGGATTATTCTGAGCCGATCTGAAATTGTGCAGAAACTGCGCAAAAACCCACTGCTGAGAGTGCTCCGTGTTGATAAGCTAGTACTGGCGGCCTTGACCTCAACGCTAAGAAGTTACCAGGATCCTGACTCACTATCTGAAGATATACCTTTCTACCGTCTATTGACTGTTTCCGAGGACAAGATCAAAGAACGTGCTCAGAACTTGCTTGATTTATTGCTAGCAAAGAATGTAAAAGCGCAGCTAATTCCATGCTGTGGTGAAATCGGCGCCGGTTCGGCACCTGGCGTTAGTCTTCCTTCTTGGGCCGTGGCTATTACTGCTGAGTCCACAGTCTGCTCACTAACTGATATTGAGCAAAGGTTGAGATTAGGGAGTCCACCTGTGGTCGCCTATATTAATGATGGTAAGTTGATCTTTGATCTGCGCTGTATCGATGACGATGATCTATATATACTGGCAGAAGCTATTAAAATAGCAAGCTTGAATGTTATGAAATAGCTAATACATTTGAACATGCTCTTGACGGTCTCTTGACAATATTTTGGCAGATAGGGGAGACAATGAAACACAGTATAATTGGAACAGCAGGTCATGTTGACCATGGCAAATCACTTTTAATCAAGGCTCTGACCGGAATTGATACTGATCGTCTCAAGGAAGAGAAGAAGCGGGGAATCACGATTGATTTAGGCTTTGCCTGGCTGGATCTTCCTGACGGCGGCAAAGCCGGCATTGTTGATGTTCCGGGACATGAAAAATTTATTAGCAATATGCTGGCTGGTGCAGGCGGCATTGATCTGGTACTGCTTATTGTAGCTGCCGATGAAGGTGTAATGCCGCAGACAAGGGAGCATCTGGATATTTTGCAGTTATTGGGTATCCCTCAGGGTATAATTGTCCTGACAAAAAAAGATCTTGTCAGCTCGGAATGGCTGGAACTAGTGCAGGAGGATGTTCGCTCAGTTTGTACCGGTACTTTTCTGGAGAAGGCTCCTCTGTGTGCAGTCTCTGCCTATACAGGCGATGGTATTGCTGAGCTGCGTGAATTGATCATATCCATCCTGACCAAGCTTGACAGCACAAAGTCATTACTACCGTTTCGCCAACCCATTGACCGGGTGTTTAGTATGGAGGGTTTTGGTACTGTTGTTACCGGTACCATAATCGAAGGACAAGTGCAAGTTGGCGAGACAGTCATGCTGTATCCGTCAGAGACTGGAGTTAGGGTTCGTAATATTCAAATCCATGGTCAAGACCAGATCTGTGGTTTTGCAGGGCAAAGGGCTGCTATAAACTTGGCCTCTATTTCCCGTGCTGATGTATTACGTGGCGAAGTCTTGGCCCAATCTTACAGTTTAATACCGTCCCGGATGCTGGATGTTAAGATCAAAATTCTTTCTAATTCACCATATACCATTAAATCCGGTTCGTATTTACATTTACATCATGGTGCTAGTGAGACAATAGCGCGCCTGCGCTTATTTGACTGCAATGAGCTGTGGCCGGGACAGATTGGCTGGGGAAGATTATCTGTCGATGAGAATATTGTTGCAGCTTATGGTGACCGTTTCATCTTGCGCTTCTTTTCGCCCTTACACACTGTCGGTGGCGGGATTGTCCTTGATCCCGCACCTGTTACTATCAAGGTTAATTCCCAGCAATGGACAGAGCGCCTACAATCTTTAGCCACAGATGATATAAGACAAAGATTGATATTAGCTATTGATTCTGCCAGCCCACACTTTGGTGATCTGAAATCGGCTCTAAAAAGAGCCGGTGCAGATCAGTTGCCTACTGAGAAAGTCAAAGCTACCCTGGAACAATTAGAGAGCGACAAACTGGTTTTCACCTTGCGTGATCAGACCGTTCTGAGTTCGAAGTTTATTGAAGATTTACAGAGAATTGTGATTAATATATTGACATTACATCATGAAGAGAGCCCGCTCAGTCCTGGAATCAAAAGGGAAGAACTGCGAACGAGGATTTTACCGGAAGCTAAATTAAATCATAGCGACAGCATAATCTCACTATTGGTTGACCGGGGAGTAATTGTGGAAACTGCAGGCATGATTTCGTTGCCTGATTTTCGCGTTGTTCTGACACCAGCTCAAGAACGTGCCGAGCAGTGGCTGTTAGACATTTATCTTGAACAGGGTTTTAGTCCTGAGGATACAGAACAGATATTGGTTAAAATTGATCACAAGTTAGATCCCAACAGTCTCTTATCGGACCTGATCAGCAGGGGTCTGCTGGTCAGACTTAATACGCAAATCGTCATGCACAGAGACAATATCGAGAAAGCCAGAGAGCTTGCTCTTAGCATTTTGCATGAATCTGGTGAGTTAAGGCTGGGTGATTTCCGTGATCAAATTGGCTCTTCCCGAAAATATGCAGTTGCCATACTGGATTATTTTGACAGAATTAATCTCACCAAACTTTGTGGTGATGTCAGAAAACTAACAAGTCATTAATAGTAAGGTAATAGAGTAGCAAAATTAGGGATCCGCACTAATATTTGTGGTGTCAAAAGATAACTACAAAGATAACTACAATGTATTAGTATAAGAGTATAATTATCAGAGGGTAGCCTGTAAGAATTTTTGAAGCTGCCCAACCAAAACGATCTTGGGAGTTGATTATGGCAGATGCTCAAACAATGAAATGCCCTGCTTGCGCAGGGCCGATGGTTTTTGACCCAGGTGCTAGTCAGATCCATTGTGAATACTGTGGCAGTGTTTTTGACCAGGACGAACTGATTAGACAGTATCAGGAAGAGCAGATCAGTCAAGCTGACACCGCCGCTGCGGAGATGCCGCAGGAGCCATTGTATGGCTATAGTTGCGGCAGTTGCGGTGCCAATGTCTGGACGGATGATACGACGCTGGCAACTTATTGTTTTTATTGCCACAATCCGGTTGTTCTGGCACCGCGAATAACTCACGGTTTCGCTCCGGACGGTGTTGTTCCCTTTACTGTGGATAAAGAAGAAGTTGTAAAAGCTTTTCTGAGCTGGTCGAAGGGGAAGAAATTCACGCCGCGCGATTTCGGTACTTCGGAGCATCTGGAGAAACTACATGGAGTTTATCTGCCTTTTTGGCAGGCTGACGGCACAGCTAATTATCGCATCACTGGTGAAGGCATTGATACCAGTGAAAGCCGGAGCGGAGAGTATATTACCACGACCAAGAAAATTTATGAGATCCACCGGGAAGGCCTCTTTGAGTCCAAGGACATTACCGCGCTGGCCAATGACAAAGCTGCAGAACAATTGGTAATCGGTGCTCAGCCATTCTCGGCAGGTGAGGTAAAAACGTTTCACCCAGCTTTTTTGCAGGGTTTTTTCGCTGAAATGAAGAATGTAGAGCGCGAGCAGGCTGAAGCGGAATTTAGCACTAAGATCCATGCTGACGCTCCCAGAGCGCTGGAAAACAGCATCAATATGGACTTTGATAGCACAAACCCGCGGATAGAATTTACTCCCCTGGAGCTCAGCAATTGGAGATTGCTGATGTACCCTTTCTGGCTGCTGACCTATAGGAGAAATGATATTACTTATCTGTTCTGCATGAATGGTGTTACAGGTCAGACTTTCGGCGGACTGCCGGTCAGCAATAAACGTCTGCTGCTAGCTACGGTGATCCTAGGCGCAGTGCTGACTACTATATTGTTAATCTTGGGGTATTTCATATGACACAGTCTAATTGGGAAGGCGGCAAAATTGCCAGTGCAGATCAGCAACGCAATATTGTATCTGACTTTAAAGATAGTGTGCCTAGTTTTGACAAGGGCAGATGGAATAAGATCCTCCTGATTGGATTGGCTATTCTCGTAGGGCTATGGTTTCTCTTGCCGGCTTCGAATCATCCTTTAAGCCCAAGACCTGCTAAAAGCAACTATCAGCCTCAGCAGTCACAAAAGTCACTCACACCTTTTGTGGCCAAATCACATGATGAAGCAGGTGCAGAGGCCAGAAAAGAGGCTGCTAAGGATGTTCCCGGGCAGCCTAGGTCGCCTCTGGTAGTTGATCAGGCTGATCTATTCTCAGAGAAAGATGAAGTGAAGCTGACCCGAAAGGCAGAGGCAGTTTCTGACAAATATGAGCTGAGCGTGGTAATTGTTACAGCCGATTCTTCGCGTTTATCGGAAGATACCAGAGACAAGTCAGATCAGATCTGGGCCAGGGACTATGCAGATGATTTTTTTGATTATCATCAATACGGAGAAAACGGTGTCCTGCTTCTGATTTCTCTCGATCCCCGGCAGGTTTGGATTTCGACAACCGGCAGGACGATATCTCTATTTACTGATGCCAGAATTGAGCATTTGCTGGATGAGATCTTCAAATATGCTAATCTATCCAAAGGCGACTACTGTATGGCACCTTATATCTTTCTAGACCAGGTTGAATTGAATCTGAAAAAAGGCTGGGATGCTAGTGGTACTGCCGGATCAACTAAGTTGCTGACAAAGAAGTATCTGACCGGAATCGAGCTGAAGCGGGCGCTGTTAATTTCCGCGGCAATTGCGCTGGTTTTCTATGTTAGAACCCGAATCCGTTATGCCTCACAGACAGTACCTGATATCTATGATGTCAAAACTAGATCTCAGATAAATGAGATGTTGAAGCAGGATCAATATGTTCGCACAGATACTGATGTACGCCGCGTTTCCACCAGTTCAAGCAGTAGCGGCGGTGGCGGTGGTAGCGGTGGCGGAGGAAGCTCAAGCAGTCACTCAGGTTCCAGTGGCAGTTCGCATGGCGGTGGCGGCCGAGGATTCTAACTATATTTATTGTTTTATGAGTGCGATCAGTGCTTTTGGAGTTTAGATATATTTTTTAGTTTAGAAGATGAATTGAGAGGAATTATGGAAAAACAGAATAAAATTTATAATTACCCCTTATATGAGGTACGTGAGATCCGTGATCTTAAAGACATGGTGCGGCAAAGCAGAGTGCTTTATTCGTACAAAAATGCTTACCTGACCAAAGATCCGGTGGCAGCAGGAAAAATAAGTCCGCATGATCCTGAACTCAAACAAAAGCGCAAGGACGAGAAAGAATTTCTGCCCATTGGTTTTACCAAAGCTGCAGAAGATTTTGAGGCCTTCGGCAGCTATTTACATCAAGAATTTCCTGCAGGTGTGCGCGTTGGAGTAATTGGTGAAACCAGATATGAATGGTATATCACATATTTGGCGACAGTATGTGGAACGGGAATCATTATTCCATTGGACAAAGAACTCCCGGCAGCGGAGCTCAAAATTATGATCGAACGTTCTAAGATCGATGTTTTGGTCTATTCTGATGTTGCTTATACTACTCTGGGAGCAGTCAAAGACGATTTGCCTCCCGTGACAATTGCTATGGATCCGCCGGCTGAGGGGACGGGTAGTCTGTATTTTTGGGATCTGCTGAAGCGTGGCTATGAGATTAGAAATGAGGGCGATCTCAGCTATGACGCAATTGAAATCGACCCTGATGAGATGAGAATTATTCTCTTTACTTCAGGAACTACGGCTAATGCCAAAGCAGTCATGCTTAGTCATCGCAATATCTGTACCAATTTGATGGGAATGTGTTCGATGGTCTATATCGGGCCGGAATATACATGTCTTTCTATCCTGCCGATTCACCATACCTATGAATGTACTTGCGGCTTTTTGTGTGAATACTATAGGGGTACTACAGTTGCCATTTGTCCTGGTTTGCGTCATATACTGCCCAGCTTGAAAGAAGTTCAGCCGAGCTATGTCCTGATGGTGCCGCTGATCGTAGAGAGTATTTATAATGGCATCATGCGCAAGATCGATTCTGATCCCAAAGTCAAGAGAAAATTCCAGTTAGGCCTTAAGCTATCACGGTTTTTAATGAAAATCGGGATTGATATCCGCAAAAAGGTATTTAAAGACATCCATGCCTTGCTCGGACCGAACTTACAATTTTTAATTGTCGGCGGCGCTGCCGTTTCGGCCGATTTGCTTAGCAATTTGCGAGATCTGGGAATTCACTGTTTCCAGGGCTATGGACTGACAGAATGTGCTCCGATCCTGGCTCTGAATAGAGATAAATATTATAATGACAGTTCAGCTGGCCTTCCGCTGCCCGGGGTGGAAGTGAAAATTGTCAATCCGGACGAAAACGGCTATGGCGAGATCGTCGGCAGAGGCCACAATGTGATGCTGGGATATTATGAGAATCCTGAGCTGACAGCCGAAGCGATTGATAAGGAAGGTTTCTTCCACACCGGTGATATTGGCTACATTGATGAAGATTCCTTTGTCATTATTACCGGGCGTAAGCAGAATGTGATTGTGGCCAGCAATGGCAAGAATATATTCCCGGAGGAGATTGAATTTCTACTGCTGGAAAATCCCTTGATCAAGGAAGTTGTTGTTCATGCTGTAGAAGAAGATGGCCATATGCTGCTTAGGGCCATTATTTTCCCGGACAGGGAACAGATAGATCAGATCGAGGAGCTAAGAGGCAAGGAGCTGGATTCACCTGAAGTAAAAGCTCGCTTGGAAGATGTTGTCAAAGAAGTTAACCAGAATATGGTTGCCTATAAAGCAGTGCGCAGAATCGAGATACGCACCGAAGAATTTGAGAAGAACACATCCAAAAAGATAAAACGCGCTCAATATTACTAGAACCTGTTTTTTGCAGGTTCTCCGGATATGCATAGAAATTTCTCGGCATATCCTATTGATGCGCTCATTTAACTTGATACGAGGAGATCCAAATGTCAAAACCAAAAACTGTTCGTACCCGCTTCGCCCCAAGTCCGACCGGCTTTATGCATATTGGTAATTTGCGTTCCGCTTTGTATGCGTATCTGATTGCCAGGTCAAGCTCCGGTCAGTTTATTCTGCGTATAGAAGATACTGATCAAGAGAGAATAGTTGAGGGATCAGTCGATGTAATCTATCAGACACTTGCGGCGTGCGGTCTAAATCATGATGAAGGACCAGATTTGGGTGGACCTTATGCTCCCTATGTGCAGTCAGAACGCAAGTCCGGTTATCTGCCCTATGCCGAGCAGCTATTACGTGAGGGTAAGGCTTATTATTGTTTTTGTGACAAGGAGAGAACTTCTGGTCATGAGTTTGCCGGCTACGACCGTAAATGTCGTGATCTGCCGCAGGAGATAATCACAGCCCGTCTGGCAGCAGGGGAGCCATATGTAATACGCCAAAAAATGCCTCTGACCGGTTTTACAACTTTCATTGACGAGGTTTTCGGTGAAATTTCAGTTGCCAATGAGGAGCTCGAAGATCAGATTCTCATTAAGTCTGACGGTTTTCCGACTTATAATTTTGCCAATGTAATTGATGATTATACTATGGGGATCACACATGTGGTTCGTGGTTCCGAATATCTCTCATCAACGCCGAAGTATAATCTGCTCTACGAAGCCCTGGGTTGGGAGATTCCGGTCTATGTTCATTTGCCCTTAATTTTAGGTGAAGACGGCAGTAAATTGTCCAAGCGTCATGGCGCCACCAGCTTTGCCGAACTGGTTGATTACGGCTATTTGTCTGCTGCAATTATCAATTATATCGCGTTCTTAGGCTGGTCACCCGGAGACGATACCCGTGAGATATACTCACTTCAGGATCTGGAACAAGTCTTTTCTATTTCCGGCATTAGTAAGTCCCCGGCAGTATTCTCTATGGCCAAGCTTGACTGGTTCAACGAGCAATATCTGCGTGCTATGCAGCCGCAAGACTTTGCCAATCTGATCAAGCCGCTGACTGATCAGGTGTTCGGCAATCAGGACTATAATCTCCCGCTTCTGGCTGAACTACTGCAGCCTCGCCTGACTCGCTTATCCGATATTTCAGAGCAAATAGACTTTTTTGTTGTTGCCGATCCGCTCAGTCTGGATCTGTATAGACAAAAGCGGTCTAAATTACAACCAGAGACGGCTGCGATTATATTGACTGACCTCATTCCAAGACTCAGTCAGGTCACCACTTGGGAACATGATGAGATATTAGCAGTTATTCAGACATATGTTACGGACAGCGGGTATAAACTTGGTCAGGTAATGGGAGCTATACGGCCCAGTCTGTCCGGTCGCTCAGTGACTCCCGGGGGTGCCGTAGAACTGATGTTAATTTTAGATCAGGCTGAATCTCTACAGCGATTGAAACAGGCGTTAGCGTTTCTGCAGCAAAACAGTTAAGCAAAAAATTTTTATTATGGAGTATTATTTCGGAAATACTCTGCTATAATTATCCAATCCAATATTGGAATGAATATTCATGCAAAGGAAAAAACAGATGACAGAAGATCTAATAAATGAAACAGAGGACACAACTGAACTGATGGGCAGGAATTTTATCCACGATATTATCGATCAGGATCTTGCTCCCGACGGGAGACACCATGGACTTAAAATCCATACCCGTTTTCCCCCCGAGCCGAATGGTTATCTTCATATTGGTCACTCTAAAGCAATCTATATTGATTTCGGCACAGCTGAGAAATATGGCGGCCTCTGTAATCTAAGAATGGATGATACCAATCCCAGTAAAGAATGCGTGAGCTATGTAGAAGCTATTAAGGAAGATGTCAGGTGGCTAGGCTATGACTGGGATGACCGCTTTTTCTATGCATCGGATTTTTTTGAGGAGACCTATCGCCAGGCGGAACGCCTTATAAAAATCAATCTGGCCTATGTTTGTGAGCAGACAGCTGACGAGATGCGCGAGAACCGTGGCACACTGACCAGCCCAGGTAAACCTTCGCCCTGGCGTGATCGCGACCCGGAGGAGAGTCTGGATCTGTTTCGCAGAATGCGGGCGGGAGAGTTTCCTGATGGAGCCATGACACTACGGGCCAAAATTGATATGAGTTCCGGGAATATGAATTTACGCGATCCCGTGCTATATCGCATCATGAGGGAAACACATCACCGCACCGGCGATGATTGGCTTATTTATCCGATGTATGACTTTTCTCATCCGATATCCGACGCCATGGAAGGGATCACCCATTCACTTTGTTCCTTAGAATTCGTAGACCATCGCCCACTCTATGATTGGGTTATAAGTAATTGTGATTTGCCAGGCAGACCGCGGCAGGTAGAATTTGCCAGATTGGGTATCAATTACACTGTCATGAGCAAGCGCAAACTGCGGATCCTGGTTGAAGAGGAAATAGTTGATGGTTGGGATGACCCTCGCTTGCCGACGTTGTGTGGCATGAGAAGAAGGGGGTATACTCCGGAAGCTATCCTTAAATTCAATGAACGCAATGGAGTATCCAATGTTCCGTCAACTGTAGAATTTGACTTTTTGGAATTTTGTGTCCGCGAGGATTTGAACGAGAGATCTCAGCGAGTGATGGCAGTGCTGGATCCCATCAAGCTAACCATAGAAAACTATCCGGCCGACAAAGAAGAGAATTTTACTGTTGAGAACCATCCCTTTAACCCTGAGCATGGCAGTCATGATATTACTTTCTCCCGCGATTTATGGATCGAACGCGATGATTTTATGATTGAACCTGCTCGTAAATATTTCCGCCTGTATCCCGGAAATCTAGTCAGATTGCGGGCCGCCTATGTAATTCGCTGTACCGGATATAAATTAGATGACTCCGGTCAAGTCAGCGAAGTGACAGCAGAATACCTGCCTGAAAGCAGGGGAGGAGTTGCGCCGGACGGTACTAAAGTAAGAGGTACTATTCATTGGGTCAATCAGAGAGACTGTCTGGATGCAGAAATCCATCTCTACGACAAATTATTCACAGTACCCGATCCTGATGCGCATGACGCTGATTACAAAGACCTGATAAACCCGGATTCTATAACTGTCATTTCACATGCCAAATTGGAACCGGCGATTAGAACTATGGATAGTCCAACCGGCTTTCAATTCATGCGGCTGGGCTATTTCAAGGAGGATTCAAAATTGAGCACTGCTGCAGAACCTGTTTACAACAGAGTAGTAACGCTCAAGGAAACATACAGGCCGGATTAAGCGTAAAATTAAATGTTCGGATATATCAGACCAGACAAACCGGAACTGCTGATGAGGGAATTTGCCCGCTTTAGAGCTTGTTATTGCGGCATATGCAAAACTATTTCTGAAAGCTACGGACAGATTCCCCGTCTGTCAGTGTCCTACGATCTGACTTTTTTGGCGCTATTATTACTGGCGTTATCTGCTGATGATGCAGTAGTTGTGTCTGAGACATGTATCCTTAATC
Organism: Saccharofermentanales bacterium; assembly: GCA_050945515.1. Classification (GTDB taxonomy): domain Bacteria; phylum Bacillota; class Clostridia; order Saccharofermentanales; family DTU023; genus UBA1046. The sequence goes on from JBMNTB010000009.1 coordinate 48,958, forward strand.
CATTTAAGAAGAAGCCTATCCTCAGGGATCATATTGCTGTAAGTTTTTCTGCTGATATGGCCGTACTTTTAACCTGGTTGAAAGCACAAGATGATGCTGCTGATGAAAAGAAAATCAGAGGCAGATTGCTTTCCCTCGGTCTGGCTTCAGCGGGGAAACAGGCACTAACGTTCTATCCCGAACTCGGCGAAGCAATTTCTTGCGGTATTAAGGAGCTGACAACGGCTGAAACAGGTACCCCTGATCCAGCCGTGGCAAAAAAATTCAGCTCGATTTTAGCCGCAATATTTGCCGAAGGCGCAAAGCAGGTAATGCCGGCCCTCTCAGATGAGATAGTACAGGCACTTACTATTGCTGGTGCCCGTCTAGGCTGCTGGGCTTATCTGATTGATGCAATTGACGATCTGGAGAAAGATCTACATAATAATGAATGGAATCCGTTTGCAGGCATGGCTGTTGAAGCTGCCAGGGAACAGGCGGATTCGATACTAATTATTGAAGAAGTCGAGTTGGATCGAATTTTTGCTCTACTGCCATATGAAAGAGACGGGACAATTATTTACAATGTGATTGTGAGAGGATTGCCCGCAGTAAGACAGACTGTAATGAGAGGGGAGAAGCTGCTTAAGCTTTGATCTATCTGGACTTGAGATGATGGAGAGTTAAATGGCTGCAAGAAGAAAGAATCCATATGATGTATTAGGAGTTCGTCCCGGTGCCAGCGAGGACGAAATTAAGCGCGCCTATCGTGAATTAGTCAAGAAATACCACCCTGATCATTACAAAAATCATCCTCTGGAGCATCTGGCACAAGAGAAAATGCAGGAAATTAATGAGGCATATGATGAACTGACATCCGGCAATCAGCAAGCTGGACACCAATCACAACAGCAGCAAGGAGGCTACAATCCCTGGTATGGTCAGCAACAGGGACAGCCGCACAATCCCTTTGGCCGGACCTATTATGGATCTAATCAGTCCAGTTGTTGTGATGATCTGGCCTGTCTGTGCTGTGCGGACAGTTGCTGTGAATGCATGGGCGGGGATATCTGTACCTGTATATAGTGACAGAATTTCCTATTGACAGAATTATGGCTAGCATTAAGACAAATCTTTCCAAGCGGATAGCTGTGAACGGTATGCTGACTGCGCTTGCTTGGGGCATGATTATTTTATCGGCCTATTTGCCCACGGGGCGTTTTTTTATTTTAGCAATTAGTTCTTTATGTGTCGTTATTTCCTGGTTGGAATGGGGCAAGAAATCTGCTTTCACCGTCTATCTTGCTGTTGCCGTGCTGGCTTTGTTATGGCCTGGTGTTATCAAAAGTCTCACTTTCCTGACCTTTTTTGGTCTGTTCCCACTTTTGTTCCTATTACTGCAATCTAAGTTGCCGCGCATCACTGCGTTATTGCTCCTGCACCTGATAATGACTATATTAATAATCGCAGTTATTTGGATCGTAGGAATAGACAAACTTCTAATTGATACTAAAGGTCTTGATGGTTTGGCATTATGGGCAGTTGTTATTGTTTTACTGCAAATTATTTTTTGGGTGTTTTCATATTTACTGGGCCGACTTACTCAGATCTGGCTGGAGCGGATTAAAAAGCACAGCTAATTGTGGCGTTTAGAGCTCCGGATTGCCTGCCAATAATAAAATATACGCAATATATTGCGCAACAAAACAAAGCTCAGCAATAAAATCAAAAGTATTACCAGGAACAGGAGAAGCCGGGCCAGATTCGGATTTGCATTAAGATTCTGAAGAAAAAAAGCTACCTGAGACCGTGAAGATAGAATGTCTCTATCCGGCCCGACGTTAGCAGAAATTTTCATACCGTTTTTCAGGGAAAATACAGCTTTGCCAGTGATTGTACCGGCAGTCAGCGGCAGTAAATAAGGCGGATTACCCTGATACTCGATATCCTGAGTCAGAAACAGATCGTCCTCCGGATGAAGATAATTAATTGTTTCCAGAAAAACCAGATTGAATACATCGCCATTTTCCGCCCGCTCCTTCAGGCCTGCCATTTTTTCGCCTTTGCTGACCAGAGGTGTTTCTTCATAATAATTATCGATCACACTGTACAATCGGATTACATCCTGTATCATATTTGCCTTGCCCGCAGCGACAGAAGCAGTAATTATAATATGTCCCTCTTTAGTTGTACCTGAAGTTAAAGTTAGACTGGTACTGTCTTGTGCATTGTATGCCTGATTAACTTGTCCTTCACTTAGACTCCAAAGACGATAGATGGGAGAACGCAAAGACACTAAGCGCTGGCCATCAAAATCAACTGTCAGGAAAGTTTCATAAGTACTAAGCCAGGTTTGAGCTCTAGGTGTATTGCGATAACTAAGCATGATCTTGATCAGATCAGAGATAGTTGATGTATTTTGTGCCATGCTGATATCAGCAATATCATTGTTATGCGAATGCGATCTGATCGAAGATATTTTAGTTTTGGTCAAGCCAATGATCTCTGCTTGTTGATTGAGTAGGCGGATTCCATCCTCGGTATTTGTGGCCAAGGCTTCCAGCAGAGCGACTGCAGCACCGTCAGAATGATAATAAAGCATGCGATACACCAAATATTCGACTGAGAATTGTTGACCTCCCGATAACGAAATATTATCCGGTGACTGTGCGGTCAGATTGCGATCAGCAACTGCTGCACTACTACTGATAGTGATCAAATCATCCTGGTTAAAACGTTCAGCAATCAGGCCAAGCAATATCAATCTGGAAACGCTAGGTACTGACAGCACTGTTTCGAGCTGATCACCATATAGAAACTGTTCCCATTTTGTGTCGTAGACTCCAACTCCTAGGAGCTGGTGTTCAAACTTGAGATTACGGTAAATCAGAGACTGATTAAAGGCTTCCTCAGAAAGAGCTGGCAACTGCGCAGCCAGAATGACAGAACTTAGGGCGGCAATTGATAATCCGAATAAAAGCAGCGCTAGAACGAGTGAGCAAACTCGCTTTCGATTCAAGAATAATTTTGACGTCTTAATTTTATACAAAGCCCTCATTAGTTTTCCCCGCATGCATAATTTATTATAGCTTGAAAGATGTCTTAAGTGCACTGTCAAATTGGTTAGGTTTGCAGTATCAAAAACTTACAAGTAAAATTAAAATTATTATAAAGGTAAGACAAAATAAACTTACGAGGCTTCTTACATATGTTCTATTGCCCGACACTGAATAAGAAATATAGTAGATTTCTATTTGTCATGCTTCTTTTCCTATTTGCTGTGTCAGTTGTTGGTTGCAGCTTGGGCAAGGATAAGATAATTAGATACGCTGATTACGGTACGGCAGGCTCTGATTTTGCTCTGGAATTAGCACGGAGCTATCCTTATAGAAGTCCCGGATCAGATCAGGAAAAAGCAGCAGCCTTGATGATCGCTTCCGCCTTTGAGGAACTTGGTTTCCAAGTGCAGATACAGGAGTTTGATTATAGGAGTGATAGTGGTCAGATCCGGCATTCGCAAAATATCATCTGCCGTCTTGAAGGCAGTGGTTTTATTAAGCTTGATGCGGAGGGGAAAGAGACTTCAGAATATCTGGATAACAAGTGGAGCATTGTAGGAGCCCATTATGATGTATTGGTAACTGGTCCTGATTTCAGAACTAATACTGATATCACAGAGCAATCCGATGAGGAAAACGGCGAGTCTTCCGGTGGGCAGGAAGCACCGGAAGAAGCAATCAGTACTACTACAACGGAGGAAGATATCTCTGTAGAAATGACAGAGGAAGATAATCTTCTTGACAAACCAGGCTGGCAGATGGAGCGAGAAATCCCCATACCTGTTGACTATAGAACCTATGATGGGATCAATAATAATGCCTCAGGTGTTGCCTGTGTTCTATCTGTAGCCAGGGCAATGCGCGATGATCCGCCCGGCTTTGACACTGTTTTTGTTTTATTTGGTGCCGGAACTGATAATCAGGCCGGAGCCAAAACCTATTTATCCAGCCTTGATTCTGAAGAAAGAGCAACTCTTGAGGCGATGTACAATGTTGAAGCAATTTTTGCCGGCGATAAAGTCTATGCCCACGCCGGGACAAATTCCGTCAGAACTGGCAATCAGAAAGATTACCATATGAGACGAAAATTATATGAGGCAACTGACGTTTTTTACCATTACCGCTTGAATACTAATAACGGTTATTCCTTGTATACTAATCAGTCAACTTTGCGGGTTAATGCCGGTTTAGGCGGAATAAGTATTTTTTCGGAATGGACCTCGAAGGTTTCAGACCATACACCATTTGACTTGTCAAATATACCAGTTGTTTATTTTGAATCCGGTGAATACAATATTAATGATCTAGCAGAAGTGGGGCTGGAAAGTCGCAATCCCAGCTTCAGCAGCACTGAGGGCAGGATTTCCGGCACGCCCTTCGATTCTTCAATTTATCTTACAGCCCTTTTTATGGATATGGCCCAAAGCGAGGCCAGAGACGATCTCTTTCTTACGCCTTCGCCTCAGCCCTTTCAGACGCCATCTGAAAATGGGAATAGTACTATAAATGCTGACAATAGTGATACTGCAAGTACGGCTGTGGCTATGCGTGATTTACCCAGATTAGAACAACGCATTAACAATACCGCTTTTATTATTGTGAAAGCCATGCAAAGGGAACCCGCCGGCTTCAAATTGAACAGAAAGTAAGAGGGTATTCATTATGAATACTCCCGATACGGAGAGTGAGAAGTAATTGCAGAATACCTTTGCAGCCAAACAGAGAGTAACCGCACTTTATATCCATGTTCCTTTCTGCCTGCATAAATGTCATTACTGTGATTTTTATTCTGTACCCTTTACAGAATCAAGTCTGCAGCAATGGCATCAAAGTATCTTAAAAGAAATCGAATTATCCTACATGGCTGCTACAGCCGGAGCCTTTTCTAAAAGTCCTTTGCAGACCATTTATTACGGAGGCGGTACACCTTCATTGGTACCGCTTTCGCTGCTGTCAGAGCAGCTAAGTCTTATCAGTAATACTTTCGGTATTTGCACAGAGGCAGAAATTACTTTGGAAGCAAATCCCGGCATTAAAGACATTCCTTCTCTACGTTCTTTGGGCGTCAGTCGCCTCAGTTTCGGTTTGCAATCCACGTCTGATCGCCTGCTGCGAGTGTTGGGTCGCCGAACTACTGTAGATTCTTGTATTGAAGATGTGCTTCGGGCGGAGAGAGCCGGATTTGATAGAATTGCTGTTGATCTGATGATTGGCCTGCCGGGGCAAACACTGGCTGATCTGCAGGAAACACTGTCTGTTATTACCAAACTGCCAATAGGTCATATTTCATATTATAGCCTGACCATTGCCGCAGGAACACTATTTGCAATGCGATATGGAGATCGCCCCGACTTGTTGCCCACGGAAGAGCTGGAACGTGAGATGTATGATCTGGTTTTATCTAGTCTGGGGGATGCAGGTATTTTCCCCTATGAGATCAGCAATGCTTCTCGCCGTGGCGAGGAGAGTCGACACAATTTGGTCTATTGGCAGGCTGACAGTTATCTCGGATTAGGCCCTGCTGCACACAGTTATTTGGGGGGTGTCAGGCGTGGCAATATCGCTTCCTTGGCCAAATGGTCGGAAAACGTAAATATTCATTATCAGACTGCTTCGAGCGGCACAGACAAGGGTGAATGGCAGCCGGAACAATTCTTGCCTGGAACTGTTGAAGAGATTATTGATGAAGCAGCAGCCAGGAAAGAAACAGTCCTGTTAGGTTTACGACTTTTGTCCGGAGTCAGCCGGCATAACTTTCGAAAAAGGCATTGCAGGGAGCTTACAGAGGAGTTTGCTGAACAAATCTCAAAACTGCAAAAAAGAGGATTGTTGCAGTTGGAAGTTGACTCGATCAAGCTTACAAGGCTGGGTTTGGATTTAGCAAATCAAGTTTTCCTTGAATTCGTCTAATTGGCAATTATTCAATAATTTTGCAGGCAGTAGTGTTTGCAGCTGTGAAAACGGGCTGATTTTGTAACTACTGTATCTCTAATATTGACAGTCATTTAAGCAGATGATAAGATCAATTTAGCACTCGGGAGCAGCGAGTGCTAAATTATGGATGAAGGAGGAGCCGATCATGATGGACGAACGCAAGAAATGGCTGCTGAAGACTATTATTGAAGACTATGTTGAGACTGCCGAGCCGGTTGGCTCCAAAGTCCTGACTACAAGACATAAACTCGGTATTAGCCCGGCCACTGTCCGCAATGACATGGCTGATTTGGAGGAAATGGGTTATTTGGAAAAAACCCATGCCTCTTCAGGGCGAGTGCCATCTGATAAAGGCTACCGGGCTTATATTGACAATCTGATTGTGCTCGAACCATTATCCAAAGAAATTAAAGATTATATTGTCAGTTTCCTCTCCGATGCCATGATGGAGGCGAAAAGTCTAATTGAGCAAGCTGCGGCTGTATTGTCCGAACAGTCAAACTATATATCACTGGTTTTAACACCACGCTACGGTTCCTCATCTCTGCAACAGATCAAAATCTTGCAGATTGAGCCGGGTCGTGCTCTTGTAGTTGTTGTATTGTCAGAAGGAATTGTCAAGGATAGGGTTGTCAGGATCCCCAATATTATTTCTGACCAACAGCTGGTTGAACTTGCTTCAGCTATAGAACGCGGGTTGCAGGGGAAACGTCTGGATGATATTACTCTGGTTACTGTGACTGCGGCTGCTGACGGCAGTACTATTGCTGAGCCGCTGCTGAATCAGGTTTTATATGAAGCCTATGTTTCTATAAAGCAGGCTGGCCATCTGGATATGTATTTGCAAGGTATTCATACGCTATTAGACCATCCCGAATTCCATGATATAGAAAAGGCGCAACGCTTTTTAACCACTTTACATAAAGAACATGTCGTGGCTGCTTATCTTGATGAATGGCAGGCACAAGAAAGGGAAAACTACCAGGACAATGTTGCGATAAATTTTTCAGATGATAACAGAACTGAAAGTAAACATACTGCCGACAGGCCGGCCTTCATGGTCCGGATTGGTCAGGAAATTGATTTGGACGGTATGGATGACTGTTCCTTTATCACAACCACTTATCGCATTGGCGGAGAACTGTCCGGACAAATCTGTCTGATTGGCCCGCGCAGAATGCCCTATACAAGAACGATCTCGCAGATTAATTTTGTCAACCGTGCTCTGACTGAGCAGATGAAAGCGCGCGCCAGGTACTGTGAAACCGATGAATTATAACAAATATAGACTAGATACAGATGACAACAATTCAGATGGAGGATATATGGATAAAAAGAAGAATAAAAGGATAAGCAGTGATCAAGAGCAGCCATTATTAGAAGAAATTGAGAAACAGAAGACAGATGTTTGTGAAGAAACCCCTGAACAGGCGGATGCTACCGCAGAGACTAAAACTGATGCAGGAGAAAATGAGCAGGAACAATACCGGGAATTAGAGGATAAATACCTGCGCTTGGCAGCAGAATACGATAATTTTAGGCGACGTTCCCGCAAAGAGAAAGAAGCCTTGTATTCTGATTCCATCTCCGATGTTGTCAGCAAATTTTTACCGATTTTGGATAATGTCGATCGAGCTCTTGAACTGGCTGAGGACTGCACTAATCCTGAGACATTAGCTTTTGCTGAGGGCGTTCAGTTGATTCGCAAGCAGCTGGAGGATATATTTGCCGGCTTGGATATTCATGAGATAAAAGCTTTAGGCGAGACTTTTGATCCTAATCTCCATCATGCAGTATCGCATATCGAAGATGAAACGAAAGATGTACAAGTAATAACAGAAGTTTTTATGACAGGCTACATCAGGAATGATCGGGTGCTCAGACATTCGGTAGTACAAGTAGCTAATTAATATAGAACCGCAAGACGGTATATAAATATAAAACAGATAACTCGTAAACGAGCAGAAAGAGGATAAATTATGGCAAGAGTAATTGGAATTGATTTAGGAACAACAAATTCTGTAGTAGCCGTTCTTGAAGGCGGCGATCAAGTGGTAATCCCGAATGCTGAGGGTAATAGAACAACACCATCAATAGTTGCTTTCACAAAAGAAGGTGAGAGACTGGTGGGTCAAGTTGCCAAGCGCCAGGCCATTACCAATCCGGACCGCACTATCCAGTCCATTAAGCGTGAAATGGGTACATCCTGGAAAACAACGATAGACGGTACTACTTACACGCCGCCGGAGATTTCAGCTATGGTTCTACAAAAACTTAAAACAGATGCTGAAGCATATCTGGGTGAGAAAGTTACTCAGGCCGTTATCACAGTCCCTGCATACTTTAGTGATGCCCAGCGTCAAGCAACCAAAGATGCAGGCAGAATAGCCGGCCTGGATGTACTGCGTATTATTAATGAACCTACGGCAGCAGCGTTAGCCTATGGTTTGGATAAAGAAGCCGAGCAGAAAATCATGGTATTTGACCTCGGCGGCGGCACCTTTGATGTTTCTCTATTGGAAATAGGTGACGGTGTTTTTGAGGTGCTGGCTACTTCCGGCAATAACCGGCTCGGCGGTGACGATTTTGATATGAAGATTGTCGACTGGATGGTTGATGAGATGAAGAAAGATCAGGGGATTGATCTTTCACTGGATAAGATGGCGATGCAAAGGTTGCGTGAAGCAGCTGAGAAAGCTAAAGTTGAATTATCTGCAGTAACTACAACGAATATCAATCTACCTTATATCACAGCTGATCAGAGTGGTCCTAAACATATGGAGCTGACACTCAGCAGAGCAAAATTTGATGCTATGACCTCTGATTTGGTAGAAGCTACAATGAATCCTGTGCGTAATACCATGAAGGATGCCGGGTTGAAACCGTCAGATATTCATAAGATACTTCTGGTTGGCGGCTCCAGTAGAATTCCTGCAGTGCAGAATGCAGTAAAGAATTATTTCAACCAGGAGCCGTTTAAAGGCATTAATCCGGATGAATGCGTTGCCATTGGCGCAGCAATCCAAGCCGGAGTTCTGTCCGGTGATATTAAGGGAATGGTTCTATTGGATGTAACGCCTCTCTCCTTAGGGATTGAGACTCTGGGAGGCGTGATGACCAGAATTATTGACAGAAATACGACTATTCCGACCAAAAAAAGCCAGATCTTCTCAACCGCAGCGGACGGACAGACATCTGTTGAAGTTCATGTCCTGCAAGGGGAAAGAGAATTTGCTCAGCACAATAAAACTTTAGGTCGATTTAACTTAGATGGCATTGCTCCAGCTCCGCGAGGGATTCCTCAGATTGAGGTAACATTTGATATTGATGCCAATGGCATCGTCAATGTTTCCGCAGTAGATAAGGGAACTAATCGTGAACAGCATATCACGATTACCGCTTCTTCTAATTTGAGTGAAGAGGAGATCAATAAGGCAGTCAAGGATGCGGAAAAATTTGCAACCGAAGATAAGAAGAAAAAAGAAGAAGTCGATACCCGCAATCATGCAGATTCCGCTGTTTATCAGGCTGAAAAGCTACTAAAGGATGATGGCGATAAATTTGAAGCAACGGACCGCACAGATATTGAGCAGGCAATTGTAAAATTGAAGGACAGCATCTCGACAGGCAATCTAGACGCTATGAAAACCGATACGGAAGCCTTGCAGCAGTCAATATTTAAGGCTAGTGAGAAACTATATAGGCAGTCACAGCAGAGTCAGGCCGATTTCGAACAGGGGGGCCCTCAAGATTCAGCCCCTGGCGGAACTTACGAAGCTGATTTTAAGGATGCCGGTTCTGACCCACAGTAAATTCAATAAGAGAACAATTTATGGTATGATTTTGGAAATGATACCCGCCGCACATAAGGCGGCGGGTATCGGCATGTAAGCTTGGAGGAACAAGTGGCAGAAAAACGTGATTATTACGAAATCTTGGGCGTCGAAAAATCAGCGGACGAAAATCAGATTAAGAAAGCTTATTGGAAGTTGGCTAAAAAATATCACCCGGACGTAAACCCCGGTGATCAGGAAGCCGAAGATAAGTTTAAAGAAGCAAATGAAGCATATGAAGTCCTGAGCGATAAGGAAAAACGCAGCCGCTATGATCAGTTCGGTCACGCCGGTGTCGATCCCAGCAGTTTCTCCGGCCAGGGTTTCAGCCATTTTGATTTGAACGATATTTTCAGCACAATTTTCGGGGGTTTTGGAGGTTTTGGCGGCTTTGGCGGTTTTGGCAGCCAGCAGAGTACCGGGCGGAGCCCATTACGAGGGGCGAATTTACGTTATCGTATGAATCTGGATTTTTTAGAGGCTGCTTTTGGTGTTGAAAGGGAAATCTCAATTAATAAAGATGATATCTGCGAAACTTGTTCCGGCAGCAAGACTAGTGATGGATCTAAACCCAGAACTTGTCCGACTTGCCATGGTACCGGTCAGGTGCAGATGGTTAGAGAGACCATGTTCGGACAGATGATGACGAGCAGGACCTGTGATGCTTGTCGTGGCAGTGGCGAAATTATCGATAATCCTTGTCCGGATTGTAGAGGACGTGGTGTTCGGAGCAAGAATAAAAGGCTTCAAGTTAAAGTGCCGGCTGGTATCAACGAAGGTGAAATGCTGACACTGCGTGGAGAAGGGGAGCCGGGGAAAGATGGCGGATCTTACGGAGATCTATATATTGAAATAAGGATCAGGCCCCACCCGGTCTTTACCAGAGAAGGCGTCCAGACATATTGTGAAATTCCTGTGACCTTTACTCAGGCGGCATTAGGAGCGGAAATTGATGTTCCCACTATAGATGGTACTGTCAAGTACAGATTGAAAGAGGGGACTCAGCCCGGCGATGTCTTTACAATAAGAGGAAAAGGGATCCCCTATATTAATCGTCCTGATATGCGGGGTGACCATAAATTCCGTGTTAATTTAGAGGTGCCCAAGAATTTAAATCAAAAGCAACAAGCACTATTGCAGAGTTTTGAAGAAAGTATGAGTGACGGGAATTATAAAGAAAGGAAGAGCTTCTTAGACAAAATAAAAGAACTCTTTAACTAATTTCTTACGTGGCTAGAAATACGGAATACATAGTCTTTGACTTGGAATGGAATATTGTCGGCATTAAGAATGACGTTCCCCCTGAGGAACAAAAAAAATTGCCGTTCGAAATAATTGAAATCGGCGCTGTAAAACTGGACCGGCAGTTGCAAGAAATCGGTTGCTTCAGCACCTATGTCAAACCAGTTCTATACCCCATTATGTCGCAATATGTATCTCGTGTTACGAATCGAAAACAAGAGAGCCTCAGTCAGGGACTTACTTTCCCCATTGCGGCAAAACACTTTCGAGCTTTTGCTAATAATGTTTCCAGCGTCTATTGCAGTTGGTCAAAAGCGGATCCTAATGTTTTAATGGACAACTTCCGCTATTATAATTTAGCTTCTATCGATCCGTTTCGCTGTATGGATATACAATCTCTTTTTTCTGTGGTAGCTGAAAAAGTATCTAGTTCTACCCAGAGATCAATTGAATACGCCCTTAATTATCTACAAATCCCTTGCGATAAGCCTCTGCATTCAGCACTTAACGATGCTTATTATACAGGCTTGATTTTGAACAGAATTTGGCAGGGTATGGAAGGTAGTGCCCGGTCAAAGAATAGAATCCTCAAGTCATTTCAATATCACCCTTTTGTGAAAAGAAGACGATAGTACTTTTTCTTGCCTCTGCGGACGATGACTGCATTATCGACCAGGTCAGAATCAGAAATGACATAATCAACATTTTCCACAGGCTGATTATTGATATAGAGGCCTCCCTGGGCGATTAAACGCCTTCCTTCACTGCGTGAGGGAATAATCCCGGTTTCAGTCAATAACTCGAGCAAAGGCGTTTGTCGGGCTGCTGACGGCATTGTAAATTCCGGCATTTTATCGGCAGCACCGGCACCGGAAAATATTGCTTTGGCGGTTCGGTTAACTTCCTGTGCAATACTTTCACCATGAACAGTCTTGGTCAATTCGAATGCCAGCAGTTCTTTGACCGGATTCAACTTCTCTCCTTCTAAATGTTCATATTCCCTGATTTCTGCCAGAGGCAAGAATGTCAATAGCTTGAGACAGCGAATTACATCTGCATCATCAATATTGCGCCAATACTGATAAAAATCATATGGTTTGAATTTTTTAGGATCCAGCCAGACGGCACCACCAACAGTTTTCCCCATTTTTTCTCCGGCAGAATTGGTCAGAAGTGTTAATGTCATGCCCCAGGCCTGGCCGCGCTCTTTGCGGCGAATTAAGTCGGCTCCGGCAATAATATTAGACCATTGATCGTCTCCGCCGATTTGCAGTTGACAATCATAGCGGCGATACAATTCAAGGAAATCATAGGCTTGAAGTAGCATATAATTAAATTCCAGAAAAGTCAGACCGCGTTCTAAGCGTTGCTTATATGCTTCTGCGGCTAACATGCGATTGACAGAAAACTGCGATCCGATCTCTCTGATGAATTCGATATAATTTAGAGGAGCCAGCCATTCAGCATTATCCACCATCAAAGCGCGCCCATCAGCAAAGTCAAGTAACATCCCCATTTGACTTTCAAATTTTGTCACATTGTGTCTGATCGTTTCCAGTGACATAATCTTTCTCATTTCGGTTCGATCTGACGGATCACCAATCATTCCGGTGCCACCACCTAGAAGAGCAATTGGCCTATGACCGGCACGCTGCAAATGAGCCATTGCCATCATTTGAACAAAATGACCGACATGGAGGCTGTCCGCTGTGGGATCAAAACCAATATAAAATGTCGCACCAGGGTGTGAGAGATAATCACGCACTTCCGCCTCATGGGTGACTTGAGCAATAAAGCCGCGTTCTTGTAATTCATCGTAAATTGATCCAGGCATAATGTGTACCTCAACGATAAAGTCTTCGTTTATTCTATTCTGAGCTGTAAGCTTCGTCAAAGCAGAACAGGTTTTTGTTCATAATAGCGATTAATGTTCTGATTTGTTGATTGTAACCAGAGTTTTGCCGCAGTCAGGGAAATCTCTGCTTGCCTCCGTGCTAGAATGTTGTCCAGTCTGGCATACTCAGAAGCAAGACTAATTATAGGCAACGAACTATGTTTTTGCATTAAGCGGAGAAGATAACGGCCGGTTTTGTTGAAACCGAGCACCTTTATGTAGTTGGGTTCTGACAACTCTTCTAAGTCGGAATTAGTAAGTCCAAGTAATAATGATATTACTGCCCTACGGACTCTGGCTGCAGGATGGGACCTGGAGGCGGTAACCTGTATCAAGTGCGATAGATTAGCATCAATTATATCCGGCTGTGAGACAATATTTAGGAGCCTTGAGCCCAAACCCTGCTGCATATGCGCAATCTCAGCAATACTTTTAATCGTGTGCTGTCCAAGCGCAAAAAATACATCATATTTAAGCTGATCAAATAGTAATGGTCCGGAACTGTCTTGTATGGCTGCCAGTATTTTGGCCAAAGAATAGCTGGGCATTTTTTTCTCCAGTTCATATGTAAGGTTGCGCAAACGGGAAGGATCTTGAGTAAAGCAGGTAGATTGACAATCCTCAAGCAGAAGATCTGTTAGTATCTGTCTGATTTCGCTAGACGATATATTGTTCGTACGAGGAATAGTTCGCAACTTAATATATGAACTTACACCATTAATATCTAGAGCTTTCATGTACTCAATTGCTAGTATATTGTTAGGTTTCTGGAGTAAAGAGGCGAGTTTATAATCTCCGGTGATCTCTGAAACAGCGTGTTCTCTAGCAGCCGGGAAGCCCATTCCGGCTTTTATTCCGACTTGTAGCAGCTTTTTGTACGTTGAACTTTCATTGCTCAGCAGAGCACTGATTTGCTGTAGTTCATTTAGATTGGGATTTTCTGCTCCGCATACTATTTGTTGTACTATGCCGGTGCTATGAAGGCATTTTACAGCTCCGGCGGCAAAACCTTCCGCACTCGATAAGGCATAGATTTCCGGCAAGGATAATATCAAATCTGCCCCCGCTTCCAATGCGGTTCTTGTCCGTGTCCAGGGAGGAAGCAGATTAGGTACACCTCGCTGACTAAAAAACTCCGGCAGGATAATAATGATGCCGCATCTTTCCTGTGAGACTTTCCTGATCTGTTGTAATAACCAGGCATGTCCATGGTGTAAGGGATTAAATTCGGCAATTACTGCTATAGTCTTCACGGCATTTTCCTCTTCCAGAACATTCTATCAGAGAGTAGGTTCTGATTAACATTTTTTGTCTTTAAGAGCGGAATTGGCTTAAAATGCAAATATGAAAGATTTCGCGCGAGAGAAAAAACGCTTTATACTTCCTCTTATCGCAAGCTTGCTACTTATAAGTATTGCTCTCTATATATATTTCTATTTTATTGCCCGGCGCAATTTGGTCAAGTTACCCTTAGACGAATTGCCAGGCAATTCGGCCGATTTCGGTCAGACAGATCCCGATCTAATTGCTCCCGGGGTATTAAAGCAAATCGAAACGAATTTGCTTATCGATGTTGAGCTCAAATTAAGTCAGAAAGATGAAGTACAGACAGCCACCGGTCTATTGATCGCATGGCGCAAACAACCTGACTTGGTTTTGGGAGATGATCCTGATATTGAAATTATAGCCGATCAGATACTGGCAATTGATCAACTGTATTTTGGACAGGCTTTGCTTGAATCTGGTCGGGATAGACAATTCAAGCAATGGCGTCGGAATTTCAAACAAGCTTTCTTTGATGAGATTAGCGGATTGTTTGTAAATGCTCTAGAGCGAGAGAATAATAATATTTTCCGGCAAAAGGATCCAAACTGGATTACTACTCAAGATTATCTGCGTCTGCTCCTGCTGGCCTATCTTGATAAACCGACCAAAGCTCTGAGCCAGGAAATTTCAGACCTGTCAAATACATTGCTGCCTTTGTTTCTATCCGGACCGCCGGCAACAATTGAAGGTTATGGACCAAATCTCAATCATCCCTTGATTTCAAAAGCTGCTGATAATCCTGTGTCCCTTGAGCAACCGCCAATTCCCCTGGTATCCGTGGACAGTATTGATTTCTGGACATTTGAACAATTGTCAGCTTTTGATCAGGGTTGGACAGAGATTGCCGCCAGCTGGAAATCCAGACTGGCTGAATATCAATATGAAGTCGGCATGCCTTTTCCACCGGAAGGATGGCGCCCTGCTGAGCAGGAACTTATGCCGCTGATTGAATCCGGTTTCCAAGCGGAAACCTGGCGTATGTTGCGCACTTCTATCCATCTTGCGGAAGTTGGAGTGAGCAATGCGGATTTCCTTGGTTTTATCTTAGGTGAATTGAACAATGGTTCTCTTGCAGCTTCCTATCATCTTCTGAGTGGTTCCGGTTCAGATAAGGAAGCAGATCCTGCTCTTGCTGCCTGGGCTGCAAGATTGGGACGCGTGTGCGATAACCGTTCTTTGTTTTCTGCGGCGGTAAAGCAGTTGAGTAGGAGTTATGTTTCCAGCCAGACTAATGACTTCTTCGGAGCTTTTGCTCGTCGCGATGAGGAGGGCAGATTGACAATTTATGCACTGGATCAGGTCCTGGGCTTGTTGGCTCTGCAATAAGATTGCGTACCGATGTGAAAACTCATAATAGAACTATCCGTAATGCCAAGGTGACGTATACGGCAATTTGCACTCACTACCATTGTGTTCCCTATGGACTTCTCATATCTGGTATATCAGCGGATATAATAAAAGAAGAATTACAACTGTCACAATATTTAGAAGCCCTCCGATTTTGACATAGTCCCGATATCTGTACCCTGCAACAAGAGGCATGGAATTGGGCGGAGTTGATGTGGGAGTTGCATATACAATGCTTGAAAACACAACAACGGCAATAACCAATGACCTAGGGTCCATACCAAGTTCCGGAGCCATGTAAAGGCATATCGGCACCAGTATCGGAGTCGCCGCAGATGCCGAAACAATATTACCGAGAAAGCTCGCAAGAAATGCAATAACAGCGAGAACAACGAAGTGATTTACATTCGAGCCGACTAAACCAACAAATGCTTTTGCGATTACCTCACCAGTACCGCTCTCGCTAAGGCATGAGGCAAATCCCAGCGCGCTAGCCACCAGTATTATCGTATTCCAATCCAGATGCTTAAAGGCGTCTTTAGCGTTTACGCATCGGGTAACAACACACATGGCCGCTCCCAACATGGATACAATTCCAACGCTCCATATCTGTGTAACAAACCCAATTACACAGCCAACCAGTATGAGTATGGAGACAAGCATCTTTAGAGTAAATCTATCGTGCTTATCCGCCGCATCGTCTTTATCTGCCGCATCAGGAACTTCGGGAAAAGTACAGGTTTGTCTGATCATTTTATACCCGAAGGTCAGAAAAAACACTATCATAATGAGCACCTTCGGAATGCCGGTAATAAAGTACTCAAAGAAACTCGCGCCTTCAAGGCCAGCGTCTATCAACATCCCCTGAGCAATGATTTGCGGTGTGGAGCCGATCAACGTCAACCCTCCGCCGGCCACGGCAGCGAAACCGATGGGCATAAATGTATGCTTTTTTGTCAGCTTGCCGTTTGACGCCGCAATTGCAGAGGCGGCTATAGGCAGCATCATTGCTACAGTTGCACTGTTGCTGAGAAATGCCGAAAGTACAGCAGTAATAACAATACACGCCATCAAGAAGATTTTTTCATTCTTACCGAAAATTCGTATCAGCTTGCTGCCCAGAAATGATGCGGCACCGGTGTAAAACAATGTATCTCCCACAATGCACATACCAAGAATCATCATTGTCACATTGTTTGAGAAGCCTGAAAAAACAGTACTTAACGAACAACAGCCGAAAATCCCCATCGAGATACAGGATAACAGAGCCGTGATCGACAAAGGAATAATTTCAATCAAATAAAGAACAATAGTGCATACAAGGATGATAATACCTATCGTGCTTGTTTCCATATGTAAAATCCAATTACCTTTCTCATCATATTAATT
>JBMNTB010000010.1:0-62820 GCA_050945515.1 Saccharofermentanales bacterium
ATGAAGACATTCAAGCAGTTTTAATTGCTCCATCAGAAGATATGAAGCTATTATTTGGTGATAGTCCATACTTATGTGAACGTTTCCAAGGTATTTTTATAACGAATAAGGGCGATTATTTTGTTATTTGTAATCTATTGAGCGTTGATGAATATATTAAGATTGTTGGAGACAATGTGAAAATATTTTCATGGTCAGACAATGATGGATTTATTAATGCAGTAATTAATGCATGCAAAGAATACGATTTAATAAACGCAAGAATTGGCGTAAATAACACTGTGCGTGCATTCAATATAGCGTCTCTTTGTTTACATATGCGATGGGATATTGTAGACGCTGTTGATATTTTACATGAAATTAGGATAAAGAAAACGGAAATTGAGCGTCAAGCTCTTAGGGATTCTTCTAGAATAGCTGATCAAGTATTTGAAAAAATTCTACAAGATATTAAGCCCGGAATTACTGAATTAGACATTAAGGATCGATTCTCGCAGTTATTTAAAGAGGCGGGAGCAACAAACAGTTATAGTTTAGTGGCTTCAGGAAAGAAATCAGCTTTACCGCATTATAGTGGTACAGAAAAAGAACTCAAGTATGGAGAAGCTATTATTTTAGATTTTGGGTGTGTTTACAATGGTATGTGTTCTGATATAACAAGAACAATATTTATTGGAAAGACTTCTGATGAGCAGAGACAAATATATAATATCGTGAAAAAAGCAAATCAAGCCGCCGAGGATATAGTTAACCCTGGTACTTTTATTCCAGACATTGATAAAATTGCACGAGATATCATTTCAAATGCGGGCTATGCAGATTATTTCCCAACTCGTTTAGGTCATGGAATTGGATATTCAATACATGAAGCGCCAGATATTAAGCAAAGCAATATTAGATGCTTAGAACCTGGTATGGCATTTTCTATTGAGCCTGGTATATATTTGCCATCAAAGTTTGGAGTCAGGATTGAAGATATTGTTCTTGTAACAGAAAAAGGTAAAGAAGTGCTAAATAAAGCTACAAAAAAACTTTTAATCGTATAAAACACAAAGGAGATCGTTATGTCTAAATTTAGAATTTCAGCCGATATAGGTGGAACATTTACTGATGTTGTTTTTTACAATATAGATACACAGGAATACCATGAAGGTAAGACTTTGACAACAACAGATAACCTTTCACGCGGAATAATTTCGTGCATAGACGAGATTATATCAAATTATGAGGATATTGACTTTTTTGTACATGGTACTACTTCTGGTCTAAATGCAGTCTTAGAAAGGCAAGGCTCAAAAGTAGCATTAATTACTACTAAGGGATTTAAAGATGTCTATCATATTGCTCGCGGAAACCGTTCTGACATGTATGATCTTTTTTTTCAACGGAATTTACCTTTGCTCGAAAGGCAAGATGTTTTTGAAATTGAAGAGCGAATTTTAGCAGACGGCAGTGAGTTAACTCCAATCAATATAAGAGAGCTTGAACAAATTATTAAGCAAATCTACGAAATAGGCTATAAATCGATTGCTGTTTGTTTGATTAATTCTTATTGTAATCCAAAACATGAATTAGAAATTGGTTGCTATCTTGAAGAAAGAACTGAGATTTCTTATTCATTGTCATGTGATATTGCGCCGGAATGGAGAGAATATGAAAGAACCAGCACCACAATTCTAAATGCATATATATCACCAATTGTTGAAAATTATTTATCATCTTTAGAAAGAGAGATGCATTCAAAAGGTTATAAAGGTGAAATATTTATTATGCAATCTGGCGGAGGAGTAATTTCATCTACTAAGGCAAAGAAAAGCCCAATATTGACTTTATTATCTGGGCCCGTTGGTGGTGCTGTTGGCAATAGTATACTCTGCAAGACATTTGAAAACAAAAATATTATTGGTGTAGATATGGGAGGCACAAGCTATGATGTAAGCATGATAGTTAATGGTGATCCCGATGTTTCTAACGAAACATCATTAGAAGGATTTCCTTTACTTGTTCCTATGATTAATATTTATACTATTGGTGCTGGCGGAGGATCAATTGCATGGTTGGAGGGTGGAGGTTTACGAGTAGGACCAATAAGCGCAGGGGCTAATCCTGGGCCAGCTTGCTATGGGATAGGAGGTGAAGACGCAACGATTACGGATGCCAACTTAGTCCTTGGTCGGATTGACGAAGAGGGTTTTTTGGGCGGTAAAATGTTGTTAGATAAGAATAAATCGTTATCTTCAATTAAAAAACTTGCGAATGCCCTTAACATAAGTGTAATGGAAACAGCAGAAGGCATTTGCAGAATTGCCGATTCAAAAATGGCAGACGCAATCAGGCAATTGACAATAAGAAAAGGGATTGATCCAAGAGAATTTATTCTTGTTTCATATGGGGGTGCAGGTTCTATGCATGCTTGCAATACTGCGAAAGAGCTAGGCATATCCACTGTAATTGTTCCTCCAATGCCTGGCATATATTCTGCATGGGGAATGCTTCAAGCTGATATCCGCCATGATATGGTTAGAACTGTCAAATGTAATGTTCATAATATTGATAGAGAAGAAATAACCAAATTAATTGCTACGATGCGGACTCAAATGAAACGAGATTTTGAATTTCAAAATATTCCTTCCGAGCGTCAAGAGTATCAAGTTATTGGTGACATGAGGTACTTAGGCCAAGAGTATACACTTAAAATACCTATGATGTCTCAGATAATATGTGAAAATGAGATAACTAGAATAATACATTTATTCCATGATGAACACCAACGAATATATGGACATCACAATAAACAAGGACAAGTTGAACTTGTAAATATTCGACTTATCGGCAAAGGTATTCTAGATAAAATTAGCCCCACACCAAAACATAAAAAAAGCATTTTCGCAGCTAAGCCAACTAAAACGATTTTATCAATATTTGATGGGGAAAAGATTGAAACACCTGTTTTTTTAAGAAAAGACCTTGATTATGGATTTACAGCAATTGGACCAGCGATTATTGAGGAACTGACTGCGACTACAGTGGTTATTCCAGGTTATTCATTATATGTTGATAAATATTTGAATCTTGTATTGCGAAAGGAAGGGGAAAAATGATGTGTACACCTGTTTTGAAAGAAAATCCAATAACTACAGAAATAATTCGAAATGCATTTATTTCTATTGCAAGAGAAATGAATGAAAGTCTTTTCCGAAGTGCATATTCTCCAATCATTTATGAAATGAAAGATTGTGCTGTTGCAATCTTTGATGCAAATCTTAATCCTTTGGGACAATCTCAAGGCGTACCATTATTCCTAGGTAATTTAGAAGAAACTATAAAAGCCGCCATTGATTATTATGGTGGGAAAGAATACTTTAAACCTGGTGACGTGTACATTATGAATGATTCTTATCTAACAGGAACACATTTGAATGACGTCACAATTTTTGCACCATGTTATTATGAAGCATTGCTGGTTGGATTTACGGCAACTAGGGCTCACTGGTTTGATATTGGAGCTAAGGACGCTGCGTATTCGATTGATTCCACTTCTATTTTCCAAGAAGGTCTTAGATTGGGACCCCTTAAAATCATTAATCAGGGTTCTCCGAATCAGGATCTCATTGATACAATTTGTATGAACAGTCGATTTCCTATCAATGCCCATGGTGATATGAATGCACAAATTGCTGCATGCCATACTGGTGAGGGACGCCTAAAGGCTTTAATAGAACGTTTTGGATATGAAACGTTAATGAATTCTGCTCATGACATTTTTATTCAATCTCAATTGTTGGAAGAGGAAGTTGTTTCCCAGATAAAAGAGGGCGAGTATTATGCTGAGGGGTTTCTAGATAATGATGGTGCTACTAATAATAGAGTTTTTGTGAGAGTTAAAATCACCGTAAAAAGTGGAAAAATAACCGTTGATCTATCTGATTCAAGTACTATGGCTGTAGGTAGTACAAATTGTGGGAAAGCGCAAGCAATAGCAGCAGTAAGAGTAGCTTATAAAATGATTACATTACCGCATGCACCAGTAACAGGAGGTTCTTTTAAGCCGCTGGAAGTTATTGTAAAGCCACGTACTATTTTCGCTGCAGAAGAGCCAGCTGCGTGCACATGGTATTTTTCTCATCTTGGCTTAACAATTGATCTAATTATTAAGGCATTATCAGATGCATTGCCTAATAATGTTGCTGCCGCACATTATGGTGACTCCATGGTTATGTATTTATCGGGATTTAATCCTAAAGATGGAAAATTGTATGCAATTTCTGAACCCACATTGGGAGGATGGGGAGGTACTTGGTGCCAAGATGGTGGGGATTGTCTCATAAATGTTTGTAATGGTGATTTTAAAAATTTACCCGTTGAGGTATTTGAGTCACTTTATCCCATGAAAATTAATAAATTAGAAATACGTAGGAATTCTGGTGGCCCAGGCAAATTTCGAGGTGGAAATGGGTTAATAAAAATGTTTTCTTCATTAGCTGAGGAAGCTCATCTTAGAACGTGGTTTGAAAGAACGCAATGTCCTGCGTGGGGTGTCCATGGCGGTAAAGATGGACTACCACCGGAAGTAACTGTGAATCACGGCGGTAAACAAATTGCAGTGGGCTTAGAAAAAGTAAATGATTTTCTTATTAAAAAGGGATGGGAAGTTGTTATTAAGACGGGTGGTGGTGGTGGTTATGGTAATCCTCTACTAAGAAGTCCTGAATTAGTCGCTAAGGACGTAAATCAAGATTATGTCAGTAAAGAGTTTGCTAAAACTGAGTATGGGGTGGTGCTTACGTATAATGGAGAAGTTGATCAACACGCAACTCAAATTGAACGAAAAAAGAGATTGGGATTTGACAAGGTATGAGCATTGATTTCTACGGGAAAATAGATTTTAGAAATCCTAAAAAATGAGAGGTCTAACAATGTTTGATTATAATTTTGATTATAATAATTTTTTAAACACGGACACTTTTTTAAAAATTAGTGAGATGAAGACCCTTTATCCAGAACGGATCCAATCTGAAGCTGATGCCCGTCCTCGATTTAGTATCAATAAGAATAAACTAATAATTGTTGCTGCAGATCACAATGCGCGCATGATTTGTGGATACAGGAATAATCCAATTCGTCTTGCAAATCGACAAGAGTATCTATCTAGACTGATACGAGTTCTGCTTAGTCCTTTAGTTACAGGGGTTGAAAGTACACCTGATATAATAGAAGACCTTTTCGCTATAAATATTTTATTAAAAGCTGAATATGGTATTGATATTCTGCGAGATCGCGTTTTGATTGGAACAATTAATAGAGGCGGATTAAAGGGCAGCGTTTGGGAAATGGATGATCGCCCTTGTTGTTTCACGCTTGAACGCATTAAAGCTTTGGGCTTAAACGGTGCAAAATTTATGTTACGACTAAACCCGTATCAGGATGATTGTAGATACACTTTGACTTATTGTTCCGATGCCATTAATGAGGCTTTTAATTTAGGTACAAATATTTTTATTGAAATATTGTTTGTGGAAGGAGATGAGGAAATAGGTTATACAATTAATAAAGATGTTGAAAGCATAGTAAAATCTGTAGGAGTTGTTTCAGCTTTAGGATGTTCTTCTTTAAATAAGTATTTAGAACTTCCAATTAATAAAAACTATATTGATACTGTTACGGCATCTACCTGCCCGGTACTAGTAGTTCCAGATGAACGAGAGTTTGAGGATTTAGAAGTTGTTAGGGAGTATACCGAGCAATCTAGTTTATCAAAACAAGTTAAGGGCATCTTATTAGGACGAAATGTACTTTTTTCTGATAGTGATCCAGTTGTTATAGCACATGCTATTGCATGCGGCTGGCAATTTGGTCTTAGCTTATCTGATTCAATGATTCACGCAAAGGAATTAAACATTTTAGAATGTATTTGATTCATTAATAATCTTATTTCTATTACTTGAGGTGTAAAGATGGATAATAATGAGAATGTCGCTTTTATTGGTAGTGGTGTGATGGGAACAGCATTAGCAACTGCTGCAGCTAGATCCATAAAAGCAGATCGCATTATGGTAACTGATGTAGAACAAGAGAAAGCACTAAATCTAAGCAAGGCTTTAGGATGTTTAACAGGAACAAATAATGAAGCAGTAGAACGATCAAAATATTTAGTTTTTTGTGTCAAGCCACAATTTTTGATATCTACTTTAAATGAAATTAAAAAAACCGTTCAATCGTGCTTATTAAAAGGACTAGAAAAGGTAATTGTATCAATTGTAGCCGGCATAGATAGCCAAATATATTTTGATAATCTTTGTGCTGCTGGCATGCACTTACCAATTATTCGCATGCTGCCCAATACAGCTTGTCTAATAGGGAAAGGATACACTCTGATTTTGGATGATGGGCGACATTCTCCAGAGCATCGTATAGCCATTGAGACTATATTAAAATATTCAGGTGACTTCTATACTTTGCCACCAAGTCGCTTTGTTGCTGGAACTGTATTAACCTCAACATCCCCTGCATTTGTGACAATGTTTGTTTCTTCACTTGCAGATGGAGGTGTATATAATGGTTTGATGCGCTCAGAAGCAAAAAAATTAGCTCTACAAGGTATTCTGAGTACAGTACAATTGATGATTGATATTGACAAACATCCTGAGCAATTGAAAGATGAAGTTTGCTCCCCTGGTGGACCAGCAATATTTGGAGTTAAATCTTTAGAAGATACAGGATTCCGTAAAAGTGTGATCAATGCTGTTGTCACAGCATATGCTCGTTTTGGTGACATGGAAAACTTTTCTGGTGTTAAATCTACGGGGAAATAATATATAGTCGGCCTAATGGAAATTTCGGCTACCAAAGGAACAATGGCTCATCTCATGCTGCGGCGGAACGCATGCTCCGCCGCAGCGTAATATACACTAGCAAGGTAAAGAGATTCTGTGATGACAACATTAAACCAAAGAGAGCTAGATATAGGTCTTAAATTTTTCTTTCTAAACCTGTACGCTCATAATAAGAATCAGGAATATCTTTAGGATCTTTATACATGACCATCTCACACCGCCCGCTGTTGTCTGAGATCGTAGGTACATTCATAATAAAAAGTGGCCATCCAAACCATTTATACCACCCAAATTCCCACATGGTTGTACAATTAAGACAGTAACACTGAAACCCTTCTTTGTTGTAACTTCTCTTATCAGGGGAATCCAATTTTTGAACCTCATCAGCACATTCTGTAATTAGCCAACCACCACTATTGCATCTGTCGAGAATAAAAGTAATTTTCTTATCATCCTCTTCCCAAATTTGATCACCATTATCATGAAGAGCTTGCCATAAAGTTGCTCTGTTTTCCAAAAAGTCTTCAAATGGGAAATCTTTGTAACTAGCATCTCCTTTTTTGAAAGCTTCCATCCATTCATGTAAACATGGCGGATAGCACCATAATGCATAATCTTCCATACATTGGAATATTGCTTCATCTGGTGCATGTTTCTTAAAATTTCGTAATGTTTGGTTTACCCAACGAACTGCAAAATGATGAAAAGCGGTTTTCTTTTCTACATTAATATGATGTAGTTTTAAGGCTTCTTCGATATTGCCAGACAATATTGCTTCTTCCAAGCGGTCAATATTACGACGACTTAGATTATCCTTAATTTCCTCTAGTTTTTTTGTATACATTTTTTTCTCCATATCCTCTTGACCTCTTTCTAAATAATGATTGCATAATCCATGTATTTTGGGATTTGTGTCTACCATTTATTTTTTCCTCCGTAATGGCTTTTATCTACAATTGGGAACTTAATTGGAATCCCCTTATCACTTGACTGATAAATTGCCCTTATAAACTCTAAAGTCCGTCTACCTTCATGCCCATTTACTGCAGGTTCACGGTCTTCTTGTATTGCTTCAATAAAATCCAGCAACTGTCTTCTATGATTTTCTGTAGAATTATAACCAGCCTTAGTGGCTGTATCTCCTGAACTCACTGGTGTTGATGAAATAAAGTGCTCCTCTTTATCACCATCGACTTTCCATTCAACAATTGATTCTTCGACTAACTTAATAGTTCCTTTCTCGCCATGTATCTCTAAATATCGAGGGTAACCTGGACGAATGGAGGTACCGCTTTGGAGAGTACCAATAGCACCGTTCTTGAATTTAAAACTAGCGTTAGCTATATCATCAACTTCAATATTAGAATGGATTGTAGTCATATAGCGGCCATAAATGTCATTTACATCACCAGCAAAATAAAGCATTAAATCAATAAAATGTATTGTTTGACTTATTAAAGATCCTCCCCCTTCACCTTCCCAGGTCCCTCTCCAGGCGCCAGAGGCATAATATTGATCACTTCTATAACATTTCCCTGAGCAATCAATTGATATTAGTTTTCCTAATCGATTCTTATCTAATGTATCTTTTATCAATTGAGCTTGATCCATAAATCGATACATTGAAATAACACCAAACTTAACATTTGCTGATCTACAAGCCTCAATCATTCTATCTGCAGAAATACAGTTAATTGATATTGGCTTTTCACACATAACATGTTTACCAGATAAAGAAGCGGCAATTACAATTTCTTCATGAGAAGAGGGAGGTGTAACTACGCAGACTGCATCCAATCCTTTGTGATTCAAAAGATCATTGTAATTAAAATAGCAGTGTGGAATCTCAAATTGTTTACTGAACTTAAGTGCTACTTCTTGATTAATATCGCAACACGCTACCAATTCTGCGTCAGGGATGTCTTTCAAAGCACCTGCATTGAGGGGCCCTGCCATACCTGCCCCTATAATCCCAAATCTAACTTTTTCCATATGAATTATCTCCTAAATATATTTAAATTATCTAAAAAATATATTTTCCATATTTTAACATTAGCTTAGTTGTTTTACAAGTGACCAAATTAACAAGTAAAATGCTAATTGATTTGAGAAAAGTCCTTCGCTATCTATCATCCTCGTTTTTTATCGGTATCAGGTTAGATGATGTGATTTTCAACTGGTTAAGTGGTATCAGAATACAACCGATGGGCTGGTACCAATAAATCGAGGCAAGTATTTGTCCATTGCCACGCCCGACGCACCAAACAAGATCGTAGTTCCGAAAAACTACGATCTTGCTACTTTATGAGGGGTTTATTTAACTTTTATTAAAATATTGCAATTTTTTGTTATATAGAATTAATCTCCAATATATGCCCACTTATAATCGGCGCGCAGACCAATACCCCTTCTTACTATTCCTTTTACTTTATCTTGGGCAACCCAGCTTCGAGTTTGGAAAAAAGTAGGAGCTATGACAAAGTCCTCTTCAAGCAGAACTTTTTCAGCTTCTTCCAGTTTTGCCAATCGAGCATCACCTGTCAGTGTCCGAGATTCTTGAATTAGCTTATCGTATTTCTCGCTGGAATACCCAGCATTATTATAGGGGCTGCCTGTTTCAAATAAGTCAAGGAAAGTGAGCGGATCATTATAATCTGCCCCCCAACCTTCTTTACCAATGGTGTAATCGCCTTTATATTGTTCTTGACGCAAGGCGTAGCTACTTGATTTAACTACCAATTCCATGTCAAGAACGTCTTTCCAGAACTCCTGTAGAACCTGGGCAGTTTTGAGATTTAAATCACCTTCACCAATAACGAGGCTCAGACTTTGACTTAACTCTTCCTTAGTTCCTCCTACTTCTGCAATGCCTTTTTCAAGCAGTTCTTTGGCTTCAGCCTCGGCATTTTCATTCGTTCCCCTGTCATAATAAAGGTCACCGACTGATTCACGGAAATCTTTACCGCCAACTCCTTTGATAGATGGTGGGATATAACCGTAAGCTGGTGTTGATCCTGTGCGGAAGAAGTCTTCCATATAGCTCACTCGATCAATAGCTAATGAGAAAGCTCTGCGTATATTTTCATTAGAAAAATACTTATTATTCATATTGAACATTAGGTATTCAGTAACAGGTTCTGTTACGCTAACAAACCCTACATTATCCTTATATTTTTCTAGGAACTCAGGCTGGACTAACATAACATCAATATTTCCCGTATCAAAATTGTTTACAACAGTATTTGTTTCCATTGAGAAATCAAACTCAAATGTTTCTAGTTTCACTGCATCGGCATCCCAATAGTTTTCGTTCTTTACCATTATGATTTTTTGATCGGGGATCCATTCAGTCATGATGAAGGGGCCATTAAAAACCATGGCCTCCGGCTTTACGAAAAAGTCGTCACCATATTCTTCAGCAGAGCCTACAGGCAAAGCGCCGTACTGAAACATAACGAGCAAACTTAAAAAATAATCAGTACGTTCTTCTAGGGTGACCTTAAGTGTTTTTTCGTCAATCGCTTCAACCCCAACTTCACTGGCATCGGATATTTCCTTTGTATTGTATTTTTGTCCGTTCTTGATGGGATACATAATATATGCATATTGACTTGCCGTTTCAGGATCTAACACTTTTTTCCACGCATATTCAAATTGATCTGCAGTAACACTCGATCCATCGGACCATTTTGCATCTTTCAATTTAAAGGTATAGGTTAATCCATCTTCACTAATATCCCAGCTTTCAGCTAAACCACTACCTTCTTTTAAATTTCCCTCTGCATCTTCACGTACTAGGGTCTCCAACATCATTCCAATGATTTCAGCGGCATCAGTTGTTGTTGCTGTCAATGGATTAATATCCGTAGGAGATCCATTTGGCATATTAACTTTTAGTTTTTGTTCCACACTACTGGTTTTTTGTTCTACACTACTGGTTTTTTGTTCCACACCACTGGTTTTAGGTTCTTCCGTTTTTGGTGAGCTGTCGCATGCACTCAATAGTATTGTCAGAACAAGGACAAAAACTAAAGCAAGTGCGGTTCGTCTTTTCATCACTTAGTCCTCCTTTATATAACTATTTTATCTTTTACAAATCTTTCAATCTCATCTACGGATCTTAAAATTTGTTTAGACAAAACTTCACAACTATTATTTGTGATTAACGCATCATCTTCGATTCGAATACCAAAACCAAGATCAGGCAAATATAATCCGGGCTCGATTGTCACAACCATTCCGGGTTCTAGCAGATTTTGATCTCCTACATCATGGACATCCAAGCCAATATAATGGCATATTCCATGGGGAAGAAGTTTTTTCATATCCTCTAAATTGTTTGCAAATCCTCTTTCTTTACAACGGGGAAACATTGCTTCCAAGGCAATATCCAAGGTTTTATTGATTTCAAGTCCAGGCTTTAAGGCATTAATGACAGCATCTTGTCCTATTATTACCGTTTCGTAGACATAGCGTTGTTCCTCAGTAAAATAACCACTGACAGGGAAAGTCCTGCTGATATCTGCAGCGTAGTAGTCAACTTCAGCCCCCAAATCCAGAAGCAATAATTCACCTTCTTTAAGCTGCTGGTCGTTTTTGTTATAGTGCAAAACAACAGAATTCTTGCCACCAGCGATAATCGGATCAAAAGCATTAATTGCTCCTTCATTACGCAGAGTAAACTCAAAGGCGGCCTGCAGTTGATTTTCATAAATGCCTGGTGATAAATTTTCGAGAATTGATTCAATGCCTAATCCGGTAATGCGCACGGCTTCGCGTATTTTTGCAATTTCCTCATCTGATTTGATTCGCCTCATGTTGTTTATGGTCTTGGCAATATTATTAAGCTTCAAATAAGGATGGGCGGACATGATCCTTGAGGACATTTCATTTTCCGGCATAATGCTGGAATCTATTTCACGCTTGTGAAAATCCATATTCATTGCCAGGAAATTAGATCGAGACAGGAGCCTGCCAATTTCCCAGTCAAAACGGTCATGATAAAAAACATTGGTGATTCCGGTGAATTCTTTGAATTCCTCATCACTTAGCATCTTGCCATGGTATAGTTCATAATATGGATCCGGCCTAGATACAAATAGATATTCCTTAACCTGTCTGTTTAATTTGGCTATGACCAGAATATCATTGGGATTATCCAATCCGGTTAAATAGAAAAAGTTCCTGTTGACACAAAAAGGATAGTCCTGATCCCAAGTTCTTTGCTTTACTGTTCCGGAGAAAAGGAACGAGACAGAATTGTCCTCCAAAGTTTCTGCCAATTCTTTTCGTCTCTCTCCATATATTGAATTGCTGATCATCTTTCTCTCCTATTCATAGCCTTTTTCTTTTATAACTGCGTGACACGCTACCATATGACCTTCTCGTACTTCTTTTAGAGAAGGTATATTTTCTAAGCAAAAGTGCTTTGCAATAGGACATCTGCTATAGAATTTACAGGCGGATGTTACTGTTATGGGGTCTGGCACATCTCCCGCAAGCTTGATTCGATTTCTGGCTCGACTATCAATAGGATCTGCAAAGGGAGCAGCAGACAATAGGGCTTGTGTATACGGATGCAAAGCCTCTGTGATCAAGACATCGCTGGAGGCTATTTCAGTAATGACACCTAAATACATCACTGCAATACGCTTTGCTATATGGGCTACCATACCAATATCATGTGTAATGAATAGGTATGTTAGTCGGAGTTCTTTTTGCAAATCTTCCAATAGATTTACCACTTGAGCTTGTATAGACACATCTAAGGCTGAAATTGGTTCATCGCAGACAATCATACGCGGTTGTATAGCTAGCGCTCTGGCTATACCAATTCTTTGTCTTTGACCTCCGGAAAATTCATGGGGAAATCTGTTTGCATGCTCTTTGGCCAGTCCGACTTTGTCTAATAGCTCATATAAAATTTCGTTTCTTTTTTGACCAGAAGCTAAGCCGTGGATATCAATTCCTTCACATATTATGTCGCTAACGGTCATTCTAGGATTCAAGCTGGAATAAGGATCTTGAAAAATCATTTGAATGTTTCTAGACAGTTCAGCTCTAGAATTTGCCGCCATCTGCTGCACATTTTTCCCATCAAAAAAAACTGTTCCATCTGTAGGTTTATGCAATCCTACGATCGTATACCCCAAAGTAGATTTCCCGCAGCCGCTTTCGCCAACTAATCCCATGGTTTCTCCTTTATCTATAGAAAATGAAACATCATCAACAGCTTTTAAATATTTGTTGCGACTTAAATTAAAATATTTCTTAAGCCTATTTACTTGTAACAGCATCAAGCATCACCCCTCTCCTCTGGCATGGGACGAACTACAGTCGGTGCATCTGGATGCATTAACCAGCATAGTACTTGATGATCATCGGATATGTGACTTACTTCCGGCATTTGCTCATAACATACACGCATTGCATAGTCACACCTTTCAGCAAAGGGACAACCAACAGGTGGATTCAACAAATCAGGTGGCGATCCTTCAATAGGAACTAAACGCTCAGAACGCCTTTGGGGTGTAGGGATAGAATTCAATAATCCCCATGTATAAGGATGTTTTGCATCATAAAAGATTTCGTTGATTAATCCGCTCTCCAGAATTATTCCTGCATACATTATATTTACTCTGTCTGCAACATCAGCGACTACACCCATATCATGTGTAATCAACATGATTGAGGTTTTGGTCTCAATTTGCATTTTTAGCAAAAGATCCAATATTTGAGCTTGAATAGTGACATCCAATGCTGTTGTCGGTTCATCTGCAATTAATAGTTCTGGATTACATACTAATGATGAGGCAATCATTACTCGTTGACGCATGCCACCTGAAAACTCGTGAGGATATTGTTTCATTCGTGCAACAGGATTTGCAATGCCAACGCTACACAACATATCTGCTGCTTTATTATATGCTTTTTGTTTGGGAATGCTCTCGTGTCGCCTTATTCCTTCAATTATCTGATAGCCTATCTGTTTCGTTGGATCTAAAGAAGTCATGGGGTCTTGGAAGATAATTCCGATGTGTTTCCCACGTATTTTCCGAATGCTTCTTTGATTCATTTGCAATAGATCTTCATTTTGAAAAAGGATAGATCCTTGGTCAATTGTGCAAGGCGGCGATGGGTTTAACTGCAAAATGCTCTGTGCCATTACTGATTTTCCACATCCGCTTTCACCTACAACAGCTACAATTTCACCTTTGTGAATTACTAAATTGGCACCTCTAACAGCCTGTACCTTACCCGCATATGTTGAAAAAGAAACAAATAAATTTTCAATTTTTAACAAAATATCGTTATTCATAATTCTCAACCTAGACGCGAAGCCTTGGATCTAAGGCATCCCTCAGTCCATCACCTAATAAGTTAAAACCTAACATTGTTAATGAAATCAAGAGAGCGGGAAAGAGTAGCTGATAAGGGTGCAACATTAGCATTCGTGCACCTTCATTAGCTAAAGTGCCCCAACTGGCAAGAGGAACAGGGACACCAAGGCCAAGATAACTTAGCATTGCTTCCGTAAAAATTGCACTAGGAATACAAAAAGTGAGCTCAATTATAATTGGTCCCATCGTATTTGGTATTAAATGTTTAGCGATAATTCGTTTTGGCTTTGCGCCTAGAATGCGTGCAGCCAGGACATATTCATTTTGTTTAAGCTGAAGAACCTGACCTCTTACTAATCTCGCCATTGACCCCCAACCAGTAATGGCGATGGAAATGATAATTGTTTTGAGACCAGGGCCTAAAATAACCATTAATAAAATTACCCATAAAAGGTCCGGCACAGAATATATAATCTCGACTATGCGCATCATAAAGAGATCTACTCGTCCACCAAAAAAACCAGATATGCCACCGTAAAGCACACCAATCAAAACATTTATTATTGTTGCTATAAATGCTATGAATAATGAAACTCTTGCCCCTTCCCAACAACGTACAAATAAATCGCGCCCTAGACTATCTGTGCCAAAAACATTAGTATTATTTGGCCTTGTGTTAATAGCATTAGGATTTTGTTTTCGGGATTCGAATGGAGAAAAGATTGGGGCAAATAAAGCCATAAGGAGCACAATTATCAATAAAATCATGGCTGCGATAGCAACTTTATTTGAGCGGAGTCTCCTCCATGCATCTTTCCAATAGGTTGTAACAGGGCGAGCCATGGTGTTAAACTGCCCCGGGCGTTTTCCAATATGGTCAAAACGGCATGTTGTGGTATCGTTAATACTCATATTTTACCCCTTTTTGTCCAGCCGAATACGTGGATCTATCACCATATACATAATGTCAACCAAAAACATCATTGAGACCATAATGATGGCATAAAATGTTGTAATACCGAGTATTACTGTATAATCATTTTGTTTTACTGCGGTGACGAGATAATTCCCCATGCCTGGAATACTGAAGATATTTTCCACAACAAAGGAGCCAACTAGTGTATAGGCCATCATAACTCCTGCAACCGTAACAACGGGCAAAATGGCATTTCGCAAAGCATGGCGATAAATCACCTGAGCTTCATGTAGTCCTTTTGAACGTGCAGCCTTTATGTAATCCTGCCCCATAATATCAAGCATGCTAGTGCGCATCATCCTTGCTATTTGAGCAATCATTCGTAGTCCCAGTGCTAACGCAGGAAGAATTAAATATATTGGTCCGTTCCAGCCGGATACCGGGAACCATTTGATTTTTACAGCAAAGACATATTGTAGAAGGCTGGCAAAGACAAAAGCGGGTACAGAAACACCTAGGATAGCTAATATGATAACTAAATAATCAGGTAGCTTTCCTCTATTAATTCCGGAAATGATCCCAAATAACAATCCCACACTGACACCGAAGGCAGCGGCAACTAAACCTAATTTTAATGATACAGGAAAACCCTGTGCAAGCATTTCATTTACTGTTCTTCCTTTAAACTTCAGGGACATTCCAAAATCTCCTTTGAGCAAATTCCTCAAATATGTGAAGTATTGTTGCGTCAAAGGTTTGTCAAGACCATATCTTGCTTTTAAGTTAGCCATTATATCCGGTGGTATTGTTTTTTCATCGGTAAACGGATCACCGGGAATTGAATGCATTAAAACGAAGGTTATAGTTATAATAACCAGAATAGTAATAATTGCTAGTATAAATCTCTTTGCAGTGTAAATTATCATTTCATAACGCCTCTTATTTGCGTAGCTCTTCAGGATTTAACGATTCAAGTTCAGGAGTCACAAACAGACCATCTTTTCTAATTAATTTGCCGTCAAAGCAAATTTCTCCACCACCATGTTCCGCGGTTTGTACCAAGATCAAATCCCAGTGGATCTGAGAAATATTGCCATTATCAGTACCCATGGCAGGATGTCCCGGTGTGAAATGTAAACTTCCCGTAATTTTCTCATCAAATAAAATATCGTCGATATGTCGATCTATATAAGGGTTAACACCGATGGCAAATTCCCCAATGTACCGGGCTCCTTCATCTGTATTGAGTATAAAATTTAGTAGGCTATCATTATTAGATGAAGCGGATATTATCTTCCCGTCTTTAAATTCTAGACGAATGTTTTCAAATTTAAATCCATCATATATTGATGGAATATTATAGGCAATTACTCCTTGTACAGACGATTTAACGGGTGCTGTGTATACTTCCCCGTCAGGGATATTGGCTTTACCGTCACATTTAACAGCTCCCATATTCTTAATTGAAAAAGTGATATTGGTTCCTGGAGAAATAATAGAAACAGTATCTGTTGTGTTCATTAACTTTACTAATGAATCCATTGCACTACTCATTTTTTCATAATTAATATTGCATGCGCGATAATAATATTCTCTAAATGCCTCAGTAGCCATACCGGCAGCTTGTGCCATAGCCGGTGTAGGGTATCTAAGTGCAACCCAACGAGTTTTTGGCACCCTAATTTCTACAAGCAGTTTTCTTTCGAAAATCCTATTGTAAAGATCCGTTTGCTCAATAGGTATTTCACTTTCTTCGAATGAGTTATCTAACATCCGGATACCAATGTAACAGTCCATCTCATTTAAGCGTTTCTCTTCGAATTCATACATCAACTCTAATTGATCTTTAGTGCAACCCGCAATAATAGTTCTGTCAATGAATGGATTTCTTAAATTGGTAAATGGCAGACCACCAACAGCGTAAATTTCTCTAATAAGATTTGTAATCAAATCCAAAGGAAGGCCCCTGCATTCTATCAATACCCTTTCCCCGGGCTGAACAGAAAGTGAATAGTTGATGATTGTTTTTGCTAATTGTGTATTTCGGATATCATTGCTATACATTTTTAATTTACTCCCCAAGAGTGGTATTTATCATATTTACTAAGACCGTGCTTCTTCTGACAGAACCTGACAGATTCGGCTAATCGCCGAGTAGACGCGGTTATCATCTTGGTAGCAGCCATGAACAATGCGAATGTGATTAATGCCGGAGGGGCCATAGGCAGCACCGTCGTTGACGAAGACTTTTGCTTTATCTTTAAGCAGATTGGAGATATCCTTGCCGGTACCGAGTTGGGAAACATCGACCCAGGAGAGATAAGCGCTCTGAGGCATTTGCATTTTCACACTAGAGACAGAATTAATCATCTCGTAAACTCGTTTGCGCCGTATATCAAAAACCTCATTGTATTCCTGAATAAAAGAATCATTTCGAAATGCTTCGACTGCGGCAAGTTGAAAAGCTGTGCTAGTTGCACCGATTACATTAACAGCGCTACCGTACATGACATCCATCACCTGGTCGCTAGCTACGAGATAGCCGACTCGAAAACCGGAGAGAGCCATGCCTTTGGAAATGGAGAATATACTTACTGTGCGCTCAAACATGCCTGGCAGAGCTGCCATACTGATCATTTCGCGGTCATCGAAGACAGAGTCTTCAAAAGCTTGATCAACGACTAGAATCAGATTATTCTGAACAATCAGCTTAGCCAATTCTTCAAGTTCAGTTCGAGAAAACACTGTGCTCGTAGGATTGTTGGGATTGGTTAAGAGTATCATTTTGGTTTTGGGCGTTATAAGCGACTCGATCTTAACAAGGTCCAGAACATAGCTATTCTCAGTCTCTAACAAAGGTATTGATACTGTTGTTCCACCCAGTAGTTGAGGATTAAGGAAATTACTAGGATAGCTGGGCTCTGGCACCAGTACTTCATCTCCAGGGCAGATAAAAGGCATCATGGCGAAGAGGAGCCCTGAGTCCGAACCGGGAGTGATCAATATATTGCGGTGGGGATCTACGGTCAGACCATTTTTGCTCTGTAGTTTTTCGGCAATGATTTCTTTGAGCTCCGAATTGCCTACGGGAGTCGTGTAGTGGCTGGCGTTGCCTGTAGCAATTGATCTGATGGCTGCTTCTCTAATTTGTGTCGGTATTACAGGATCAGGCATGAAAGGATCAGCCCAGCTCAGCATGTCAATACCTTGTCTTTCCATCTCAGCTGCAACATTGCCGACGTCGGCCTTGGTAACAGTAGAAAAGAGACCGCCTTCGACTGCCCTAAACCCTGGTGACATTAGGTTTTTAATGCTCATTGTCAACTCGCTTTTTAGTTTTTAATAATAACTACTAAATCCTAATTAGTTCCTTATAGCCACAGTCTAAAAAATTTTTCTGATCATAGGTATAACAAATTGTTTCTTCTAACATGAAGCAAATATCTTGTCCATCCCATTCCGGCACAGATTCAATAACATTTAGTTCTAATGCGTAACATGTATTGTTATTTATTGAATTCTCTCCATGTATTGGTATTGGATTTTGATTATCATACATACCAATAGTTGGACCGGCTGAATGTCCAAAGAGGCCAATTGGGTGAGTATACAGCATCGGTCGTATACCTTCGGCCTTTGCTTTTTCTATAGATGAACTAAAGATATCATTCCCAGTTCTGCCAACTTGGAATTCATCCAGAACAATTTTTTGAAAGCGTAGTCCTTTAGAAAATCCCTTAAGGATACCTTTCGGAATATCAATTTCATCATCCTTAAGCACATATGCTAAACGTTGCGTATCGGTATATAAGTTCAAATAGGCTAAACCCATATCTACATGCAACAAGTCTCCTTTTTCAATTACAATGTCTGACAATCTGAAATTGTCAACACCTCTACGTTGCAAATCAACATCAGGATTAAACCAGGCATCTAGACCTAAATTATTTATGCGTTGCAGTATATAAAACTCGACATCTGTGGTAGTGGTTTCTCCAGGCTTAATTACATTTCGGGAGAAGGCATCCTTCAGGACTTGCATCGAGATTTTATAAATGGAACTGTAATTTTCGAGCTCTAACTTTGATCTTGTTTCCAGCCACCTTATAACTAGCTGTTCGGAACTTATTATTTTTGTTTTGGGTGGCACAGTTGACAATAGCTTTTTATATAGGCTTGATGAGAGCCCATCAGCAAGGGCATAGTCGTCAGATACATTAATAGCAATTATTCCTTTAGAATACTTTGCCAATACATCCCGGATAGCATCCCATTGATTCTGATTGGCAGGATCATAATGTTGTTCATAAAACGTAGTCAGAGAAGGATTTGGGCGGCATAAACTGAATTTATATAAATGATTTCTTTCCAAAATAAAAATAAAGCAGGAGATTCTAGAAGCATTCTTCATTCTGGAAGGCGTAAGCGTTTTAAATACAGGATCTTCATTGTACTCGCGACATAGCACTACCCAGAGGGGAACTTGACATTCCTGCATAAGGGCTGGTAATAGGGTATTGAGCCGCCCCTCTAATACATTGTCATTTATTGAGTACTGACTTCTAATAGACAAGATACCTTTATTTATACTATCCATGTAAAGATTCCTCCAGTTTCATGGGAACAACTATAAATTAGGTAAATGAAGCACTTAATCATATTTAACAAATAAACTGTATGTTCATATAACTTTAGTACAGATATATTAATTGTATATTCATATAACTTTAGTGTCAATATAAAACTTTTTGATTAGAGATAAATATAGTGGAAAACTAAAGGACAGTACTAATAAAAAAGTCAAATCGTAGCTTTGACAAACTACGATCTGACTGTATCCGGTTAATCTTAGTGTATATTAGCCAAACTCAGACGTGTCAGGTCAGATCAGAGGGAGTCGCCGAAGTCCTGACGGAAGCGCTTAGCAAGCTTTTCCTGCCAGTCGGAGACGGGCTCCAGTTCACCGACGAAGAAACGGAGAATCTTGGGTTCCCTAGTGAAGCGTATGCCCTCGATCAGGGAGCGGTTTTCCCACAACCAGTGAATGCGGTCAATGGCGTATTTGATCTGGCTGAGAGTGAAGACTCGGCGAGGTAGGGCCAGGCGCAGGAGCTCCATGGGGGCGATCTTCTCACTGCCGTCGGGATTTCTGGTCTCACTCATGGTGCCGCGCTCCATGCCGCGGATGCCGCCGGCGATAAAGAGAGCTGAAGCCAGGGCGCCGGCCGGATATTCTTCGCCGGGAATATTAGGCACGAATTTTTTAGCATTGAGGTGACAACCGAGACCTCCGGCCGGAGTGACGACAGGGATGCCGCGCTTGACCAGCTCATCAACCATGAAAGCGATGAACTGAGGACCTTGGGAGATTATGGACATATCCATAGTTTCTTCGAGGCCGACAGTGATTGCAGCCATCTCGCGGACTGACATACCGCCGTAAGTCAAAAAGCCTTCGTTGAGGACAATTAATTCTTTCAGTATATTGGCCAGATCATTGTCCCGCAGAGTAATGCCGCCTCCTTTGGCGAAACCGAATTTGCGAGCGGAGAAATAGATAATATCGCAGCAGTCGGCAATGGCACGTGTGATCTCACGTACGCTCATATCCTGACAAGCTGCTTCACGCTTCTTAATATGATAGAGATTATCTTGCAACAACGAAGCGTCGAGAACCAAGGGGAGACCGAACTCATGCGTAATAGCGGCAGTCTCCCGCAGATTGGCAAGTGAGAAAGGTTGGCCGCCGATCAGATTGGCTCCGGCCTCCATACGCACAAAAGGAATCTTCTCAGCATTGGCGCCGAGGAACTCGCGCAAAGCATCGTTATCCATATTGCCCTTGAAAGGTGCGTCACTCTCGCATTCCTCGCCGCCGGGACAGAGCAGCTCTATAACCTGGCCGCCACAGCGCATGATATGAGCTTTAGTAGTGGTGAAGTGGTAATTCATAGGAACCAGATGACCGGGCTTAATCAGCAGATCAGCCAGCACTTTCTCACAGCCGCGCCCCTGATGGGCGGGCAGGAAATGCTCCATACCAAAGAGCTCTTTGACCTTGGCTTCAAGCTCGAAAAAAGTTGCACTCCCGGCGTAGGAATCATCGGCGTTCAGCATGGCAGCCAGTTGATTGTCGCTCATGGCATTGACGCCGCTGTCAGTCAGCATATCCAGGAAAATATCCCGATTATGCAGCAGATAGAGGTTATTCTTGGCCTGCTTCAGCCTTTGCAGGCGTTCCTCAACCGGCAGCAGTTCCAGCTTCTGAACGATGCGCACCTTGTGGCGCTCCAGCGGGATGGTCTCCCCATTAAACAAACGAATTTCTTTCATGTCTCTTTCCTCCTTCTTGCCAATCTATTCAGGCAAGATAAATTAGTCGATGCCGCTACAGGATGAAAGAGCAAATAAAAACGCCCATCCTGCATTGGTGCAAGAGGACGTCCGCTGAGACGTGTTACCACCTCTTTTCGCTTTCAACTCACATTGAAAGCCTCGACAGGTACGACTGCAAAGCAGTTTATACCCTAACGCTGTTACGGGCGCACCCGTCGTCTCCTACTGCAATGTTCAGGACGCTGCTCCGAGGATGTATTCGATTCCGTTTCGACTTCATGCCTCGCACCAACCGGCACTTCTCTCCAAGCCGAGGACGGGTCTACTTGTTCCTCATCATGGCATTTGCCAGCAAGATTAACACATGAATAAATATTTGACAAGAGGCATTTTCAACAATTAATTTTTTCCCGCATTGATAGAAAAATCAAAACAAAAAAACAAGCCGCCCCGATTCGGAGCAGCTTGCCTATGATCACTTACATCGCTTTTTAAGGCGCTAGAGTTTCAAACTTGGGGATCTTGAGAATGGGAATGGAGACTTTCTTGGTTTCCTCTTCTTCAGAGCCTTCAGCAGCAATGACAGTATTGCTGAAGTTGGCACGGAAAGTTCCTTCTTTGGCATCGAAGTACTCATCGAAGAAGTTCCAGGCTACTCCGCCATCAACACAGGCCGGCTCGCACATCAGAGCTGCGAAAGAACCGAAGCGCTGGGCTGTAGATATGACCCAGGTACCGGCAGGGATCACGATTTCTTTGTCGCCTGTCAACCATTCGCCTTTGACCAGGGTCTGGAAATGTCCTTCATATTCTCTGCGGGGCTTGCCGTCGATTACGGCACCGCCGCTGGTATAGGATTTGATGCCATAGTGCTGATAATCCTCGGCTTTGAGCGTGACATCCTCTTTCAGTTGAGTCATTTCAACACCGTGGAATTGCATCAATTCGATGAATTCGGCGCAGTCGGCATCGATCAGATAGTAGGCGCCCATGGGTTCGACATCAATCGGGATGAAAGTGCCCCAATAATCGGTCTCATAGTCCACTTCCTCGCCCAGATCCAGGGCATAGGGATCGCCTTCTTCATCATAAAGGCGTGTGCCGGCGACTTTGCCTTCTTCATCTACCGCATAGGATTTGACGGTCAGCTTGTCTTTGCCTTCGAATTTCAGGGGAGTCATTTCTGAATTCAAAGCGACGATATCTTTTTCAGGATCAATGCCATTGGTGGCACGTGCTTCTGAGCGCTCGTCGGCAGCAGCGATCAAAGCTTTGATCTCGTCCTTGTCTTTGGCTACTACTTGTAGTGCACTGTAGATGCAATCATACTGAGTCTCGACGCGTGTGGGGAAGTCGTCATAGGAATAGACTTCCAACAGCAGAGCCAGGCGGTTTCTGACGCCGGCATAATTCGTGGTGTAACGGGCATAGTCCTCAAAGGTACGCCAGCCCTCTTCTACGATACCGCTGTAGTAGAAACCCCAGTTTCCGTAAGGTACTGCGATTTTACCCTGTGACTCAAGGTAGGAGCCTGCACGCATAGCTCTGGTGCAGAAAACATCGCGGTTGTAGGCCAGGAGTTCCGGATCGGTGCCGGCATTCAGTCCCCAGTTATAGCTGACGGGATGACGCATGAAGGAGCCGTTGGTTGCGTGGGCATCAACGAACAACAGGGGATCCCAGTCATTCATAATCTGAACAATGGTGCGGCCAACCGGAGATTCCAGCTTGGTCATATCACGGTTGACATTGAAGCCGTTGGCTTCAGGACGTGTGCCGACCAATTTGGGTGTGAACTGACTATTGATGCGGTGTTTACCGAGAGTGTCATTTCCGTCAGGACTGACATTTGGTGTGATGATGACGACCAGTTCTTTCAGCAGTTCGTCATGCTTGCCCTGTGCCACTTCACGGGCAAAAATCAACATCGCTTCTTTACCTTCGACTTCACCGGAATGGATATTGCAATTGACATAGACAATGCCTTTATCTTCCGGTACATCAGCGGGAGTAGCCGGGGCTTGGTCGCTGACAATCATTAAGGGAATCGGTCTCAGTTCGGTTTTAAAGGTCGTGGTATCAAGGATGATCCGCCCGCCACTGTTGGCTGTCACCACCTCTAGGAATTCAATAACCTCTGCTGAGGAAGTTGTTCTTTGCCAATTAGTTCTCTCGGCCGGTGTTTGCAAGTCATCCAGGATAGCAGGTGACTCGGGTTGCGGCTCTGCAGCCTGTTCGGATTCGGTTGGCTCCGGCGCATCCGCGACTGTGGTTTCAGGCGTGGGCCCATCTGTAGCCACATCTTCACCGTCGGTTACAACAACGGTTTCCGCTCCTGGATCTTTGGTTTCTTCGGCCGGTTTGTCGGAACTGCAGGCAAACAGCGAAATCGCCATGACCAGAACCAGCAATAATGCAAGAACCTTTTTCATTTTTTACTCCTTTCAAAATTTTCTGATTAACTGTGTGTTTAACTGAGTGCTTAAAGATCAGCTTGCGTTGGTGCCGGTAAGAATCATTACATAAGCATCACTCTCCATTCATATTTCGGCAGAGCGCCGAAGGGACATGCCGAAGGTACATAATTATAAATAAAAGAAGTCCATTTTCTGGACTTACTCTTCCCGTTCACGGCGAAAGAAGCGACAACCCTCATATTGGACGGCTGTCAAATAATTCAGTCGCTGTAATTGCAGCAATTCTTCAGCCAGTACAGCCGTCTTGTTACCTGCAGTCAGCAGTGTAATAAAGTGCTGATTGCTGTCTAGGAATTGCTGACCGGCCTTTTGCATCTGCGCTATCTTGGCGCGGTATTCCTCATCAGACACATAGAGGCACAGCCCCATCTGCACCTGCAGCTGTCTCTTTTCCGCCTCCAGTTTATCCTGCGCCTCAACAAAAAACGCCTTGTCCATTCGGGCAAGGCGTCCTACACTCCACTCTTCCAGATCAGTAGTGCGATGAATCAGCAACATGAGCAGATATTCTCGGTAGACGTTGGTACGCCTTTGCAAGCTTTTTTGCTCAAAAAAGATCTTGACCGGTTCTTGCCAGCGCTGTTCCAGTGCTGCAGTGGCCGTGCGATAGAACTTAAGCCAGTCTCGTTGCGACTCAGCCAGCGCCTCTTTGACCTCACCTGTCAGCAGATCGGCATATCTGCTGTAAGCCTGTTCCAGGCGCATCTCCAGGGCCTCTTGATAGTAGAGAAACTCCTGCTCTGACATGCGGAAAGTCTCAGTTTCTGCGGAGGGACTATTATAATAAACAGCAGAGGCAGCCCAGTTCTGTGTGACATTCTGCTGTGCCGTGGCGGACCAACTCCGCAGTAAAAGCACAGTCAGAAAGACCAGCGCAGCTGTTACAATGATCGGCAGATAATTCTTAACTTCACTTTTTCGTACTTTATCCATCATTGCCCCCAGACCATTAGGCTTCACTTATTCAGTGAGGCTATAATTCAATTATTATACAAATATCTATGTCAGGCCTTAATTGAGGCAGAAGCACCAAAAGCAGACAGTTTACGAGCTGAAGATGTATACTGATAGCATAGCAATTAACTACTAATTATGCAATAAGCTAAGCAATTTACATATCCATTTTATGAGAGTTTATCGAAGACGCCTACAAAATCCATACACTGTCCTCTGATAAGTAAACCAGTACGCGATCTTTCCGTAATCTCTGTTAACCTAACCATGTCGCAGCGCCTTCGGCAGAAGATTATTAAGATGCTCAGTGACTTTTGCCTGTAGTTAACTAGTGATAATTACACACTGTACTGTGGTTTTTACCTGGAGGCGGGTGACAGATTTTGTTGTATTGAGTAATATTTATTAGTATCGCTTAAGAGAGATACGGAGTTTGAATTGTTTGAATAGATTTACTTACAGGTGGTGAGAAGATGAAAGTTGACTGGAAGAAATCGCTGAAGAAACTGCTGAAGCAGGGAGCGTCGTATGCGGATGTGCGCTATTTCCCTCAAGAGGATAGCAGTATTCTTTATATGTTTAATGGGAATTTGCTCGAGTTTAATCAACAGCAGGAGCAGGGTTTCGGCGTGCGGGTGCTGTATGAGGGTGCTTGGGGTTTTGCTGCTTCATCCGATCTGTCTCAGGCCGGACATACTTTTGAGCTGGCATTGGAGAATGCCCGGACGGCGGCGCGCAAAGTCAAGCAGCCGGTGGCGCTGGCGGACAAAGAGGCAGTCAGAGGCGAGTTTGTCAGTCCTTGCGCCGAGGATCCGTTCGAGGTGGAGATCAGCGAACAAATAGCGACGATGCAGTGGCTGGATGGGAAGCTGAATCAGCCTGGAGTTGTGAACCGCGAGATCATATTACAGACCAATCGTAAGACGATTGAGTATTACGATACTGAGGGGGCGGAAATCCGCAAGCATCTCACCGACATCTATCCGCGGGTCGCCGTGATGGGTGTGGATGTGGACGGCGGAATGCAAAAGCGCAAATATATGCCGCCGCGGCTGTACGATACCCGGGGCTGGGAAATTATGCGCCGGGAAAACTGGGATCAGGAAACGGAGCGCATTGTCAACGAGATGCGTCAACTGCTGGAGGCGCCGACTTGTCCGCAGGATACTCGCTCCGTGATCTTGCTGCCGGATATGATGTTTCTGCAGGTGCACGAGACAATCGGGCATCCGCTGGAGCTGGATCGCATCTTGGGTTATGAACTCTCCTTTGCCGGCGGCTCTTTCGTGCGGCTGAAGGATTTCGGTAACCTTAAGTATGGTTCCAAGAAGCTGACAGTGCGAGCCAATGCTACCGAGCCCAATTCACCCGGCAGCTTTGGTTTTGATGATGACGGTGTGCCCTGCCGGGACTGTCTGCTGATTGATAAAGGTACGCTGGTCGGTGCGATCTCTTCGCGCCAGAGTGTCGGCGAGGCCAACCGGAATGCCGGGCGTGATATTTTCTCCGGCAGCGGCGGCGCTGCCAGAGCAATGTCTTTTCACCGGGTACCGCTTGATCGTATGACCAATATAAATGTCGATCCGGGTGAGGACGGGACGCTGGAAGATATCATTCGCAATACCGAGTGCGGACTGGTCTTGGGTGGTGAGAGAAGCTGGTCTATCGGTTCTAATCGCGAGCACTTTCATTTCGCAACCGATATTGGCTGGTTGGTTGAAGATGGTGTCAACAAAGGCATGGTTCGGAATACATCCTACGGTGGCGATACATTGAAGTTTTATCGTAAATTGTCAGCCGTCGGTGACGCGAGTACTTGGGAATTACACTATGTCAATAATTGCGGCAAGGGAGCGCCTTCACAGATTATGCAGCTGGGACATGGCGTCCCGATTTGCCGCTTCGATCAGGTAAAGGTGGGCAGATAAGATGGAAAAGATGGAGAAAAAAATCAAAAAAGCGCTAACTGCGCTGAGGGAATATGGATTGGCGCAAGATGCGAAGTTCCGTTTGCTCTGGCATCATGAGAACAGCCATTTTATCCGTTATGCCAACTCCGGCATTTCACTAAACACCAGCGAAAATCTGAATCGTTTGTACATCACGGTCTATGGCGATAAAAGACTGGCCAGAACCAGTCTGAAGATGGATCCGTCCAATCTGGATCAGATGAAAAAAATGTTAGATCGGGCTTTGATGACGCTGGAATTCACCGGTGAATTGAGTTATCAGCCGACTTTA
This sequence comes from Saccharofermentanales bacterium, assembly GCA_050945515.1. Taxonomy (GTDB): domain Bacteria; phylum Bacillota; class Clostridia; order Saccharofermentanales; family DTU023; genus UBA1046. Next base: position 27,098 of record JBMNTB010000010.1, read on the forward strand.
TCCGCTGTTAAAAGCTTTAATGATACGCGCTGCTATGATGCTGATCTGGCTGAGATGAGTAGCGATGAAATGATCGATTTTGTGGAGCAGGCGACGCTCAATCTGGAAACTAACGATATCGTGTTGTCAGGAAACTTCAGCCGGGGCGAGACAATGCTTTGTACTATGACATCGCTCTCGGATGATGTAGGCTTCTGGGCGGCAACGGATGCCCAAGTGACTTTGGTGCTGTCATCTTGCAAAAACAAATGGGAAGTCAATGCCGAACAATCCGCCTATCGGAAAAAGAATCTAAAGTCCAGAGTTCTGCACAAGCAGCTAAGCTTCTTGGTCGATTCCTATCTGCGGAGCAAGCCGGTACAACTGCCACTCGGAGCGTACCGCATCGTGCTGGGTGCAGCGGCTACGGCAGAGTATCTGGATCTTCTCGACTGGCTGGCTTTGGATGGTGATACTGTGATGCGGTCAGCCGGCATGCATACCAAAGAAGATTTGGGTCAGCTGATTCTTTCTGACCGCTTTAACCTGTATGATGATCCGGAAGCGTTGCAGACATTTGCCTACTCGCACGACTTGTGGGGGCGGAAACGGGAGAAACTTGCCCTGTATGAGCAGGGGGTCTACCGCAATTTCAGCATTCCCCAGGAACTGGCGGATGAATTTGGTCTGGAAGCTAATGCTACCGATGTACAGCATCTGAATCTGGCGCTGGATGGCGGCGACTGGGAGATTAAAGATGTCCGTGAGTTGTGCGCTGAGGCGGCTGAGGGTAAAAAAGATATCCTCTATATTCCGTATCTGCACTATACCGGTGTTGTCAATCCCTCGCAGGGCTTGGTCACCGGATCCAGCCGTTTCGGTGCGCTGCTGTTCAAACAGGATGGCAGCATTGAGGTTCCTTATAATGTCCGCTTAACTAACAAGCTTTCCGACCTGTTCGGCAGCGGTCTGGTGAAACTGGCACAAAAGCGAGTGGCCTACAATACTTCTCAAACCTATGATGAAAGAAATCCGCGCGCTGTACTGGTTCCCAAATTTGTGATGCTGGACGATATCGAAATCTCGCACTCAAATAACAGTTATTAGTTGCGGGCTACCGTATCTAATACGGGCTGCAATACGGTAAATAATTGTTATCTTAATCACGCTTTAATTTAATAAATGCCGGTCTATGATGCGTCGACCGGCATTTACTTAGTGTACCGGGCACTGTGGCTGTTAAGTCACCGGGAGTCGCCCGGTGCCGGTATCAGTAATAACTGAACTTAGTCAGCAGTTGTGGCCTCAGGATCGGCTTTGGTCACGAACTTCTTAACTCTGGCGACGAAAGTGTCATAGGGATAAATATATTTGTAGTAATCATCAAATTCTTCATTGAATAGATACGGGTCTTGTTCTTTCCAGTTTTGCCGTAACTCGCCATACTTTTCACTTCCCGGCCGGATCCACTTCATTATCGACTCAACCTCAAAGCCTTGAGTCAGATTGCCGTATTTATCCAGGGTATAGGCTCTGCCTGTGTTGTCTTTAACTATAAATACGGTGGTAGTCCTGTCGCCGATACTGCGGTAGGCGTTTTTGTACTGCGGATAGTTAACTTGCCGCAGGAATACAAGCAGTTCAGTGCCATAGGTGTATAAAGCTTCGTTCGACCCCGCCGAGCTGCCGTTCTGTACCAGAGTGATCCGATCCAGGTTCTTCCCCTTGATGGTTTCCAACACCTTTGCCTCAAAAAAGCTGGTCAGATTATCATTGTCCTCTCCCAGCCAATTAAGCACTATCACTCGAGCCACCAGATCGGACTCGGCCACAGCAGCCTGCAAATTGTAGTTTTTAACCGGGAGGGGAAGCGTTCTGGTACGACCGAAGCGGGCAGGTGGCCAAACAATGCCTGCCGACTCTCGATCGGGCAAGTCCAGCTCTGTGAACTGTCGCAGCAAAGTTCTGACTTCGGTGCACGGTACTTGAGCGTACCGATCTAAGACACCGCCGAAGCTCACATAGCCATAAGGATTAAGTAGCAATGTCGCAGTTAAGCCATTATCCATGTGCAAGTGCAGGACAGCTAATGGTCTGTTTAAAACAAAATTTAAATCAATACCGTAGTTAATCAGCGCCTCACCGGCGGAAATTAACTCGGATCTGTTCAGCTGACATAAAAATCTGTTCAACGCCCGGATTCCCGCTTCGGATAGCGGGTAGACCTCGCCGCGTCCGCACTCCCAAGAAGCGCCGCTCTCGTACTCGGCGGACACAAAATTTTGGGAAAGCCGGAAATGTTTTTCTAACAGATCAGCGGGGTATTTTAGATCGATATCATCGCAGATAAAGATGGCAAGGCTTGGCTTTGGCGTCTCTCCTGTCTTCGATTTCATAGCCAGCATGAACTTTGGATCAAAGCCTTTAACCTCGTAAAAGTCGCCGCCGACACTGCCTTCCAGTTCATCGTAGATATCGCGTTCTGTAGATTCATCAATCGATGCTACAGCTGTTCCCAGCATATTGCCCACGATGTCTCCGGTATCTTCGATCCATTGATAATGCTCGTATTGCCTGCCCTGATAGATGAAGAACGCAATCATACAGGCGGTTTCATCGGACATAATCTCCGCTTCCTCACTAGTATTATCAGACGCGATCTTCGGTTCTGCCTCAGTGTTATCGGACATAATCTCCGCTTCCCCTAACGTGTTATCGGATACATGTTCCGCTTCCTCACCGGTACCGGCCGGCGTTGCGACCAGAGCGAGATTAGGATCTTGTTCATTGGGGTTATTGCTGTCCGGTGCTTTGGCTAAATTCCAGATAATAGCAACAGCTGCGACCAGGCAGAGGCAGGCCGCCAGCGCCACCCCTTTGATCCATTGCCGCTTTTTGCTTTTTACTTGATACGAAGACGCTTCCTCGTAGTATTGATCGCCAAGTTCAGTTATGGCTTCGGCGAAGTTTTTGCTATTCATGCCAGTACCTCTCTTTCCCTCAGATAAGCTCTCAAATGCTTGCGGATCCGGGTTAGCCGGACAGAGACATTTTTCTCCGAAATTCCCATCAGCTGTGCAATATCGGCATAAGTGTCGGAGAAAGCGTAGCGCCGCATGAAGAGAACACGGTTCTCCTTGGTCAGACTGTCGAGAAAATCCTCAATGAGGCGCGCCAGCTCTCTGGCTTCAACCTCTGCTGTAATCGTATGAGGCGAAGACAGACTATGATCAATTTCTTGTAGAGCGACCTCGTAGACGCTGCTTCGTTTCGCCGCCTTTTCTCTGTAATAGCGCTTCAAAGACAGATTGCGCACGATCTTGCAGAGATAGGGCCGCAGAGGATCCGGTCGCGCCGGCGGGATCGCATTCCAGGCACCCAAGTAGGCATCGTTCACACATTCTTCAGCATCTTGTCGGTTATTCAGAATATTGAACGAAATCCGATAACATAGTTTGCCGTACTTTTTGTCCAGCTCCCGGATGCTTTGCTCTGAACGGGCAAAGAATAAGGATAGGATTTCCTCATCTGCCAGCACTGATATCTCCTTTCCGACTTTAGTCTCAATCCTACTGCACTTCATATCCGACTGTAGTCATGAGCTTTCTTGGTTTTAAGCATATGCTTTCACTAGATAACTACGTTTCCGACCCGGAATACTACGAATCCGGAAAAAGATGTACGCCCCAATCATAGCAGGGTGTTGGTATAAACAGCTATGCAGTAGAGCTCAGGCGTCATTGCTTAACTATTAGACGCAGGTTACGGCGTAAATGTTCCTCAGGGCTGCGGTACGTATTTTTGAGTGTCTTCGTCAATACCGTATCCGGTAAAGTTGCTCGGGTCTTTTAAATAATCCATTCCGTCTTCGAGGCGCTGAGAAGTTTGTAAAACTGAAAAATGCCGGCAGGGGGGTTCCCATACCGGCACGTTTGATAGCTTTGCCTTGTGAAGGGCAGAACAGCTGTTGTCTAATAATTGGTGGCTCTCAGCTCGAAGAATGATTCGGGGTGTTCGCAGACGATGCAGACCTTGGGTGCGTTCTTGCCGACATGGATATGTCCGCAGTTGCGGCAGAGCCACATGGTCTCTCTGTCGTCACGTTTGAAGACCAGTTCTTCCTCAATATTGGCCAGCAGGCGGAGGTAACGCTCCTCGTGATGTTTTTCGATGTCAGCTACCTGACGGAATTTCCTGGCCAACTCGCCGAAGCCTTCTTCTTCAGCGTCTTTGGCGAAATTGACATACATCTCGGTCCACTCGTAATTTTCACCATCGGCAGCATCTTTCAGATTTACCGTGGTGGTGGGGACTTTGCCGTCGTGCAGAGCCTTGAACCAAAGTTTGGCGTGCTCTCTCTCGTTTCTGGAGGTTTCCTCGTAGAAAGCGGCAATCTGCTCATAGCCGTCTTTTTTGGCCTGTGAGGCGTAATAGGCATATTTGTTGGTGGCCATTGACTCACCTGCAAAAGCCTCCTTCAAATTAGCTTCAGTTTTTGTTCCTTTGAGATCTTTCTTCATTCTGGTTTTTCTCCTTCGAAAAATATTGGCGATTTTTGATTTGCATTAACGCACTTGGTATGCGCTGTTGCCTTGTAATTCTCGGCAGCGATTGCATCCTGACAAGCGGCGCAGATGCCGCTGAAAATTAGCTTCTGGCCCGTGATCAGGAAATGTTTTTTTTGCTGCACGATCTCTGCGACTTGATCGAACAGGATCGGCTCCACATCAAATACCCGGCCGCATCGCTCGCAGCGCAGATGATAATGCTCCTCCAGAGTTGAGTCGAACAGCATCACCCCATCCGCTGTCATGAAGCGTTGCAGAGCCCCTTCTTCTACCAGTCGACTGAGATTGCGGTAGATCGTCGTCTTATTCACATTGGGGAGCTTGTCCATCACGCAATGCCAGATATCATCTGCCGTCGGATGCGACAACTGGCGGATACATTCCTTGATTACCTGTCGCTGTTGAGTATTTCGGGTTGTAGTTCCCAATTTCAGTGTCAATCTTTCTCCTATTTCGCTGCCTTAGTGTGGCAATAATGAATATTTCTTAGTTGCTTTAATACTATATCATAAATGCAACTAAGTTGCAACAAGAATATGAGGTATAATAGATATTTAATAAAATAAAGATGGAATATGATATGGAAATTAGTAAAGATGAACTAAAAAGAATAATTTTACACCGCCAGGGGCTGACCAATCCGTCACCCGATCCGTTGGCTATCTGTTCAAGGCTGAATGGTTTTCAGGCACAGTATAATCTGATGCCGGAACAGGCTTTTGTTGTGCGGACGCTGACGGAGGCATTCCGCGCTGAGGGCTGGCGTGACGAGCTGGTGCGGTGCTGGTCGATCCGCGGTACTCTGCATGTTTTTCCTTTAGCTGAGATTCCGCTTTATCTGCATCAGGGACGCCAGACCGGGCAAAGGGATGTCGACGATATGCGGGCGGATATGTATCTGAACGAAGACGAAAAAAAATACTATGCGGATATAATTTTGGCGGCTCTGGCCGAGGGACCGCGCACCAGAAATGAACTGAAAAGCATCGCGGCGGAAGCCGGATTGCACAAAGAGGCTGAGCGCTCGGTATTCAATCCTTGGGGCGGACTGATCCGTTACCTGATTGAGTCGGGGCAGGTTTACCGCAAATACGGTGCGGATGGGCTCTATGTAAAACTGGAAGATTATCAGCCTTGGCCTAAGAAAGAAGCTGAACTGGAAATTGCCCGCCGTTATTTCGAAAATTACGGACCTTGCACTATTGATGACGCACGCTATTATTTCAAGCGCCGCAAAGGTCTTATCTTGGAATGGATGGAGCAGCTTGAGCTTGAAACGGTAACTGTGGACGGTCAGGAGCGGTTCGGTTTCAATCTCGACGCTGATTACGGCGATTTGCCGGATCTGCTGTTGTTATCCGGTTTCGATCCTTTGATGATGGGCTATGACAAAACAGCAAATCCTTTCCTTGAGGAAGAGCATATGCGCGAAGTTTTTACTTACACGGGCATGGTACGACCCAGCATCCTGGTCGGTAGCCGGATTGTCGGCACCTGGCGTCAGGTCGGACAAAAAATAGATATGAATCTCTTTACTACCCTGACCTCAAAAGAACTGATCCGTATTGAGCACTTCCTGCAAAAACTTGAGGGGCTGGACGGCCGGGATTAGGCTGATCTTGTCTTTGTTTACTTTTGTCGGCCGGTCGCATCGCAGCCCGGCCGATCCTGCCATAGAGTAAAGGAAAGTAAATTGCGGCTTCAGAACCGTTGGAACCGGTATCTGTTGCTGTGACAAAGCTAATAATATCGATAAATAAACGGAGGGAAATATGAGCACCTTTGCGAACAATCTAGTAGACAATCTGATCAAGCCATTATCTAATGCCAAGGGAGCCGCCGGTTTCGAACATGAAGCGGCAAATTTGGTTGAAGAATTAGCAGGAAAATTCGGTCGAGTCGAACGTGACCCGATGCAGAATATCTTTGTGACCAGATCCGGCCGGATCGAGGGTCCATGTCTACTACTTGATGCCCATCTGGATGAGGTAGGCTTTATCGTGCAGGCGGTGCTGGACAACGGTACCTTAGCCATTCTGCCGCTCGGCGGTTGGGTGGCTGCCAATGTGCCGGCGCATCTTTTCAAGGTCAGAACCAGAACCGGCGCCTGGATCAACGGGATTACGGCCAGCAAGCCACCGCATTATATGACGCAAGAGGAACGGGAGCAGGGGGTCAAGCTGGACCAGATCGTACTGGATGTCGGTGCCACCAGCCGGGAGGAAGCAATTTCCGATTTTAATATCGGTATCGGTCTGCCGGCTGTGCCCGCGGTCGAGTGTGAATACGATCCGAAGCAAGATTTATTGCACGGCAAGGCTTTCGACTGCAGATTAGGCTGTGCTGCCAGCCTTGCCATTTTGGAACAGCTGGACGGTGAGAGCCTGGAGGTTGAGGTTGTAGCCGCTTTCTCAACACAGGAGGAGATGGGACTTCGCGGTGCGGCAGTGGTGAGTCAAAGGGTGCAGCCGGATCTGGCAATTGTCTTTGAAGGTGCTCCGGCTGACGACACTTTCATGCCCGCGGAACGTATACAGACCGCCATCGGTCAAGGCCCTATGCTGCGCTATTTTGACCGGCGGATGGTAACCAATCCTGCTTTTCAAAAATGGACACTTGACCTGGCTGAAGAGCTACAAATTCCGGTGCAGCAGGCAGTGCGCAGCGGAGGCTCCACAAACGGAGGTGTTTTCCACCTCTCAGCTGCAGCAACGCCGACGATTGTGCTGGCAGTACCGATCCGCTATATCCACACGCACTATGGCTTTGCCAAGCTGGCTGACTTCCAAGCCTTGGTCAAGCTGGCAGCGGAAATCATTCGCCGGATCGACGGCAATTTCCTCGAGATGCTGCAGCACTATTTTTAGTACCGGTACCGGTTAGTCACAAATATGACTGACAGCGCTAGCATTAGTGCATAAATAACGATTCTGCTACTGGTGTTTTGGGGCCAATATTGGTATAATAATACTTATTATTGGATAAATATCTGTTCAGCCGGTCTGTGTTTGAACAGAACCCTTGGGGTAAGGTAATCGTTCTCCAGGAGGTTATTATGGAATATCGCAGTTTCCCCGGGATTAAAACCAGCCCTTCATTACTTGGTTTTGGCCTGATGCGGCTGCCCTTGAATTCGGAAGACAGTGCCGACATCAATTATGAACTGAGCTTTGATATGATCAGATACGCACTTGAGTGTGGCATCAACTACTATGATACGGCCTATACGTATCACGGCGAACAGTCGGAGATTTTCGCAGGCAAAATGCTGACGCAGTTCCCGCGAGAGAACTATCTCCTGGCTGACAAGTTGCCGATGTTCCGTATCGAAACACTGAATCAGGCTAAGGAGATATTGGCCGAGCAATTACAAAAGTGCCGGGTTGATTATTTTGACTATTATCTGCTTCATTCACTGGATCGCTTCACAATCGACAAAGCGGAGAAACTTGGTATCTATGACTGGCTGCTGCGTCTCAAAGAGCAGGGTATTATACGTCACTTGGGTTATTCGTTTCATGATACGCCGGATATCCTTGAAGCCTATACTCTCAAGCATGACTGGGACTTCGTCCAAATCCAGCTCAACTATCTTGACTGGGAGCTGCAAAATGCCAAGCGCAGTTATCAATTCTTGGTCGAGCGAGACATTCCTGTGATTGTGATGGGGCCTGTGCGCGGCGGCGCGCTGGCTAATCTGCCCGAAGCAGCCAAGGCCAGATTGCAGGAGGCAGACAGCATGGTCAGTGCCGCTAGCTGGGCGATCAGATATGTTGCCTCTCTGCCCGGCGTTCTGACGATCCTGAGCGGTATGAGCACTATGGAGCAGTTGCAAGACAATTTGATTACAATCAAAAACAATTATCCGCTGGTTCCCGGCGACTATGAGCTATTGGACGAAGTGAGACAGCTTTATCTCGCCTCCGGACGCATCCCCTGCACAGAATGCCACTACTGTATGCCCTGTCCGGCCGGTGTCAATATCCCGGAGAGTTTTGCTATCTACAATCGCTATCTTGACACAGATGATACATCTGCACTATGTGCTGAATACGCTGCTCTAGGCAGTGGTCAGCCGAATGCCTGTACCAAATGCAAATCCTGCGAACCTAAGTGTCCGCAGAATATTGATATTCCCAAAGAACTGGAGAAACCGCAGCATTATTATGAGTTTACAACCGCCCCTTGCGACCGGATTTAGCCTGGACTTAATTTGACTTAGTATGGTCTTGATCAGAGCTGATTGCTTTTTGTTTATCAGGACCCGTGTCCTTTCCGGCTTTTACTTTTGTGTCCTTAGAAACAGAGAATTGCTCGGGATAGTACAGATGGGCGGCCAAACGGTGAAATAGCGGCCGGGTTACGATGATAACCAAAAGTTGAGCGATGCCGGCTGCAATCAGTATTGACTGAATCGAAACTATATCAGCCAGCGGTCCGAAGAAGACGGTGCCCATAGGAATAGCGAACGAACCCACCATATACTGCAAAGCGAAAGTTCGTCCCTGATACTTGCGAGGAACTTCTTCTTGGAGGAAGACCGTGCTATTGGTTGTGTAAAAAGGCACAACCAGACCGAATAGAAATAGAACCAGACTGAACATCCAGATCACAGCCCAACTGGCGTAACCCAGCAGGCCGAGAGCAACCATAATCAGGGAAATTATTCCCCCGGCCATGCGCAGAGTGTGAACTTTGTTGAAGAATTCACCGCGCTTAGCGACCAAGAGACCGCCCAGTGCCATGCCGGAGAAGATCGCTACCTGAGTAATAGTGATATTAAAAGGATCCAAACCGAAATTACGCCGAATATATAGCGGCAGCAGAGCAGCACCGGGCGAAATCAGGATCATGAAGACGGTATAGACAGTGAGCATGGCGAAGACGATTTTGTGCGAGCGGACATATTTGAAACCATCTACCATCTCTTGCCACTGTGAGGTCTTGGGCTTATCTTCCGGGACTGATTGATCTTCAGGGATTTTAATCACAAAGAGGCAGAGGATAGCAATAGTTGCCGTGATGACATCGATCAGGAAGATCTGCCACATCGGCATTAGTGAAACGGCGACGCCGCCCAGAGCCGGTGCCGTCAGCAAGATAATATTGCTGGCTCCGTGATAGATGGCATTAGTTCTTACCAAACCCTGACGCGGCACAACCTGCGGCACGATCGAAGTAATGGCTGGCGAGTGGATACCGCTTCCGAAGGAGCGGATGCCGGTCACGATATAGATCAGCCACATGGCGTCATAACCGACCAGAAACATGATTGCTACCAATAGAGTGGCTAGTGCGATCGAGCCGTCGGAAATTATCATCACCCATTTGCGGTTGTAGCGGTCTGCCCATACTCCGGCCAGAGGCGCAATCAGGAGTTGCGGCACATAGCCTGCCAGCGTGATAAAAGTCATAGCCAGGCCGGAGTTAGTGCGCAAAGTCACATACCAGATCAGAGCAAACTGAACAATTGCCGAGCCGAGTTGCGATGCGAGCTGCCCGGAAAACATTATGATGGCAGTTCGCACCCAGCTGCGATCAGCCGGAGCCGTTTCAGACTGTTGCGCTTCATTGTCCTGCGATGCTGAACCGGCGGCATTCTCTCTGTTGTTTATCTCAAGATCTATACCCTTAGATAGTCTGTTAGGTTTTTTCCCCATACAATATTATTTTAACAGCAAGACCGCAATCACTCTAAACAAGTGTTGATTATCCCGGTCAGTTAATACAATTTTTACATTGGCGGATTTGCAGTTTTTCTACCGCTGTGGTGAAAAGATGCCCCCTCGTTTTTGTCGCCTTCGCCGCGGGGAGTAAATTGTTTATATCCTAGTTCCCGGCCGCAGTCATTGTATAATGAGGCAGGAGGATTTGGCAGTGAGGCTTTACTATAGTACCGATCCGCAGGCACTGACAGACCGCTGTCTAGGCGAGCTGAATCTGTATACGCGCGAAGACCCGATGCGAAGGGCCTTTCTGATCGTGCCTGAGAGCATGAAAGCCGATCTGGAGAGGAGATATCTGGAGCAGCATAATCGGGCCGGTCTGATGATGGCCGAGGTACTGTCATTTTCCCGTCTGGCACACAGACTGTTCTCCGAGGCGGGGGGGCTGGCTGTCAAACGGATCAGTGCCGCCGGCAAAGCTCTCCTGCTGCAAGAAATTCTTCAGCAGACGGAGAGACGGCATTCCCGTGCAGCAGCAGTTGTCGAACCCGAGGTTCAGACGGCACTGGAGACGGATTTGGATCCGGAAGCAGGGCCTGAACAAGGAGCAAAGGCGGAAGATGCGGAGATTCAAGAATCCGGGGAGAAATATTTCCGCAGATTCAGCAGATTCGTCGGAAAACCGGGTTTTGCTGCAGAACTGGCTACAGTAATGGGTGATTTCAGCCGTTACCGGATCTTACCGCAGGATCTAAGCGCTGCGGCAGCGGTAACTCCGTCAGCGATCACGTCGGACAAGCTGGCGGATTTCTCGCTTTTATTGGAACAGTACCGAAAGATACTGGCACAGTATGAGCTTAGCGACCCCGACTATGATCTGGATCGTTTGGCGGATCTACTGCGTGAGGCCGATCAAGAGCCGCGACTGGCTTTCCTACGGGAAACAGCAGTCTGGGTGTTGGGTTTTGGCGAGACCAGGGCCTTTACCACCCAAGAACTGACTATTTTGACCTATCTCAATAGATATTGTAGTTCGCTGACCGTGACGGTTAGTTCGGATCGGCTGGATGAACAGGGCGACACAGTTTATACCCACGGCAGGAATACGGCACAGCAATTAAGAAGCATCAGCAGCAGTCTGACGGCAGAGCAAGTGGCGGACCGGCGGGGCATGCCTGCGGTTACAACTGTTTATGCTCCCAATGCCAGGGCGGAACTGGGCTTTGTCTGCGGCGAGATCAGAAGAATTCTGGTCGAAACTGATTTGCAGCGGCGGGATATCGGGATCGCCTTGGCCGATCCGGAGACTTACAATGATCTGCTGGCGGCAACTGCCCGCATCTATGATTTGCCTGTCTTTATTGATCGCCGCACTCCTCTGACCCAATCATCTTTTCTGCGCCAGCTCGATGCTGTGCTGGAATATCTGCTGACACAAGCTGACCGTGAAGCTATTATGTCTTATCTGCGTGCCGGTTTCAGCGGGCTGCCTAGTGAGACGATAGATGATTTTGACAATCTATGTCTGGCTCGGGGATTGATCCGGCCGCGCGATTTCGCCCGCTTTGAGCCTGAACAATTGCTTGCTGCGGGCCAGCTGTCCGACACCGAACTTGATCTCTGGAATGAGGTCAGTCTTGTTCTGGAACCGCTAAATCAGCTCGGCAGCAAGATCCGGCAGAAGCGGCTCGGCGCGACCAAGCTGGAACTGCTCTCCGATTGGCTGCAGGGAGAGATATTTGCCCGGCTGGAGGACAGGATCGCTTATCTGCGCGAACAAGGTGAGGAAGAAGCGGCTCGAATTTTGATCGCTTCCTGGAATCAATGGTTTAAATTTCGAGAGGAAGCCGAGGCTTTCATGCAGTCGCTGACTTTGTCCCAAGCGGATTTTACCCGGTTGCTACGGGCGGCTCTCACCGGTTTTAGCCACAGCTCGATCCCGATGGGGATTGACAGCATCCGCGCCGGTAATCTGCGCCAGCTGACGACCTATCCGATAGAGGTGCTGTTCATCGTCGGTACCAGTCAGGACAATTTCCCGCCTCGCAGTACGGATGAGGGCTATCTGCGTGATAATGAGCGTTTGCTGCTGGCTGAACATAGTCGGAAGATCTTTCCCAGCCATCAAGCAGATCTGCCGCTGGCCCGGGAATGGCAGTTGCAACAGCTGCTGACGGCGCCGCGCAGACATCTGTACCTAACTTCACCATCTCTCAATCGGGATGAGATCTCCCTGGTTCAGAAACAAATCGAAGAGCGCGTAGAAACTGAGACCATCCTGCTGTCGGATCCTTTTGCGCCTTCGTCTGCTTGGAATGTGACGAAGATGGCACAAAGACAGCTGAATCTGGCGCTGGTTGATCCGGTTGCCCGCTACAGGCCGCTTGGTGACCGGGAGGTCTGGCTTGAAGCTCTGCAGTTATTGGATAGCATGGCCGGACCGGGATTGCAGCCGGAGCGACGACCTGAACTATTACAATTACCTCAGGAACTGGTACAGACACTGATTTTGCCGCGCGACCGGATGAGCGTATCACAATTACAACGTTATAATAGCTGCCCTTATAGCTATTTAGCTACATATCTGCTGCGCCTGCACGAACGCGAGAGCTGGCAGCCGAGCGCCAGAGAACAGGGTAGTCTCTTGCATGCGGTGATGGAACTGTCGATCAAAAAGCTGATGGCATCATGGCAAGAAGTGGCAGAACCGGGGGAAAAAGCTGAGCTGGCGCAGGCCTGGCAGGCCGGTCTGACAGCCGGCAAGCTCGAGCAATATTACGAGACCGCAATTGAAACCGCGGGATTGATGCATTTTGGCTTTCCGGAGGTGCGGGGGCAGATGAAGCGGCGGATTCTGAGCTATGCCCTGACGACCCTGCAGCTCACAGCGGATCAGATCAGGCGCGACCTGCTCTTTCCCGGGGCGGTGGAATGGCAGTTCCCACTGCCCGAGCGGGACAATCTTAAGCTGATAGCGGGTGATTGGCAGGTGACTCTCACCGGCACGATTGACCGCATCGACACAGCGGGGAATGATTTTGTTCTGATTGACTATAAGCGCGGTCGCCGACAGATTTTCCTGGCGGATCTGGTTCACGGCCTGAATCTGCAGCTACCGCTTTATCTTAAGGTTTTCAGCCATTTGCATCCGGAGACTGCGCCGCGGGGCTTCGGCTATTTCACCTTTGCTGACCGGCGCAGCGATAATCGCCAGGGGATCATGCCTGTCCCGACTGATCCCGCCGGGCTGCTCCGTGACGCCTTCGACAAACAAAAAATGACCGGTAGCTCTGAGGAATTGCTGCTGATCGCGGACTTTGCTGCTGACCGCGCCCGGGCAACCATGGCGGATATCCTCAGCGGCGCGCTGGGGGCCAGGCCGACTGTGCTGCGGACCGGACAGTCACCTTGTTCCTACTGCCAGTTCAAAGTGCATTGTCTGTATGATGGCCGCAGCGGGCGAGATCGGGTGCAGATCGCCGGTGCGCCCGGAGAATATGAAGCCCGGGCTGAAGAAATGATCAGAGACTGGCAGCGTCGGCAGAGTGAGAGGCAGAGGGGGAACGAGAATGGCGATTAAATGGACGGCCGAACAACAGCAGACCTTTGCCTATGACGAAGAGCGAGACCTCCTGGTTTCCGCTGCCGCCGGCTCGGGCAAGACGACTGTCCTGACAGAGCGGATTGTCCGGCGCCTGATTTCCGGCCGGGTTGAGCCGGATCGGATCGCAGTCATGACCTTTACCGAGCTGGCTGCTACGCAGATGGCGCAGAAGATTGAGTCGGCGATCCGCAGCTATCAGGAGAGGGAGACCGACCCGGCCGTTAAGCTGCGGGCCCGCGAGCTGGTCAGACAGCTGCCGGCCATGCAGATTTCTACGATCCATTCCTTTTGTCACAGTGTGATTGCTACTTATCTCAGTGAGCTGGTTGATGAGGACGGGGTACCCCTGATCGAACCGGGCTATCAGGTGCTGAAAGAAGAAGAGAAGAAACTGCTGATTGATCAGGCGATCGATGATGTGCTCGGCGCAATCTACCGGCTGGCAGCGGATGGTGAGGGTGCACTAAGTATTCTCCCGGCCACCGCACTTTCCCGTGAACTCCCGCAGCTCCGAAGCGAGATTCAACCCTTTGTGGTGGCGGGACCGGACTGCACATTGGCCGCCTGGCTCGCTGACTTTGACCTCTTGGCCGCTGCCATCGCGCCCGGCTACGATGATCAGGGTCTGCGTGACAATCTGGCCCGGATGCTAAGTCAGCTCCGCAGTATGGCCGATTATCCCCGGTGGATTCAAACCGAGCTGACAGGGAATTACCACAGCTGCCGCAGCTGGGCGGACTCTGATTATGCCCGGGATTTATTTGCGGCACTGCGCAGCCATCTGGAGCCGGCATTAGAAGATCTGCAGCAATTGCAGACCCTGCCCTATTGGGATCGGATCTTCGATCCCCGGGAAAAAGCCAAGACTATCACGGCGCTTAAGCCTGCTATGCAGGCGGTTGCCGTCTTGCTGCCCGCTCTGGACGCAGTCCTGGTCACTGACGACTGGGATGCGATTAACCGCCTAGGGCGCAACCTGCCTCCGATCACGGTGCTCAAAGGGGGCCGCGGCGAGCAGGCTCAGGAATTCAATGCCCTGTTTAATACTCATATCGCCCGGGTACTGGCTCTGATCACCGCCGATTTCCAAAATACCCGCGGCAATCCGGTTGACCGGTACTTTGATGATGTCTACCCCTGGTTCAGTCTCAGCCAGTCTGAGATTGAAGACAGCCTCGCCGGTACTTTTGGTCCGCTGGCCCGCCTGTTCGAGCTGATTCTTCTGGTTGACAGCCGCTACCGCACACTGAAACTACGCCAAAACAAAGTCGATTTCAACGACTTTGAGCACGATGCGCTCCGGCTGCTGCGCCAGCCCCAGATCTGTGCCGAATACCGCCAACGCTATCTGGAAGTCTATGTCGATGAATATCAGGATACCAGCAGTATCCAGGAAGCAGTCATCACATCTTTCGCCCGCGACAATCTCTATCTGGTCGGCGATATCAAGCAGAGCATCTATCGCTTCCGCTATGCCAATCCCGATCTCTTTCGCGGCAAACAGGAGCGCTTTAACCCTTATGATGGAGAAACGAAGGCGTCATTGGGTAGTCCGGAAGGCTATGTCATCCGCCTCAATCGAAATTTCCGCAGTCTGCCCGGTATTATCGCTTTCGTCAATCAAGTCTTCAGCTCCTTTCTAACCAGAGAGACAGGCGAGATCGAATATGACCGCAGCGAGGCCCTAATCGCCGGTCGGTCGGACGAACCGGATTCTGACTTACCGGTAGAATTCCTGCTCACTATCTGTGACGATGAGACGGAAGAGATATCTGAAGCTGAGAACACAGAAACAGCTGCAGACGACGAAACTGCCGAGGCCGAAACGGCAGATACGGCGAAAGCAACCGTAACCGCCGCTGCAGCAGTAGCCGAAACTGTAGATATAAATAATTCCACATTGACAGACAACCCATACGCAGTTGTGCCGGAAAACGGTTTTCAACTGTCCGGCGCAAGTTCTGCTAACGTGGCTCAAACAGTCGGTTCTTCTGACGAGATCCAGGCGGGACTCGGTCTGACGCCGGCTCCCCGCGGTCAGGAAGCGGCGGCGCTGCTGGCTGTAGCTCAAATTCGAGAAATACTGCGCACGACCTCGTATAAACTGAGCGATATCGCTATTTTGGCGCCGCAGCATAAGACATTGGATATCTGGCGCCAGGTCCTGACTGGCCATGGCATTCCTGTGGCCGGCGTTCCCCAGCGGGAATTTCTCGATTCACCGGTCTTGCGGCAGTTGGAAGCCCTGGTACAAGTACTCGACAATAGTCGACAAGACATCCCTTTAACCTCGACTCTTCTTTCCGGCTTGCTGGGCGAGAGTCTGAGCGAGGAGGAGCTGCTGCAGATTGCAGCAAGTGCAGAAGTGATGACCGTGGCTCTCCCGACCTGTGAACCGGGACAGCCACCGAAAGCTTTCAATACAGAGGTTGACAGTGACCGTGGAATCTCCGCCGGGAAGGTTGTGGCGGAATCACGAGAACCTGTCTCATGGCAAGATGACGATGAGAGTGCCCGCACAGTCTATTACCGTGATCCTTATTATTTACGGCTGGAGGCATTTGTCGCAGCGGGCAGCCTAGGCCGGGAACAAACGGCAACATTTGCCGTAGCGAACGGCACAGACCGGGATCAGACGACAACATCCCCCGCAGCAGCAAGTCCGAACCAAGAGCAGACGGCAAAACTGCGAAGTAAGGTGCGCCGCCTGCTGAGCAAGCTCGCCAACTGGCGTCTGTTGTCCGAAGACCTCCCGGTATCGGGACTGTTGACACGAATTATTGCCGACAGTGGCTATGCGGACTATCTTGAGCGCCGCAGCTATGCCGGTGAGAATTTGGCCGATCTGGAAAGCTTTCTCGACTGGGTCAAATTGCTGGAGCAAAACCAGCCGCTCAGCATAAATACATTGGCCGGCTATATCCGCAATCTGCGCGAGAAAGACAGTCAGCCGGAAGAAATCGAGCCGGTCGTGTCTGTCGGTGATGCTGTGCGTGTTCTGACCGTCCACGGCAGCAAGGGACTGGAATTTCCGGTCGTATTCCTGGCCGGGCTGGATTCCGCCTATCATCAGCGCGACCGCTACCAGTTTGCCAGTCTCAGCGAGCAGGTGGGCATCACCAGCTACAGTATTGATCCGAACGGCGCCGGCACCTATCTGAATCTGCCGCATCAGGTACAGCTCGAAGCTGAGAAAATGGCGGAGAAAGCTGAGAAATGGCGTTTGCTCTATGTCGCCATGACCCGCGCCCGGGATCGACTCTATCTGGTCGATGCCCTGGATAAGCCCTATGGTGAGATCTCCTCAAATCAGAAAGATCTGGAGGCCGCAATAGCCTTGGCTCAGGCCGGAGACGGCCGCCTGCAGGCGGAGACACTGCGCCGGATCCGCCACAACCGGGAGCTCATCTTCCACCTGCTATATCTGCAGGATGAAGAGCTGGGCGCAAAGGTGCTGGCCAGCACGGAAGGCAGTTTCCGCTTTCCTCATCTGCAAGTCCGCCTGATATCCCGAAACAAACTGGTGCAGAAAGTTTATCAGGAAACCGTCCGCAATCTTACTGACCTCATTCCGCCGCCGCTGCCCGACTTAAGCGCCGTTTCCGACTACGACCTGACCTCAAGCACCGGTCCCAACTCAGTCCCGGTCCCAGGCCCCGTTCCCGCCCCGGCCACAGGTACCGGCACTGACCAGGCCACAGGTACCGGCACCGACCCCAGGGGCATCTCCACTCCGGATGCCAGCCGCGACTCGACCCCCACGGCAACCTCTACCCCATACATCGCTCCCGACTCGACAGCTCCTACACCACCAACAGACAAGGTCGCAAGACTGATCAAGCTGCTCAGTGCCGATGTCTCAGGGGGCATCCTAGCCACTGCCCCGGCCAAGATAACGGTCAGCGAGCTCAAGCGCCAGATCACTGTCCTGGCCGACGCGGAGCGAGCTGCCGAGGGGCTCAGCAGCGAAGCCACCCTCTTCTCCGATATGGCTTTCCGGCTCCAACAGCCCGCGCCACAATCTACGCCTCAATTTGCTGATGCGAAGGCGCCGCCAAATGCATCCCGGCCAATCGAGTCACGCCCGGTTGATTACCGACGACAAGCCCGTATGTCTGCGGCACAGCTCGGTGTAGCTCTACATACTGTCTTTCAATTTCTGGACTTTGCCCGCCTGAACCAGGCTGAGAATGTGCAGCAAGAGTATGAACATCAGCTGGAGCAGATGGTGGCCAAGCAGCGCCTGTTGCCGGAGGAAAAGGCAGGGGTGCAGGGCTTTGCCGATAATGCTCTGCAATTTGTGCGTTCCTCAAGCGGTCAGCGGCTGCTGCGGGCGGACCGAATCTACCGGGAGCAGCCTTTCACGCTGGCTATTCCGGCGCTGCTGCCACTATCCGCATCGCCAATTGCTGATCAGACCCTATCCGGACAGAGCATAGCTGCTCCGAATCAGACCGGCCCCGATCTGTTAAAAATCGATCAATTTGTGCAGCAGATAACAGCAACTGCGGACACTGCCCGGCAGACGGCATTTGACAGCAGCAGTTTCAGACTTGCCGTGCCGGAACCGGGCGCCGCGATTACCCTGCTGCAGGGCATGATCGATCTCTGGCTGGCGGATGCCGAGGGTATCCTGCTGCTGGATTTCAAGTCCGATCGGGTATCGTCTGATCCCGAGGAGGCTGCCCGGGAAATACGCCGGCGCTACCGCATTCAGATCGAAGTCTACGCCGAGGCCATCCGCCGCGCCACCGGTCAAACTGCCATCGACAAAAAAGTCTGGCTGATCCGGCCCGGAATCGAAGTCACATTCTAAGCAGTCACATCCTTCGCAGTGACAGCCGGGGAGAATGTCATAATTATGATAATGGCGTGAAACGCTGTAACTCATAGGGTTTCAGAGCTTCCACAAAGTACGAAATTCGAATCCGTCGATTAGGCCGTACTTTATGTATTGGTCTATTTCTCCCCGATATTTCTCAGGTATTTGGTCTTGATTTTTCATCTGCGAAATATTTGTAAAAATTAAATTCGCAGTATGTACCTTGCCTGAAAAATATATTATAATAAATCATTACTAAAAAATGTGTAAATCCACAAAAAATAGTAACAGATTTTTGTTTATACAATAATACACCTGCTTGCAATTACTAGCTTCTGTGTCTTTACACAAAATCCAGGAGCCATATGATGATAATAAAAAGAGACAGTTATCTTGAAAAATTAAAAATCAGAATGAATAACGGAATGATTAAGGTCATTACCGGTATCAGAAGGTCGGGAAAGTCATTTCTTTTATTCGAACTGTTTAAGAATTATTTATCAGATAACGGCGTGGATGATGAGCATATGATTGAAATTGCCTTGGACGGAATCGATTCCGCAGAAATGCGAGACCCAAACACGTGCTATCGGTATATAAAATCCACAATTAAAGACAATAAAATGTATTATTTATTCCTCGATGAAGTTCAGTTTATGCCGCGCTTTGAAGAGGTTCTAAACAGCCTTCTCCGCATAAAAAATCTGGACATATACGTTACAGGGAGCAATTCAAAATTTTTATCAAGCGACATAGTCACTGAGTTTCGAGGCAGGGGTGACGAAGTAAGAGTATATCCCCTGACTTTTGCCGAGTTTTTTTCAGTTTACGAAGGCGAATACGACGACGCTTGGGAAGAATACATGGCGTACGGCGGACTTCCGCAAGTTATTTTGTTGCCGACTGAAGTTCAGAAGATTGATTACTTAAATAACATTTTTTCAAATGTGTATTTGAAAGATGTAATCGAAAGAAACAGGATTCAAAACATCGACGAAATCGGAACTTTAGTTGACGTTTTAGCTTCAGCCATCGGTTCTCTTACAAATCCAAGCAGGATTTCCAATACTTTTAAAAGCAAATTAGCCGTCACTTACAGCAATAAAACTATATCTCAGCATATAGATTGCCTGGAAGAAGCTTTTTTGATTTCAAAAGCAAGGCGCTTTGATATAAAGGGCAGGAAATATATCGGCGCAAATTTAAAGTACTATTTTACTGATGTAGGTTTAAGAAACGCAAGATTGAATTTCAGAGAGCAGGAAACTCCTCATATTATAGAAAATATAGTTTATAACGAACTACTTGCTCGTAATTATAATGTCGATGTGGGTATACTGGATGTATTTTCTAAAAACGCTGACGGAAAGAGCATTCGAAAAAATTTAGAAGTTGATTTTGTAGTGAATCGGGGGAGTAATCGCTATTATATCCAGGTCGCTTATTACATAAACTCTGAAGAAAAACAAAAACAGGAATTTAATTCCTTTAGAAACATCGCCGACTCATTTAAAAAAATACTTATAGTAAACGGAACTACAAAGCCTTGGCGAAATAATGAGGGGTTTTTAATAATAGGGATAAAGCACTTTCTACTGAATGAAAACAGTCTGGATCTTTAGCAAGCTATGAAAAGCTCGTAATTTTCTCAGGGGAGGGTGTCATAATTATACTAAAGGGGAAAACGCAGTAATGAATAGGGTTTCATATAAATCCATTTGTGCTAACATTGGAAGATAGAGTCCATTGCGATGATCCTGCAGTTGCAATGTTCAGACGTACCGGTGTTGCAGGATATGACAGGGGCACCAGAAGCAAGCCCAATCTGCTGTAGCGGAAGCTAAGCAAAAGGAAATGATATGTTAAGACTTACTGGAACAACTGCCAGAGGCATCCGTGCCCCGATCATTCGTGAGGGTGATGATCTCGTGTCCTTTGTGGTGGACAGTGTAATCAAAGCATCTCAGGCCGAGCCTTTTGAATTGAAAGATCGCGATGTAGTGGCCATTACCGAGGCCATTGTGGCCAGGGCACAAGGCAATTATGCTACTGTCGATCAGATCGCTGCCGATGTGGCAAGCAAGTTTCCGGCGGACCGGGCCGGTATTGTCTTTCCGATTTTGAGCCGCAACCGCTTTGCGACTGTGCTGCGGGCGATCGCCCGCTCGCTGGACTTGCTGACCATGCAACTGTCATATCCATGTGATGAGGTCGGCAATTCACTGCTGACGCTTGAACAACTGGACGATCTGGGCATTAATCACTATTGCGAGACTATGACTGAGGAGCAGTATCGTAAGCTTTTCGGCTCGAATCCCCATCCGTTTACCGGTGTTGACTATATTGAGCTCTATCATGAGATTTGTCGCAGCGAGAACTGCAGTTTGCGTGTGATCCTTGCCAATGATGTGCGAGAGATATTGCAGTATGAAACGGATGTTCTGACCTGTGATGTACATAGCCGTCAGCGATCACGCCGGTTGCTTACGGCCGCCGGTGTGAAGCGGGTCTATAATTTGGCCGATCTGATGACGGCCCCCGTGGCGGGCAGCGGGTACAATGCGGAGTTCGGCTTATTGGGTGCCAACAAAGCCGCCCCGGAGCTGGTCAAGCTGTTCCCGCGTGACTGCGATATTTATGTGCAGCAGATCCAACAACGCTTACGGGAACAGACCGGCAAAGAGATTGAGGTCATGATCTATGGTGACGGCGCTTTCCGCGATCCGGTCGGACAGATCTGGGAACTGGCCGATCCGGTAGTTTCGCCGGCATTTACCCCCGGGCTGCAGGGTATGCCCTCTGAGGTTAAGCTGAAATATCTGGCTGACAATGAGTTCGCCAATCTGTCCGGGGAAAACCTGGAGCGAGCCGTCAGTGACTTTATCAACGAACTGGATCAGCATCAAGCTGAAGCAGCTTTTTCGTTGGGCACGACACCCAGGAGGATAACAGATATCCTGGGCTCTTTGGCTGATCTGACTTCCGGCTCGGGTGACAAAGGCACGCCAATCGTCCATATCCAGGGTTATTTCGACACCTACGCCGACCAATAATCCCATTATTATGACCAGATCAGTATTAATTGCTATGAGCGGCGGCGTGGATTCCAGTGTGGCAGCGGCATTGCTACGGGAACAGGGCTTTGACTGTCAGGCAGCTATGTTGTTGATGCATGGAGCCGAAGATCCCGCAGAGGCAGCGGCTGTTTGTGAGCAGCTGAAGATCCCCTTTTATTTACTCGATGCCAGAGAGGTATTTAGGAGTTGTACGATTGCCGATTTTGTTAGTGGCTATGACCAAGGTGAAACGCCTAATCCTTGTGTACGTTGCAATGCCGAGGTTAAGCTGAAAGTACTATTGCAAGAAGCGGACCGGAGAGGAATTGAGCTGGTAGCCACAGGACATTATGCCAGGGTTCAGCGCGCCGGTGGTGCCGATAAGGCAGAAACAGCGAGAGAATGTAATCCACTGGCTGCAAATGCGGACTGCAGTATACCGGAGACAGTGAAAAATCGTCACCTGCTCTTCAAGGCCAGAGATAAGGATAAGGATCAGAGCTATATGCTCTATCGTCTCAAACAAGAACAGCTCGGCCGCCTGTTATTGCCACTGGGAGATCTGACCAAAGCCAAGGTGCGGGAGCTGGCGCACAAATATGATTTGGCCGCAGCCGATCGCGGCGACAGTCAGGATCTTTGTTTTGTACCGGATGGAGATTATGCCACTCTGATTGAGCAGGAGCTGGGGCCGCAGGAGCCGGGAGATATCGTAGATGAGTCGGGTCGGATTCTGGGCAGGCACCGAGGGTTGATTCATTATACTGTCGGTCAGCGCAAGGGTCTGGGCCTGGCCCTGGGGGAACCGCATTTTGTACTGCGCAAGGAGAAGGAGACCAATCGGATCGTTTTAGGCAAGCAAGAAAAGTTATACACTGATTCTGTCTTAGCTGATAATATTAATCTAATAGCCTTGCCGCAACTTACCGAGCCTTTAGCCGTAGCAGCACAGATCCGCTATCGCTCGGCTGAGACCGCCGCCGTGATCAGACCGGAGTCAACGTCACATATCATTGCCGCCTTCGAGAAAAAAGTCAGAGCACCGGCGCCGGGTCAATCGATTGTCTTTTATTGTGGTGAGATGGTGGTAGGTGGCGGTATTATCCGGCGGACGGTACCGGAGAAAACAGAGGAAAACTGAATGAAAATTACTTTTTATGGTGCGACCGAGGATGTGACCGGTTCAAATTTTATGGTCACGACAGAGCATGGCGAGCGCTTTTTGATCGATTGCGGGATGTTCCAGGGCAGTGCCAGTGAAGAGGCCAGGAATCGGCTGGATTTTCCTTACGATATTTCGCAGTTGGATTTTCTGATTCTGACCCACGCGCATTTGGATCACTCGGGGCGGATTCCCAAGTTGGTCAAAGAAGGTTTTAACAAACCGATTTACACGACACAGGCGACAATGGAGTTAGTCGATATCATGCTCCAGGATTCGGCGCAGATTCAGTATTTCGATATTCAATGGGAGAACAAAAAGCGCCAGCGCGCCGGCGAGGAGCTGTTAGAACCGCTATATGGTTCCGATGATGTGGTTGCGGCGATGGAATTATTTGAGCCGCATTATTATGAAGAAATGGTTGATCTGACACCGAATATACGGATGCGGCTGAGAGATGCGGGGCATATTCTGGGCTCGGCGATAGTTGAGCTGTGGATTACAGAGCACGATAAGACGACTAAGGTAGTTTTCTCCGGCGATCTCGGCATGCATGACCATCTGCTGATCCGCGATCCCTCCTCTATCGAGGCGGCGGATCTGGTCATTCTGGAGTCAACTTATGGCAATACCGTCCATGCCAAGTATCAAGATTCGCTTGATCAGTTGATGCAAGTAATCTATAAAACAATCAATCGCGGCGGCAGCGTGATTGTACCCAGCTTTGCGATCGGTCGCACGCAGGAATTGCTCTATGAAATGAACAAATACTTTGAGTACGGCGGCCACGGCCAGCAGTATCCCGTTCCGATCTATGTGGACAGTCCGATGGCGACCAAAGCAACTTCGGTTTTCATGCGGCATACCGATTTGCTGGGAGAAGAGGCTCAGGCCCTGGTGCGCCGCGGTGACAATATTTTCAACTTTCCCAATCTCACCTATACCAGATCAGTGGATGAATCGAAAGTACTGAATGAGATGCGGGAGCCCAAGGTCATCATTTCAGCCAGCGGTATGGCTACCGGCGGGCGGGTTCGCCATCATCTCAAGTACAATCTTTGGGATCCTCTGTCCGCTGTCATCTTTGTCGGCTATCAGGCTGCGGGCACGCTGGGACGCATCATCTTGGACGGAACCACGGATAAGGTTAAGATCGCCGGCTCCTGGGTCGATATCAGGGCCTCGGTGTACAGTATGCCCGGTTTCTCAGCCCATGCTGACAAACCGACATTGCTGAACTGGCTGGCAGACTTTGAGACTAAGCCCAAGCAGGTAGTACTGGTCCACGGGGAAACCAGAGAGATGTTGCCGCTGAAAGATAATATTGAGCAGACTTTCGGCATTGATGTCATGATCCCACGCTCTGGTGATGAACTGGAATTCCTCGGCGACGAAACGTGTTACAGCACTTCTATCCTGGTCAGTGCTCCGGATCTATATGAAGTGAGCAAAATGATGGACGAAGTCGGTCGCATGATGGGTTCCTGGGAGGATCAGCCGCCGGATCTGCACGAAATGTCGGATGAGCAGCTCAGTGCCCTAAAATCCACTCTTGCCCAGATTAAGAAGAATATGCTCGATCTGAATATGATCACATATGACTAGCAGAGAGTGTCCGAGGAGAATTAACCGCTGATCGGGGCTTTTCCCGATGCAACTGGCTACCGGTTCCCGGGCCAGGAAATCCGGCGCCAGTCCTGCATCAGAAATGAGAAAAGGAGTATACAAAATCGCCTTAACGATAGTGTAAATTTGTTATTCGGTCAGATTTGAGGGCTCTCCTTATTAGCTCTCTCCTCCAACACAAAAAGCCGCAACTTCTAAAGTTGCGGCCCGTTTTTGCCGTCAATAACTCAAATGATGCTACACAATAAACCGTTGTGTATTGGCATCATTTCCGGACCGGTCTTCTGGCTTGTGAGTTTATAGCCTTAATCCTCGCCTTCCCAATCCAATCAGTGGCTGACATCCGTCTTGAGGATAAGTCTCACATACAGCGGCGGTACCGCACAGGTTTCACACCTGTTTCCCGAGCATCCGGAAATTTTGATTATATCTAAGCCTATAATAGTAAATTTAGCTGCTCCCGTCAAATATTAAATGTCTACCAGAAAGCCCTACCAGAAAGCTGTTTGAGGAAAATTTTTTATGAATCAACAATAAGGTTTTCCACAGTATTTATTACTTAACGTTGCCAAGTCAATTATCATAGGAGAAGAATGCGCTATACTGATAGCAAGATAGTATTTATTTGTCACCGAGAATTGCGGTGACAATCTAATTGCCTACCGGATCAGATGGTATGGCATCCTCGGAGCTTGCCGATATGGCTTGCCCCGCTTTGTTAGCGATTAAAAGGAGTGATTCAGATGACTTTGATTTCAGCTTATGCAGTACCTCATCCGCCGCTGGCTGTACCGGCCGTAGGCAGAGGTGCCGAGAAAGGAATTCCGGAGACGATGGCTGCTTACTACCGGGTGGGAGCCGAAATAGTTCAGGCTCAGCCCGACACGATTGTCCTTGTCTCCCCGCATACACCTGCACTATCCGGTGCTTTTCGTCTGATCGATGGCAGTAGCGAATGGATGTCCTTGGCATCATTCGGCGCCAGGCAGCCGGCTCTGGCCATGGATTATGATCAGGAGCTGATTAATCTGATCAGCGATAAGGCACGGGCTGCCGGCATCCCGACACATATCAGTGCTGAAAATATGGATTTAGATAGCAGAGTTGATCACGGCAGCTTTGTGCCTCTCTACTTTCTTGCCCGGGCGGAATGGACTGCTTCTGTTGCGGATCAGCCATTGCCTCCAACATCCGCTGGTAAATTTGCCGACCGGCCTACTTCCGGTGCCAAGCAACAGCCGTCCGCTGATTTCCGTGAGTGGCAATTAACCCCTCGTCTAGTCCGCATGTCTTTCTCCGGTCTGTCGCCGCAGACTCATCATAACTACGGGCGGGCCATCCGAGATGCTATTGCTGTCTCCGGCAAGCGAGTCGTCTTCATTGCCAGCGGCGATCTATCCCATCGTTTGAAAGCGGACAGTCCCTACGGTCTGGCGCCACGCGGCGAAGCCTTTGACCGCGATTTGACCGCAGCCCTCGGCGCCGGCGATTTTGCTCGGCTACTTTCCTATGATGAGGATCTGTTGGAAGAAGTTGCTGAATGCGGGCTCAGATCTTTCAACATCCTGGGCGGAGTCCTGGCGGATACCGCTTTTGAAGCGGAACTTTTAAGCTATGAAGGCACCTATGGCGTCGGTTATGCCATCGCGGCTTTCCGTAATCTGCGACCGGCAGATGCAGATGACTCAGCCGATGCGGCCGGTTGCGGAGAGCAGACTTCCTCTGGTCTCGGTAGAAGAGAAAATATTCCCTGGCTCAGCGGCGATCCCTATGTCGCATTGGCCAGGCATACGGTTGAATCTTATATCCGAAACGGGCGAAAGCCTAAGTTAACGCCGGTGGAACTGGCAGCCCTGCCGCGAGAAATCACTGCCGGCAAGGCCGGTGCCTTTGTGACAATCCATAAGCATGGCCGGCTCAGGGGCTGTATAGGCACCATCCAACCGAGCTATGGCACGTTGGCAGAAGAGATTATAGGCAATGCCGTAGCTGCCGGCACCCGCGATCCGCGTTTTCGCCCGATCAGCTCGGAAGAGCTGCCGGCGCTGGAGTACAGCGTCGATGTGCTGAGACCGCCGGAGCCAATCACAGACCCTTCTGAACTCGATATTAAGCGCTACGGTGTGATCGTCAGCCGGGGCCTGCGCAGAGGTCTGCTGCTGCCCAATTTGGACGGTATCAGCTCAATAGAGCAACAAGTCGATATTGCCAGACAAAAGGCAGGCATTGACCGTTCTGAGCCGGTTCAGCTCGAACGATTCGAGGTGGTCAGACATCAAAACGACAAATGATAATCCACAATCAATGACAGAAGCCGGCACCAAGGAACATGTTAATTCCGCTTCCGACAGTGAAGTCAATATTAATCCGCAAACTCCTGCTTCCCGCCTGACTTGCCCTCTTTGTCATCACAACTGCCGCCTGGCACCGGAGGAGACAGGCTTCTGCGGCGCGCGCAGCAATAACGGTCAGCAGATCATCAACCACTACGCCGGTATCCTGACCGGCCTGGCCCTGGACCCGATCGAAAAAAAGCCGCTGTCTTGTTTCCGCCCGGGCACATATATCCTGTCTGCCGGCAGTTTCGGCTGCAATCTGACTTGTCCCTTCTGCCAGAATTACCGTATTTCCCAGAATGCCGATCAGCAGATGTTCGCCCGTACTGCCGTCCCCAGTCAACATTATTCGCCCGCTAAGCTGGTTCAAGTCGCACTCGATCAGCGCACAAGGGGCAATATCGGACTGGCCTTCACTTACAATGAACCCCTGATCAACTTCGAATATATCCTCGAGACTTTCAGCTTGGCCCGGAGTGCCGGACTTGAGACTGTCCTGATCACCAACGGTAGCTTTCACCCCGGCCCCGTCCGCAGGATTGCCGAGTTGACCACTGCTTGGAATATTGACCTCAAGTGTTTTTCAGACGAAGGCTACCGGGTGTTGAACGGATCGCTGGACCTGGTCCGGTCCACCATCGAACTGGCGGCAACGAGTGCCCATCTGGAGATCACAACACTTGTGATTCCCGGTTTCTCTGATGATGAGCAGAAGATTGCAGAAATGACCTCCTGGCTGGCAGATATTGATCCGGATATCCCCTATCATCTGTCACGCTATTTCCCCAGATACCGCCTGACAGAGCCGGCACCGACTCCGCTTGAAACTCTGCACCGACTTAAAAAAATAGCCGAAAAAAAGTTGAACAGGGTATTCTTGGGCAATATCTGAACGGAAAGAAACTTTTATTAGTTTTGATTCTGCACTAGAATGAAATTGAACACTTTTACTGGAAAGGATGCTGTAGGAAGAAATGGAATTACTGATAGTTACCGGTCTGAGCGGCGCCGGAAAATCACTGACATTGGATTTCCTCGAGGATATGAATTATTACTGTGTTGATAATTTGCCGCCTCAGATTATCCTTAACTTCATGGATTTTATGTGTGAACATGACACAATGCAAAGGAAGATTGCTTTCGGCATCGATTTCAGAAGCCAAAATATGTTCTCTGACTTTGACCAAGTCCTCTCAGATCTGGATGATAAGGATATTGATTATAAGATTCTTTATCTGGAATGTAGCGCCGATGAGCTGAGGAGGCGCTATAAAGAAACCAGACGGATCCACCCTCTCATGACCACCGAGAACCTGATCTTTGAGGCGGCTACACGTATGGAGGAAGAATATTTGGTGCCGATTAGAGCCCGCGCCTCATATATTATCGACACGACCTATCTGAAGCCGGCTCAGCTGCGCAATACTTTGCTCAAGGTTTTATCTTTGGATAGTCGCGATTCAATGGTAATCAATATTTATTCTTTCGGTTTCAAGCATGGTACGGTCAGTGATGCTGATCTTCTTTTCGATACGCGTTGCCTTCCCAATCCGCACTATATAGACAGTTTGCGTCCGCTGACCGGAGAAGATCATGAAGTCAGTGAATATGTGATGAGCTTCCCGGAGGCTATCGGCATGCTCGAACGTATTCTGGATCTGCTCTACTTTGCAATCCCACTGTATATTGCTGAAGGCAAAGTCCAACTTGTGATCGGGATAGGCTGTACGGGCGGACGCCACCGCTCGGTGACTTTTGCCAATTATATCGCCTCGGAGCTGATTAATAAGGGCTATCCGGTTGTGCTCTCGCACCGGGATATTGACAGACCGGTCTAAAACAAGTCAGAGACCGGTGATGAGTTATTTATAAGCCGGAGCTACTGAAATTAGAGCTGCAGCGACAGGCGGTTCCGGAGTTGCGATTAGCCGAGAGACCGCCCTATCTTTGTCCAATAGCTAAATCACAATCAGAGGAGATCATATGCAGCAGAAGATGAAACCAGAATCAGACTACGGTTTTACACTTGTCAGTGAGACGCCCTTGCCGGAAGCGGCGGCGATAGCTCTGGAATATTTACACGAGATGAGCGGCGCCAGATTGCTGTATTTAAAGTCCGCCAGCAGAAACAAGTCTTTCACGATCGGCTTTCGTACACCGCCCACAGATTCGACCGGTCTGCCTCATATCTTGGAGCACTCGGTTCTGGCCGGATCCAAAAAATACCGCACTCGCGAGCCCTTTATGGACATGCTCCGAACCTCAATGCAGACTTTCCTTAATGCCATGACCTTTGAGGATATGACCCTATATCCTCTTAGTTCCCAGGATGACCAAGACTTCCTCAATTTAATATCCGTCTATCTGGATGCCGTATTTCATCCGCGGATTTATGAGACGAAAGAGATTTTTCTCCAAGAGGGCTGGCATCTGGCATTGGCAGATCGGGACGCACCACTGGCATACAATGGTGTGGTCTATAATGAGATGCGCGGTGCCTATAGCGATCCCTCCGCACAGATCAAATTCGATCTGGTGCGAGCACTCCATCCCGGCTCCACCTACAGCCATGAATCCGGCGGATATCCTTATGATATTCCGCAGTTGCGCTATGAGGATTTTCTGGCTTTCCACAGACGCCACTATAATCCGTCCAATGCGCTGATCGTACTGCATGGCGCTATTGCAGCGGACGAGGTCTTCTCCTTACTGGATGCAGTGCTGGCTGAATTAAAGCCTTCGTCTGAAAAAATCGAGATTGTGCCGGGAGGGCGTCCTGCCGGCGAAACTGGATTTAGGGAATTGGAGTTTAATGGCGAGGATGGTGAGATTGCGTCCGGAAATAGCTGGCTGTCGCAAACTTGGTCGCTGGGTCATGCGCAGACGGTCGAGGAACGGTTTTTGGCCAAGCTGATCTTCGGGGTATTGGTTGATTCGGAGTCGTCGCCGTTGAAGTTGGCACTGCGCCGAGCCGGGCTGGGCGAGGATGTGATGAGCTACGGTCGGAATACATATTTCACCGATTTCGGTGTCCTGGTCAAGAATGCTGATCCGGCGCGGGCGAGCGAGTTTTGTGAGCTTTTGGATCAGGAATTGAGACGCGGTGTGGCGGAGGGCTTTGACCGCGATCTGCTGCTGGCGCAATTAAATAGCAGCGAGTTGGATCTGCGCCGCTCGGGTGGGATTCATCGCGGTATTATCTACAGCATACGTGCTATGTCCCAGTTCC
Source organism: Saccharofermentanales bacterium (assembly GCA_050945515.1). Taxonomy (GTDB): domain Bacteria; phylum Bacillota; class Clostridia; order Saccharofermentanales; family DTU023; genus UBA1046. The sequence continues at coordinate 57,146 of JBMNTB010000010.1, forward strand.
GCTATCGTGAACCGCTGTTGGTGGATCTGGCCTTTGATGCACCGCTGCAGAAGCTGAGAGCCGGTATCAGCCAGGGTTTGTTTGAGGACTATGTCAGCCAGAAGCTGGTGGAGAACCCGGATATCATTTGCGGCATCCACCGCCCGGTCGTGGGCTTGTACCGCGAGCGGGATCGAGCCGTCGAACGTGAGCTGGCTGAACTGAAAGCCGATCTGACTGCGGCGGAGATTGAGACTTTACTGGCCGAGACCGAGGCACTGGCTGCCTGGCAGGCCAGATCGGATACGCCAGAGGAGAAGGACACTCTACCCTATTTGTCGCTGGCGGATATTGATCGCGGCGTGACTCGAATTGAGCAACAGCGAGTAGAGGAGCAGGGAGTATGCTATCTTTTGCATCCGCAACCTACCGGCGGTATTGGCACTTTCACTTTGGGTTTTGATTTGAGCCGGGTTCGGCAAGAGGATCTGGTCTATGTCGGCTATCTCTGTCATTTGCTGGGCGATCTCAGCACAGCCGGCAAAGACTATATTGAGCTCAGCAATCGGATTGACCGGATCTGTTCCGGCTTTGCTTTCAGTGCCGGTGTTTCCACTGACTTCCACGATCCGTCTGTTCATCGGCCGCGACTGATAGTGCGTTCGCATGCGCTCAATGCCAGCACGCAGCAGATGTTTGACTTGCTGCGGGAGATTATGCTGGAAACTAATTTCACTGACCGAGACAGACTCAAAGAACTACTGCTGTCTCTGAAATCCGACCTTGAGGACAACTTCGATTCGATGGCCCATCGCATTGCTATCCGCCAGGCTTCGGCTCGTCTCTTTCCCGCTCATGCCTATGCGGAGCAGATCAATGGTTTGAGTTTCTATTGGCATCTCAGTGACTTGTTGCAGAATTTCGACCGTGAGATTGAGCGACTGAGTTCCGGACTGGCTCGCGTCAGCAATCGGATCTTCCGCCGTCAAGAACTGAAAGTATCTCTGACAGCAGAAGCGGATTATCTGCCGCAACTCCTGACCCAAGTCAGAAGCCTGATCAGTGATCTGCCGGCCGAGCAACTGCCGGTTCTGGACTTCAGCTTCAGTCCGCTGCAAATTAGTGAGGGGCTGGCCCTCTCTTCCAATGTGAATTATGTCACTTTGGTTTCCGACTATCGGGCCTATGGGATTAACTACAGTGGCATGCTGCCGGTCTTGGATAACCTGCTTTCCAGCGACTATCTGTATACAATGATCCGTGCCCGGGGCGGCGCTTACGGCCAGGGCATCAGCTTCAGACCAGACGGACAGTTGGCGCTTTTGTCCTACCGCGATCCCCGACTGGCGGAAACATTGACGGTCTATCAGGAATTAGGAAACTGGCTCCGCTCGCTGCAGTTGACGCCGGTTGAGCTGGAGCGCCTGATCATCGGTTCACTCAATCAATTTGATCCGGCTATCAGTCCTTATGAGGTCGATATATTGATGTTGGAGCGGGAGTACTCCGGACTTAACCGGCAGACTCTGGAAAAGCTGAAGGCTGAGGCTATAGCGACGGAGCTATCTGAGCTACAGGCGGCTGCTGCCTGGCTGGAGCAAGCCATCAAGGATGGCAATATCTGCGTGGTTGGTGCCGAGGAGAGGCTTGGCAGTGCCAATGTGAACTTTGATCAGATCACTAAGATGAAGAGACTTTAGAGCCCCGGGTCCGGGTATTGTTATACTCTGTGCTGCGGACGGCCCGGTGGCGCCTTCGATAAAAATTCGTCGGGAATGATGGCTTTTCGACCTTAAGCGATAATCGGTAGATTACGGATTGCGCTGAGCCCGGCCGATGGTCTCGCCTTGCAGGACAGGTATTTCTTCTTCAAAACAGGTCTCGAATTTAGGGCTTAGCTGCAGCTGTCCTTCTTGGATTAGCAGAACTATCGTCGAACCGCCAAAACAGAAGTAGCCTTTCTCGTCACCTCTGGCAAATGTGCTTGTGGCGTGGTTGACAATCCGGCCGACCAGCATGGCTCCGACCTCAACCTGGATAATCTCACCGATATGGTCATAGTAGAGGCTTTGCCATTCGCGGCAATTCTCCTGCCAGACAGCCGTATGCTCCAGTCCGATCGGTGCAACCGTGTGGTATTTGCCGGCGATGCGATGGAGTTGACCGGCGGTTCCGCTGTCCATATACATATAACGGTGATAATCTTGGACTCTCAGGCGGACAATCAGAGCCAGTCCGTTAGCAAATCTCTGCGCTACTCTTAGTAGCTCAGTCCTTTCGGCAAGTTTGTTTCCGGCTGAGGAAGTAACATTTCTTCTGTTGCGGCCCGATTCGATAGCGCTGGAATCAGAAACAGAAATATGTCGAGCAAAATCAGCTTCCCCGTCGGTAGCACCCAGTAATGTGGCGACTGCATAAGATTGTCCTTTGACCAGAAAAGTGGCGTTATCGGTCAGACGCACTGCCGACAGCAGACCATCTGCCGGACTTATCACGGCAGTTGGATCGGATTCGAATGGACGTTGACCGGACTTCAGTTTGCGGATAAAAAAATCATTGAAAGAGCGATAGCGGGCAGGTTCATATTGTGTCAGATCGATCCTGTATTCTGTGATGAAGTGCTTGATCCTACGCCGAGACCAAGCACCATCAAAATACAGTGCTCCCAGCTGTGAAAACCAGCGGCGCAGAAATACTGTCCGCAGGAAAAAACGTCCTATTTTCGTCTGATAAAGCCGTCTCGACCAAGCGGCCTGAACATTCTTTTCCCGGTCAGTTGTTGCAGACATGGTGCTAATCCTATTTGATCTTAGTCAGATCCTGAAAGCGTAGATGATGACCAGAATGATGCCGAGCAAAATCACGATCGGATATTGTTTCTTGCGTATTTTCGGTACGCGGATCGGTGAAACAAAGAGAATTGCCGAGGTCAGCATGACAGCAGTGAGTAAGATTTTGCCCCAGGGTGATGGCAGCCACTGTGCGATCAGCCAGGCCACCGGAAAACTGGCAGCGGCACTGGTGACGGGCAAACCGACAAAATCGTAGCCGATAGTACTATCACTGAACCTTTTGATAGATCTCACATTAAAATAAGCCAGCCGGACGATAGCGCACAAAATATAGAGGAAAAAGAATGGCACATAGAACCAACGCCGGAGACCGCTCATATACAGCAAGAGCGCCGGCACAAAACCGAAGTTGATAACATCAGCCAAAGAATCCAGCTCAATGCCGAACATGACCTCATCCTTAGATCTTTTCTGCTGCCTGCGTGCGATCGGCCCATCAAACATATCGAAGATTCCTGCCAGGATCAGGCAGACCATAGCGGCATCAACAAAACCCTGAAAAGCAAACCAGACTCCCATGAAATTGCTGGCCACGGCGGCAAAGGTAATAGGTAGGGCAAGATTCTTATAACCCAAAGGTCTGATATGCTTAGTCATAAACAGACTATACAATATCTCAGCTTTTTTAGCTATGACATATTTTTCAAAGTTTGACATTCGCTGAGGCGGGAGGCTAAAATGATTTGCGTGTCTTTGTAGCTTTCCGGACAGAAACTGCAAGGCGGAGTGATCTACACTTGGCCTTGTTTTTAACTCACGGATTAGCTATAACTACCGGCAGCACATTCGTGGAGAGTTGGTCGAGTGGCTGAAGGCACCGGTCTTGAAAACCGGGGAAGGCGTACGTCTTCCGAGGGTTCAAATCCCTCACTCTCCACCACAATTTGTCCGAAAACGTCCTAATTGCAGGGGTTTTCGGACATTTTTGTTTAACAATTTTTGTGCCGCGCGGAGCTTTTTATAGATTTTAAAGATATGTTCAATTATCTGTTAGACAAGAGAAGAAAAAGCATCTGAATATCTGTAATTTTGCTGAATAAAAGTAAAAAAGAGGACTATGTAACCACCTTCCGGCAAAGAATTTGCATTCTTTCTTTGTTATTGAATATCTCAAGCAAAGCCTTGTGACCAAAAACATTCATTGCTCGATTCATATTGTAAGCCAGAAAGCTCAAGGCATATTCACCGGCTACCTTAAGCCTTCCCTTCAATAAAGCAAAATGAGCTCCGTTGTGCCACTTAATTGTGCCGAACGGATGTTCAACGGTACACATGCGGGTACGAAGCTTGCTGTTATCCTTGGGAATACTAATGACCACCTCTTTGTCCTGTAAATCTTTGCGATAAAAGCTGTTGTGGAGAACAAATCCTTCCGGCAGTTTCTGCAGAGAAAGTCCCGGTTTACCTTCTACACGTACCGCAATACACTTAGTATCGGCAGCAAAACATACCTCTTTGTAAGTGGCCTTTGTGCAGCGGGTCTTGCATTGGCGGCATACATCACGATTGCGATAGATGCTTCCGCCGTTTTGATGTCGTTTCAAATACGGGAGATTGTGACCAACAGGGCAAGTAACAGAGCCGTCAGGATGACGGATAAAGCAGGAAATCTGTGATCGCTCCTGTACATCAATCGTTATTCCTTTACCTTCATAGGCATAAGGAAGGACACCGGCATAAAGACATGTACGAATGTCAGAAACATCAGTACTGCGGCGAAGCTCTTCCGTGATCTCTGCTTCTTCATAAGGAAAGTGAAATACTCTTTCTTCCTTGTCATATTTCAAAGCAACATGCGGTACGACTCCATTTAGCAGACAGTTCAATATGTCCTCTCTGCTTTCATAGCCTTTGTCTGCCACTACCTCGATTACAGGAGTATCAATAGCTGCTTTCGTTTCCTCACAGATATGCTTCAGCATCCCTTGATCGGTATTGTGGTTTGTGACTTCATAGGCACAGATCAGGTGATTTTCGCTATCGACAGCCGTCTGGATATTGTAACTGCAATGAAAACCGTCCTTTGAATGCATGCGCCGCGCTTCAGGATCGGTCACCAGTAATTGTTTGTCACCGCTTACCTCTAATTCAGCTACATAACCGGTATAACGGTCTTTCCTTTGATTGAAGTCATCTAAGATAGATTGAAGCCGCTCCTTAGTAACATCATCATCGCTTTCACTGTCATCAAGTTCATCCATAGCTTGCAGGTAGTCACTGATATGGGCATCTATATTGGCAATCTTCTTAAGCAGGACGTCTGTTGTATAGCAGTTAGCTTTACTGTTCACTGCTCGGATCTTTGTACCATCTACCGCAATCAAAACTTGTTTGTATAGATTCAACTCCACACATACTTTGGTGAAAACCTGAAACATGCGTTTCAGTGCCTGAGGATTTTCTTTCCTAAAATCGGCAATGGTGCGAAAATCGGGAGTCAAACCGCGTAGAAGAAATATGACTTCCAAGTTCCGGTGGCTTTCGCGCATCAAGCGGCGACTGCTGCGAATCTGGTTGGCATAACCATAGACATAGAGCTTCAAGAGATCTCTAGGATCATAAGCTGGGCGGCCTGTAGATGCCGGATTTGTTCGTGTAAAACCAAGAACTGATAGATCCAGTCCATCGACAAAGGCGTCAATTACACGAACTGGACTCGATTCGTCAACATATTCATCGATTGAACGGGGAAGCAGATATTGCTGATGACGATCTTCACCTTGGATGTAGCCCATGAACTTACCTCCGTTGTGCGTCTTCTCTATCATTATTTTACTACCTTTGCTGGATAAATAACCCCAAAAGTATGCTGAAATACCGTGTTTTCGGACACTCTGGCCACAA
>JBMNTB010000011.1:0-59481 GCA_050945515.1 Saccharofermentanales bacterium
GGGAGATATCACAGCATCCGCCCAACAAATTTTCTAGTATTCCTGCGGATCCGGCCATTATTTGCTCGCCTACACTATGACCGAAGGTATCATTGATCATCCTCAGGTTCTCAAGTTCAATATCCAGTACAGCGATTTTTTCCGAGCCTTTCCTATCGTGTATGGTTTGTTCCAGTATCTTTTTCAGCATATTACGGTTCGCCAATTTGGTAGTTTCATCAAAATAGGCGTAATCATAGAGCATGTCTTCGTAGAGTGTCTTTTGCTTGGCGTCACCCAAAATATTTGCCATCATTTTTAAGAAGTATAATTGGCGTTCTCTGATACTCTTATCTATGCGGTTATAATATTCAACGACAAGAATGGCTTTCACATGTTTATCGACCGGTATCGGCAGAGCACAAAATGAGTGTACGCCTCGTGACAAGAAAAAATCTTGTTGCTCTGCGGCTTCGTCAGCGGCAAGGTGGGCGAAGTCTTCACCTGTGACGGGTGCATCCTTAGTAATCAGAGATTGAGACATAGGTAAAGTTGCCGTCTTAACTTTCATCCCGGGGTAAAAAGGAAATGATGCGCTCTTAACATTTTTCACACAGGTATTGAGAATGGTTGCGTCTTCGTAATCTTCGTCGAATTCGATGATATAGGCATGATTAAATCCAAGTATATCGGCTGACATTTCCAGCATTTTATCAGTTGTCTCTTTAGCGCTTTCGCTGCTAACCGAAATAAAACTGGTAGAAATTCTTTCCAGTACTTCCTGCTCTTGGACAAATCTTTGATAACCTTTTAGCTTGGAAGCATATTCATTCGTCAGATATCGCACGGCAAAATAAGAAAGTACAATAATAAAAATTCTTTTCAAATACTGAGTACTATCGATAATGACGTTAACCTCCGGGTGAATTATACCCAGAACAACTTGGATTATCAGGGTTGCCACCATAAAGATAATCGTATGGATATCACTATTTATAACAACGGTATACAGCAGAAATATTACATACACTGCCCATACCGTTACTGCTCCCGTAGCAATATTTCCAATTATGAAAGCAGACATGCCAACTATGCTGGTTATCAGGAAGAGGGTATTTTGAACGGTATGTTCTTTCACTATATACGGTATAAATCTTAAAAATATACCAAGACCCAACACTACGAATGCGAGTGAAAGCTCATGTGCCAAATTTCCTCCCGCAATAAAATATCCTGCAAAAAAGGATCCTACGGCACCAATTGAAAATATGGCTGCTGCCGTTTCAAACAAACGTAATCTGTCTTCTTCCGGCAAAACGTCTAAATCCGAAGGATAGAATTCTGTCCTAGGTCTTTCAATAAGAACACCGAATCTTTTCAATGTTATAAATAAAAATATTGTGGGAATAATCAAAAATAAAAGTGTAAGTCTGGGAATCTGTTTTATACCTAACATACCGGGCAAAATATCCGTTATCGATCCTAAAATAAGGGGAAGCAGTATGGCTAAGAGGAAATATGTTACCTGCCGCTTCAGAGGGGTATGAGGTTCAATATTTTTCCACCAGCGAATCAGTAATATAACAGTAATGACTGTATATACAATATAGTATACATTAATCCAAATCTGCCCAGCATTTGCAGGAAGCGTGTTTACCCAACCGAAGTCGGTCTGCACCATTATATATTGATTATCTGCAAGAAATCCAAAGGGCGCAAAAAGGATTACATTTATGAAAGAAGGCAAATATAAGATAAAAATATCGCTTAATTTATTAATTTGAAATTTATAATTTGTCAGGATCAAGGCAAAGTGAAGTAAAAGACTATGAAAAAAACTCCAGCCAAAAACAGACATACACCTCCAAAAAGCACTTGACTCCGCCGTTGGTGCTGAGCTTGAAATGGCATATGTAAATGACCAAATCGCCATTGAGCTTGTTAATAATAGAAATAATCTATTGGCTTTACTTTTGGTATTAGAAGCTATTGTATACGTACCAAAAACCAAGTAAAAACAACCGCAAATATAGTACAAAGTTGACACAAGCAAACTATATTTCATAATCTCACCCACAAAAATAAGGTTTTCAAATTTCTTCTGCTGTATAAAAAGCGGTCGAAAACACCATACTAGTCATGAAATATGCAAATTCCCCCGGTATTGCGGACCTTTTTATAAAGAAAAGAGCTCTGGAAACTACACCTATTCTATCATCTAAACGCGAATAATCCTATGATAGATAACTCATTTCAGTAATATTTAAATGTTGATACTCTGCCTGTGTCAAAAAGCTCAAAGAACGGACAGAAAATCCTAGCATAAGAGCAAAAAGATACTCTCAGCTATCATTACAGCGGCAAGGGAGTATCTTTTTGTCATTTGATTCTGAAGTTTTCCCGATCCGAGGAAATCATCTATACCATGTCGAATTTATCAGAAACCGCCATGGAAATCTTGAGCAAATATTTCAAGTCTTTGCAGTTATTTATCTGATTCCGTAATTCTCTATTACATAATCCATATCCTTATCACCTCTGCCCGAGAGGTTGATAAGAATAGACCCTTTGCCCATCGTCTTGGCAAGTTTAATAGCGTATGCCACGGCATGCGAGCTTTCGAGTGCAGGAATAATTCCTTCCATTCTGGACAATTCAAAGAAAGCATCGATTGCCTCATCGTCTCCCACTACATCATATTTCACTCTGCCCAGGTCACGCAGAAATGCGTGTTCAGGTCCGCTGGACGGGTAATCCAATCCGGATGCCACCGAATAAACAGGAGCAGGTTCACCATTGTCATTCTTGAGCATAATGCTGTTGAAGCCGTGCATAATGCCTTCTTCGCCATATGTCAGGCTTGCTGCGTGATCTCCCATCTTCTTACCTCTGCCGAGGGGCTCGACACCATAAATATCAACAGGATCATTCAGAAAGCCGGAGAACAGGCCCATTGCATTGGAACCACCTCCGACACAAGCGACAACCGCATCGGGAAGTTCACCCGTCATACCGACAAACTGTTCCCGGGCTTCAAAGCCGACAACAGCTTGGAAATCCCGCACCATCAATGGAAAAGGATGAGGACCCATAACAGAACCTATGCAGTAAATGGCCTCCTTGTATTCGTTACCGTATGCGACAAAAGCTGCATCAACTGCCTCTTTTAGTGTTGCAAGACCTTCCGTAACCTCGACCACTTTTGCACCGAGGATTTTCATCCTTGCGACGTTGGGAGCCTGCTTCTTAATGTCAACCGCACCCATATAAATGTCACACTTCAGACCGAAGTACGCGGCAGCGGTCGCAAGGGCAACACCGTGCTGTCCCGCGCCGGTTTCTGCTATGACCTTCTTCTTGCCCATAAACTTGGCCAGTAACACTTCACCCATACAATGATTAAGCTTGTGTGCACCGGTATGGTTCAGATCTTCGCGTTTGACATAGAGCTGCACGCCCGTACCGATTTTATCCGAGAGCCTTTCAAGATGGGAGATCGGTGTCGGTCTGCCCTGAAATTCCTTACGGATTCTGCGAAGTTCGTTTATGAACTTTCTGGATTTGCATATTGTCTGATAAGCCTCAGCAATTTCATCCATAGCGACCTGCAGTTCAGGCGGAACATAGGAACCGCCGTATTTGCCGAAATAGCCGTTTGCATCGGGATAGTTTTTGTGGTAGGTATTGAATTCAATATCGTTAAATTTCATTGTATTTTCCTCCAAATAGAAAAAATTCGGGCTAGTTTTGTTTGACATCGGATACATTACTCAAATTATTATTTCGGCGCGCGAAGCGCCACCAATGTTTTGTTATCAGCATTGTACCCACCTCCTTAAAACAGTAAAAAGCTCCTATGGTTTTCTATTTCTTGTCAAAGAAGTTATCCCATAAAAATAAAAACGCCCTTGACAAAGATACACTCTGCCAAGGACGAATAGCTACTAATACAGTACAATACTATCCGCGGTGCCACCTTGATTCACAGCATGACCTGTGCACTTAGCAGGATACCAACATATCCCCGGCAACTGACGTATGCCAACACGTTGCAGAATACTCTGGGACATTCCCATTTGACTGCACCCTCAGCGGTCCATTTGACAACTTGTTTCTTACCTGACTCTCAGCACCACAGGCTCTCTGTAAAGGCATCATTGCCGTTATCTCCGCCTCAACGGTTTTGTATATTAAATTTGTCTATGAGTTTAGTACTGAGTTCTGCGGTTGTCAATAGATCGATTACAGTTTTGATTGTTTTGATTGTAACTTGTAGAGTGCAACTACCACCCATGTTCTCATCCCTTAACTAAATATTTTAAAATTCTAATGCTCGGTAAACATAATGAGCAATGTGAAAGCAATGCCTGCTATAAAAGCAAGGACAGAATGCTTCTTTTCGTGTTCACTTGTTTCAGGCAATAAATGTGATGCTGAAACATATATCAAAACACCTGAAACAAATCCCAACGCAAGCCCTAAAACACCGTCACTAATTTTTTGAACAAGAGGATAGACAAGAAAAGCACCGATAGGGGTTGTTAACGCAGCCACAAGAAAAGCGTAAATCCCTGCTTTCTTCTCATTGATTCCACTTTTAAGCAACACGGAGAAAGTTATAACACCTTCGGCAAACTCATGAATGACTAAGCCAACACCGGTAAGGACACCTATTACTGTACCTGCACTGAAAGTAACTGTATATGTAACCCCATCCATGAGCGAATGAATGGCAATCCCTTCTATTGCAGTAATTCCAAAAGCTAATGCTTTTTGCTTCGTTATATATTTAATGATCTTGTTACTGAAATACATAAACGTAAAACCTGCAAGCGCCGCAAATCCTGCATAAGAATTTTTATATAGGGCTTGTGGCAAAGACAAGACCAACGGCGAGGAAATGAGTATTCCTGCAGCAAAACACATACAATGTTCTGTCGTCTTTTCTGCCCATTCACGTTTCTTGTATATAGCCCAGATTCCAAAACTGTTTACCAACATTGCACCCATTGCAAAAATTGCAATCCAAGTAAACGTACTAAACTCTTTCATGTATGTCCATCGACCTTTCTTTAAACATTATGTAGCTACTTTATGATAACCCTTTTCCCATAGTTCCTGTTTCCTTTCCAATTTAGTTTCATTACATCTTTTCTAAGACTTCTGCAACCGACTCAAGCCAATTCCCTTCAAAAAGTTCTATAATGCCTCTATCACACGCAATTGAAAGTTTCGGATCAACAGGTAATTTAGCAAGAACTTTTAAATTGTGTTTATCAGCAATTTCTTCAATATGGCTTTCGCCAAATAACTGATAGTCTTTGCCGTTATCGGGGCATTTAAAGTAGGACATGTTTTCTACCAAACCGATAATTGGAATATTCATCTTTTCAGCCATCTTGACAGCCTTTGAAACAATCATAGAAACAAGCTCCTGTGGAGATGTTACAACGATAATTCCATCAACTGGAATGGATTGAAATACTGTAATGGGAACATCTCCGGTGCCGGGCGGCATATCGATGACCATAAAATCCACGTCGCTCCAGATAACATTTGTCCAAAACTGCTTCACCACGCCGGCGATGATCGGTCCTCTCCAGATAACAGGATCAGTATCGTTTTCCAAAAGCAAGTTAACAGACATAATATCAATACCGGTCTTTGTTTTAACAGGGAATGTGCCGAAATTATTGCCCTTGGCTTTCTCCCGGATGCCAAAGGCTTTTGGGATAGAAGGTCCTGTAACATCTGCATCAAGAATGGCAGTGCGATAGCCCATTCTGTTCATGGTTACTGCAAGCATAGAAGTAACAAGTGATTTGCCAACCCCTCCTTTTCCGCTAATAATGCCGATGACCCTTTTGACATTGCTCATCTCGTGCAGTTTTGCGGAGAAGTCCGTTTTTTGTCCTTGCCTTTCTGCGCAGTCTTCCGAACAACTGTTACAGTTTTTATTGCAATTTTCGCTCATAACATTGCTCCTTAACAAATTTTCTTAGATATTACACCTATTAAAACTTAAAGGTTATGTAGCTACTGTATAATAATCTTATTCCAAAGCTCCCGTTCTCTTTGCGATCTTCTCTTTCAACTGATCATACGCCTTTCCAAATAAATCATCAAAGCTCAATCTTTAGCGGCTTTATGTTTACCATCTTTGATGATGACATCTTGCCCGTCAAGTTCTCGAACACGCTCTGGATGAGTACTGTGGACACGGTGACGGTAAAGAACGATAACACTTTGCTTTACCGCTTCAAAGACGGCAGCGAAATCGCGTTACCCATTCCGGACAAAAAATAGACTTAAAACGAAAGAACGCAGTCATCAATACAGGAAATTGTATCAATAACTGCGTTCTAGGTTGGTGCCGGTGGCCGGACTCGAACCGGCACGGGTATTCGCCCGTCGCATTTTGAGTGCGATACGTCTGCCAATTCCATCACACCGGCATTGCAGTGACTGAATATTAGCAATATCAGCAAGCGATTGTCAAATACATCTGGTGAAGTATTACCGTTTATTTATGTTGCGGCAGCTTGACCGCCGCTACATAATTGGTTTTGCTTTCCGATGCAACAAAGTAAGATATATGCTTTTCCATTGCTTATTATCCTAAAAGAAGCTGCCTCAGATTTTACTTTATCTGAGACAGCTTACTTGGTGGGGGAAGGTGGATTCGAACCACCGAAGTCTGCGACAACAGATTTACAGTCTGCCCCCTTTGGCCACTTGGGTATTCCCCCCCAGCCGTCAACTGTCATCAGATGGTGGGCCATCAGGGACTCGAACCCCGGACCGACCGGTTATGAGCCGGCTGCTCTAACCAACTGAGCTAATGGCCCATTCCTGCAACAGCGACAAAACGAATTATAAGAAAGTAAGTAATTAATGTCAAGTAATCACGCACTGTTCCCTACATAAGATCTATAATTGCTTACAGGCAATGCTCCACTCGGGGCTGAATCGACAGAGTCCGACAACTTTTAGAATGGATGGTTGAGTGATGTCACGGCAGAATGTTCTGGGCACGGAAAAAATAAGCAAGTTGTTTTGGAAACTGGCTTTGCCTTCCGTAGTAGCTCAGGTTGTCAATATGCTCTACAACATGGTAGATCGCATCTATATCGGACATATCCGGGATGTCGGCCCTTTGGCCCTAACCGGTGTCAGTATCAGCATGTCAATCATTATGCTGATCACCGCTTTTGTAGTTTTAATTGGTGTGGGAGGTGCGCCTCGAGCTTCAATCGCCCTGGGAGCAGGCGAAAAAGAGAAAGCGGAAAAGGTAATGAATACAGCTATGAGCGCCTTAGTTGTTACGGGCCTTTTGCTGACAATTATCTTCTTTGTCTTTGCCGAGCCTTTGCTGAGGCTAGTGGGAGCCAGCGAGGCCAGCTTGCCATATGCCATGGAGTATACACGGATATATGTCTTGGGCACTCTAGCCGTCATGCTCTCACTGGGGCTAAATTACTTTATCAGCGCTCAAGGCTTTGCCGCAACAGCAATGAAGACAACTCTGATCGGTGCAATAGCTAATATTATTCTCGACCCGATCTTCATTTTTGCCTTTGGCCTGGGCGTGGCCGGAGCCGCAATCGCCACAGTGATATCACAGCTAATATCGGCTTGCTGGGTTATTCATTTCCTACAAAGCGAGAAAAGCCTGGTCCGGCTTCGTCTTGGCAGCTGGACCCTCTCCAAAGAATATCTGCTGCCGATCCTGGCCTTGGGCATGTCACCTTTCATCATGAATTCGACGGAGAGTTTGCTGCAAATCGCTTTTAATCGTTCACTCTACCACTATGGCGGCGACCTTTATGTGGGTACAATGGCAATCAACGCTGCCGTTCTGCACATGGTGATCGTACCAATTAGTGGTATTTCGCACGGGACAACTTCTTTGATCAGTTATAATTACGGAGCTCGTAATCCGGAACGGGTTAGGCAGTCTTTCCGATTGCTGTTAACCGTGACAGTAAGCCTGACTGTACTGGCGGCTTCGATCATTCAAATCGTGCCACAATTGTTTACCGGATTATTCACTAAAGATCCAGAGCTTACTGCTGCCACCATCTCCACCATGCGAATTTATTGTCTGGGCATTTTCTTTATGGGTTTTCAAAACTCTTGCCAACAGAGTTTCATCGCCTTCGGCCAGGCCAGGATCAGCATGTTCATGGCTTTGCTGCGCAAGGTTATTCTTCTGATTCCCCTGATATTTATCTTGCCCAGACTGTTCAGGCCGGCGGTTTATGCTATCTACTGTGCAGAGCCCATCGCTGATTTTCTGGCCGCAGCAGTTACTACAACGATGTTCCTGAGATTTTTGAAAAAAGAACTCGCTGAATTGGCATTGAATTAAATTGAGGCCGAAACAGTCCTTTAGGCGATTCCGAGTTGTTCCAGAATGGTCTTGCTCAATTCGCCTTTCTTTACTGTTGGCAAAGGCATTGTATCTTGCTCTGCCATATGGGAAAAAATGCCCGGTATGGCAAGTCCGATCTCTTGTTCCAGTTCGGCAATTAGAACTTTGCGGCTGCGTCCCCTGGCATAGCCTCTTCCGCGCAGCGCCTCAGCCATGGTTTGAACAAAACGGTACGGACTGTCCAGATTGAGAATAACCGCCGGCAGATCAGTCTTCTGGCGGTCACGCCAAGTCTCATAGGCTGATAGAGCTCCTGCCGTCTGGGGATCGAGCGCATAGTCTGTGCGGTCATAAATCGACAAGATCAGGCCGCTGATCCTGCGGTCATCAACTGTAACAGCTTCCATGACAGCTTTCATCTGAGCCGCATCCCCGGCGCTAAGCCGGATAATGCCCTCATTGATCAAATCATTTAAATACAGTGTGACCCGATTACTGTCGCGCGCCAAAATCTCATAGAGCAGACGTTCGACATTCATCGGCAGATCGACATCCATACCGGGTAGATCTGTACGTAAGATTTCTTGCTTTCGTCTATAACTACCTTCTCGGATCAGATCGGCCAGCCCTTTATTGCGATTGGTTACTACGAGAATCTTAGCGATCGGCAGGCCCATCTGGCGTGCATATAGAGCCGCTACCAGTTCGCTGCCATTACCCGCCGGAACGGATAGGACAAAGCCTTCGTCAGCATTTAGACTCTCATGAGCATAAAGCCAGGAGGCTGCCCAGCAATAATAAGCGATCGCAGGCATGATCCTGACCCAGCTCAGAGAATTGGCTGTAGATAGAATCACCTGATGTTGCTTTAGTTTTTCCACCAGATCGCGGTCGGCTAAGCAGTTTCTGATCTCCAGAGACAATTCATCAAATGAAGCCAAAGAAGAAGCGGCAAAGCAATTATGGCCGCAAGCTGCTCGCATTTCCTGTTCGGTCTGACCAGGCTCACCGCTGCTGGCGAAAAAGGCCATAACGGCAAAGTTCTCAATATCGGCCATGCTCGTTAGAGCAGCAATGCCAGCATTACCGGTCGTGGCAGTCAACAGCAGCTGCTGCATCCCGTCCCCTGTCTTTTGTCCGGCCAGACTCAAGAGAGGCGGCACCAGCATCATGGAATAATCCTTGCCTGATGCGGTCGGACCTGAATCCAGCCGCAACAGATGCTCGTAAGGATTATATGGATTAAGCTGCTCTAGAAAAGCCGGTCGGTCGCCGAAATTCGCTTCCGAATAAACAGTCGCACAGATTTCTTCCAACTCCTGGGCGGAAAAATCTGTCAAATACAGTTCCAAAACACTGGCTACTGCCTGATAATACGGCCTTGACGATAATGAGCGGATCCAGTCCTGATCGACTTGCGGTATAGTCTGTGGTACAAATAGTCCGCCATCTGTGGGTACACCCTGTCTTAAAGCTTCGGAAGGCGTGCAGGGTGGCTGAATGCCCCTGGTACTGATATATAGCATCTAAACACCTATCTTCCCAATCTCTTACTAATCGTGCGGATATCTTGAGCGGTACATATCGAGTAGATCCGCAATCTCCTGTTTAGCAGGCGCTTGCTGCTCCATTTGTTGCTCCAGCCAATCAAGTTTCTGCTCTGTTCTCCGGTTGCTGATAATACCGGGCCTGATCAGAAAATAAAAGAGCAGAAAAATCACAGCACAGATGATTACAATCAAGCTGATAAGCTGCACCTTGCGGTTGTCTGATTGTCCGGTGTCAAGTTTCAGACCTGGTGGCAGTTTGCCTTGTTCTTGCGCTCTGATCTGTTTCAGGACTTCCTCCCGCTCTCTAGCCGTAGCCATGCGCATTTTATCCGCTCTGCGCCCGTGTTCGGAACGCTCCAGAACTCCGCCCCGAATCAGATCGGCCTTGACGCGGTTGAGCATATTGTCTTTGCGTCGTCGCTCCTTACTTTTAGCTTTATCTCTGATCTTACCTTCCCGGGCGACCAATTTTGCCGCCTCGACTATCTCGTATTCTTGCTCGGATAAATCAGATAGTTGGGCTTTCTGAAACATCTCCTCTGCCGCCCGCCAGTTCTGCTGTCGGCACAGGCAGAGTCCGTAAAGATAGGCCGCCTGTGAAAAGAGCGAAAACTCACTGGTCAGACGATCCAGGGCAATCATCGCTACATCCCAATTGTCATTTTCAATCTGATCCAGAGCACGATTATACATGGCCACAGCACGTTCGCCCTCCCTTTCAGAAGCGCCAACCCTAACTTCACCAACCTGTAATTTATGTAGTTTTTTTATTTCCAGTTCCCAATTCATGCTTAAACCCTTAATACTTCCTACTGTATCTTCTAAGATCAGCACGGATAGCACCTGCCAGATATAATGAACCGAAGACTACCAGTGGCAGCCCGCTGCTCCGGGCCAGCTCCACTGCTTGCCTTGTCGCTTCACCGGCAGCGGTAATTACTACAGCACGCATATTATAACTGTCTTCGCATTCATATTCTATATCAGACTTCATGAGCTGATTGATTTCCGCCGCCAAAAGATCTGCCCGCAGGCTTCTGGGATTAGGCGGCTCGGTCGCAATAATATGCGCCGGTCGATATTTGCGATTGATCAGAATTGCAGACAAAATTTCTCGATAGTCCTTATCTTCCAGCACACCTATCAGGAAGATTACTCTCTGCCCGAGCAAAATCTGATCCAAAGTCTCAGCCAATGCCATACTGCCCTGAGGATTGTGGGCGCCGTCCAGCAAAATAAAAGGTTCGGCAGCAGAAATAATCTCCTGCCGTCCCGGCCAAGTTGTGCTGCGGATGCCGGCAGCTATGCACTTGGCTTCCAGATAGGGGCGGGCAGCAGTTGCAGCCAGCATCGCATGTAAAGGCTGATAGGAGCCCGGAAGCCGGGTACAATAACATTCGCCTGCAGCAGAGAAATGCTGCCCTGAAAGATCACAGTTTTGCGTTCTCACGGCAATATAGTTGGCACCTTGATCTAGTCTCCCATCAGGTCCGATCCAGGTCAGAGGACAGGACAGCTCAGCCGCCTTTTCGTTCAGTACTGTGCGGACAATGTCCTGGTCAGTGACGGAAAGATAAGAAGCTGCGGGATCATAAGCATAGACCGGTGTCCCCTTCTTGAAGATCCCCGCTTTCTCGGCAGCAATCTCAGCAATGGTCATGCCCAGTCTGTCCATATGGTCATAGCCGAGCGATGTAATGATGATTGCTTCGGGCTGGTTGCAGATATTGGTCGCATCAAGCCTGCCACCCAAGCCGGTCTCCAACACGACATAGTCGCAGTTTTGTTCGGCAAACCAGACCATAGCAGCGGCAGTTATCAATTCAAATTCAGTCGGATGCTCCTGACCTGTCGCCAGCATATCTGTCACTGCCAGGCGTATCTTGGACATAATTCGAGCAAAATCGACTTTATCTATCTCCCCTGTTTGTTCGTCCCGGTCATATTCCGCCAGGTCCGCAGCTCCGGACAATATTCTTATGCGTTCAGTAAAGCGCTCCAAATAGGGGGAAGTAAACCAGCCGACTCGATAACCACCTGTAGCTAGAATATGAGTTAGATAACTACTGGTTGAACCTTTCCCATTGGTGCCGGCTAGATGGAAAACTTTGAGTTTTTGCTCCGGCCGACCCAGGCGACGGCTGAGTTCAAGCATCCGTTCCAGTCCGGGCTTAATGCCGAAGCTCAGAGCGGACTGCAAATAGGCCAATGCCTCAGGATAATTCATCTTTTGCTCCGGAGCGCCGGGTAAACACTAATAATTTGCCGACTAGATAATTGGCAATCACTACGCCGACCATGCCAAAGAATTTTGCCCAGGGCACATGTTTCAGAATCGGCATCATCTTCCGATAACCCAGCACATCATAGATCAGATATAGGCCAAAATCCTCAAAGATAAATGAGATCACCAATCTGGCGGCGGCAAAGCGGATCAATTCCGGCCAGACTTTCCCCTTGGAGCGGAAAACATAAATTCGATTGGTTATATAGGCAAATAAGATGGCAGAAACATAAGCAACTTTATTGGTGATATGGAGCCAATCCAGGCCGAGATAGCGATTACCCAGCACAGTAATGCAGATATTGACCAGAGTCGTCAGAACGCCAATGATAAGATAGCGCAGAACCTCTGCTCTGCTCAGCAGGGCTCTAAGCTTAGCCAAATAATTGCGCATCAGATCTCTCCGCGATCTCCGTATAAATCGTCAGTCTCAGTAAAATCACCGTTATTGGATCTGCCGGAGGCACTGTTTTTTCTCTGTTGGTGGCGGAAACGCATGGTCCTATCTCTATGCTCCTCATTGACAGGATCCAACAAAGTAGAGCTGTCGCTCGCTGTTTCATCAGCGATCTCTGTTGCTTGGGTCGATAGTTCAGGTTCAGCCTCTGTCATTACGCTATCGTGAAGGTCAAGCGGATCAACATAATCTGCAAAAGCAGAAATATCTGCAAAGGCAGAAGACATATATGAAGGCTCAGTCGAAACTTCAGCAGGTTCTGTCGGCTCTTCCGGATTTACCTCAGAAAAATCATCAATAGCTTCTGCTGCCGAGGTCATAAATTCTGTTTCGGACAATCCCTTCATCACTTTGTTCTTCGGATCGCTGAAACTATCGGCAAGATACCAGGGTAGATCATCCTGACCAGTAGAGCCTTTGATCTCAGGTTTTCTGGTCCGAACCCTGGCAGAACCTGCATTTTGTGCCGCTGAAGCTCTCACATCGGCATTGTTATTCTTATAGGGCTCATGCTTATCTTCTTTAGCAAAGGGCTCATGATTATCTGTTTTGGCAGTCGGCAAGGGTCTTCTGCCCGAGCCGGATGACGATCTCTCCGTCGGTTTGGACGGTTCGGATGGCCTGGACGGCTTAAGCGGTGTAGGTGGTTTGGATGGCTTGGATGATGTTCCCTGCGGTGGTCTTCGTTTTGATTTTCTTCCGGCCAAGAACCAGAAAAGCAGCCAGCTGATCAATAAAGTAGCAGCCAATACCATAATCAGCACCCTGGTGTTCTGGGCCTTGTCCTGTAGCTCGTCTACTTCCGCTTTATAGTATTCCAGGTCCTCAAGTACCAAATCCGGTACTGGATCAATAATATCATCCTCTGTTGGCTCCGGGATCATGCTCTCAGAAACTACCGGCTCGGTCGGATCCGGATCCGGTATGACCAAGGGCAGATAAAGATAAGGGAAGATTGAGCCGGTCAAACTGTCATAATAATAAAAACCGGTAGCTTCACCTTCATCAGCTTCTTCTTCGTCGCCCTCAACTGTATCAATATTTACATTATCAGCATTTGCTTCGTCAGCAATCAAATAGAGTAAATAGATCTGCTCCGGCATCCGCACAATGCCCTTGGGCAGCTCCTTCTCAGGATCAGCCTGAAAAGCGGGATAATTCTTTCCTGCCAGATTAATTTCAGTTGCCACAAAACCATGGGGCACCAGATCGTCCTTGCTCGGTAAGGCGATTCTGAATTTGCCTTTCGGATAGCTGATCTCTTTGTACGGCACATAGACTTCGTCATGAACATCTAGATAATAATAAGCACGTTCGCCCTCTGAGCTTTCCAGCCAATACAGGCGCAAACTGGTGCCTGCCTGTACCAACTCCGTCGAATCTTCGCCGGCAGGAGCAAATCCTGTCGGTATATCCCCGGACGCAGGCGGTTCTCCGGCCGGATAGAGCTTTTTACCGCTATAGGAATTATAGTTCTCAACAATTTTCGGCGTCGTTTCGGTAATCTCAGTTGTCTCAGCTGTCGTTTCCTCGGCGGTCGGTTTCTCTGTAGGTTTCTTCGTGGCCTTAGGTGTAGGTTTTGGCGTGGGTTTCGGTGTGGGTTTTGGAGTCGGTTTCGGAGTCGGCGTTGCCGGCGGCGGAGCCGCAGAAACAGTTACTGCGGCTGTACTGATTCCCGCTGATAATTCATCAACTCCAATCGTCATTGATGTTAAGGTAAAAACAGCACTATCGACTACTTTGACCGCTTTAAACTTAATTGTCGCAATATTTGTGCCCGTATAGGAACTGCCTTTGTAAACCCCGACATTGACAACGCCAGCACTTATTACCCCGTCGTCTTCAACACCTGAGATCTTAGTATTATTTGTGTGACTTACAAAAGTAAAGGCATTGCTATCATACTTTATAGTTGCACCATAGGATGTGAAAGTCATTTCGGCGTTCAGACTTACTGTCACATTAACAGTATCGCCAACATTTAAGCTGGTTGTCGAGACGCTAATTCGCGGTGCTGCAGCACGGACCTTTTGCACTTGGATTGTTAAAACAAGGGCCAGAACCAAAAATAACGAAAGTATAAGCCTAAAATATTTCTGACGATTCTTTATCATGAAATTCCTCTTCAACGATTATTTGCGATTTCCATCCGTCCAAAGAAGAACTCAGCAATGATTGTGACATCAGCAATATTGGCACTGCCATTGCCATTGACATCAGCTGCCAGCAGTTCTATGTCCTTGAGCGGACTTCGTCCGAAAAAGTGCTCTACAACTAGAGTTAAATCAGCTATATTGATCACGCCGTTACCGTTGATATCGCCGTACATGATCAGCGGTAACGCAAACTCAGGTGCAGTCTGTCCTGTTTTTAGGACCTCAAGTGTACAACCGGTAGAAACTACACCCTCAGTGATGATTTCGCCCGCTTTGTTGCGAATCTGTAGGGTATAGCCGGGATCACTTGTTTTCAGATCCCTAAGAATATTCTGAGCCAGATGTTGATCTTTTTTCGGGTTCAGACCTGACAGGACGCCGCCTTCGATATTGTAGACTGTTGTTTGCAGCAATGGGGGCTGGTTGGTTCCGCTTCCCTGATGCTTAACTGTAATAGTATAAGTGCGCTGCACATCTCGCTTTTCCGCACGCACAATCAGTTTTACAACTAGCGGATCAGCGGTAGAGGCAGGTATAGGAATAGCACCCTGATGCGCTACACCGTTGACCTCAGTAATAATATCCGCTTGGGCATGATAAGGTGTACCTGTCAACATAATCTGACTCACAGTTGTGTTCAGTGTCAAAGTATAATCATAGACCTCAGGATTAAAGGCCGGCGTCAGGGACGCCGGTGCGGAAATACTGCGCAGCCAGTTATTCCGGCTCAGATTGTCTGTCGGTTTTGCCTGCGGCGTCTGGGGCATATTCTTCAGTACCGGAATCACAAAGTGAAACGGCTGCTGAATCATATCCATTTCCAGATAGTTGCGCACCACAATTGCCGCCTCTGCCGGCGGTGCCAAAATATTGCCCATATATTGATGCCAGAAGCCGACAAAGTCGTATTTTTGCAGATACAGACTGTCTTGTCCCTTATTGATATAGCCTGCGGCGATCCACTCTGCTCCGCCTTTGATCGCTTTCTCCGGATCCGTCCAGGGTCTCTGGTAGGTGTTGCCGCTAGAGGCATATTTCAAGCCATTAGCAATGGGATTGGTGGAGGCGGTAGCGCCGATATTATAGTAGTTGTATATGCCGGGGTAGGTTGCATGCACTCCTTTGACTGAAGCACTCCCGCCCCTGCCGACTTCCTGAATAACTCGGCTGACCAGAAAATAGGTGCTGGCGCCGCTGCTCTGAGCTGCCTCGAGGAAAACCTGGGCATAGGTCTTGTTCAGACTCTGCACTTGTCCGGAGGTATCTTTATAAACTATATTGCCCTGAGCATCGACATACTCGGAAGTACCGGCTGGATCCATAAAAGTACCTCTAAGCATCTTTTCGATACCGGCCAAAGTATGATAATCGGCATGATAGGACAATTGCTCAAATTGGAAGATCCCGGTCTGATCCAGGAAATTGCGCGGATCCATATAATATTTGATCGCTTCCATAGATGCTCCGGTAAAGCCGGCATCCAGTGCTTTCCAGGAATCGGTGCGATAATCATAGGAATCTGTAGCATAAGATTTCAAAGAGGTAATCCGGTTGATCGGTACCATGGACTTTTTGCCGGGAGATTGCTTTGAGATAACATAGTCCCAGTCATGATTAATATTTTGCGCCGAAAATGTCCAGTACGGATATATCTTATGCAGAGCTTTCAGGCCGGCATGGTAACTGACAGGAAACTCCTTGTCCAGCAGCGCCTGGAATTGCTGATCGGTCAGGGGTGGATTTGCCGGATCTATCTCGGGCGTTGCAACATAGGGGCCAACTTCAACTCCTTGATCAATGGTAATATAGGCAGAATACATATATCCTTCTGCGCCGGTCGGTTCCATGATCACTCGGTACCAGATGCTGTTGCCGGTGAGAACTTCCTGTCCATCAACATAGCCCAGCACCTGGAGACGAACCCCTTTATAGTAAGTGCCGATAGAAGTATATTTCTGGTCAGGTGTCGTCCGCAAACGAAGAAAATCGCAGTTGATTGTAGCATTCCAGGGTTGTGCCCGAACTATCATCGGTGCAGACCGCATCAACATTCCGGGTTGTTCCCGGATCGCCTCCGTTGTCGCAGAGGTATCGTCGGCGGTCTCAGCAGTAGCGGGCTGACTGGCCTCAGATTCAGTGCTTTCCGGTGTCCTTGTCGGCTCCGCAGAAGTCGGATCAGTTTCAGTTGCGACATTTGTCGACTCTGCGACATCTGTAGTAGCCGTAGCATCCGAAGTATCTTCAGTCTCATCCTTATTATCAGGCTGTGTCTCTGTGGTTTCCTGTGGCGGATTTGGATCCTGCGTTGGTTCAGCCTCTGTCGCCTCAGCACCCTGTTTCGTCACATCTTCAGTCGAGCCATCGCCAATTGTTGTAGCTCCAATGGCTTGAGTGCAAAACAGCAGTACCAGTGCCAGAATAATAGAAACTGCTATATTCTTATGAAGTGTTCTTTTTCTCATCATCTATGGTCACACATCCCTGCGCAACTATTGCTGCCGACTGCTCGGACAGTAATTAATAGATACCGGAAATATACCTTTCCTACTGACCTGATTTTAGCATAAGAAAGCAGACAGATTATGGCAAAAGCATGTCAGGACACAGCTTTCAGCGTCCTGTCCATGACTTGTAGGTTTAATGAAATCACTTTGAAATAATCGGCCGATCAGTCGTCAAACTCATCCAGCGTCTTATAATATGAGGGTATGACATGAAGAAAAAACCAATCTACTTCCGGTAGCTTCATCTGCTCCAATCGCTCTTTGACTCCCACCATCGCCTGACGGAATTCCTGATTGCCGGCCTTGAGCTCATCCAGGCATTTGATATAGGCACTGAAGCGGTCGGCAGCCTTGACCAATTGCATCATCTCTCTCATGACAGGATCCGACTCAGACGGAAAAATCAGGGGCCGATACTCATCTTGCAGAGCTGCCGGCAACATGGCCAGTAGTTTTTTAGCAGCCCCTTGTTCGACAACCCGATAACTATCGCGCATTTCCTTCGTAGCATATTTGACAGGTGTGGGCATATCTCCGGTCATGATCTCCGGCAGATCATGATAAAGAGCCATGACGGCAACCTGTTCCGGTTCCGGACAAATTTTGCCTGCGGCAAAATACTGGCGACGGATCAGAGCCAGAGCATGGGCAATGATGGCGACCTCATAGGAATGCTCCATGATATTTTCCTGCTCCGTATTCTTCATCAGGGACCAGCGATTGATGTAGCGCATACGATGCAGCATAGCATAAAAAGCCGTAGAATCATCTTCTCTCTGCCGCACCTCCGGCTGCATTTTCTCCTCGACAGTCTCACTACACAATGCCTCCGGCCGAGCTCTTTCTTCGACGGCCGCCGCAGTTGCCGATTTCTTATATATCTTATCTTGCCCTTTATCTTGTTCTTTGCTCACGGCTTATCTCCTTATCAGGTCTGATAGATCGCTTTGAAAGTAGCAGTGGCATAATGATCCGTCATCCCGGCAATATAATCTACGGTCTTGCGCAGAGCGGAAGCGTCCGGCTCGGGATGGCGCTGCATATATTCATTAAAGTTTTTCAGCACTCGCTCGCCACCCGTTGAATTAAAAAACGCTCCCTCACCCGCTCTGAGATAGGCCACCATTAATCCTCGGATCATATTATGAACCATTTCTTCATAGATCATGATCGGTTCGGACAGATAGATGCGCTGATAGTTCTCCTGGATCAGCTCTTGCAGCGCTTCTCCTTTCGCCCTGCTCATGATGATGGCCTCTTGCTGATAGCTCTGTGAAATCACATCCATAACCAGAGTATTGACGATGGCTGAATTGGATGAACCCAATTCATTTTGGATGGCTCGGGGAATATCGTCAAAGCTCATCAGACCGGCGCGGAAAGCGTCTTCGATATCGCGGCCGACATAGGCAATGCGATCGACAATGCGGACAACGCAACCTTCCAGCGTCGCAGGCATCAGATGTTTTTTCGCCCCGGGGATCAAATCCTTTTCCTCTTTGTCGCGCCAGGGAGTCAGCACAAATTCATTGATTTTCTCGCCGCAGTGACTGGCGATCCCATCGCGCACTTCAAAGCTCAGATTGAGTCCGTAACTGTCTTTGTGCTCGGCCAGAATATCCACCGTGCGCAGCGAATGCAGCTCATGCTGGAAAGTAAATCCACCCTGTTCTTCTTTGATAATGCGGTTCAAAGCCTCTTCACCGGCATGGCCGAAGGGAGCATGCCCCAGATCATGTCCCAGCGAAATGGAACGGATCAGATCCTGATTGAGATTTAATGCTTTGCCGATAGTTTCGGCCAGATACATCACATAGAGTACATGTTCCATCCTGGTACAGATATGATCATTGCGCGGATTAAAAAATACCTGTGTCTTCTGGCGCAAACGCCGGAAAGGCATCGAATACAAAATCCTGCCCGTATCGCGCTCGAACATCGTGCGAACCGGGCAGTCCTGCTCTTCCCGCTTGCGCCCGCGGCTATGCGCACTGGCTGTCGCATAGAGACTTAAATGCTGGAGCTCTGTCTGCTCTTTAAGCAGTCGCGGCAATCCGATCTGACCTGCTGTTTCCATCTCAATCCTCCACTCGCGTTAACAGCGACATCGACGCTTTGAAGCGCTTGGTACCGCTCTTGAACATGATCTCCAAAATTGCGTCCCCGCTGAAAGGCACAATTTTCTCAATCACACCTCTCCCCAGACGCTCGTGTCTGACCTGGTCTCCCACAGCTAATTGCTGATAATCCAGACCCCTTTTCTCATCCCGGTCCAGACTGTTTTTGGTTCTTTCGAAGGCTGTCCCTCGTCGTCCTGCCCCTGCCATAGGTGCGGTACCTCCGGCAGTACCCACAGAGGTAAAATCTCGCCGGAAAGAGTCGCCAGCACCATAGCGAGCGCCTTCGCTTCTGCGGCTCCAAGTGGCGATACTGACACTGTCTGCTTCGAATTGATCGCCGTGGCGGGAGCCGCCTTCTTCTTCGACCAGGTCATCGGGGATCTCCCGGACAAAGCGAGATACTTTCTGATACATGGTCTGACCATAGAGCAGGCGCTGTCTGGCTGCAGTGATAAAAAGTCTGCGCTTGGCCCTGGTCAGGGCTACATAGGCCAGGCGGCGCTCTTCTTCGATCTCCGCGCGGGAGTATAGTGATTGCTCATTGGGAAACAGTCCCTCATTGGCTCCGACCATGAAGACGGTGTCGAATTCCAAGCCTTTGGCGCTGTGAATTGTCATCAGGCTGACCGCATCTGCTTCGTCCGCCTGGTCCAGATCGCTGTAGAGGGCAACCCGCTCCAAATAGGCTGCGGCTGTCTGCGCCAAAGTCAGAGGCAAGGTCAGATTGCCTTGCTCCGCTTGCAGTTCCGGATCTTGGCTGAGTTCTTCGAGTTCGGCCGTCAGCCTGCTCTCAAATTCCATCGCATCGGAAACCAGCTCGTCCATATTTTGAATCCTGGTAGTCGCCTCCAACGGCAATTTATCCAGCAGGGCGGTCTGCTCTTGTTTGAGACCGGAATCATTGGTCACTTGCCTGACAAAGAAGCCGAATTCAATTTCATTGCGAGCCAGAACCTGTTGCAGATCGAGAATCAGATGGACAAAGAGACGGATTTTGCCGGCGGCGAAAGACAGCTCGGGGAATTCATCGGCACGGCGGCAGATCTCAAATAGCGGCTGCTGCTCCCTGGCGGCAATCTGATTAAGCAACTCCAGCGTCGTAGCTCCGATGCCGCGGCGCGGGCTGTTGATAATCCGGCGCAGGGCGAGATCATCCGACGGCTGAGTGATCAGACGCAGATAAGCCATAATATCTTTGATCTCTTTGCGATCGTAGAAACGCATGCCGCCATAGATGCGATAGGCAATACCGTGGTCTTGCAGGGCACTCTCCAGATTACGGGCCAAAGCGTTGACGCGGTACAGAACGCCGATCTCATTACCGCTCAGTGCCGCACCCGATTTAGCCATCAGGCGTCTGATCTGATTTGCCACATAGACGGCTTCGTCGTTTTGGTCCAAGGCACGGTAGAAGTTGATCTTGTCACCTTCCTCCCCCTCGGTCCACAGAGTCTTGTGATTGCGCTTTTCATTGAGGCAGATCACTGAATTGGCGGCTGCCAGGATAGTCCGCGTCGAGCGGTAGTTTTGTTCCAGCCGGATCACGGTGCAATTCGGAAAGTCCTGGCTGAAGTCGAGAATATTCATCAGATTGGCGCCGCGGAAGCTGTAGATAGACTGATCATCGTCACCGACAACAAAGAGATTATTATGCTTGGCGGCAAGCAGGCGGACCAAGACATATTGAGCATAATTCGTGTCCTGATATTCGTCCACCAACAGATGCTGGAAACGCTCCTGGTAATAGGATAGAACCTGTGGCTGCTCTTCAAAGAGGAATACCGTCAGTGCTAAAATATCGTCGAAGTCGAGACAATTATTTTGTTGCAGCTCCTCTTGATAATAATTGTATATCTCCGCCAGCTGCTGTTTTTGCAGATCTTTTCCGGTCTCTTTAGCATACTCCTCAGGATAGATCAGCTTATTCTTGGCGCTGCTGATTTGCTGCTGGACTTGTCTGATCGGCACCATCTTATCGCTGACCTTAGCTTTTTCCATCGCTTCTTTCAGCACTCGCCGCTGATCAACAGTATCCAAAATCGAGAATGATCGGTCATAGCCCAGCAAATGGGCATGTTGTCGCAAAATACGCAGCATCATAGCATGGAAGGTTCCGACCCAGGCTGCTCCGGCCGCCAGTCCGATCTGGCTGCTGACACGCTCTTTCATCTCATTGGCGGCTTTATTGGTAAAGGTAATCGCTAAAATCCGTCCGGGATCGATGCCGCACCTTTGCACCAGCCAGGCAATCCGCTGCGTGATAACTCTGGTTTTGCCGGAACCGGCCCCCGCCAAAATCAGAAGCGGCGAGCCCAGATGCAGTACGGCCCGTCTCTGTTCAGGATTGAGATTCGCCAGGAGCGGGTCAACAGCGGGATCATAAGGCTCGCCGGCCGTTCCGGCAACAGACGGTCTGCCTGCCGCAGGTTCCTGCCCGTCGGCGGCTTGATCAGCCCACAATTGCTTTATGTCCGTTTTTTTTATCATCGTTCTACTTACAATTTTTAAAAACGGTCGCCTGTCGGCGACCGCAAAACAGTCCAGGAGAAAATAATCTCTCTAATATTCGGGTTCGATCAAACCATAATCGCCATCTCGTCTCTTGTAGACCAGATTGACCTTGCCGGTTTCATCATTAATGAAGAGGTGGAAACTGTGATTGAGGAGCTCCATCTGCAGGACAGCCTCTTCGGCATCCATCGGTGTAATGACAAAGCTTTTGCGCCGTGTAATGGTCGGCAACTCCTCCTTATCACGATCCTCTTCTGTTTCTGCAGTCTCCAGAGTGGCTATATAATCTTTCATATAGCCGAACTTGCGGTTTTTCTTCTTCATCCGTGCTTTATGTTTGCGGATTTGCCCTTCAATAATATCGATTGCTCTGTCCAGAGCCATAATACCTTCAGGGGCAATCGCCTCGGCACGATAATAATGCGATCTTATCTTGATCGTAACTTCAGTTCGAACATCATCATGTTCATGCTGGAAGCGAACACTGGCCACCGCTTTATCTCCGAAATAGCGGTCAAACTTTTTCATTTTGTTTTCAACTTTTGCCTGGAATTGTTCTCCGATCTTGATCCCTACGCCATGAACAGTAAGATTCATTGGTCACGTCCTTTCCAGACCGCAAAGGCGGTCGTTGCGCGATCCTCGATTTATTGCTTCGAAGATAGTTTTTTATATTTATGGTTTATATATTATAACTGATAAGTGGTACTTGTGATACTCGCAAAAAGTTTCTATATTTAAATAAAGCTTCAAAAGAGCTTTTCATCACAATCAAATACGTCCGGGGAAGAACCGCCGAAAAGAAAACAATCATGGGCACCCTGACATGATTCCGCCTTAGTGCAGAGAGTAGCCCGCATCTCTTCACAGTTGGATACCACTTGAATTTCAATTTCCTTTTCCAGATCGAAGGCAGAGAAAGTGAGACCGGTCCACTCTTCCAGTTCGGGATCCGTCGGGAAAGTGCCGGTTTTCAAGACGGTACCGTCAATCACAGTGACGGGGAACTTCTCGGCATCCATCTCATCTAAATAGCTGAGCAGGCATGCTTCACAGACAAAAGCCCCCGGATTACTGGGCAGTGCATAGTACTCGAATTTAAAGCCGCTTTCGTTCAATTTTCGTCCCCGTGCCAAAGCCCGCAGCAGCTCCCTTTTGTTTTCATTCAGGACGCTGCAGGGATCTTCCAGACCATAGACCTTTATCTCTTGCTTGCGGTTGATCCGATATCTGCTGCAATTGTCCTTACAAGATCCGTCACTCAGTTCGCTGCCGGAACAATCAGCCATGGTGCAGATCTCCTCGGCTTCTGAAACATCAGATATATTCATCGCTAAACCCTGCCTCTCCAACAACCAGGCTGTGATTGAAAAATAACGCCTGCTATGCCAATATACTTGCGTACAGTACTTTAAACTGAATGCAATCATAACAGACCGGGAGATGACTAAATGCAACAAAAGATACGCTTTATGGCAGCTAATGGCTTGACCTGGCGGGCTGTTCTTCTGACCGCCCTGGGTTCCGCCCTGATTACTATCAGTTCCATGTATATCGCTCTGAAGATGAGCGCCCTGCCCTGGCCTACCATTTTTGTGGCCATCGTCTCGATGTCTTTGCTGAAACTGGGGGGCAGAATTTCCCGGCGCACCGCAACTTTGAACGAGATAAATATTACCCAGACCGGCATGTCTTCCGGCGCCATGGTGGCTGGCGGCATTGCTTTCACAATCCCTGCCCTGTTCATTGCGGGGATCTATGAGCCATATAATCCGGACACTATGCAGCTCTCAGACTGGCTGTGGCCGAAATTCTGGCCCGTGATGCTGGTTTCGCTGGCAGGAGTTATCGCCGGCACTTTCCTGTGTTGGGTCTATCGCAGGCGCAATATTGAAGAACTGGAGCTGGCCTATCCAATCGGAACGGCAGCTGCGGACACCCTGGAAGCAGGTGATGAAGGCGGCAGCAAAGGGTTGATGCTGCTCTTATCTTTGGTTTTCTCTTCTATCTTTACCGTGATTCGGGACGTCGGACATTGGGTCAAAGAACTCTACAGTGGCGCTATCGGCTTTTTCCCGGTTGCGATTTATATGTCGCCTTTGGCCATGGCCACCGGCTATATTATCGGCTTCATCCCGGCCTGTTACTGGTTCGTCGGTGCCCTGGTAGGGCTGGTAATGCAGCAGGCTGGTGTCTCAGAGATGATTATTACTGCCGCCGTCGGACTGATGGTCGGTGCCGGTATTGGTATTGTAGTCAGCTTTATCAGCACCAATATTGCTGCGGCCAGGAAGCACAAAACTAAGCAGGCAGATGGCAAACACAAATCACAACCCCGCCGCAGAGTCTCTTATATCTTGATCGGCGCTGCTCTCAGCTTTGTCTTCACGATTATTGCCGGTTTCTCGGTACCGGTCGCCCTTCTGGCTATGATCGGAGTAGTCTTTGCTACCGCCATGTCATCAGTGATTACCGGTCAAACCGGGATCAATCCCATGGAGATCTTCGGCATTATTATCTTGCTCTCAATCCGCCTTTTGGTCGCTGTCAGCCATGAACAGGCCATCTTGATTGCCTGCTTAGTGGCAGTCGCCTGCGGTTATGCCGGCGATGCCATGAACGATTATAAAACAGGCCATATCCTAAGCTCCGATCCCCAAGCGCAATTTGTCACGCAGCTATTGGGGGGTCTGGCCGGAGTACTGGTTGCTGTGCCGACTTTCTTCCTCATTATCGCGCAGTACGGCAGCGTCGGTGCTGAGACTGGTCTTCCCGCAGCGCAGGCGCATAGTGTGTCGGCCATGGTGAGTGGTATCGGTGATCCCCTGATCTTTACAGCCGCCCTGCTGGTCGGCCTGATTCTGTTCCTGCTGAAGATACCCTCTATGATCATCGGTATCGGCATGATCCTCGGGCTGGGCATGTCCACTTCGATTTTCCTGGGCGGCGTTATTTGTTATCTGGTCACCGGATTCAAATCGGATCGGCTCACTGTCAAGGGCAATATTATTGCCGCCGGTCTGTTGGGCGGCGAAGGCATCACCTCCACGGTGATAGCCATGATTACTATGTTCCAAGACTAGTAGCCGGGTATATTTTCAGGATTATGATGAAAACCGCCGGACTAACACCTGTCCTGTAATATCCCCGCCCTGCCCTAAGTGCACCGCTTGCCTGGCAATAGTCTTCGTATAATTGATACTTTGACGAAAACGCTGCCAAATCGGTTCGGCTACTCCAGTTGTTCAGGCCCGAAGGAAAAGGGCAGGATAGCTTCCATCGAAAGTTCGATATGGCTGCCGTCCGGTTTCAGGGCCAGAAGGACAAAGTCGGGGGCGGCAAATTCCCTGATCACCTGTCGGCAGATGCCGCAAGGTCTGGCGAAATCGTCATCATCTGTGATCACAGCCAGCATCTTGATGCGACGTGCTCCTGCGGCTACGGCGCCAAAGATAGCTGTCCGTTCGGCACAGTTGGCAGCTCCATAGCTGGCGTTCTCGATATTGCAACCGCTGAAAATTCGTCCCTGCTCATCCAGTACCGCTGCCCCCACCCGGAATTGGGAATAGGGCACATAAGCCATCTCTTGGGCGGCAAAAGCGCCGTCAATCAATTGTTGTTTCAGATCTTTATTCACTATTAATATCACCTCAACTATTTGTGCGGGCAATTTTCTGCTGTCGAATACATTCGCGCTTAACAGTTTCACAGTTTTTCAGCATCTCACGCCATCACCCGGCATGTTCAAGCTGAGCTAATTATAACAGCCGCCTGCAGATTGTGCAGACGGCTGTGTGGTCAATCAGATCAGGGGGAATCGAGATCATTTCCCGTCTTTTTCCGCCATATAGAGCAGGAGGTCAATACAACGGTTACTGTAGCCCCATTCATTATCATACCAGCTGACCAGCTTGAAGAAATTGGTGGCTCCGGGCAGATTATTCTGCAGGGTGGCCGCCGAATCATAGACGGATGAGCTGGCATCGTGGATGATATCTGTCGAAACCAGCATATCCTTGGAATAAACCAGGATACCTTTCAAATAGGTCTCGGAAGCTTTCTTCATCAGGGCATCAATCTCTTCAATCGAAGTTTCTTTCTCCGTCAGCACTGTCAGATCGACAACGGAACCTGTAATAGTCGGCACTCGGAAGGACATACCGGTCATAATGCCATTGACTGCCGGCAGTACTTCGCCTACCGCTTTGGCTGCCCCTGTGGTTGAAGGAATAATATTCTGTGCTGCAGCACGGCCCAGACGCCAGTTCTTCTTATCCGGTCCATCAACAACTTTCTGTGTAGCTGTATAGGCATGGATGGTCGTCATTAGTCCTTTCTTAATGCCGATGCCCTCTTTAAGCAGCACATGGACTACCGGGGCCAGGCAATTGGTGGTACAGGAGGCATTGGATACGACATCGTGTTCTTTCGTATCATACTCCTCCTCATTGACACCGAAGACAATAGTTTTAACTCCGCCTTTGCCGGGTGCTGAGAGAATAACTTTTTTGGCACCTGCGGCCAGATGGCCTGAGGCTGCATCCTTATTGTTAAAAGCGCCTGTGCACTCCAGCACATACTCGACACCGAGTTC
Organism: Saccharofermentanales bacterium; assembly: GCA_050945515.1. GTDB lineage: Bacteria > Bacillota > Clostridia > Saccharofermentanales > DTU023 > UBA1046. The sequence continues at coordinate 26,530 of JBMNTB010000011.1, forward strand.
AGCCCAAGGCAGGTCTTTCGGCTCTTTGGCCGCCGGAACACATTTGGTCTCATATTTGCCGTCAATGATCAGGATATCCTCTTCCTCGAGATCAGGTTGCGATTTTCTGGTCGTAACTTCATTAGCAAATCTTCCCTGTGCCGAGTCATACTTGAGAAGATATGCGAAGTAATCCGCATCAGTCATCATGTCTGCTACTGCAACGATCTCAATCTGATCCTCCAGTAGTCCCTGCTCGACAATGGAACGGTAGATCAGACGGCCAATGCGGCCAAAACCGTTAATTGCAACTTTAATTGCCATATTTTATTTATCCGTCCTTTCTTTTATTTGTTTCTTAAGCATTAAGCAAGAATTCTTGCTCCGTTATAGTTTATCACTATCAGAGCAAAAATAGTAAAAAGCAGCCCTTACTCGAAGAGCAGTTTCTACAGCTTGGCCTAAGCTTTGACTTTCGGTTTTCTGGCTGCCAGAGTTTCGTCCGGTCTGGCGATCGGCGTATAGTGAGGAGCTGTTTTGAGCAGCTCGGGATTGGTCATGGCTTCCTCGGCAATTGTGAGGAAAGCATCCGCCAGAGCATCCAGATCCTGACGCGATTCAGTCTCCGTCGGTTCTACCATCATGGCCTCCGGCACTATCAGTGGGAAATATACTGTCGGCGGGTGGAAACCGTAATCAATCAGACGTTTCGCAATATCCAGAGTCGTGCAGCCGCAGTTTTGCTTCTGTCGCTCGCCGGTGATGACAAATTCATGCATCGGACTCAGCTCGGAGGCAATATCATAGGCCCGGCGCACCTTGGCCAGGACATAATTGGCATTGGCTACCGCCCCCTCGGACACTTCCCTCAGCCCGTCCGCACCATTGGCCAGAATATAGGCATAGGCCCGGACCATAACAGCGAAAGAACCGGTGAAAGCGCGCACTTTGCCGATAGATTTTGGCCTGTCATAGTTCAGGCTGAATTTATCACCTTGTTTTTCGACTACCGGTTTTGGCAGATAGGGTGCCAGGAAAGATTTGCAGCCTACAGGTCCTGCGCCGGGACCGCCTCCGCCATGCGGTGTCGAGAATGTCTTGTGTAAATTCAGATGCACCAGGTCAAAGCCCATATCGCCGGGGCGGGTCTGCATTAAGATAGCATTGGCATTAGCGCCGTCATAATATACCAGACCGCCACAATCATGAACCAATTTCGTTATTTCGAGCACTTCAGTCTCAAATAGGCCCAGAGTATTGGGATTGGTCAGCATCAAGCCGGCCACTTCATCAGACATCAGCTCACGCAGAGCATTGAGATCAACTAGACCTTCGTCCGTCGAGGCAACTTCGCGCACCTGATAGCCTACCATAGCCGCTGACGCCGGATTGGTACCATGTGCCGAGTCGGGCACGAGAATGATTTTGCGTTTGCTATCGCCTCTGTCTTCATGATAGGCCTTGATCATCAACAGGCCTGTATGTTCACCATGGGCGCCTGCCGAGGGCTGGAAAGTAAAATGATCCATGCCGAGAATATCACAGAGTTTTTGCTCCAAATTATAGAACAGCTCCAGATTTCCCTGCACTGTCTGAACCGGCTGTAGCGGATGAGTAAGAGCAAAACCGTCCAGTGCCGCCATATCTTCATTGATCTTGGGATTATATTTCATGGTGCAGGAGCCTAAAGGATAGGTTCCCGTCTCAACACCATAATTCAGACTGGAAAGATTTGTATAATGGCGAACCACAGTAACCTCATCCAGATCAGGAATATCCGGCAGATCAGTGCTGTAATTATCGCCATAGAAAGATGCCAGATCAGGCCTGTCAAATTCCAAAGGGGCGATCAGACGATTAGTCTTCGTCTTCGTCGTATAATCAAAAATCAATTTCAAATCTTTTTTCATTGGCTCACCCCCCGACCGGCAATCTCAACTACGGCAGCAACCAAGCGATCAAGCTGATCCTTGGTTTTCTTCTCCGTGACTGCCAGCAGCCAGACCTTTTCCGGCAGCACCAGACCGCCGAGAATCCCATAGTTCAAGAGTTGGCGGTTCAGATCCGTCAGATCCAGATCGCCCACCGGTTGTAGGGCGAATTCCCGGAAATAGGGGGAATTATAGAGAGGTCTGAAAAGGCCGGTTGCCACCAGTCGATCATGTAGATAAATCGCTTTGGCCGCGGATTGTTCCGCTACTTCGCGCAGTCCTGATCTACCTTGCAAGGCCAGATAGATTGTCGCTGCTGTCGCCAATAAGGCCTGATTCGAGCAGATATTGGATGTAGCTTTCTCTCTCCTGATATGCTGCTCCCTGGCTTGCAGAGTCAGCACATAGGCGCTCTTACCTGCCGCATCAACCGTTTCACCGGCAATACGCCCCGGCATCTGGCGCATCAATTTTTGCTTCACAGCCAGATAGCCGAGAGCCGGGCCGCCAAAACTCTGTGCGACACCGAGCGCCTGTGCTTCTCCACTGGCAATATCGATACCCAGATCACCGGGCCGCTTGAGCAGCGCCAAACTGATCGGATCGCAAGAAGCAGCGGCCAGTGCACCGACAGCATGTGCTGCCTCGGCAAATACCGCCAAATCTTCGACTACACCATAGAAATTGGGACTCTGGATTAGAAAGGCGGCATAGTCACCCGATGTAGGCATATCCGCGGTTTTCCCATCTGCAGCTACCGTTCCGACTTCAACCGTAAAACCTGAAGGCAAGAGATAAGTCTTGATAGTCTCGATATATTCCGGATTCAATCCGCCTGAGATCCAGACCTTGTCACGGCGCGTCGCTCTCATAGCCAGGAGCATTGCTTCCGCCGCGGCAGAAGCACCGTCATACATTGAGGAATTGGAGACATCAAGTCCTGTCAGGCGGCAGATATAACTTTGCCATTCAAAGATCGCCCGCAAAGTCCCTTGCGAGATTTCCGCCTGATAAGGTGTATAGGCAGTCAGAAATTCTTGTCTTTGTATCAGATGAGAGATAGCAGCAGGAGCAAAGTGATCATAGATGCCCGCGCCCAGATAACTGTCATAATCCGCTGTGGAAATATTATTGGCGGCCAGAGCACTGATTTCTCGTCTGATCTCCATTTCTGAGAGGCCATGCCGAGCCAGATGGGCAAAATCAGTCTTTTGCAAGCGGATCTCCTCGGGAATAGTCGCAAATAGATCCGCGATCTCGATCCCGACCTCAGCCAGCATCTCCGTCCTTTGTTCCCGGTCGATGGGTAGATACCCTTTCATTAGTCGTTCTCCTCAACCAAGGCCTGATAAGCCTTGGCATCCATCAGTTGCTCCAGCTCTGCAGGATCATCCAGCTCAATCTTGACAAACCAGCTGCCATAAGGATCCTCATTAATCAGCTCGGATTCCTCTTCCAGCTGTTCATTTTTGGCGATTATCCTGCCGGCTGCGGGGGCATAGACATCCGAAGCCATCTTGACAGATTCAACACTCCCGATCACATCACCCGCTTCTACTTCGGTGTCGATATCTTCAGCTTCTGCGTAAACAATATCGCCCAGCTGCTCCTGAGCAAAATCTGTAATTCCGACCACAGCCGTATTATCCTCGACTCTGACCCATTCATGATCTTCTGTGTAATAAAGATCTTTCTCTACTTTAGTCATCTTAACCTCCAATTATTAATTTAGCGCCTTGCGCCGGACGGCAAATTCTATTCAGGCAGGAATTTGTCCACTATCTTGAACGGAACCTGCTTGCCCCTGATTTCTACTATAAGCTCCGGTCCCAGGACCAGATTATCTATAACTAAAGCATTGGCAATCCCTCTCCCCAAAGTCGGCGAGAAACCGCCGGATGTTATATAACCCACTTCCAGATCAGCTTGGAAAACCGGATAACCGTCCCGGGGAATCTGCTTGCCCGGATTGATAAGTCTGACCAACTTCCGCGTCTTTTGCATTTTATCGCCTTGAAATTCGCGATCAAAGTTGACAAAGAAATCTAAGCCGGCATCCAACGGATTGATCGTCTCCGACATCTCATGTCCGTACAAAGGCAGGCAGGCCTCAAATCTTAAGGCATCGCGGGCTCCCAAGCCGCAGGGTGTGCAACCGGCACTGACCAGAGCATCCCACAGTTCCCAAATAACTGTGTCCTGTCCATAGATCTCAAAACCGTCTTCGCCTGTATAGCCGGTCCGTGAAATTATCGTGGCCGTCTCATGTTGTCCACTGTCCGGCAGCAGACAGCGGAAACGCTTGAGCACGCTTATCGCCTCGGCGGTCTCAGCATCCGACTGCAGTATTTCCGAGACTGTCTGCATATAGTTTTTGCTCTCCGGCCCCTGAATGGCAATCTGTGCATAACGATCTGAGTGATCCTCAATCCCTACGGCATCAGCTGCCAGATTATTCTCTGCCCTGAAGAGATTAAGGCTGTCAGCCAGATGCAACAGATCCTTGTCTTTATTGGCAGCATTTACGACTAGCAGATAGCCGCTATCAGCCGGGTAAACCAGCAGATCATCGACAACTCCCCCGTCGTTATAACACATGATGGCATAAGTGATCTGATCCGGCGCCTTGTCTGTCACACGTCTGGTCAAGAGCCAATCCAGGAAGCTCCCTGCCTGACCGCCGGTCACCAATATTTCGCCCATATGGGAAACATCAAAAAGGCCGCACTTCTGGCGGACAGCTGCAGTTTCAGGGACAATGCCCTCATACTGGACCGGCATCTCCCAACCGGCGTAATCGACCATTCTGGCTCCCAGTTTTCTATGTCTGTCATTGAGTGGAGTTTTCTTCATATCTTTACCGTCCTCTTCCGAAAATAATATCAAAGTACCTAAGAAAATTTCAGTCATACTGACTAAATAAAATATGTTTCAATTCTAGCATGTTTGAAAACCCTACTCCAGCTTATACTCGAAGCTACAAGTTTTTGTAACACGCTTAACCATACGATCCTGCATTCGAGCCCAAGTAAGTATATAATATGCTGGATATGAATTAGAGCTGGGAGGCTTTTATGCTTGACCTGAAGGAACATTTACGACATGTGCCCGACTTTCCAAAAGAAGGCATCGACTTTATTGACATTACCACCATTCTGAAAGATCCCGAATTATTCGGCGAAGCCATACGACAAATGCTGGATGCAGTAGCGGACTTGGATTTCAATCTGATTGTCGGAATTGAATCGCGCGGCTTCATCATGGGGGCACCTTTGGCCTGCGCTGCCGGAGTCGGCTTCGTACCCGTGCGCAAGGCGGGCAAGCTGCCGGCCGCAACGGTTTCCGTCACTTATGATTTGGAATATGGCTCCGATACCTTGGAAATACACCGGGATGCGATTAACCCGGGAGCTAAAGTTCTGATCGTTGACGATCTCCTGGCTACCGGCGGAACGGCTAAAGCCAATATAGAATTGGTAGAAAAGCTGGGCGGCGAAGTAGTCGGCCTACTGTTCTTTATCGAATTAGATTTTCTACAGGGCCGGGAGGAATTGAGCGATTATCCTCTCTTCACTATCGTAACAATTTAATCTTCTCCGGTCACAATGACCATAAGACTGCCGGACTCCAGCTCGAGACCAAAATCGACCTGGTGAGGACTGAGTCCGCGGTTACTCAGACCGAGGCTGGTTCCTCTTGGTAAAGAATAGTTCTCTACCGGGAATTGTGCTGACTGATAAGTGATGCCGGTAACCAATTCACTAAGAGCTATGCTGGAAAACAGCCATTTTTGTTCAGGGCTGGGCTTTCCCGGCCACAGAATCCGTACTCTATCCCTGCCGAACAGAGGTACAAACAGACTGATCCCGTCGCTTAAGAGCACCGGGATGCCTCTTTCCGTCAGCACTCTGGCCAGGCCGAGATTCGCCAGCAGATGATCCGGTCTGGAACCGGTACAACCCAGAAAAAGCAGTTCCAAATCATCCCTGAGCCGGCTTTTTGTCCATAACTCCCCGGCAATCAAGGAGAGCTCGATCGTCGTATCCGTTGCCGCAGCTGATTCCTTTCCCTTACACCCTGCCCTATCAGATAGCAGCAAATAGGCAGCCAACTCAGAATCAGCTTCATCTTTGTCCTCGGCAAACTGATAAAGCGGGATCTTTCTTTCCTTTAACCATAGTAGATCATCTGCAGCTATCGAGTCAAAATCTCCTACCGCTATATCCGGCTCTAATTGCCACAGCCTGGCATGCGCCGCACCACTGTCGGCAACAGCTAATAGATCACAGCTGGCGAGTAAGGCAGCGCTTTCTGCAGTATCATGCAGATCGCCGCCTAGCAAAATGCCGGCGCGGTACGGCTTTCTTTTCTCCCAGGGCAGTGTAATCAAGGACCCCACCTCAGATTGTGGCCAGAGTGTCCGCATAAGCCGACTGCGCAGATTGCCTAATTTCAGCTGCGGCCAGTGCCGGATCATCGGCTCCGAATATAGCGTTGCCGGCCACCAGTAGATTGGCTCCGGCCTTGACCATTTGCGCCGCAGTTCCTTTATTGATGCCGCCGTCCACTTGGATATGGAAAGACAGGCCTCTTTCCAAGCCGATTTGTCTCAGGCTTTCAACTTTTTCTAACATCTGACTGATAAAACTCTGCCCGCCAAAGCCGGGATTGACTGACATGACTAGTACCAGATCAACAAAAGGCAAGATCTCCGTCAGAGCTGTCAGAGGCGTCCCCGGATTGATCGCCACCCCGGGCGTGCAGTCCAGATCACGAATTTGAGTCGCCAGGCGCTGACTATGTACCGTACTTTCAATATGGAAAACCAAACTGTCGGCTCCTGCTTTAGCAAAAGGCTCCAGCCAAGCCTCCGGCTGATCGACCATCAGGTGAACATCGAGCAGCAAATTCGTAGCCTGACGTATTCTGGCCAGGACGGGCGGACCGAACGTGAGATTAGGAACAAAATGTCCGTCCATGATATCGCAATGCAGTATCTCGGCCTGATCTTTGATCAGTTCGATTTCTTCAGCGATACGGGCAAAGTCACAAGATAGCAGAGATGGACATAATAATGGCCTGCCGGCAGTTTCATGAAAAAGAGGCAGCATGACAATTCAACTCCCTTGTTCAGTATTCCTGAGCCGCAATAATTTCAGCTCTCAGTTCCAGATAACGCTCATATCTTCCCGGTGGCATTGTTTGAGCCGAAACGGCACAGCCCAGCTCTCCGGTATGGGCACAACTGGCAAAGCGGCATTGCTGACTAAGCCGCTTAATCTCAGCATATCCGTCAGCCAGTCCGTCCGGATCTATGCCTGCAACAGCCAGGCTGACTTGGCTAAAACCGGGGGTATCGGCGAGATAACCGCCGGCCTTAAGCGGAAAGAGCTCGGTATGGCGTGTTGTATGTCGCCCACGACCAATCTTATCGGAAAGTTCACCGGTTTCCATCAGATCTGTACCGAAGAGACGGTTGAGCAGTGTCGATTTGCCGGTGCCTGACTGACCGGCAAAAGAAACTACCCGACCTTGAATCAAAGTTCGGAGTTCTTCTATCGCAGAGCCGTCATCACCAAAACCGGTCTCAAACAGCAATACCCCCGCTTCCTTATATTCACTCCTGATCTGCCGAGCTACCGTTTTACTCTTTTTGTGATCCATTTTATTAATGATCAGGGCCACTTCAATATCATGTGCATAAGACATGACAATCAGGCGATCGACCATCATAAGATCCGGCCGCGGTCGGGAAGCAGCAACAGTAATTAGAACAAGATCTAAATTAGCCACCGCAGGCCTGGTTAAAAAGCTCTTGCGCGGCAGAATCTCCTCAATGATATAAGGTATATCAGGATCCTCACTGGGACCATAGATAACCTTATCGCCGGGGAGAGGCCTTGCTTCAGCTAGTCTTAGTATGCCGCGCAGCATGGCCAGATCTTGGAAATTATTAGAATGACTGTGCAGAAGATAGTGCCCCCCGATTCCACGTAGGATGGTAGCAGTAGGCTGAGCTTGATCTACAGCAGTCATGGGCTTAAATATTTACTCCCGCCTCCGCTGCCCGCATCAGAAGTCGTTATTCCTTTTGTCTCAGGTTCAGTCTCAGGTTCAGGCTCAGTCTCAACCGGAACCGGCGTCGGCGTCGGCGTCGGTGTAGGTGTCGGTTCCGGAGTTGGTGTCGGTGTAGGTGTAGGAGTAGGATTCAAGAACTGATCATAATCCAATTTGGTACCAATCACCATTTCGATGGTATCACCACTAAAACTCTGGCCGGCAGCAATACTCTGCTTTAAGATATAAATCTGGTTCCACTGGCTCTCATCACGAGTATCCAAAGCATTCGCCTCTGGAGAACCGATACTGGTTGTCAAGATTTTCTTGATCCCGACCTGGCCTAGCAAACTATATGCCTGCGTCATATTTTTCCCCACCAGCTGCGGCATGATCTGGACGGCAGGCGGTGGTTTAGTTGGATTGAAATAGGAGATATAATCTTCTTTAGTACCGACTAAGACCGATACCTGGCTGCCGCTTTCTACAATTTGTCTCGCAGCGGGAGTCTGGGTAATAACCACTTTCTTAGCATCAGGGATATTGCGCCCCCCTACCGTGCTCTGACCACCCAAGATCAAATTGGAATCTTCCAGCATTTGAATCGCCTGTTCCAGACTCTGATTGGTAATGTCAGGAACTTCGACAACCGCAGAGCCGGAACTGTAAATTATGGTTATTGTCGTATCGGGCGTCTGGAGACTGTTGGCCTGAGGAATAGTCCGAATAACTTTATCACGTTCTACTGTTTCTGATGCCTCTTGGCGGAAGCGGACATCGGCAAATCCCACGCCCCGGATCATTTCTTCTGCCGCCAGGCGCGATTGCCCGGCTACATCAGGCACTTCCAGGCTGCCCTGACCGATTGAGACATAGAGATTGAGAATAGCATTTTGGGGATTGATCTTGACTGTTCCATCTGATTCAGGATCCTGCTTGAGGATAATTCCTTGATTAACCGAATCATCCTCAACTGTGTGGATTTCAATTTCCAGATCTTGTTGTCTCAATTCTTCCAGCTCGGGCATCGCTTCTTCATAATCCCGGCCCACGAAATTCGGCAGCGTAATTTCCAGATTCTCCGGCTGATCAGGTTTATTATTAAATCTCTGCACCAACCAGATCACCAAAATGGCGACCAGAATCATTGTAACTGCGACAATACCTATGACCATCGCCGTATCACGATAGCGAGATGTGCGTCTCTTATTATAAGTATGCTCAATCTCGCGTAATTTGTTGTAATTAGCCTGTTGTCTCTGGAGGCCGATGGCAGAAGTAGAACCCTCCCAGGCGGCCGTCTTGGGAATAACTCCATAGACACCGTTGGGATCAATCATAAAGGCATCCAGTTCATCAACAAATTCGCGAGCGGACTGATAACGTCCGTCCGGATTTTTTTGCATGGCTTTATTGACGATTGCATCTAAAGCAGGAGGCAGACTGCGCACATGCGTAGAGGGCAAAGCCGGTGTTTCCTGCAAATGCTTAATTGCCACAGCTACTGAGGATTCGCCGTCAAAAGGCAGCTGACCGGTCAGCATTTCATAAAATACAACACCCAGTGAATAGAGATCAGAGCGGGTGGTAATGGCCCCGCCTCTGGCTTGTTCCGGCGAGAAATAGTGCACTGAACCAAGCACCATTCCGCCTGTCAAGGTAATGGTATTGGCGCTTGAGGTGCGTGCTATGCCGAAGTCCGTGACTTTGGCCACCATATTCGGTGTAATCAGAATATTCTGCGGTTTAATATCGCGATGGATAACACCGCGCTGATGCGCATGCTCCAATGCCAGACCAATCTGAATCATCAATGGTGTAGCCAGCCTATAGTCCAGATATCCGTGCTCTTGGATCAGCTCCTTAAGGGTACGACCCTCAACATATTCCTGCACAATATATCTGGTTTTGCCATCCTGACCATAATCCAGAACACTGACAATATTGGGATTGTCCAAACTGGCAGCAGCCCTGGCTTCAGTAGCAAAGCGCTTGATAAATTCGGGATCCTCTGTAAGTTCATCATGCATCAGTTTCAGGGCTACATAATCACCCAGGTCAAGGTCTTGAGCCAGATAAACAGAGGCCATTCCTCCTTGGCCCAGACTGCGCACAATGCGATAGCGCCCACCGATCACAGAACCAGGGGCCAGTTGATAATTACTCTTGCGCATTTGACTCTCCTATGCCTCTGAACACTAAAATTACGGTAACATCATCACTTCCTCCGGAAGCATGGGCAATATCCACCAGCTTTTCGGCCGCTTCCCTGGCAGTAAGCGAATTCTTAATCACCCACATTATATCCTCATCGGGAACATAACCGTGCAAACCGTCACTGCAAATAAGATAACGGTCATGATGCACCAGCTCATGTGAAGTAACATCCGGCCTGACATAATCCGGTGCTCCCAGGGCCTGGGTTAGGATATGGCGTCGGGCATGAAAGCGTGCTTCCTGCGGTTCGATCTCGCCCAGATCAAGCATCTCCTGCACCAAGGTGTGATCTCTGGTCAATTGCTCCAGCTGTCCCGAACGGAACACATAACATCTGCTATCACCAATCTGACAGAGATACAGCACTTCCGGATAAAATACGGCACAGGTCAGAGTCGTGCCCATTCCACTGTTACTCTTGCTTTCCAGTGACTTTTTATAGATATCGATATTAATTGTCTGGATAGTATCTTCAAGTACCTGCATAACAGTAGCTTTATCATCTCGTTCAGGTAACAGCGGCAGTAGAAGTTCTCTGATCCCATCAACTGCTGTCTTGCTGGCCAGTTCTCCGTTCAAATGGCCGCCCATACCGTCAGCTACTGCCAAAATAACCGGGAAAGTCTTTTCCCGACTGACAATAACGAAATTATCTTCATTGACTTTCCGGTTGGGACCCTTGCGGCTCATAGCTGCATAATGCAGATTTTCCAGCATTTTCGTGACTTCTCCTTAATTGGCCGCAGGCGGCGGTAATATCTGTTCCTAACTCCCGCCTCAGTGTGACCTTAATCTTATTCTCTTCCAGGACTTGTTTAAAGCTCATTCTACCGGCCCTAGAAGTCGGACGATAATCAAGACCAGGAACCGCATTGGCAGCGATTAAATTCACATGACACAATTTACCTTGCAGTGCAGCTGCCAGTTCCAATGCCTGATCCTTACTGTCATTTATACCGGCAAATAATGCATATTCATATGTAATGCGCCTACCGCTCTGACGGGCATATCTCTCACCGGCGTCAATCAGTTTCGTAAAAGGATATCTCTCAGCCGTCGGCATTAATTTCTTGCGTAGGGGCTGATTAGGGGCATGTAACGAAACCGAAAGCGTTATGGGCAAATTTTCATCTATGAATTTTATCATTTTATCTATAATGCCGCAAGTTGACACGGTTACACGGCGCAGGCTGATCTGCAAACCTTGAGGATCTCGCAGGCGTTTGAGAAATTCAACTAAGTTGTGATAATTATCAAACGGTTCGCCGATACCCATAATAGTGACATGGCTGACCTTGTTGCCACACAATCTATTAATCAGGGCAACTTGAGCCAGCATCTCGCCGGCCGTCAGATTCCTGACTAAGCCCGGACCGCCGGAAGCACAAAATTTACATTGCATACGGCATCCAACCTGGGATGAGATACAGACTGCATTTCCATATCTGTACTGCATCAAGACTGCTTCGATCATATTGCCATCGCGCAGGGACAAGAGATATTTGACTGTGTCGTCAAGTTTTGACTTAATATCGGCTTTAACATCCAGGGGAATTGGTTCAAAATCGGCACTTAATCGGGAACGGATTTCCTTACTTAGATTGGAAAACTGTGCAAAATCCGGCAGACCTTTCTTTTGCCAAGCAAAAATCTGTTCTGCGCGATATGACTCTAGATCATGAAGATCACACCAGGCACGAATATCTGACAAAGTCAGATCATAAAAATTTCGCTTAGGTTGACTGGCGCTGACCATTTTACTAGCCTAGGGGGGTCCCGGTAGCATAATTGTGAGCGCATTCGCAGCAAGACATGACTTTACCCCCTGCCGGCTGAATAATCTCTAAATCGATCAGACCACTGCCGGCAGCAACTGTAATTGTCTTACCACAGTTGACAATAGTTCCGGCTGCAGCAAAAGATTGATCGGAATCGTCTGCCAGCCTGGCAGAAATAATCTTGATTCTTTTGTCATTGCAGAAAGTATAGGCGCCGGGCCAGGGCTGCGTTCCCCGGATCAGATTATGAATTTGGCGAGCCGATTGGAACCAGTCGACTTTTCCGCTTTCACGGGTCAGCATTCCGGCAAAAGTTGCCTTGCTATGATCTTGCTCTCGGCTTTCTACTTCGCCCTGTAAATAGGCAGGCATTAGATCCAGAATCATGTCGGCGCCTACTGCTGCCAGTTCAGACATCAACTCACCGGCAGTGGTATCTTTTGCGATCGGATAATCACGCTGTGCCAGGATCGGCCCGCTATCCATCCCGGCCGACATCTCAATCACAGTTACACCCGTCATACTCTCGCCGGCAATAATAGCGGCCTGGACCGGTGCTGCTCCACGATACAGGGGCAACAGAGACGGATGAATATTAAGACAGCCCAGAGTAGGGATATCCAATAATGTCTGTGGCAGTATCTGTCCATATGAAGCAGTAAGTATCAAATCAGGAGCAAAGGCTCTGAGCCGACAGAGAAAATCCTCGTCTTTGACGCGCTCCGGCTGCCAGCAGGGTATTTTCTGCTCCAACGCCCAGAGTTTGACCGGCGGCGCAGTAAGCACACAGCGTCTTCCCTGAGGTCTGTCCGGTTGGGTCACGATCAGATCCGGTTTCAGACCTCCGACTTTTAAGCGCCCCAAGACGACGACGGAAAATTCCGGCGTACCGAAAAAAACCAGACTGTGTTTTTTATTCTGCATCAGAAATATATCCTCGTCTATGTCCTGTCTTGGTGCTTAAAAAGGCTATCACTGTTATCTATATTTGGTCAGCAACTATGTCTTCGGAGCTGCTACCGGCCTCAACCAAAGGTGAAATAGCTTTATCTCGGTATAAAATGCCATCCAAATGATCAATTTCATGGCAGACACAGACTGCAGCCAATCCGGTCACTTCCAGCCTGAAAGTATCCCCTGCCAGATTTTCCGCTTCCATAAGAACCCGTTGCGGACGCTCAACATTGCCTACCAGGCCGGGCAGCGACAGGCAGCCTTCCTCACCGACAACAGCTCCCTCCTGTTCAATAATTCGAGGATTGATGGCTACAATATCTTCCGCCTCTTTCATACCCAGATTCATCACAAAAACTCTGCGCAACACACCTACCTGTGGTGCTGCCAGACCTACGCCGCTATTGACTCTCATGGTCTCTTGCATGTCAGCTACAAGTATCTTTAGGCGCTCGTTCCATTTAGTGACCGGGCGCGACTTTTTTCTGAGGATAGGATCACCTTCAATTAGGATATTTCGTAAGGCCATAGGACTCTCCCTTCTTAGATCACAATTATAACATGCCGCGCCTAGAGCATCGAATAGGGATTAATATCGAGAATGGTTGCGACACCGGGCTTTTTACGGAAATCGTCAGCCGTTCTGAGGAGTAAAGTTATGGCTTCTTTAGATGGAGATTTGGCGATTAGTCGGAAACGGTAACGTCCCCTGAGGCGAGACAGCGGTGCTCTTTGGCCGGGCAATAGCTCTAATGAGGCAAAGCTACCCGGATAGCGAGCAATCCGGCGACAGAGATAATCATAGAGATTGTTCAGCTGTTCTTTTACCGCAGCTTCACTGCGCCCGGAGAGAATAATCAGACCCAAATGCCCAAAGGGCGGGTAGCCAGCCCTGCTCCTGAAAGCCAGCTCATGATCAAAAAAGTTTTCATAATCCTGTCCGGCGGCCGCACGGATAATTTGGTCATCCGGCTGAGCCGTCTGAATTATCACCTGTCCCGGCAGATCACCTCTACCTGCTCTGCCGGCAGCTTGTGTCAAAAGCTGGAAAGTATGTTCACCTGCCCTGTAATTGCTCTGAGCCAGCATCTGATCCGCTGACAGAATACCAACCAGAGTTACATTATGGAAATCATGCCCTTTGGCTATCATCTGAGTTCCAATCAGGCAATCATATTCATGCCTGGCAAAGGCGGATAGAATTTCCTGATGAGAATAGCGACCGCTGGTGGTATCGAGATCCATTCTAATGGCACTGGCTGCCGGGAATAATTCCCGGAACAGTGTTTCAGCCTGTTGTGTTCCTGCGCCAATGGTGTCCAGATCGGTGCCATGACATTCTGCACAGAATTCAGGCAGAGGAAAAATCTTGCCGCAGTAATGACAAATCAGATGCTCTTTGCCACTCTGCCAGGGATTTTTATGAGTAGTCAAGGCAATATCACAATTAGGACACTCGATACTGGCGCCGCAGTCGCAGCAATAAACAGAATTGGCAAAGCCCCGTCGGTTAATTAGAAGCATGGCCTGTTCGGATCGTTCAAAGGTCTCCTGCAGTGCTCTGATCAAAGGCCGGCTGAACAGATGTTTGTGACCGGCTGCTCTTTCTGCTCTCAGGTCAACAATGCCGACTTGGGCCATTCCGGCCTCACCGACTCGCTTTGACAGTAGCAGCCGAGTACTGCGCCCCTCTCTGACCCGATAACAGGTTTCGACCGCGGGTGTAGCAGAACCCAGTACCAGCACCGCTCCGACCAGTAATGATCGGATTCTAGCCATATCCACCGCTTGATAACGAGGCATTGTTTCCGATTTATAGCTCTGATCTTGTTCTTCATCGACAACGATAAGCCCTAAATTAGTCAAGGGGGCAAAGACAGCTGATCTGGCGCCCACAACTATCTTTTTCTCACCGGACAGGATGCGTTGCCAGGTTTCATATCGTTCCGCAGGTGTCAGCCGACTGTGCAGGATGGCCGCTTGCTGATCAAAGCGGGCGGAAACTCGCGCTACCATAAGTGGCGTCAGTGCGATCTCGGGCACCAAAATAAGCACGGTCTTACCCTGTTTCAGCACCCTCTCCGCTGCCTGCAGATAGACCTCGGTTTTGCCGGAACCTGTTACTCCCTGCAAAAGGAACTCCTGCAGTTGCCCCGGTTGTGCCACAGTCAGAGCGGCGCTAATACTATTCACTGCATCGACTTGTTCTTCAGTGAGCACAATTTCCTGCTCGTCTAATTCAAGTTCCGGAGCGGCGGAAAGTTCGCGTCGGGTAATCTGTGAGAAGAAAGTCAGGATACCTTTTTTCTGCAGATAATTGAGTACGCTATATCTCACCTGGCAGGCCTGTTCGATTTCAGAGAGGGCGGCAGATTCCTGTACCAGTAAGAACTCTGCCACCCGCACATGCCCCAAGCTCTTGAACTCATCCTCTGCCAGCATCTCCACCACACAGTCCGGATCAGTCAGACGAGCCGCCAGCTCCTTTTTATCGCCAACGGTTGTCACAACATACGGCACCATAGTTCTAATCGCCCTGCCCCGCGAACAGAAATATCTGCGCCGCATTTCCCGGGCCAGCTCCAGCAGTTCCGGTGTCACCAGCGGTCTGGGATTGACCAGTCCGCTGATACTGCGCAGTTCAGTTTCGCCTAGATCTGCCGGCGGCTTGGCAACAATACGGTAGACATAGCCTCTGACCGGCTGTTTTCGTTTGGCAAAGGGGACTTCAATCAGGCAACCGGGCTTGATCTGATCAGCCAGAGCAGGTGGAATCAGATATGTCCAATCCCGATCAAATTGCCGGGTTGCCTCTTCAAGCCAAACCTCAGCATACATATTTTATGCCTCCAGTAATGAAAATAAGTCGATCTGATCACTTTCCGGCAAGCCATCAATAGAGCCTGCTTCCTGTAAGGCGGCAATCACGGCCGGTCCCACGCCGGCACGTCTGGCCAGATCTTCCTGGGTTTGGAATGGTGCCTCTGAACCGGCCTGCACTATTTGCTCAGCCTGCGCTGCAGAAACCCCGGGTATGGCAGCGAGAGGAGGTCTGATCAGGCCCGGCTCCGGAGCATAAAACTCACTTGCCCGCGATTCTTCGATAGTAATCGGCAGGAAATCAATCCCTCGCTGCTGCATTTCTTCGACCAATTCAAGAATATAATAAATGCGCTGTTCTCTGGCATCCATACGCTTGCCCGCTCCCAACTCTCTTCTGATTCTGCGCACTTCATGCTGCGGCTGACACATCAAGCTGCTGTCGAACTCATTGGCACGAACCGTGAAGTATGCACAGTAATAGGCTTCCGGCCTGTGCACCTTAAACCAGGCAATCCTCAGACTGGAGATAGTGTAGGCGACGGCATGCGCCTTCGGAAACATATATTGTATTTTCTGGCAGCTTTCGATATACCATTCCGGTATACCATGAGCGCGCATCTCTGCTTCATGCTCGGGCAGAAGCCCCCTGCCCTTGCGCACTCTTTCCATTATGTCGAAGGCGGTCTTATTGGGTACGCCGGCATAGATGAGCCGAGTCATGATATCGTCGCGACAGCCGATCACATCGTTGATAGTGCAGATGCCTTCGCTGATCAGATCCTGAGCATTGCCGGCCCAGACACCTCTGCCGTGGGAGAGCCCGGAAATCTGCACCAGATCATGGTAGCGGAGCGGCTTGGTCTCGGCAATCATCCGGCGAGCAGCAAAAGTTCCCATCTCCGGTATGCCAATCACACCGGAACCGATGCTCGATTCAGACTCGTCAATACCCAGTACGTCGGTGCTCTGGAACAAAGACATCACATCCGGATCAGGAATGGGCACACTGGTCACATCTATGCCCGTAATATCGCCCAGCATTTTGAGCATAGAGGGATCATCATGTCCTAATATATCCAGTTTCAGGATCGTATCATGCATGGAATTAAAATCAAAATGTGTCGTGATCACGCCTGAATCAGCTTTATCTGCAGGGAACTGAATCGGTGTAAAATCATAGATCTCCCGTTCACGAGGTACTATCACAATTCCGCCCGGATGCTGGCCGGTCGTGCGCTTGACACCGCTGATGCCCGCTGCCAATCGTCTGATTTCCGCTTGCCTTATCGGCTGCTCATGTTGTTCATGGTAATTGTGCACCATGGCATTGGAATTTTTCTCTGCATAGCTGGAAATCGTGCCGGCCCGGAAAGTATATTGACTGCCAAACATCTCTTCAATAAATTGATGTGCTCTGCTCTGATATTCACCGGAAAAATTGAGATCAATATCGGGTTGCTTGTTGCCCTCAAAGCCCAGAAAAGTTTCAAAGGGGATGTCCTGGCCCTCTTTGATCATCTGAGCTTCACATTGAGGACATGCCTTGGCCGGCAGATCGTAACCGGATCCGTATTCACCGCTGATATCAAATATAGTGTAGTGGCAATCCGGGCAGACATAATGAGGCGGCAAAGGATTAACTTCCGTAATGCCACAGAGTGTGGCCACGAAAGACGAGCCAACCGAACCTCTGGAACCGACTATATAGCCATCGGCATTGGACTTACGAACTAATTCACTGGTGATATAGTACATGACGGCAAAGCCATTATCACAGATAGAATTCAGTTCTTTTTTGATCCTGCTTTCGACCAGTTCAGGCAATTGTCCGTTCTGCCCGTAAATTGCTTGAGCCGCTGCCCAGGTGCGTTCGATCAGGATTTCCTCGGCCTGCTCAATGAGCGGCGGGAATGATCCCGCCGGAAACGGGAGTAAGCCGGATTTAACTCTGTCTGCAATTCGGTTGGGATTAGTGATAACCGCAGCATAGGTCTCTTTCTCGCCCAAATAGGAGAATTCTTCCAACATCTCTTCTGTCGTACGGAAGAACAGTTCCGCCTCATTTTCCCTTTCAGCAAAGCCCTGATCATAAATCAGAATATTGCGATAGATTTGATCTTCCTGATCCAGGTAATGTGCATCGCAGGTGGCACAGACAGGACGGCCGGCCAATTTTCCCAATTCTACAATCAGACGGTTAATATTTTTCAGATCTTCCTGATTGCGGAGTGGATAATCGCTGTCTTCCAAGAGATATGAGGTATTTGTTAAAGGCTGAATCTCCAGATAATCATATTCACGTGCCAAGTGTAAATAGCGTTCATCTGTGAGAGCAGTCAAAGTCCGCTCATAATCCAGTTCTGAATTCCGATACAGCTCCAAAAGGGCGAGATAGACAGCACCTCGACTACAGGCAGAACCTTTGATCAAGCCATTGCCGAAATATCTGAGCCAGCTTTTTCTGATACGGGGACGATAATAAAAATCATCGAGATGGGCCAAAGAAACCAGACGATACAGATTATAAAGTCCCAGCTCATCCTGGGCGAGCAGGACAAAATGCGTACTGCGCAGTTTTTCTTGTCGCATTTGTTCAAAGCTGCGGCGCCCGTATTTTTCGTTCAGACCAGCAATACCAACACAGCCGGTCTTCTTGAGCAGGGCGATCAGAACCTGTCCGCAAGCTCGGGCATCTGCCTCTGCCCTGTGAGAATTCCTCAGCTCAATATCTAAGGCTGAAGCGACAGCATTCAGATTATAAGATTCCAGGCCGGGCAGAGCTCGTCTGGCCAGCAGCAAAGTATCCACCGTTGAGGGATTGAATTTTAATCTGGGATTGCTGTCTGCAGTTCTAAAACCTTCATAGCGCAAAAAAGCCAGATCAAAGAGTACATTATGACCTACAACAGGCAGATCGGCCATAAAAGATATCAGCTGACTTAAAACCGGCAGTGCTGGCGGCTGGTCTTGCAGCATCTCGTCCGTGATTCCGGTCAGATCTTGAATTTTGCTCTCTAAAGCAGTCTCCGGATTGATCAGCTGGGAAAAGACTGCTGCTTCCCGATAACTGCCATTGCCATCGGGTTCATAATAAATAGCTGCCACTTCAATCAGACGGTCACGGGCGGGATCCAGACCGGTGGTTTCAACATCGATGGCAATAAAACCCTGATCCAGATCAAAGTCCTCTGCTAACCAGCCAACACCATCGCCATCTTCGATCAAATAGCCCTCCAGGCCGTAAATCAGTTTTATTTTCTTACCTTTTTTAGCCAAAGCCTCTGCCGTTTCAGCCGCTTCCGGGAAACCTTGTACTACTCCATGGTCCGTCAGAGCGATCGCGGAATGTCCGAATGCGGCGGCTCTGGTCACTAGATCCGCAACTTTGATCACACCGTCTTTAGCACTCATTTTGGAATGAGCATGAAGTTCAACTCTCTTGACAGGGGCAGCATCCGTCCGGATCTGCGGTCTGTTGAGAGGCCGGATGCCACTGACATCAACTACCGGCTCTTTGAGATAGCTGTCTTCTTTGATCCGCCCCTCCAGCTCTGCATAACCATGAGCAAAAAGATCTGCAAAAGCTCTCTCATCCGCGGGGCTGGTAAACAGACGACAAGTAATTGAATCATGCTGATCGGTTATGGAGAAACGAACCAGTAGACTGCCGCTGCGGGTCACAATATTTTCCGGATCAAAAAGCTCGCCCCGGATTCTAATGCGATCCAGATCGGCTGTCAGTTCAGATAAAGCAATCAAGGGCCAAGGCTTTGAGGCAAAACTGCCCCATTGACCATCGGACCAGGATTTATATGATATCGCTGCTTCAGCAGTTGGTTTTTTCTCTTTCCTTTGTGCTTCCAGACTGGAAATCATGTCCTCAGTCAGAACCGGTGCCGGCATTATTGAAGCCTCGGCCAGCGTATCACCCTTAACCACTTCAATGGCAGTACAAACGGCACTGTAGTTCCTGAGAAAATTCTCCAGCCAGTCATAACCCTGACAATGGACCAGATCCTGAAAATTGGGCGGTATGGCTATTTTGACGCAATCTGAAGAATATATCAGTTTGCTGTCCTGCAACCAGGCATAGCAAAGAGCGTTTTGATTCCGGCAGTGTCTGAGAATCCACGGCATTAGCTCAGCCGCATAGTTTTGCTTTTCCGGTTCCGAACTATCCTGAGTTAGCTTTTGCGCCACAATTACTTCAGAGATGCCCAGTGCTTTTTCTATTTTCTCTTCCAGAGCAATCAGAGCTGAAACAATGGGTAGGGCAGAAAAAAGCACAGTAATTATCAGCCTGGCCTGGGCGGGAAAAACCCGAACAGACCGGACGCAAGCTTTTATTTTCAGACTGGCATTATCTTCTGGAATATCCGGGATCAGCCTTTGTAACAAGGAGGATAAGGCGCAGTCTTTCATTGCGCCTTATCCCCGCTTTCTTGTTCCATTTTTTCGATTTCATTAAATAAAGCATCAACTGCCTCGTCTTCACTCAGCTTGCAGATGATCTCGCCCTTTTTAAACAGAACAAATTCACCTTGCCCGCCTGCCAGGCCAATATCGGCAGCTCTGGCTTCACCGGGACCGTTGACAATACAGCCCATGACAGCCACTGTCAAGGGCGCATTAATTTTGATCAGGCGAGTCTCGACCTCTTTGACCAATTTCAGCATATCCACCTGTGTGCGTCCGCAGGTCGGACAACTGACCAGCACTGCGCCCCTTTGCCTGAGATTAAGGGCTCGTAAAATGGCATAGCCGGCTTTGACTTCTTCACAGGGATCGGCTGTGAGTGAGACCCGGATTGTATCGCCTATGCCCTCGGCCAATAAGGTGCCAATACCGACTGCCGAACGAATCGTTCCCTCCCAGGCGGTTCCGGCTTCCGTAACACCGAGATGCAAAGGATAGTCTGTCAGCTCCGATAATAAGCGGTAGCTGCTGATGGTCAAACCGGGGTCGGAAGCCTTGACGGAGAGGCAGATATCATCAAATCCGGTTTCCTCCAGCCGGCGGGCTGCCGCCAGTGCAGAATGCGCCATGGCCTCGGCAGTAATGCCGCCATAATATTCGATCATTCTGCGATCCAAAGAGCCGGAATTGACGCCAACCCTGATCGGTATCCGGCGCTTTCTGGCAGCGGCGGCAATTTGGGCTAGACCTTCTTGATCGCGCAAATTGCCCGGATTGATTCTAAGACCGTTAACACCGTTTCTGATCGCTGCTAAAGCGAGGCGATAATCAAAATGGATATCGGCAATAATGGGCAGTATGCTAAAGCGGCAGATTTCACCCAGCGCATTGGCCGCTGTCGCATCCGGCACAGCCAACCGGGTCAGTTCGCAGCCTGCCTCAGCCAGTTCCTTAATCTGCGCCAAAGTAGCGGCAATATCAGCGGTGTCCGTTGTATTCATCGATTGCACGGAGATTGGCGCCTCGCCGCCAATCATTACACCGCCTACTTGTACTTGTCTGGTTTTCTTTCTAATCATTTGTCATACTGCTTTCTAGAAATCGAAAATGCGGCCCAAATCAACAAAAAGAACAAGAACCATCAAGGTGAGGACGATAAAGATGCCAAAATAACTGATGGCATTTTTGACCTTGCGCGGTAGATCCTTTCTAAAAGCACCCTCTATACCCAGCACTACCAGATGATTGCCGTCAAAGGGTGGAATCGGCAGCAGATTGGATACACCTACTGCTACTGAAAGCAGGCCCAGATACATCAGCAACTGCTGAATTTTTTCACTCAGAGGTTGTTTTTGCTTGACCACATCGCCAACCATTGTCACGATTCCAATAGGGCCTGCTACACTCTCTTTTACTCCTACTTCACCTTTGAACAACATGCTCAGTCCTTTGACCGTCGCCTTGATAATGGACCAAGGGTAGGCGGTAGCCTGGCTCAGGACGCTGCCGAAGTCTTTGCTCAAAGTCAGTATCAGGCCGGGATCGCGGTAGAGATCTAATTTAGTGGGCTTGGTTTCTATAGTCATTGTCTCGCCATTGCGAATGATCTCAACTGCCACCGTGCTGCCTGCCCTGTCAGCTACCAGTGCGCGGATACTTTCACTGTCACCATAGGGAATGCCTTCGACCGATAAAACCCGATCTTTTTCCTGCAGCACAGGCGAGCCTTGATTGGACTTGGGATCAACAGTCACAATTTCGTATTGGTCGGCAGCAATTTCTCTGGCCGAAATACCTATCATCCATCTGGTTTCTGCGATTTCAGGTGCCATTACAATCCGTTCGATGCTGCCATCGTCCTTTTTCACTTCCAGAATCAGATCTTCATTGTCACTATGTGAAAAGAGGGCCATGGAATAATCCAGATCGGTTCGGATTTTTTCGCCGTTTAAGGTCAAAAGCCTATCACCATCTTCAATTTTGTATTGCGCGGCCAGTGAATTCTCCGGCGGCGTGCGCAATTCCGGTTTAACCGCTCCGATCCAGGAAAATAGAACAATGAAAACCAGAAAAGCCGTGATGAAGTTAATAATAGGGCCCATGGCAATAACCAGTGCTCTGGCCCAGCGTGGCCTGTTATGAAAGAGACCCGGGTCATAAGCAGCATAAGGGTGTTCGCCGCTCTGTCCCTCCAGAGCTTCTTCCTCACCGGCAAAACTGACCGAGGCTCCGATCGGCAGTGCCTTGATATTATATCGGGTATTATTTCTCTGCCATTCGAAAATTACAGGACCCATAAAAATCGAAAATTGCTCAATTCTGAACTTCAACAGACGCCCGGTCAGATAGTGGCCCAACTCATGCAAAATCATAATAATACTGATCAGGATCAGTCCTGTCAGGATGGATAGTAATGTCATTTACTTTGCTCCAATTAAGTTTTTTCTATTCTAACTAAATGATATTATATTATGGATGTCTTTGCATGATCCGTGCAATTGTATCATTATGTGCCCATTCCAAAGTAGCAAAATCCAAATTTGCAGCGGCAGGAACTTGCGTTAAGGCATCGGCCGCAATTTGCCAAATCTCGGGAAAGGCAATTTTCTCCTGTAAGAAGAGAGCTACAGCTGCCTCATTGGCAGCGTTCAAGATACAAGGTGACAGTCCGCCGGCAGCAAAGGCTGAGCGCGCCAGTTGCAGAGCCGGAAACAATTCCTCATTCGGAGGCTCAAAAACTAATTGGTTGGCGCCTTCGGCACAAGGGTCGTAAGGACAGTAATAATCAGCCTCCGGCCTGTCGGGCCAAGTCAGGGCCAGCCGGATCGGGAGGCGCATATCGGGAAAACCCAGCTGAGCAATTACCGAACCGTCATTGAGCTCAACCATGGAATGGACAATGCTTTGGGGATGGACTACGACTTCAATCTGAGCCGGTGTGCAGGAAAAAAGATGGCAGGCTTCGATAATTTCAAGACCTTTGTTCATCATGGTAGCGGAGTCAATAGTGATCTTGGCGCCCATCTCCCAAGTCGGATGCTGCAGAGCCTGAGCCGGTGTTACGGCAGCCAGCTCTTCTTTACTGCTGTTGCGGAAAGGGCCGCCGGAAGCAGTCAGGAAAATCCGTTTGAACTGCCGGTCGGGAGCAGAGCTGAGGCATTGCCAGATAGCCGAGTGCTCGCTATCTACCGGCAGAATTCTGACCTGTTGGCGGCGAGCCAGCTCCATGACAATTTCCCCGCCCGCAACCAATGTCTCTTTATTGGCGAGGGCAATATCCTTGCCCGCTTCCAGCGCAGCAAGAACCGGGCTGAGACCAGCAAAACCTACCACCGCTGCCAAGACAAGATTGGTCTCGGGCAGGGCGGCAGCTGTCTCCAGTCCGCTGTTGCCGGTCAAAATCTCAGGTTGATCGGAAGCTTTCAGATTTAATTTGGTGCTCAAAATATCTCTGAGCTGCTTGGCAGCCCGGCTGTCGCCGACGCTTACCAATCCGGGATGGAACTCCAGTATTTGCTCAGCCAGCAAAGCAACATTGCGCCGGCAGGTCAAAGCACTCACAGTCAGGCCCAGCTCCCGAACAATTTCCAGCCCTTGCCTGCCGATCGAGCCGGTGGAACCGAGAATGGCGATTGTCCGTTGCAAATCAGACTCCAAAATACAGAATGCCCAGCAATAAGGTCAGGGGCAAAGTGAAGAAGGCGCTGTCAAATCTGTCCAGGACACCGCCATGCCCGGGCAGAATATGGCCGAAATCCTTCACACCCACCCAGCGCTTCAGAGCAGAGGCGAACAGATCGCCCAGCTGGGAAAACAGTCCCAGCATCAGACCGAACAAAACCGCATAGGCTAATAAGGTGCTGGTTTTGGGAGCAATGATATTGATACTCCTCTGGGCAAGCACTAAGGGGAGCCATATCATCATGACGATTACCGGTCCGATGAGCCCGCCGAGTGCACCCTCCAGTGTTTTGTTGGGACTGATATGCGGCATAATCTTACGGGTTCCGACGATAGAGCCAATAAAATAAGCGGTTGTATCTGATATCCACGGCACCGCAAAGGCTGTAAGCAACCAGTACCAGCCGGCGGGCAAAGCATAGAGAATAACCACTGCCGATACCAGAGGATATGAGATATAGAGAATACCCAAGGCTGAGACCAGTGCCCCGCTCATAGCTTCAACACCACGCCTCAGCAGCGGAATAATGATAACCATCGCTACCATCAGCCACACCAGCAGATAAGGCAAAATAATGGCAATCCCCGGAAAACCGACAGACCAGATCAGGTATTCCTTTTTCCCGAAGCCAATCTTCAGCAGTGGCAAAAAAATGGCTATCAGTGAGCAGAGCGATACTACCCAGGGCTTATGAGGAAAACCGGCCATTCTCATGGCGGCACTGAATTCGGAGCCACCGATGACGGCAATAATGGCAAATAAGAATAGCGCAATCCAAGGTACCCAGAGGGCCGGGATGAGGAATGCCGCCATGACAAATATGAATATTACCGCAGTGGTCACTCTGACCCGTAGATTCTGAGGCTGCCTGCGCCTTAAAGGTACATATTGAGGCACTTCCCCCGTTTCTTGTCCTATGGGCCTTTTCAGGCCACCGGTATTTTGATGATCAAATTTCATTTTTCCCCCGTTCTTCCTTTGATAAGCCGCCATAGCGACGCTGTCGGGATGCATAGTCATTGATGGCTGTTATGAAATGATGTCGGCTGAAATCCGGCCACAAAACTTTGGCAAACCAGAATTCGCTGTAGGCGGATTGCCAGAGGAGAAAGTTGGACAGCCTCAACTCACCTGAGGGCCGGATAATCAGATCCGGATCAGGGACATCAGGCAAATACAGCCTGGCCGAAATATGTTCTTCTGTCAGTTCTTCCGGCTGCAGTTCTCCTGCTTGACAACCGGCGAGAAGCTCTCTGGCTGCTTTGACGATCTCTCGTCTGCCGCCATAATTGAAAGCAATTATCAGTTGCAGCGTATTGCGCTGCAGTGAGTTCGTTTCCGCTCTCCGCATCGTCTCTTGAACTGCTTGCGGCAACTCGGTGATTTCACCGCAAAATCTTAATCTAACCCCCTCGGCGGTCAGTTCTTCTTCATAGCGTGCAAAGAACTCCACAAACAAATTCATTAAGGAATCTACTTCCTGTTGCGGACGTTGCCAGTTTTCAGTGGAAAAAGCAAAGACAGTTGTATAGCTGATGCCAAATTCTATGCACCATTTGCAAAATTCATGTAGATTTTCAGCTCCTGCATAATGTCCGCTGCGACGCGGCAAGCCACGTTTTCTTGCCCAACGCCCGTTGCCGTCCATGATAACAGCCACGTGGCGCGGTATATTTGCCATAGCTTCGCAAGTTAATTCTGAACCACTGGCTTTGCGGCGCGGTTTAAGCAGTTTGAAAATCGCTTCCGGAAGTGCCATTGTAGTCTCCGCGACTAGATTTCCATCAGTTCTTTTTCCTTGACGGCAACGGCATCATCCACTTTATCGATAAAGCGGTCAGTCAGTTTCTGAATCTCGGTTTCCATGTTGTAATACATATCTTCCGGGATTTCTTTTTTCTTCAGTTTTGCCTTATAGTTATCTACGGCTTCACGGCGAATATTGCGCACAGAAACCTTGGCATCTTCACCCATTTTGCTGACCTGACGTGTCAGATCACGGCGCCTTTCCTCCGTCAACGGCGGAAAAATTAAGCGCAGACTCTTGCCGTCGTTATTGGGCGGAATGCCCAAATCTGACATCTGGATAGCGCGCTCCAGATCACGCAAGGATGATGCATCCCACGGCGTAATAACTATCATGCGAGCCTCAGGCACTTGAATATTTGCTACTTGATTAATCGGAGTTTCAACTCCGTAATAATCAATTGTGATCTGATCCAGCACCTTGGGATTAGCGCGACCGGCTCTGATGGTATTAAATTCTCCTTCCAGCACTGAAATAGTTTTCACCATCTTTTCTTCATATGGTTTCAGCTCTTGTTTGAAGTTCATATTCTTTTCCTCCACTGGCAATCTTCATTTATTATACCAAAGCCTGGGGCAGACAATGTCAACCACCTGCTCAATTTAAATATCGACAAAAACTGTCCTTCGGCTCCGGCCAGCAGCGAACAGTGTCCTCACATAAAACTCGGCATTACAGCGGCAGTTGCGATCAGGAGATTACTGTCCCGATCTTTTTGCCTGCGGCAATATCTGCGATATTGGTTGGATTGCCAATATCAAATACAACTACCGGCAGATTATTATCGCGGCAGAGAGCCACGGCAGTAGCATCCATTACGCCGAGATTTTTAACCAGGACATCCGCATAGCTGATCTGATCATATTTGACGGCATCGGGGAATTTAACCGGATCCTTGTCGTAAACGCCATCTACTTTTGTCGCTTTCAAGATCGCATCCGCATTGATCTCCAGACCTCTCAGAACCGCTGCGGAATCGGTTGTAAAATACGGGTTGCCTGTTCCGCCGGCAAAGACCAGCACTCGGCCTTTCTCCAAATGTCTGATTGCGCGCTTGCGGATAAAAGGCTCGCTGATCTGCTGCATTTGCACTGCGTTTTGAACCCGGTTTTCCACGCCGGCCTGATCCAGTGCATCCGCTAAAGCCAGTGCATTCATCGTGGTAGCAAGCATACCCATATGATCTGCCGTGACCCGATCCATATGGGTGCTGCTCCGTCCGCGCCAGAAATTGCCGCCTCCTACAACTATACCGATTCTTACGCCCAGTTCATGTGTCTGTTTAATTGCCAACGACAGTTTGCTTAGAATATCGTTATCGATACCGCGACCTTGTTCACCGGCCAGTGCTTCCCCACTGATTTTCAACAAAATTGTCTGTAAAACGCCCATGCTATTTGTTCCTCCCTCTGCCAGAAGTCATCGTCTAAAAAGAAGACCTGCCAAAGTGGCAGGTCCCCGGTCTATCAATTACTTCAGCTGCATCGCTACTTCCGCAGCAAAGTCATTGCTCTTTTTCTCCAGGCCCTCTCCGCGCTCATAGCGCAAGAAACGTCTCACTGCGATCGTATCGCCCAGCTCTTTGGCGGCCTTGTCAATAGCCTGGCGCACGGTGAGATCCTCGTCCAATACATAGCTCTGATCGAGCAAACAGAAATCGGTATAGTATCTCTTGAGCTTACCGGTCACGATATTTTCAATGATCTTCTCCGGCTTACCCTCCTGGCGAGCAGCAGCGCGGGCGACTTCGCGTTCATTCTCCAGCACATCCTCAGGCACTGCATCGGCATTAAGATACAGCGGATTCATAGCCGCAATCTGCATAGACAGATTGCGGGCCAAATTGCGTAGCTCCTCGCTTTGTGCCGTGGCTTCCGCACCTGTGATTAATTCGACCATTACACCGACGCGACCGCCGCCATGAATATAGATATCGATATAACCGGGCTCAGTCAGAACATAGCGCATGGCGCGACGGAATGTGATATTCTCTCTAATCGCGGCAATTTCTTCTTTAATTGCCAGTTCAACGGTAATATCAGGATTAGCGATATAGGGTGCGGCGGAAAGCTTTTCCATATTTGCCACATCATCTTCTGTCAGTTCAGTCTGCAGTGCCTGCTCGGCAATATTATTGACCAGAGCCTGGAATTTATCATTCTTAACAGCAAAGTCAGTTTCAATATTGACTTCAACCATGGCACCGGTTTTGCCATCTTGAGCAAGCTTACCTTGAACCATGCCTTCGGTGGCAGTACGTCCCGCTTTCTTTTCGGCGGTCGCCATGCCATGCTCGCGCAGCCAGTTTATTGCTTTATCGAAATCGCCGTCCGTGGCCTGCAGAGCTTTTTTGCAGTCCATCATACCGGCACCGGTTAGTTCTCTAAGTTCTTTGACCATCGCAGCGGTTATTTTAGCCATATTTTTCTCCTTTTTATTCTCTTGTAAATTTCCCGTTATTGCCAGGACAAAAGCGATATAAATGGAATACTTCTGCCCTATTCTTCATCAAAGTCGTCGGCAAAATCCATTGCCGCATCCAGTTCAGCCTCCGCACCAAAAGCTAATTCCTCAGTCTCAGCTTCGTCTGCAGCTTCCTCATCACCGGCCGCCTCATCAGTCATCTGCTCACCTTGGCGCCCCTCTAATACTGCATCCGCCATAATGCTGGTAATGAGCTTGATCGCTCTGATAGCATCATCATTGCCCGGGATGACAAAGTCCACTTCCGTCGGATCACAGTTGGTATCGACGATGGCAATGATCGGAATGCCCAGGCGGCGCGCCTCGGCTACTGCAATATGCTCTTTCTTGGGATCGACCACATATACGACCTGCGGCAGACCAGGCATATCGATAATGCCGCCCAAATTACGGTTGAGCTTTTCCTGCTCGTTCATCAGAGCCGCAACTTCTTTCTTAGGCAGAACTTCAAAAGTTCCATCCTCTTCCATTTTCTGCAGCTCTTTGAGTCTCTTAATACTCTTGGCGATTGTTCTGTAATTGGTCAGAGTTCCACCCAGCCAGCGATTATTGACATAGTACATGCCACAACGCTGCGCCTCTTCACGGATAGAGTCCTGCGCCTGCTTCTTTGTCCCTACAAAGAGAATGCTGCCTCCGCGCTCAGATACACTGCGCACAAATTCATAGGCCAACTCAATCTGTTTTACCGTCTGCTGCAGATCGATAATATAAATACCGTTGCGTTCTGTAAAAATATAGGGAGCCATTTTGGGATTCCAGCGGCGGGTCTGATGTCCGAAGTGAACTCCGCCCTCCAGTAATTGTTTCATGGTTACGACAGCCATAAAATACCTCCTGTTTTTTCCTCCACGGACTCTGACCAATATTGCCTGCAACAGGATTAGTCCGTGTGTGTAATAACCTGAAAAATAATAACATATTATCTGTCGCACCGCAACAAAACCGAAAATTAATGGGAGTGCAAGCGGTGTAGTATAATTTATACATAAAGTAAAAGCGGCCGGCAGCATGGAAGCCGGCAGATAATTCAAAAGGTGGCTGTTCCTACTCAATCTTTGAGGAGAGAACGACTGCAGATGAGGAGGATGAAATGGCTGTAGATAAGACTATGATACCATCACCCGAGGTCATAAAGCGTCTGGCAGACACGATGTCGGACTATCGCGCAGGTTTTATAAATGATCTCTGTGAGCTGATCAAGGTACCCAGTGTAATGGGCGCAGCGGAGCCGGGTGCTCCTTATGGCAAGGAGCCGCTGCGGGCGCTGGAAGTGTTCCTGGAGCAAGGAAAACGACTGGGTTTTAAGGCTGTCAATGTCGACAATTACGCCGGTTATCTGGAAATGGGCAGCGGTGAGGAGATGGTTGCTGCTCTATGTCATCTTGATGTGGTACCTGCTGGTGCGGGTTGGGATCGTGATCCCTTTACTCCGGTGGTGGAGGATGGCTTTATCTATGGGCGCGGCGCCAGCGATGATAAGGGGCCGGCAGTTTCAGTCATGTATGCCATGCGTGCCCTGGCAGATGATCCCGATTTCCGGCCGAACAAGCGTATCCGCCTGATTGTCGGCACTAATGAGGAAAACGGCAGTCATTGCATGGAATACTATACCGCCAAGGAAGAGATTCCGGTCAGCGGCTTTACTGCCGATGCCGATTTCCCTGCCGTCTATGCCGAAAAGGGTATCTCGCGGCCGGAGTTCATCTGGCAGCGCCAGGGTCAAGAGCAAATCCTTAGTGCCCAAGGCGGTGAGGCGGTCAATATGGTGCCCGCTGATTGTACTGTTAACTATAAAGGAGAGGATGGAGAAATTGAAGAGCTTACCTTTAAGGGCAAGACGGCCCATGCCTCCATGCCCAATCTGGGCGAAAATGCTATCTCGCTGGCTATGGTAGAATTAGCCAAGCTCGGCGTTTCCGATCCGGTCGTTGATTTCTATCAGGAGTATCTGGGCTTTGAGACAGACGGCACCCGCTTGGGGCTGGATTTTGCAGATGATTCCGGACTGACAACGGTCAATGCCGGACTTTTGAGCATTGATGCTGAGAAAGCCGCTCTGATGCTGGATGTGCGCTATCCTGTTACGATGGATTTCCCGGCTGTGTTGGCACGGATGCGACAACATTTTGAGCCGGCCGGGATTACTATTGAAATTGCAAGTGAGGAGGCCCCCCTCAATCTGGGCCGGGATTCCTATCTCATTACTGCTCTGATGGACGTCTATTCCGAGAGCACCGGCTTAGAGGTTAAGGCCGTTACTATGGGTGGCGGAACCTATGCCCGCGCCGTACCTAATATTTGTGCTTTTGGCATGAGCTTCCCCGGTGATCCGGAAGTAGCGCATCAGATCAACGAATTTGTTGAGATTGATAAAGCATTGGCTGCGGCAGCAATCTACAGGGATTCGCTGCGCAAACTGGCAGAATACTAACGGACACCGACATCAGTCGGAAAATACAGGCATCGATTCTGTCTTCTCAGATAAGGATTCCGGATTATCAATTGTTTTCAGTGATACTTCCGGAATCCCTATATTGAAGCTTTATAACTGCTTTCTATTGAGTTATGAATCGCTTGCTGACTTATTTTATCGGATAAATGCTTATATAGGTATAATCTCCATTTACTCCTTCATCACCCAGTACGATTTCCCATTTGTCATTCGCATAAACACCGGCATCACCATACACCTTCTTATATTTTTCGGTGTCTTTTTTACTGAATTCTGCGTCCTGCAATCTTTCTGCATAAGCATCAATTTCAGCTTGCATATATCGAATGTCCACCGTATAAAAGCTCTGATCCGGCGCCCAATCTCCCCAAAGAAATTCTCCTGTCATGGGAGTAGGGACATCTTCCGGCCAACCTTCAGGCCCTTTAATTCCAGGTATAAGACTTTCATTTGTGGTTTCTTCCGTTTTCTCGGATTCTGTTATTGGAACATCGTCTGATTGGCCTTCAGATACTATATTCTCAGTTGTCTTGCTTTCAGTAATTAAATTTTCGTTCGTTTCATTTTCAACGGTTTGGTCTTCTGTCACCGTCTCACTCTCTAGTGACGGTTTTGTTTCTTTCGCACAGGACACAAGCACTACCACACAGAGAATGACCAATAACAGTCTACCTATCGTTTTCCTCATTACATTTACCTCCCGTCATCAAAAAGAAAGAATCAATCATACCACTTAATGATATCACTGAAGATAGATAATTGTAGCTTACAGAGATATCTCTGCACATCCTATGAGTTCAATCAGCATCATTGTTCGGAAATCCAAACACCATATCTGTCGAATTTGTGAGCCTTGCCATCAATTCTGCATGCATGTTCTTGCACGGCGCCATTATCAATATAGTACCACTTACTGCCTTGCTGCAACCAGCCCTGATAGGCAGTACCATTGCTATTGGCATAGTGTAGAGAATATCCGCCAGCGTGATGTTCGTATTTAAACCAACCGCTGGCTAATGCTCCCGAGTTTTCAAAGAGATATCGCTTGCCGTCTATCTCAGTAGGATAAAATGCCATTTGGCCATCTTCATGGATGTAATACCATTTGTTGTTATATTTTAACCAGCCGGCAGGGATGGTACTATCTTGATTGGCGTAATAATAGTAACCATATTTTTTTACCCAGCCCTTAAGATTTCTGATCCAGACACCTTCTTCATTAAATTCACATAATTTACCACCTGCATTTTTAAAACCATCTTTTAACATATAACCTTTATCAAAGTAATACCATTGGTTGTTATATTTTAACCAGCCATCATAACCCTTGCCATTAGAGGAAAAATAAAGCCAATTAGGATTCTCTTCATTGTTCAACCAACACCAGCCGCCTCGTTCTTCCAATTCTCCACTATCTTTTAATCGCCAGAAATATCCGTCCTGATCTTGACTTGGCCCGCTAGGCATGTAGCCTTTCCAAAGGTAATACCATTGGTTGTTATATCTTAGCCAACCATCATAACCCTTGCCGTTATGGTCAAAATAATACCAATAAATACCAGATTCAATAACCCAACCGGCTTTCGCTTCCAATTCTCCACTATCTTTTAATCGCCAGCAATAGCCATCCTTATCCCAACTTGGCCCGCTACACATATAGCCTTTATCAATGTAATACCATTTTCCATTATAAGGTAGCCAGCCATTGTAACCTTTACCGTTAGAGTCGAAATAATACCAAGAACCATATTCCTCA
This sequence comes from Saccharofermentanales bacterium, assembly GCA_050945515.1. Taxonomy (GTDB): domain Bacteria; phylum Bacillota; class Clostridia; order Saccharofermentanales; family DTU023; genus UBA1046. The sequence continues at coordinate 58,869 of JBMNTB010000011.1, forward strand.
ACCCAACCGGCTTTCGCTTCCAATTGGCCAGCACCATTTAATCGCCAGTAATAGCCATTAATAGTTGTTAGCCCCGTACGCATACGCCCATCACGTGTGTAATACCAATGACCGTTGTAGGATAACCAGCCTTCATGGTATGTACCATCTTGATTAAGATAGTACCAATCATCACCGATTTTAACCCAGCCTTTTTGATCTACTATCAATGCTCCATCCGCGCCAAAATTGTATAGAATCCATCCTACCGATTCTTTATCAGAATACATGCCACGGTAGCTATCTATAAAATACCATTTATTGCTCAATCTCAGCCAGCCAACATGATCTTTGCCGCCAAATCTATAAAACCAATGACCTTCATCATCTTGATACCAAGCTGCGTCTGTGATCAAGCGTCCGTTATAGTCGAAATGCCAATAATCATTTTGGCCGGTATTATCATCATAGATTTTGATTCTTCCTCTGCTCGGGACACCTTTTTCTATGTAATACCAATAACCGTTGTAGGATAACCAGCCGTCGTAACCCTTACCGGTTGAGGCAAAATAAATCCAATTACCATGTCCACTATCAACCCAACCGGCTTTTTCTTCTAACCGGCCAAGGTCAT
>JBMNTB010000012.1:0-59026 GCA_050945515.1 Saccharofermentanales bacterium
GATTTCAATTGATTGGTGAAAAGAAATTAACTTCTCCGGAAAGAGTTCTTTCAGTTATTCAAGAGTCCTTAGAGCCCCTATCTAAAAGAGATATTATGATGATTTGTCCAGATATATCACAAAGAACCATCGAAAGAGCTCTAAGAGAATTGCAAGATCATGACAAAATTAAACAAGTGGGACAGGGAAGGTCAACGAAGTACACTAAAATGTAAGAGAACTAATAAAACCGGCAAACAAAATTGTTTGAGTTACATATCTCGTGACCGAGTGCGAGTAGAGAACCAAACTGGATTAGGGTGTTTTTCTTCATTGGTTTTTTTGCTATCATTATTTGTGTAAAGGGAACTAAAGAGAACTAGAGGGACGCACGTTTTGAAAAAGATTAATGATGCCGGCTTTTTAATTTTGGCCATTATGATGTTTTTCTCAATATTCTTTTTCACAGATGTTTTGGATATGCCCAGCATATATCTGTTAGATAGAGATGTTATTTCTTTTTCGGACGGTTGGACCTGGCAAGATGACGGATATCAGGAAAAGTTCCAGTTGCCTTATTATTTTGATGTGGGCGAGTCGGAGCCTTTAGTGATAAGAAATACGATCCCTGACGAATTGCCGCACGGCGCAAAATTAGCGATTAAATCCTATATGCAGTCCGTCGTAGCAAAGATTGACGGCGAAACAGTTTATGCGGTAGGGCATGATGGCGATAAATTTTTGGGAAGAGATTTTGCTAATTTTTGGGCTGTTATGAATCTTAATCCTGAACATAAAGGTAAGACCATCGAGCTAACTCTATTTTCTCATTTACCTGCGTCGAGAGGTTATGCTTCCGAAGTCATTATTACTTCCGGAACAGGCTTAGTGGCGCATATTTTTTCCGTAAAAGGTCTATGGAATGTTTTGTCCATAGCCATTATTATTTTGGGGATTATACTGATTATCAACTGTGTCTTGAGCAGAATATATGGAGAAAAACGTCGAAGCCTTCTTTTTTTAGGTATCTCCGCCTTACTTGTCGGCAGCTGGTTTTTGGGTGAGTCGGGAATGCTCCAGCTCATAACGGACAACACGTATTATGTTACAAGAATTACGCTCATTTCAACAGTGCTCAGCCCAATTTCCTTTGGTTTGTATATGCGAGAAGCCCTCCCGATGGAAAAAAAGAGATTTTTTGCCGATTTTTTCACATTATTACTCATTGTAAATGCGGCTGTCTGCATGGTTCTTGAATATCTCGACATTTTAAGTCTTCGGGATACACTAGTGACATCGATAGTGTTGATTGTAATCTTCTGCATTTATTATATAGCCGTTTTTCTCATAGAGGCCCTTTATTATAAAAATGAAAGGGCATCGCATGAATTTAAAGCAGCTTTTATTTTCATGTTCTTTGCAATTGCGGAGGTCATATTTTATTTTTACAAAAAACAAAAAGGGTCTTCTTATTATATGCTGGCTGGCGCGACTATTTATATCGCTATGGCATTATTCAATCAGTATAGGGATTATAGTGAAAGAAGAAGACTCAAAGAAGATAAGGAATACTTTGAGAAGATTGCCTATACAGATGCGCTTACCGGGGGGTGCAATCGGGCCGGATATGTTAGAGATTTGAAAGATATTGCTAACCCCGAAGGCTTTGCTGTCATACAGGCAGATACCGACAGGCTCAAATATATCAATGATTATTTCGGCCATTCCCAGGGCGACGTGGCGATTATCGATACATATAAAGTTTTGCACAAAAACTTTGCCAAAATCGGCAAGACTTATCGAATCGGCGGAGATGAATTTTCGGTTCTCGTTAAAAACGCCAACAGAGATGAAATTGATCTGATTATAGAACAAGTGAAAGAGGAAGTGGCTTTAATCGATAAAGCGAGACCATATGATTATTCCATATCTATCGGGGTCGTTAATTATGATTCCACTATTGATAGGGATATTAATGCGGCCATTGTCAGAGCGGACCATAAAATGTATGAGGATAAAAAGAGACTGAGGGGTACCATACCTCAAAAAATGCCGGTCGTTTAAAGAATTTATCCTATGCTTAAATACCTCTGCAAGGCTTTTGCAGCAGAACATGAAACTCAAAAGACATAAATTTAATACAACGATAGGGAAAATCGTCATGTACTTAATGCAATGGACATGGGGTATTTTTCAAAATCTGCTGGGCCTTTTACTCCTGCTTTGCATCCGACACAAAACGCTGCATCATTTTCATGGAGCCGTAATTGTTGAATATCCTGCTCAGAAATTTAAACAGCTTGGGGCCTTCACTCTGGGTATGTTCATCTTTTGCAACGATCCGGACCCGGAAACAAAACAAAACTTATTGACGCATGAGTACGGACACACAATACAGTCAATAATTTATGGTCCGTTTTATATACCGCTTGTCGGCTTTTGCTCCCTGCGCTGGGCACACACTTATTCAAAAAACAGGGAGCAGTTCAATGCCGCGAACATTTTTTATACTGATAAGTACCCGGAAAAACAAGCAAATTACTGGGGTGAGAAAATTTTAGGGCAGAGGGGGATCTACTGGTAGCTGTTTTTGACTACTTGTTCCTGCTGGTTAGGTCCGGCGCAGGATTTTTTGCACATTGACGATCAAACAGTACAGAAGCCTAAGCGGAGCAGTCATTAACTGGTAGAGAGTGGTGTTAGATATACTCAACTACACGGAACGATTATCCTACGTGCGTATGGGATTAACTGGCACAAACGAAATTCGTGATCATGAAAGGCTGATTATCCCACGTGGCTTATGGGATTAACAAAAAAAGTCCGCCAAGATACCACGATCCTGACGGAATTTAATCTACAAGAGTGGTGTGAAAATGTCTGAACAAAGAAATGATCATGATCTGGCTTTTCTGCTGCGTTATGAGAATGTGGCCTGGTTCGAGGATGGCAAAGTCAGAATATTAGACCGGCGCCTCTATCCTGCGGCAGTAAAATTCGTAATATGTCATCATTATCAGGAAGTCGCGCAAGCAATCAAAGATATGGTAACTCAAAGTGCCGGACCCTATACTGCGGCAGCCATGGGCATGGCGCTGGCAGCCTGGGAGTGCCGGCAGCAATCCCATGCCCGCCAGCTGGACTTTTTACAGGAGGCCGCCCGCATCCTTTCAACTGCCAGACCTACCACACAGGTACGCATGCGTCAGATTGTCGACAGTTGTCTCCTCAGAGCCCGCCGGGCATTTGACGAAGGCGAAGACATAAGCACGGCACTGTTTGTTTACGCCTTCGATAATATACAGTATCGTTACAGAGTAATGAGTGAGATCGCTGTCAATCTGGTCAATCTCTTCCCCGAGGATGCTAAGATTCTCACGCAGTGTTTCGGAGAAACGATTGTGGGAACAGCATTGCGGGAAGCTCAAGCCAGGAATCTCAAACTGCAGCTGTTCGTCCCGGAGACCAGGCCTTATCTGCAGGGTTCTCGTCTTACAGCCAGTGTAGCTTACGATATGGGCTGCGATGTCACCGTCATTACGGACAATATGGTGGCAGCTGCGATCAGGAATAAAGGCATTAATTTCTTTACTTCTGCCGCTGATACTATTTGCCTGGACGGCGGCATAGTAAATAAAGTCGGCACCTGGCAGATTGCGCTGCTCTGCTCACATTTCGGCATACCTTATTATGTGACCGGCATTCCTGACCGGGGAACTACGAGCGAAAACATTAAGATCGAAGAGCGTGATCCGGCCGAAGTATTGTCCTGCAGCGGCAGAAGAATAGCCATGGAGGGAGTCAGTGCCTATTATCCGGCCTTCGACATAACTCCCCCCGGGCTGGTTAGCGGCATAGTTACCAACAACGGTGTTTTCACGCCGCAAGAACTGTCCGGATACTATGATCAATACCCCGATAGCGGATTTTACACCGGCGGATAAACAGTGCAATCAAAACAGGAGTGGTATTTTGCTGTACCACTCCTGCCAATGACTTGTTAATACCGGTCAATTGATACCGGTTTTTATGCTCGAAAAGTAGCTTTCTGTCTAGAGCTTGAGTTTGATGCCCAGACCCATATCAATAGCTTTGAAGAGGATCTTGTGTCCCATCGAGACATCGTTGGTGGAGATACCGATATTGCTGCAGACAATCAGCTGATCCGGGCTGGTACGGCCTTCCTTAAGGCCGGCCAGAATTTCCCCGGTTTCGCAGAAAATCTCCGGCAGACCATCGGGGAAGTAACCCATATCGTCAAACAATTGATGCTCATCAATACTGTCGACAATATATTTATCCGCCTCCAGGGAAATCTCGGGATCCCAGAAAGTATTGAGATCACAAGGCAAGATAGTCTGGCCCTTGCTGACCCATTCCTTTTTGCCGAAATAGATAGGTTCGCGTACACAGATGGTTGCAGAGCTCAGTACCTCGGAGCTTTTGACGACTTCTTCAGGCTCAGCTTTGATGATCTCGATATCAACTTCATCCTTGACCTTTTCGATCAATTCATCCATCCGCTCAGGGATGATGTCGTAAATATAGATGCGCTCCAGTTTTTTCAAAGTATGGCCAACGAAACGGACATGCTCAGTTCCCTGCACACCACAGCCGAACATACCGAAAGTCGTTGCGTCCGGATGTAGAGCAGCCGCTGCCAGCACCGTGACGGCCGGCGTACGCATAGCGGTCAGCCAGGCACAGTCCATCACAGCAACCGGAACCCCTGTCATGATATCGTTCATCACCAGCAGACCGGTAGTTTGAGGGAGATTGTACTCATCCGGATTTCTCGGAAAACATTCGATCCATTTCATACCGCAGGCTAAATTCTTCGGCACATAAGCCGGCATGGCATGGAAAAACACATCATCGAAGGGATGGATGCCGATCTTGGCAGGCATCTCGTACTCTTTACGGCCATGGTAGATCATGGCCTGATTGACCAGCTCCAGAGTTTCCTCAATGGTTGGCCCGGCCTCGATACATTCTTTTTGAGTCAGCCAGATAATTTCCTCACCCAGCTTAAGCTGTGTCTTGAAAAACTCATGTTCCTGCTCGAACTTCTTGACTAACTCTGCGTCGGCGTAATACATAAGAACCTCCTTTACATTCTTTTTGTCGAATTTTGTCGGATTTTTTTCATTTTATCACATGTCAAATATTTTAGTAGTCATGATTATATATTAATACTTGCCGTTTGTTTATTCATCGGTGTACTCCGCTATGTTATAATTCGATTTCTGGAGCAGTTGGTTTTATTTGGACCATTGCCGATGCCAATTTTGACAAGAGGACTATCACATTTTCAAGCTAAGTATGATAAAATTAGCTAATGCAATAACGGTTACAATCGAGTTTAACTTATTTGCATGAATATTTACAAAGAAAGGGATGGTGTGACGTATATGGACATGAAAAAATGGGTGCAGGAAGTAATAGATTCTCCTGTAAAAAAAGCAGTGCCCGTACTTTCTTTTCCCTGTGTTCAACTTTTAGGGGTAGGTGTAAAGGATTTAATAATGAGTAGTGATCTTCAGGCCAAGGGCATGAAGATGATTGCAGATAGGTTAAATACTTCCGCATCGGTGAGCATGATGGATCTTTCCGTTGAAGCGGAGGCATTTGGTTCTCAAGTACGGTTTAGCGACGATGAAGTACCTACAGTTATAGGCAGTATTATCAATGACGAAGAAGATGCAGAGCAATTACAGATTCCGGAAATAGGTGCAGGACGAACAGGGCTATATATTGAAGCTATCGAGAAAGCTTGCAAGCTAATAACAGATCGCCCTATTTTAGCAGGTGTAATCGGTCCATTTACTCTGGCAGGCAGGTTAATGGATGTATCGGAAATTATGTATTTTTGCTTTGATGAGCCGGATATGGTACATACAGTTTTGAACAAAGTGACGGACTATCTTATTGATTATATGAAGGCATATAAAGCGGTGGGTGCTCATGGTGTAGTTGTTGCGGAACCACTTGCAGGACTATTGACTCCGGCACTTAACGAGGAGTTTTCAGCTGGATACATGAAGAAAATAGTCGATGAGATACAAGATGATGATTTCATCGTGGTATATCATAATTGCGGTGACGCTGCAGTGCATATGATCGACGACATAGCTTATATGGGTGCAGCTGCCTATCATTTTGGCAACACCATCGATATGGTAAAAATGCTGGAGGGCTTACCTACTGATGCTTTGGTAATGGGGAATATTGACCCTGCCGGTCAATTCTGTAACGGTACTACTGAATCTATTAAGAAGGACACAATGAAATTATTGGAAGCATGTCACATGTATCCGAATTTTGTTATTTCTTCCGGTTGCGATATTCCACCCATGTCTAATTGGGATAATATTGATGCATTTTTTGAAACCGTGGATGCTTTTTACGCCAATAAATAACAGGTTATCAGACATATACTGATAAACTTCCTGGCTTGTGAAAGCATAATAGCTTAGGAGTAGGTAATGGTCCCAAACGAGATCCTGATCCGGGCAGCGTTAGAGCAAGGCGCAGATAATGCTGCTATTATTGAAGTGTCGGAGATTGCATTTCGACCTGAGTTTCGAGAAGCTTGCATCCAGAATACTTGCGGGAAATACGGAAAGTGCTGGATGTGTCCTCCTGACGTTGGGGATATTTATACTTTGATTGAGGAGGCTAAGACCTATCGCTATGCTCTCGTTTATCAAAGTATTGGTCAGCTGGAGGACTCCTTTGATATTGAGGGAATGCAGGAGGCGGCCAAAGTTCACAAAGATCTTACGTTGAGGCTTGCAGCACAATTTGAATCTATCCTGGATTCACCGCTGAAGATGGGAGCGGGCGGGTGCCATATCTGTGAACGCTGTGCGCGCATAGATAACATGCCATGTTTACATCCATCTAAAGCTATAATCTCTATGGAAGCTTATGGCATTGCGGTGTCAGAACTGGCACCGCTTTGTGGTATGAAGTATATCAACGGCCCTAATACTGTAACTTATTTTGGAGCATTTTTATTTAATTCCTAGTTATTTGCGTGACTAAATTTGAGGGAGTCATATGCTGATTGACGTTAAGATATTGCATAACAATGTTGAACAGTTAGTTCAAGTACCTCGAGGGACACTGCTTTCGGATGTTTTGGAGCGAAATGGTCCTGGATTCGAATTGCCGTGCGGAGGCAAATTAATCTGTAGACGCTGTCAGGTGCAAGTAACGGGGGAAGTATCTGCTCCAACGGAGGTGGAACTTGCAACCTTTACACCTCAAGAGCTGGCTCAAGGTTTTCGCTTGGCCTGTGCGACCAGGGCGGAAGGTGATGTTACGATCGAATACAGTACATCAAGTATGTACAATATTGCTATCAAAGGTGAAGGACAGGAGTTGGTAGCAGATCCATTATTTCAGCGCTATGGAATTGCAGTGGATATAGGAACTACCACAATCTGCGTTTCTCTGTTCGATGCAGACGGGTTGATAGACAGTACTGCAATGAAAAATCCACAGGCATTTTACGGGTTGGACGTTATTAGCCGCATTGAATCTGCACTTGCTGGTAAAGGTGAAGCATTGCAAAATGCGGTGTGTTCTGCAATAAAGGAACTCTTAAACAGTTTGCTTGTAAATTCCGAGATTGGAAGCGACGAAATAGATGCAGCGATTATCACCGGAAATACTACTATGTTGTATCTGCTTGTAGGTCAGAACCCTGAGACACTTTCCCATGCTCCTTTTATTGCGGACCGATTATTCGGAGAATATGTTCCCGCAGAATTATTGTTTGGTGACTTAAAGATAAACGATGATTTAAAAATTTATCTTCCTCACTGTATCGCAGCCTTTGTTGGAGCGGATATTACAACAGCGATTTTAGCTAGCGGCATTTGTGAGAATAATGAAAAGTCACTGCTGGTTGACATTGGAACTAATGGTGAAATGGCTTTATGGCATGATAAGTGTTTATATGCGTGTTCGACTGCGGCGGGCCCTGCTTTTGAAGGCGGAGAGCTTTCCTGCGGCGTACCCGGCATTAAGGGAGCGATTGACCATATTTGGCTAGAAAATGACAACGTTGAATATTCCAGCCTTGCCGGATCCAGCCCGATAGGCATTTGCGGTAGCGGTATTGTGGATGCTCTCTCGGTTATGCTTAAACTGGAAGTCATTGATGAAACCGGAGCCTTTCAAGAGGGATCACAATTTGATATTGCAGAAAATGTTCACGTAAACCAAGTGGATGTTAGAAAAATGCAACTTGCGAAAAGTGCTATTAGGGCAGGGATGGAGACATTAATACACATTGCAGGACTAGATTGGCAGGATATTGATCATCTCTACATAGCAGGTGGATTCGGTAGTTATCTTAATTTAGAAAGCGCAGCAGATATTGGGCTAATACCTCCCTCAGTATTGAACAGAACTAAGGTTATTGGGAATGCTGCTCTTACAGGAGCATCCATGATGCTGTTGCAACAAGGACTAATCGAAACAACAGAAAAGCTTATAGAAAATACTCAGGTTGTATCATTGGAAAAAGACCCTGTATTTATGGAACAGTATATTGAGAATATGCTTTTTAGTTTTAATTAGAATAGTGAATAATTATCAAAATAAATTGCATATTGCTTGATTTAGATAAAGGGTGATGCTATACTAAACTTCAATTTAAAGCTTGTGCTTAGCTAACCTTTCAAAAATTCGAAGGAAACAACTATGTTTCTGTGAATAAATTAATGAGAAATGGAGGAAATGGGTATGTCTTTGCTGCTTAGTATTTCGGAAAAGCTGCAACAAGGAAGGGCAAAAGATGTAACAACACTTGTACAGCAAGCTATTGACGAAGGCATCTCCGCTGACGAAATTTTAAACGAAGGGCTTCTCAGCGGGATGAACATTATCGGCGAAAAGTTTAAAAACAATGAGGTATTTGTTCCCGAGGTTCTGGTTGCGGCTCGTGCCATGAATAAGGGCATTGAACTGCTTAAACCGCTATTGTCTGAAACAGGTATAGAAACTGCCGGCAAGGTCGTAATCGGTACTGTTAAAGGTGATTTGCACGACATCGGCAAGAATCTTGTTAAGATGATGATGGAGAGCAAAGGTCTGGAAGTTATTGATTTGGGAATTGATGTGCCTCCCGAAAAGTTCATCGAAACGGCGATCGCTGAAGGATGCGATATTATCGGTTGCTCAGCGTTGTTGACCACTACTATGGGTGTTATGCGAGAGGTTGTTGAGGCTGCAGAAAAAGCCGGCATCCGCCATAAAGTGAAAATAATGATTGGCGGGGCACCGATTAACCAGGACTTTTGTGACCAAATCCTGGCAGACTACTATACTACTGATGCCTCGTCTGCTGCTGATGTAGCTGCGCAACTTTGTGGAGCATAATCTATCTTGTAGATAATTTTTCCTCCATTATTGTTGCTATGCAATACACTATAAAACCCCGTAGTTTATTGTGAAATGACTATGGGGTTTTTTAGTATAGTCTGTTGGTTAGAAAGAGAAATTACATTAAGGATAAGGTAACTAATATGAGAAAACTAATTCTTTGCGGGAAGCTTTATGATGGTGTCAGGGATGAATTCCAGGACAAAATGGAGATCCTGGTAGAAGATGACATAATATTAGATGTCGGAAGAAATTTCTCCAGAGACGAACATATAAAAGTAATAGATCTTTCTCAACTAACAGTAACGCCCGGCCTAATAGATGCCCATGTCCATGGCAATATCCTCAAATGGCAGGAGTGGGACTTCAATTTATTCCAGTCAGAGGGTTATAGCACTTTGGCATTTCTTCACACCGCACAGAGATGTCTTGAAAGGGGCTTTACTACTATCAGGGCAATCGGGATGGGTCCTGGTGGATTTGGGATAGTGGATTGTAAAAATCTAATTGACAGAGGCTTTTTCCCGGGTTCAAGAATGGTAATCAGTTGCCATATGCTGGGCGGAACCGGTATGCCGGGGGACATGAGCATGTATGCCTCAGCAAATCCGGCGGTTTCGGATCTGCTGCAACTTTCGTTCATTGGCAGTGGTAAGGATTTTTTCAAAGATCAGGTGCGACGGGAGGTAAAGTACGGTAGCGACTTTATTAAGATGTTTGTCTCCGGCAGCTTTTTAAGTCCCGACGGAGGACCGCATGTCAACTACACTTCTGACGATGAGATGGAAGCGATTATTGATACCGCCCATGAGCTGGGGAAAACTGTAACTGCCCATGTATATACCTGTGATGTGATGCAGAAATTGATAAAAATGGGTATAGACGGGATGGAGCACGGAGCGCTCATGGATGAAAAAACTGCTGCCATTTTTGAAGAGTCTAATGCCTATTTAGTACCTACGTTTTCACCATTTCAAGACATTATCGATGGCGATGATGATATGGTCAAAGAAAATACCGGTGATGCACAAATGAAGTTGTATAAATATGCTCCACAACTAAAAATAAGCAGACAAGTGATAAGGGATAGTCGCATTCGCTTAGGCTTTGGTTCTGATTTTTGTGCGGTCCATCAGCCTTACGAAAGTTGCTATGAGTACAGAAGCTGGATTCGAAGCGGAATGGGGGCTTTGAGGACACTCAAGGCTGCTACTGCGGTAAATGCGGAAATTTTGGGCCTGGAAGATAAGATTGGCACCTTGGAAGCGGGAAAGCAAGCTGATATCTCAGGATGGCACAGAGACCTTCAAACTGACGAGGATGCCTTGTTCGATTGCAGTTTCGTAATGAAGGGTGGAGTAGAGTATCCTGTGTCTAATCAAGTAAGAGACGACATATAAATTATCCGTACTTTTACATTAGCCGTATAATTTTTATACACAGACTCAACAAAATAAACAGCATATTACAAGGGGATTTAATAGCTTGTAACTTGACTAAATATGTAGCCTGTGATAAAAATATATAATTAAGATTGGTTGTCGTAATAAACGCGAAGCTCATCAAAAACTAAGAAAAATCGAGAAACAAAGGTCGGTATAATCCTTATTATTTAATGGTCACGATTGATTAACAGATTTCGAAGAGGAGGAACTGATATATGGTTTAATTAAACTACTTAAGATCGGTATCCTCCCTTGGGAAGATGTTTTTCCGTGCTGAGTCAGTCTGCTGAATAATTATACATCCCATATCATGTTAATCGGCTGTTTTCTTAGCTATACAAAGATAAAAATTCTGGCTAGCAAGGTTTAACCGTATCCATGTGCAGACCACAGTGGATATTACGAGTCTTATCTCCCCAAAGCAGAGGCAACTAATCGTAGCATCTTATTTCGTTATTTTTGTGCGCTATAGTTTCGAGTAAATTTAATTATTAAAGACGCTCTGGGGCTGTTATTTATCAAATATCAAAGAGGTCTTTTATAGAATAAAAGGAGGAATTACAAGTGAGCACTAAGCCTTTCATGAAGATAGTTACCGATGCACAGATTGAAAAGATTCATCAGAAAGCAATCGATATGCTGCAAAATTACGGTATTGATGTCAGAGAAGAAGAATGTAAAAATACCTTACTGGAGCACGGATGCAAGCTGATTCACAATGGCAGGGTACAAATTTCGCCGGATCTTATCGACTCAATGATTGCCAAGAACAAGAAGAAGATCGAGTTTGAAAGCCTGTTCGGTAATAAACTTACAGTTGAATATGGAAAGCATTATTCTCATACTTTCGGAGGTGCTTCGGCAATCGTAGATTTAGACGGCAACTACAGATTAGCTACGGGACAGGATCTGGTACAATCATATATGCTTAATGACGAATTGGAACACCTGGATATGGCCTGCGCTTTGGTGTATCCTTCAGACCTGGATGATCGCATGTGCCAATATCTGGAGTGCATGTTACCACTTGTCAACAGCAGAAAGCCGGTATGCGGAGCGGCATTGTCTCATCCCGGTCCGGCAAAATATGTAGCTAAGCTGAACGATATTATTACCGGTGGTGACATGAGCAAGCCTCGTCCCTTGATGACTCACGTATCACCTCAATCGCCGTTCGTATGGACAGCGGAAGATATAGACTGTGTACGGTCAGTATGTAAATCAGGTGTTCCTACAACATTGTTAACTGCGCCTATGGCAGGTCTAACCAGTCCCATGTCTATTATTGGGAATGTGACTCAGGTTCATGCTGAGATTTTGGCTTGGGGCGTATGGTATTACCTGGTCAATCCTGAGTGTGCATGGATCTACGCACCTCGTTGCTACTTCCCCAACATGAGAAACTGTCAGCTGTCGCCCGGTCTGCCGGAAAATGCGATCGCAAGTGCTATAGCCTCTCAGATGGCAAATTATTATGGATTTATTTCTGACGTAAATGGAGGATATATTACAAGCTGTACCTCTGACGTACAGATAGGTTATGAGAAAATGATGAACTGTCTGATGCCAGCTATGGCCGGAGCAACAATAGTTACCGGATATGGAGCCATTGCAGGAGGTACCATTTATTCACCGGTTCAACACGTTATCGACAACGAAATTTGTGGTCGGGTAAAGAAAGCGCTGGAGGTGATAGATCTTAGTGACGATTATATTTTTGGCGAAGAGGCCCTGGAAGATGTGGTACTGGAGAAAAATACTTTCCTTGAGCAGATGCACACTATTGAGTATATGCGCAAGATGTTCACTCCAACAGTTGCTTTCAACGGCACATGGGCGGAATGGAGTGCGATGAATGCTCCCGACATCAAAGAAGTTGCAGCGACACAGGCCAGAGAAATCTTTGCCAGATACGAGAAACCGGTACTTGAGGACGTTAATCCTGCTTTAGCCAAGGAAATTAACGACCTAACAAAAGCAGCGGAGAAAGAGCTGCTGGCTACATAAGGAATGTGATAGAAAATGTTACCCTCATATTTGTCGTTTCTGAATGAAAATGATTTACAACAATTAAAGGATGCATCGTTGTCCTTGTTAGAAAATGTGGGCATGAAAATTGAGGATGAAGAAGTCCGCAAAAAACTTGCCTCCTTTGGTTGTATTATCAAATCGGATAGAGTTCTCTTTCCCAGAGATTTTATAGATGTGGTTACAGCCGATGCTCAAAGCAATATACCTTTCAAGAGGAATAATTTCAGTTTTAATCTGGAACAAGGTTTTCCTCGTACACATAGCACAGGTGGAACACCCTGGGTTGTTGATCCCGATGGAAAGCGGAGGAATGCTTTAAGTGAAGATATGATAGACTCTCTCAAACTGATGAATTCGCTTGAGAATCTCGATCTCCCCTGCTGTCTGTTCTATCCGTCTGACGTACCTTCGGAGATTAGCCAACTGGCACAAACAGAAGCTATGTTCCGGTATAGTAAAAAACCGATATATGCTCCGGGTCTTTCAGTGCCTGAAAATGCCAAGTACGTAGCAGAACTATACAAGATCTTTGCCAATGATGATGGCACATATCCTTGTATGACAGGAGTATCACCGGAGTCGCCACTGCATCTGCCTAAGGAGATTACCGATATTCTTACCACTGTGATAAGTGCGGGTATTCCTGTCAGCATGCTGGCAGCTCCAATGGCCGGACTTACAGGACCTATAACTCTAACCGGAGCAGTTGCACAATGCTATGCTGAATTGCTGGCGACGGCGGCATTTTGCTGGACAGTGAATCCTAAAACTCCACTTATTATGGGCTGCAGAACATTTTTCTGTAATATGAATTTGGCTCAAACCATCCTGGGGCTACCGGAAACCGGTATTTCTTCTGCAATTTGCAGTAAGCTTGCTGCCCGGGACGGTTTTTTAAGTGATGTGTATGGACTTTCGTGCACTGCGATCAACGCTGATGAGCAAGCAGGATTTGAAAAAATGTTTAATGCTTTAATTCCGGCGCTTGGAGGTACTGCACTTATTACCGGTTATGGCTCTCTCGCCAGCGTAATGTGCGGATCTTTGGGTCAATTGCTTATTGACGATGAAATCTTCGCGATGATAAGGCGATGCTTTAAAGAATTTGCTGTTGATGAGGATTATCTGGGGCTGGAAGCGATACAGAATGTAGCGCTTGAAGACTCCACTTTCCTGGTGGAAGATCACACCATAGAGCATCTCAGAGACGATGATATTTTTACGGGCAAATTAGGTTTTAACAGAATGCCTGAGGAAAAAGACCCGGCAGAGAGTACTCTTTTCACAAGAGCTGCAGAGAAAGCAAGACAAATAATAGATGCTGACGAAATTACACCTCTGCCTGAAGAAGTCGAGCGGGAAATAGCCATTATTATGGATGCCGCCCAAAAAGAGCTTTTATAGCTTCTAGAAAAGCTATTAAAAATTATTAAATAAGGAGAAAAGGAGAAAGTAAGTGAAAATTAGAAAACTGCTGGTAATACTTGTTGTACTAGCCATGGTCCTTGCCACTTTTGCCGCTTGTGGCAAGAAGGATGATGCTGCTCCTGCAGAGACTAAGGGGGATTCTGATGCCACCGCAGATGCGGATACGTCAGCAGATACTTCAGATAAAAAGCAGATGGTAGTAGGTATACCTTCTATTACAGACAGCTTTGATTTCTTCAATACTACAAACGGCTATGAGAGTTTTTCTATGGGCCAGGTTTATGACAACCTAATTGACAAAGATGGCGAAGGGAATTATATTCCTTGTCTCGCAGAGTCTTGGACCATTAGTGATGATGCCACCGAATTTACTTTTAATATTCATAAGGATGCGAAATGGAGTGATGGCACTCCCGTAACCAGTAAGGACGTGGTGTTTTCCATGGAACAGTTGAAAGTCTCGGACTATGTTTCGTATATTTATGAGCCTCTTTTAGGTGATATGGAAACTCCCGATGACCATACTGTAGTTATTAAATTGCTTAAGCCTAGCGTAAGCTTTTTGGAGTATCTTGCGAATCCCAATTATAGTGCAGTATTAAGTCAAGCTGCCTGCGAAAAATACGGTGATACATACGGAACCACCGTAGATACGATCGTTGGCAGCGGACCTTACAAAGTCACTGAATGGAACGTTGGTGCATCCATAACTTATGAAGCAAATGAAGATTACCATCTCGGAGCACCGGATATTAAGAGTGTCAAGCTGGTAGTTATGCACGACAGCAATAGCGTTGCAGTTGCGCTTCAAACCGGCGAAATTGACACCTACTTCGATTCCATTCCCGGTGTATCTTATGACACCCTCGCTGCGTCAGATGACATTACCATCTATGACTGGACCAGTACAATTCTGTACTGCATTTTCTTCAATACACAGAATGGAATGTTTACTGATGTAAATATGCGGAAGGCAGTAGCCATGGCATTGAACAAGTCAGACTACATTACCATTGGTTCTGAAGGCTATGGCAGTGAGGCTGACTACCCCGGAGACAGAAAGGGAACCACAATCGGCGATCCTCTGATGCACGGGAAATACGATGAAATGTATGCATACAATATAGAAGAAGCTTCTAAACTGGTAGAGGCAGCAGGCAATAAAGGAGCCAGTGTCACCATCAAAACCTACTCCACTGACCCATATCCTGCTCTGGCGACAGTTCTTCAGAATGCTTTGAATGAGATTGGTCTGGATGCTAAAGTAGAGCAGATAGAACGTGCCACATTTATCGACAAAGTTTTAGGTGAAGCTGATTTTGAAATTCAGGTTTGCCGTTGGGCGGCATCTACGGAAGATATGAATGAGATTATCTATGGCTCGCTGCACAGTGATTCTATGGGAATTTCCGGGAACTGGAGTTTCTATGCCAATGACGAGCTGGATAAACTTATTGTGGATGCAGCGGGAGAAACCGACACAAAAACACGTGAAGAACTTTATCAAAAGGTTGTTCAGATATTCCTGGACGAAATGATATATGTGTCAATATACTATCCTGACAGTAGCCGTGCGTATAGAAATACAATTACTATCGGGGATGGCCTACAAAAATACGATAGATTCTACAACTACAAATGGAATTAGACAAAGTTTTTAAGAGCGGACATAAAATGTCCGCTCTTTTTGTCTTTATTGGGAAGGAGGTCTTTCCTTGATTAAGTATGTTGTAAAAAGAATATTATTCATTATTCCTATGTTGATTGTAGTAATGTTCATCATAAACGGTATTATGGAACTTACACCGGGAGAGCCTGCCAGACTGATACTTGGAACAAATGCCAGCCAGGAAGCGGTGGATGAATTAACAATAGAATTAGGCTATGATAAACCTTTCGTGGTTCGGTTTGTCAAATATGTGATTAACGCTTTTAAAGGTGATCTGGGAACTTCGTGGCAGACAAACAGATCTGTGTTTTCTGAGGTATTAGCCAGATTCCCTACCACTATCAAACTGGCAATTTTTGCGATGGTTCTGGCAGTGTTTATAGGTATACCATTAGGGGTGCTGTCTGCAGTAAAGCAATACAGCATATTTGATGCTGTAGGAACTGCTATGGCAATGATTCTGGCATCTGTACCAAGTTTCTGGACAGCTCTGATGCTTATAATACTGTTTTCTCTGAAATTGAATTTACTACCGTCTTTTGGAACCGGCAGCTTTGCGCATTATATACTTCCTGCGGTTGCTATGTCACTGCCTGAGATTGCAGTGCTTTTAAGATATACTCGCACGACAATGGTGGAGGCCATAAGACAAGATTATATTCGCACAGCTAGAGCTAAGGGACAATCAGAAAGAAAGATAGTGTTTGGCGATGCGCTCCCCAACGCACTTTTACCGGTGGTTACTGTGACCGGCACTGAATTTTGCGGAATGCTGGGTGGCGTAGTTACTATTGAAACAGTATTTTCGATCAATGGCATAGGCATGCTGATCTATACCTCCATTCTTAAAAAAGATATACCGATGGTAACCGGAAGTGCGATCTTTCTTGCTACAGCAGTCATGCTTATGATGTTGGCTGTGGATATTCTTTATGCCTATATTGATCCCAGAATCAAGGCCAGGTATTTAAAATCTGTGAAAGGAAACTCGTAAATGAAAGAAGATGCTAACAAGATAGATTCATGTGAAAATGATAGTTTACCGGTATCCATGCAGAATACGGTCGTGGACGATATGTCCGAAACCTTTAGTATGAAAAGGCTGGAAAGATTTAAGGAAATTTGGCGCAGATTTCGTAAAAGCAAGCTTGCGGTAATAGGATTATGCATTTTTATTGTTATTTTTCTTACTTCAATACTGGCAGGTGTTTTTGTTCCCTACAAAGAATGCTTGGTGCAAAATACTTCAATCAGAAATCTGGGCCCATCAGCTGAACATTGGTTTGGAACAGATAACTACGGAAGAGATATTTTTTATAGAATAATTCACGGCGCAAAGTATTCTCTGCTCACCGGTATAGGAGCAGTCATTGTCGGAATAATTTGCGGTGGCATATTGGGAGCCTTGGCGGGATTTAAAGGCGGACTGATAGACGCAATTATCATGAGAACTACAGATACCTTTCTTTGCATTCCGTTCATGCTTCTGGTGCTAGCTATTGTGGCTGCTCTAGGTACTAGTCTTATTAATGTGCTGATTGCTCTGATGTTGGCTATGATACCTACTTACGCCAGAGTTATCAGAGCTGCTGTGCTTACGGTGGTAGATATGGACTATATTGAGGCTGCCAAATCATGCGGAGCAAAGAGCTGGAGAATAATTTTTAAACATATTGTTCCTAATGCCATTGGACCAATCATAGTTCAGGCTACCATGAATGTAGGCACAATGATTATATGGGCAGCAGGTGTCAGTTTCTTGGGAATGGGTATCCAACCGCCCACACCGGAGTGGGGTGCAATGCTTTCTGAAGGTAAGAATTTCATCACCACTGCTCCTCATTTGGTACTGTACCCCGGTCTTGCCATAGGTATCACTGCACTGTCACTTAATCTAATGGGTGACGGGTTGAGAGATGCTTTGGATCCAAGGCTTAAGGATTAAGGTAATTGCATATGAATAATAATGATAATACTAATAAAGGGCCTGTTTTGGAGCTGGATAATCTCCATGTACAGTATAAAAGTGAGGGAGTCATCGTAAAGGCGGTAAATGGTGTTTCCTTGAAACTCGGAAAACAAGAGACGATAGGGCTGGTGGGCGAAACCGGTGCCGGCAAGACAACTACTGCATTAGCTATTCTGCAACTGCTTCCTGAAGCCACAGGTTCTATAACGCAGGGTGATGTCATATACGAGGGTGAGAGTCTTCTTAGCAAATCCAATACCGAGCTAAGGGCTATTCGTGGCGGACTCATTTCGATGATTTTCCAGGATCCTATGACCGCTCTAAATCCGATTAAAACGGTTGGAGAGCAAATTCTTGAAACTCTTGTCATTCATAACTACGATAATAAAGATAAGTCGCAATTAGATAGTAAAGTTGATGAGATATTGGAACTAGTGGGCATAGAGGCTAAACGTAAAGATGAATACCCTCACCAGTTCTCCGGCGGTATGAAACAGCGAGTGCTGATTGCTATAGCTTTAGCATGCCAGCCTGAGGTGCTGATAGCTGATGAGCCAACAACTGCCCTGGATGTTACGATTCAGGCACAGGTACTGGCACTGATTGATAATCTTAAGGAAAAGCTTGGAACTTCAGTAATTCTTATCACGCATGATCTGGGAGTTGTAGCTCAGACCTGCGACAAGGTTGCAGTAATGTACGCGGGGGAGATAATTGAGGAGGGAACCGTTGAGGATATATTTGATAGGGAAAGACCTCATCATCCTTATACCATAGGACTATTTAACTCTATTCCGAAATTAGACGATGAAAGCACCAGACTCAGTCCCATCGATGGCTTAATGCCGGACCCCACTGCTCTTCCTGAGGGGTGCTCATTTTATCCCAGGTGTAAACAATGCATGGATATTTGTATAAAAGAGCATCCGCAGGTTTTCCACGAGCAGGGAGAACACAAGGTAAGATGTCATCTTTTCAGAGGAGGTGAGATCTAATGGCAACACTTATAAAAACAGTCGACCTAAAAAAATACTTCAAAGTCGGTAATGGTTATCTTCATGCTGTAGATAATGTTAATTTAGAAATACCGGCAGGTAATACACTGGGTGTTGTAGGCGAATCCGGTTGTGGTAAATCAACATTGGGAAGAACAATCATACGCCTGTTGGATGCCACCTCCGGGTCAGTATATTTCGAAGGACAGGACATTAGCAAAGTCAAAGGACGTGAGTTTGATAAAATTCGGCGTCAGATGCAGATTATCTTTCAGGATCCCTTTTCTTGCCTGAATCCCAGAATGCCCGTATATAAACTGATAGCAGAGCCTTTGGAAATCTATCGTGTGTATAAAAACACTGCAGATCAAAATAAGCGTGTTCTTCAACTGATGGATACTGTAGGCCTTGCCAGAAGGTTTATCAACTCATATCCTCATGAGATGGACGGCGGTCGTCGCCAGAGAGTTGGTGTAGCCAGGGCCTTGGCTCTCAATCCCAAATTCATTGTCTGCGATGAACCTGTTTCTGCACTCGATGTATCTATACAGGCTCAAATCCTAAATCTTCTAATGGATCTTCAGGATGAACTCAAGTTGACATATCTGTTTATTACTCACGATCTACTTGTAGTAAGGCATATATCGGATGAGATAGCAGTAATGTATTTAGGGCAATGTATTGAAAAATCTCCATCTAATGAGCTTTTCAAGAACCCTCTTCATCCATATACCAAGGCGCTATTGTCCGCTATCCCGCTCCCTGACCTGAGCCAGAGAAAGAAGCCTGTCATACTTCAAGGAGAGGTGTCCTCTCCGATCAACCCCAAGCCGGGCTGTAGGTTTGCTAACCGCTGTAACTATCGTACAGAGGCATGCACAAAAGCCGATTATCCTTTAAAGGAGGTCACGCCCGGACATTTCGTAGCCTGCGAGCTATACAAATAGTTCATGTGGAACGGTGGAATTGTTGAGCCGTAATAACTTATCTGTTATGGCTCCAACACCACCGAACCTCATAGTGTTATACAAGGAAAACGGCTTTGCTAATCTAAGAATGTCCGCAAGGCCGTTTTATAATTGTATGTGAAATGAACTTGTTGGTTCTCGTCTGGGTGATTTGAGAGATGAATGGTGTTTACATGATGAAGAATAGAAGCAGCACGTGATTCAGCTAGTGAAAGAGAAAACTGCCCATGAAAAAGGCAGTTTTCCGCAACTACACTAATATTTCAATCCACACAAAACAAGTTTGTGAAATTTGATTAGTATCATAAGCAAGATTCTTGAGTTAAGCAAGCTGAAAATTTACTTGTTGTCAAATTGATTAATATGATGTATCATCAGAAAGGTATATAATAATTAGTTGCTCCGCAACTAGACTAATAAAGATATTAGGAGCGAATATGGTTGTCTTAATTTGCTATGATGTATCTATTGTTCACGAAAAAGGCGCACGCCGATTAAGGCGTGTAGCTAATGTATGTAAGGATTATGGCCAGAGAGTTCAGAATTCAGTGTTTGAATGCAAAGTTGATCCAGCGCAGTGGGCTGTTCTCAAGTGCAGATTAAGTAAGGAAATTGACGAAGACGCGGATAGTCTTCGCTTTTATTTTCTTGGGAAAAATTGGGAAAAGAAAATAGAAAAGATGGGTAGGAGTACATCTTATAACCCAGATTCAGATTCCATCATCTTCTAAACAGGAAGGAGGAATGAGTAATAGCAAAGTTTGCGCGTTTAGATAGAGACAGAAAACAGTTGTTAAAAGATCATATTTCAGGAGTTGCCGAGCGGTGTTTGAGCTATGCGCCTCAGGGATGGTCCGCGTCTTGCCAGTTACTGGGGACTCTTCATGATATGGGTAAATATAGTAGTAGCTGGCAGTCTTATCTAGCAATGGATGACAGGAAGAGGAAGATCCCTCATTCCCCTTATGGTGCATATGATCTTACTCAGCTGGTGGTTCAGGATCAGAGTGTCTCTCAATTTCTGTTTATGGATGTTCTTGCTCAGGTGATTAGCTCTCACCACGGACTGAGGGATGCTTTGACGCTTAATGGTGATGCAGCGATAAAAGGGAACAGAGAGAGATTCTTACAAACATACGGAGCAGATTACCAAGAGATCCGTGGTTTGTTCTACGCAGATTTTGACGAGAAGCAAATGAAGCAAATGGCTCAATCAAGTCAAGACGAATTTCTTCAGTTTTATCGTTGCGTAAAACAAAAAGAAAAGGAGTGCAGAACCCCGTGGGCGTTTACGGCAGGCTGTTTAACAAGAATTCTTTTGTCTGTATTGATCGATTCAGACTGGAGTGACGCAGCTTCCTTCTTTTCTCAAACGGAGGAGAAATGGCAAAAAATCAGAGATAGTTTCTCGTGGAAGCCTATGATTGAATCTTTGGAAAGGGAGTTAGCAGGTTTTACGAAGGAGACTGAAATCAACAAAATACGGGCATTAATTTCAGAGGAGTGTAAAATTGCTTCCTCCAGAGAAACTGGAATCTACCGTCTTAATGTTCCCACAGGTGGCGGGAAAACGCTTTCCGTGATGATGTTTGCTTTACACCACGCTCAAGAATATGGTAAAGAACGAATCATCTATACTGCTCCTTTCAAATCCATTATTGATCAGACGGCAAAAGAATATCGAAAAAAACTTCTTGCCGGTATTTGTGCTGATGATCAGCGATGGTTGCTCACGGAACATCACGGGGACGTCATTCATGACATGCAGTCAGATTCTGCGGAAGATAATGAAATGTATCAGTTTCTTATTGATACCTGGAGCTCTCCCGTAGTTCTTACAACACTTGTCCAGTTATTAAACACTCTATTCAGCGACAATAAGGCGTCTATCAGGAGGCTACATACACTTTGTAACTCAGTTCTGATTATTGATGAGTATCAGGCGATGCCCAAGACGTGTGTGACAATCGCCAACACTTTTTTTAATGTTTTGTCAGCCTATTTTAATACGACAGTTGTTTTGTGTACGGCAACTCAACCTCCCTTCCAAGCAGAAATTCAAAATGATCATAACCGATATAAGGTAGAAAAAATCAACTATGCCGAGGCAGCAGACCTGGTTGATGATTTCAGCAATGAAAAGTGTTTCCAGCGGACACAGGTTGTTTTTGTCAATCCGGAGCGGCCGTGGCTGGTAAATGATCTCACAGATTTCATCTACCAACGGATATCAGAAACAGATTCTGTTTTAACCATTTTGAATACCAGAGCCGCGGTACAGACACTTTATGCTGAAGTATCCAGAAGATATGCAGGAGATGAGAATGTAAGAGTTGTTGTACTTAGCAATAGTATGATACCGGTTCACAGGAAAAAGCAGATCCAGATGATTGAAGATGCTTTAGCGGAAAACGCAATTGGACTTACAAAGCAAAAACTACTAGTGATCAGTACCAGTTTAATCGAAGCGGGTGTGAATGTTTCCTTTGGGGAAGTCATTCGTTCGCTTGCGGGATTAGACTCTATTGCTCAGGCGGCGGGGAGATGTAATCGTCACCAAGAGAGTATTACCCGTGGAAAGGTCTGGATTGTTCACTTAGTACGCGAATGGGAAAATGTGGATCGAATGGAAGATGTTAAGGTGGCACAGGAGGTGTCGCTGGCGATTCACCATCATTACAATAAGTATCCTGATTATTATGACGAAGAGATCATTGGGAAGAAAGCCCTTGACCGATATTTTATTGAATATTACTCCCGACTTGCAAGAAAAACACACTATATGCTTCGAGTGAATGGTGTGGATTGTACTTTGTATGATCTTCTCAGCTCAAATCAAGCAGGTTGTACGAAATATGCTTATTATTCAAAAAAGAAAAATCCTGGACAAGCTCTGAATCAGGCTTTTCTTACAGCTGGTGAAAACTTTGAAGCGATTCAGGACGATACAGTACGACTCTTTGTACCGTGGAAAAAAGAGGGCCGGGAATTAGAAGTAAAATTGAATACAAATACGGTAATAGATCATTACTTTGATCTTTTTAAACAGGTTGAACAGTATTCTATTGGCATCAGCCAATACTTATACCAAATACTAAAGGAGAAAGGAGCGGTGTGTACGATTCTTGACGGCAAGATAAACATCTTACTCCCGACATATTACGATGATATTCAAGGGCTTATCCTGGAACCAAATCTGATGCCTGGGATAATAAATGGAAAGGAGATTTTATGAAAAGGTCCAGCTTATTTTCATATCGAATAAGCGGCAGAAGAGCCTTGTTTTCTGATCCTATCAATCGTGTGGGAGGTGAAAAAATGACTTACCATCTGCCCACTTATCAAGCATTGAAGGGAATTACGGAGTCTATTTACTGGAAACCTTCACTCATCTGGTATGTACACAGAGTCAGAGTGATGAAACAGATCCAGACGGAATCAATAGGTGTCAGACCGATCAAGTACAATTCTAACTCAAATGATTTGGCTTTTTACACGTATTTGAAAGATGTTCAGTACAAAGTGGAAGTCTATTTTGAATGGAATGAGAATCGAGAGAAGCTGAAATCTGATTGGAATCAGAAGAAACATGAGGAAATCTTTGCCAGAGCCCTTGCTAAAGGAGGGCGGCGCGACATTTTTCTCGGTGCCAGGGAATGTCAGGCGTATGTGGAACCCTGCTGCTTTGAAGAAGAATCCGGAGACTACGATGAGATTGACCGCTTAGACTTTGGTGTCCAGTTTCACAGTTTTATTTATCCGGATGAGCAAGAAGGGGCGCAGAATAGCTTAATCTCTCCCATTCAAGTTAATCTTTGGAAACCTGTTCTTACAAACGGTGTTCTGGTGTTTCCAAGACCGGATGAATGTGAGATTAACAGAGAACTTTCCGGACGTACGATCAAACAGTTTATGCCTGGAGAAAACTATTGTTTAGGGGAGGTGAGTGAATGAGCTGGCTGCAATCCCTGGCAGATACATATGATTATTTATATTCGGAAAATCTGAAAAACCCAGGAAGTGTAATGGGATTGACACCACCAGCTACCATTGAACAAAAATCCCAATTACAGATCACGTTAAACGAGGATTCGGAACTGGTTTTTGCAGGTCTGGTGGCTGATGATGAAGCAAGTACGGTTGTTCCTGCGACTGAAGCGTCCGCAAACCGGACAAGCGGGATCGTACCTCATCGTATTTTTGATAATTTGGAATATATGGCGGGAGACCTTGAGAAGTATTGGCCAGATAAAAAAGGCTGTCGTGAGAAAAGATTCGTTCCCTATATCCAAAATCTGAAAAAATGGCTGGACTATGATCAATTCAACCGTAACCTGCAAATCGTTTATGAGTATTTAGTGAAAGAAACACTGATAGAGGATTTAATCCGGCTTGGTTGTTTAAAGACTTTGGAGAACGGACTTCTTGAGTCCGTCCAAAAACACCAAGGGTATACTGTTGATAAGTATTTCACCAGAATCAGTATTGACGTGGAGGGAGAGCAAGTGGATCTTTGGAGAGAACCAGCTTTCCTTCAGGCATACTCGCAATACTACATGAACGAAGAAGCTAGCTTTGGAAAAGACCTTTGCTATGTCAGTGGTAAAAACCTGCCAATTGCAACTTTGCATGGTAAGAATATACGCAGACCGGGGGATGGAGCAAAGCTGATTTCATCCAATGACTCTCAGAATTTTACGTATCGAGGACGATTTACAGAAGCTTCTGAAGCGGTGGGAATTTCCTATGAATTATCTGAAAAAGCGCACAGTGCACTGCGCTGGTTAATCAAAAGGCAAGCCTATAGACAAAATGATTATGTTGTATTAGCTTATTCCAGCAAAGAAGAGCCCGTGCAGCCTTTTGGTGACACAGAAGAAATATGTGATTGCCTGCTGGATGCGATGGCAGCTTCAGATTTAGCTCCGACAGAAGTTTCCGCAGGTAAAAATTCTGCAGATGAGCTGCGACTGGCCATCAGAGGATACAAAAACCGACTCCAGGCGGATGAAAAAACGTCTTTGATTACATTAGATAACGCGACTCCAGGCAGATTAGCAATTCAGTATTTCCGGGAGTTTCATGCAGGAGAGTATCTGGAAAACATTTTATACTATCACCAAACAATGCAATGGACACACCGATACAAAAAAGGAGCAGATGGGCACCTTCGGACATATGTCGGGACACCTTCAGCGCTAGAACTGATCAATCATGTATTTGGTGTTGAAAGGTCGGGGTTCATGAAAGTTGGCAACGATCAGAATAAACTGCAAAACCAGCTTCTGCAAAGACTATTACCGCTCATCACTGAAAGGGGTAGAGTACCCAGAGATTTTATGAAATGCGCGTTTGAAAGTGCAATCACTCCGCTTGGTAAGTCTTACTATAACTGGCAAAAGTGTTTGTCCATCGCATGCGGCATAATTAAAAAATACTATATGGAGAGAAAAGGAGTTGAGTATCGGATGGCATTAGACAGAACGCTTCAGGACAGAAGCTACTTGTATGGAAGATTGCTTGCGATTGCAGAGAGGATTGAACGGGATGCGTACAAAAAAGACAATAGTGGTAATACCGTTGATCGCCAGACTAATGCAATGCGCTACATGAATGCGTTGGCAAAGCATCCCTATAGAACCTGGCCTCAGATAGAGATGAAACTTCAGCCTTACCTAAAAAGGCTAGAGTCGGGGAAACGAGTTTTTTATCAAAAAGAACTGGGAGAGGTTATGCAGCTATTTGACCTCGAATCCTATCAATCAAACAAAGAGCTGGAAGGGACTTTTGTTCTTGGTTTCCACTGCCAGATTCAGAGTTATTTTCAGAAAAAAGACAAAAATGATGAAGAAATCATTCTAGATGATAATCAAATAATAAAGGAGGATGAATATGAACAGGAAAATTGATTTTGTAGCAATTTTCAGCGTGAGAGCAGCAAACCCTAACGGAGATCCCTTGAATGGGAACAGACCTCGCGAAGATATTAATGGTTATGGAGAAATCAGTGATGTGGCATTGAAAAGAAAAATCCGCAATCGTTGGATGGATATGGGGGAAAATATTTTTGTCCAATCTGATGACAGGGCGACAGATAAATACAAAAGCCTGAAAGAACGTGCAGAAGCAACATTAAAAGGTGTGGAAGAAAAAGACGAGTACGCGAAAAAAGCGTGTGAAACCTGGTTGGACGTAAGAGGATTCGGTCAGGTATTCGCATTTAAGGGTAAAAAAGAGAAAGAGACGGGTGTATCTGTTGGTGTTCGTGGACCGATCTCTATTCATCCTGCCTTCTCGGTCGAACTAATCGACATCGAAGATATCCAAATCACGAAGAGTGTGAACTCAGAGCCAAGTGATACAGGAAAATCATCTGATACCATGGGGATGAAGCATCGAGTTGCTTTTGGCGTTTATAAGACGCAGGGAAGTATAAACTGTCAGCTGGCCGAAAAAACAGGTTTCTCAGATGAAGATGCAGAAAAGTTCCTGGAGGCTCTGAAAACACTCTTTGACAACGATGCTTCTTCGGCCAGGCCTGAGGGCTCAATGGCGGTAGAGAAAGTGTTTTGGTTTAAACACAATTCAAAAATGGGACAGTATCCCACGATTCAGGTTCATGAGTCTGTATCTGTTGTCAAAAAGGAAGACGTTGTGAATCCATCTTCCATCCATGACTTCATCATTCATTATGAGCCCTTAGAAGGACTTGAGGTTGAGGAATACTCACTGAGATGATAAGCCTGCAGTTGAATGGTATCCAGCATTTTGTGTATTGTCCGAGACAATGGGCTCTCATTACCCTTGAGCAGGTTTGGAGCGAAAATGAAGATACGGTTGTAGGGCATTACTTTCATCAAATTGCAGATGACGCCTATTTTGTTGAGAAACGTGTAGACCGAATCATTACCCGCGCAGTCCCGGTTCACTCCAAGGAGCTGGGGCTGAACGGGGTGATTGATGTTCTTGAATTTAAGCGTTCAAAACAAGGAGTTCGTTTGCGCTCAGAAGAAGGGGTATGGATGCCTTTCGTAGTGGAATATAAGAAAGGTAAACCTAAAAAAGACTTGTCTGACAAGCTACAGCTTGTGGCTCAGGGCATGTGCCTAGAAGAAATGTATTCCATTCCGATTCGTAGTGGAGCTCTTTACTACAAACAAACCAATAAAAGAGAAGTTGTTACAATCACAGATGAACTAAAGGAGAAGGTGCGTCAGGTTGTAGGACAAATGAGAGAAATTTGCGAAAGTGGTCAAACTCCAAAAGCAGTGATTGGTAAGAATTGTTCTCGTTGTTCTCTCAAAGAAAAATGTTTTCCGAGATTGACTCACCATAAGAGATCTGTGGTTAATTATATTGAAAATCAGTGGAGAGATATCGATGAGACCATTACTTAACACTCTATATATCACTCAACAAGACGTTTACATTGGGCGTGATGGGCTGAATATTGTTATTTGGAAAGATCAGGAAAAGCTAGGTCAATTTCCCATACATTATTTTGAAAACATTATTTGTTTCAATTATACGGGTATGAGTCCAGAGGCAATGGCTCTTTGCTTAGAAAATGCGGTGGGCGTTTCATTCCTTACTCCTCAGGGGAAGGTGCTCGGAAGGCTTGCCGGTAAAGTAACTGGCAATGTGCTCTTACGGCAAGAACAATTCCGTATAGCTGATGACAAAAAGCGATCCCTCCAATTTGCCAAACAATTTATCACGGGAAAGCTGTACAATTCACTGCAAGTGGTTAACAGAGCCATTAGAGATTACAAAGGTCAAGATTTCGTTGAAACACTGCAAAAAACAAAAAAAATCCTGCAAGAGGCGCGTGAGGATATTAACTGCGCAGATAGCCTGGAAAAGCTTCTTGGTATTGAAGGTGACTTCTCGCGCAATTATTTCCAAGTCTTTGATTTATTAATTCTTCAACAAAAATATGATTTCTCTTTTAATGTCAGAACCAGAAGACCACCCCGCGATCCGGTTAATACAATGCTTTCATTGACTTATGGGATGATAAGAGTTCTTGTTGAAAATGCTCTTACCACAGTAGGTTTGGATCCATATGTCGGTTTCTTCCATCAACCCAGACCTGGAAGAAGCAGCTTAGCATTAGATTTAATGGAAGAATTGAGAGCCTACATGGGGGATCGTTTTGTACTTACACTGATTAACCTAAGGCAGATCAATATCGATGATTTTTTTATCAAAACAGGAGGTGAAGTGCTATTTTCGGAAGAGGGACTGAAAAAATATCTGGATCTTTGGAATAAAAAATTACAGGAGAGAATAGCGCACCCTTTTTTAGAGGAAACAGTTCAGATAGGTCTGATACCTTATATACAAGCAACGTTACTGGCCAGAACCATTAGGAATGATTTGGAATTGTATCCGCCATTCTTAATGAAATAGACATGTATTTTTAATTGATGTAGTTGAAGTAGATTTTTCTAATCTGTTCGCGAACCATTAATAAACATGATTTTTCTGTGAGGTTCGCGCTAGAATTTAGATAAAAAGCATGTACCTTGAAAAACATATCAGCCAGTACTGTATATAGTATTGAGTAAGATATCATAGAGAAAAATTCTAGAAAAACGCAGAATATAACTGTACAGGTTGATTAAGGAAATCTGTTCAAATTTAGAGTGTTGAGTTATTATACAAACAGCTAATAAAATAGCTATCGCACCCTTCACGGGTGCGTGGATTGAAATATATTCTGGCGGTACCAAGCAGCGTCACAGTTGAATCGCACCCTTCACGGGTGCGTGGATTGAAATCATTTCGGTGTTGCCTCGACCGCCAAGCCGTTACCATCGCACCCTTCACGGGTGCGTGGATTGAAATGCCGTGATTTGCACCTTTTCGGTCTTAATTCCACATCGCACCCTTCACGGGTGCGTGGATTGAAATTACTACATGTCGAGACTCGAGGCTCTACAAAAACATCGCACCCTTCACGGGTGCGTGGATTGAAATTGGTCAATGCCGAAAGTCCCCCACGGCCCCTGGAAATCGCACCCTTCACGGGTGCGTGGATTGAAATATCAGTTGTTTTCCATACGATTCGTCATGCTGGAATCGCACCCTTCACGGGTGCGTGGATTGAAATAGAATCGATCAGCATCGAGCGGCGTGCGTACGAGTATCGCACCCTTCACGGGTGCGTGGATTGAAATAGCGTGATCGATATATCCGTGTGTCCCATGATCGCATCGCACCCTTCACGGGTGCGTGGATTGAAATGCATGTATCGCCAGTGGTGGCATTACTACCTGATATCGCACCCTTCACGGGTGCGTGGATTGAAATATCCGAAGCCGGACAGAAGGCGGCCAGCGAAGCGATCGCACCCTTCACGGGTGCGTGGATTGAAATGCTAATTGAACATCGGCGGCAGCTTGTTCTTCTGATCGCACCCTTCACGGGTGCGTGGATTGAAATGTCTTTGGAAAACAAATCCAAGCTGTTCGGCAGGGATCGCACCCTTCACGGGTGCGTGGATTGAAATAAGTCTGTACGGGACATCTACAACGGCGAGCTGGCATCGCACCCTTCACGGGTGCGTGGATTGAAATGACGACACGGTAGGTCAGGCTATCAAAGTCGGCGAATCGCACCCTTCACGGGTGCGTGGATTGAAATGTTTTTCGCTGGCTTGATTCTGATGGGAAGAAGTTATCGCACCCTTCACGGGTGCGTGGATTGAAATGATGTTGACTATCCGTCAAAGAAAATCTATCTGCAAATCGCACCCTTCACGGGTGCGTGGATTGAAATCGTTCGAGGTCGACGAATCCATCAGCGATATGAAATCGCACCCTTCACGGGTGCGTGGATTGAAATCGCTGATTTCCGCTCTGGTCGGGCTGGACGACGAATCGCACCCTTCACGGGTGCGTGGATTGAAATACCTAACGCATGACATCCGCACGGTGCAGTCACCATCGCACCCTTCACGGGTGCGTGGATTGAAATGTGAAATATACGGATATTGACAGACCGTCCAGCACATCGCACCCTTCACGGGTGCGTGGATTGAAATACAACTGTTACGGCGGCACGTGGACTGAGGAGCAATCGCACCCTTCACGGGTGCGTGGATTGAAATATCGCTGCATACAAGCGCATACGACACAATCAAGTATCGCACCCTTCACGGGTGCGTGGATTGAAATAGACAGAGGTTGAAACCGGTGGTGACAGGCTGGAGGATCGCACCCTTCACGGGTGCGTGGATTGAAATCACAAAGCAATTCACTAAGGGTGTTGATGCGTCTATCGCACCCTTCACGGGTGCGTGGATTGAAATGTGAAATATACGGATATTGACAGACCGTCCAGCAATCGCACCCTTCACGGGTGCGTGGATTGAAATGCTTCCCGCTCAGACCGATTATCTCGGCCCAGATATCGCACCCTTCACGGGTGCGTGGATTGAAATAGACAGAGGTTGAAACCGGTGGTGACAGGCTGGAGGATCGCACCCTTCACGGGTGCGTGGATTGAAATGCAACCAAGATGGCAGAGCGCGGCATGAGCCAGACATCGCACCCTTCACGGGTGCGTGGATTGAAATACAACTGTTACGGCGGCACGTGGACTGAGGAGCACATCGCACCCTTCACGGGTGCGTGGATTGAAATACAAATAAGCGCAAACGCAGGGAAGCACTCGATGATCGCACCCTTCACGGGTGCGTGGATTGAAATAATTATTTGCGGGAAGAAGCACATACCCCGATTGGATCGCACCCTTCACGGGTGCGTGGATTGAAATAGTCTGGCAGGATTGCCGGAGGTTGATGCAGAAGATCGCACCCTTCACGGGTGCGTGGATTGAAATGGCGATGTGAAAATAGAAGCGGTATCAGTGCCGACATCGCACCCTTCACGGGTGCGTGGATTGAAATATCGCTGGATAAGATCATTTGCTCTGCCGTGAGCATCGCACCCTTCACGGGTGCGTGGATTGAAATACGAAAAATAAAAAATGCCGTCTAGCCCTGGCAAGCATCGCACCCTTCACGGGTGCGTGGATTGAAATAGCAGTAAACACGGTAGTTTCCGGCTTATCCGGTATCGCACCCTTCACGGGTGCGTGGATTGAAATCTTCCAGGGCGACAGCGTTTTGGTCGATGCCGAAAATCGCACCCTTCACGGGTGCGTGGATTGAAATGCGTCATACCGATATGCAGTGCCGCCAGCTGTGGCATCGCACCCTTCACGGGTGCGTGGATTGAAATACTTAATATCGGGAAGCTGAACGAGTACATGTTCATCG
The DNA here is from genome assembly GCA_050945515.1 of Saccharofermentanales bacterium. GTDB lineage: Bacteria > Bacillota > Clostridia > Saccharofermentanales > DTU023 > UBA1046. Next base: position 31,168 of record JBMNTB010000012.1, read on the forward strand.
CACCCTTCACGGGTGCGTGGATTGAAATGCCAACGGTGAGAGACTCGGCATAGGTGCCGCCCAATCGCACCCTTCACGGGTGCGTGGATTGAAATGCCTTGTGTGATGTCGTAGTTCCAATAATCTTGATAATCGCACCCTTCACGGGTGCGTGGATTGAAATACTGTTGATGAGAGACCTAGGCGAGGTGAGGTTTTATCGCACCCTTCACGGGTGCGTGGATTGAAATGTTATTGAGAGTATATAGAGGATGTACGATTGATATCGCACCCTTCACGGGTGCGTGGATTGAAATCGTTATAAACCAATACGCATCGCCATGTTGCGGAAATCGCACCCTTCACGGGTGCGTGGATTGAAATGATGATGAGCTATATTGTCCAGCGTGCTGGAACAATCGCACCCTTCACGGGTGCGTGGATTGAAATTAGAGGTATAAATCATGAAATCAAGTTGTAAGCCAATCGCACCCTTCACGGGTGCGTGGATTGAAATATATATCCAACGACGGTCTGATAGCTTTGTAAGTATCGCACCCTTCACGGGTGCGTGGATTGAAATGTCACGCTCAAACCGGTCAATCAGATCATCCAAGATCGCACCCTTCACGGGTGCGTGGATTGAAATAATATTAATATATTGGCGTTTTAGTGACACACAAAATCGCACCCTTCACGGGTGCGTGGATTGAAATGCCCGGACATGGCCCGGTTATAGTGATACCACAAATCGCACCCTTCACGGGTGCGTGGATTGAAATATAGTCGTTAAGAAACATATTGTCAAAGTGATCAATCGCACCCTTCACGGGTGCGTGGATTGAAATACCGATATCGATCAAATTGACCAAATAGCTGCAAAATCGCACCCTTCACGGGTGCGTGGATTGAAATAAACTATGAAATGGGACAAAATCTGTAAAATCTCATCGCACCCTTCACGGGTGCGTGGATTGAAATATCACAATTTCCGACGGTGCATCGAGCCGGATCCATCGCACCCTTCACGGGTGCGTGGATTGAAATTGTCAATGGCTTGTCTAGCGTCACAAGGGCTAAAAATCGCACCCTTCACGGGTGCGTGGATTGAAATAACTGTAACATTGGGATTGCGGACGAATTACACGCATCGCACCCTTCACGGGTGCGTGGATTGAAATGGCTCATTTGTTGAAAAGTCGCTGAAGAAAGTATCATCGCACCCTTCACGGGTGCGTGGATTGAAATGTCGATGTAGGTACGAGCTATGACTCCATCTACTATCGCACCCTTCACGGGTGCGTGGATTGAAATGGTCAGCGCAGCGAGCCTTAAAGGACTGAGCAAGGATCGCACCCTTCACGGGTGCGTGGATTGAAATAATCAAAAATTATCACTTGAAAGGGAGCGTTTGCTATCGCACCCTTCACGGGTGCGTGGATTGAAATAATAAACCTGGAGGTGAATTTATTCCTGGTCGATAATCGCACCCTTCACGGGTGCGTGGATTGAAATGGTACTGCTTGCTGCATAATGAAAGAGTGTATCTTATCGCACCCTTCACGGGTGCGTGGATTGAAATGAACAGCACAACCGGCACGCACAGTGGCGCTCTGATCGCACCCTTCACGGGTGCGTGGATTGAAATACTAGTATCACCAAAGAAGAGTGTGAGCAATATAATCGCACCCTTCACGGGTGCGTGGATTGAAATTATCTGCCTAGAAGACTGCACCTATTACCGGTGGTATCGCACCCTTCACGGGTGCGTGGATTGAAATATCCGGTGTCATTATTAGCGCTGGGTCCAGTAAAATCGCACCCTTCGCGGGTGCGTGTGGATTGAAATGACGTGAGGAAGAGGATAGACGGTCAGCAGTGTCGTATCGTACCCTTTGGGGGTAATATACAGAAAAAGAGCTATTGTGGCGATAAATAGGAATGATTAAATTTAATCGATACCCTAATACTGCCAGATGCGCACTTCATAGGGTTCAAACACATTTGGTACCTCTTGATGAGAATAATTGCAGAGGACAAGTTGAGCATTGGCGTTTTGAAGCGTAGGTAATACTTTGCGCTCTGCTGAGAGATTCATTTCGACACGGATAGTGCAAGCAGAAAGACCGGCGCCTTTAGCTGTACCTTTTGTGGTTCCTTTAGCTGCACCTTTAACTGCGCCTTTAACTGCACCTTTAACTGCGCCTTCATCCGTAGTTATAGCTGTATCTCTACTTTCATCCGTAGCTGTACCTGCAGTCAAATCTGTACTTTGGTTTGTGTCCGGCTCGGCTCCCGCCACACGCTCCCAACAAAAATAGTCTTTCCGGTCCTCCTCAATGAAGCGGATATCCGCATAGGCAAAGCCGGGAATACGCCTCCGCAGGCGGATCAGATCTTGCGTAAAACGCCAGACAGAAGTGGCATCGTTACGCTGGGCGGCAACATTGACATCACGATAAAGCGCATCTTGTCGAATCCAAGGTTCGGCTGTTGAAAAACCGCCGTGCAGGCTGTCGTCCCAAGCCATGACAATGCGGCTGTGATCGCGTGAGCCTGCCAGCAAGACGGCCATGGCTTCTTCCTCCGACTTGCCCTCACCCAAGAGGGCTTGGTACCTGTTGAGGCTTTCCACGTCACGGAATTCAGCCAAAGTAGAAAAATCCTGATTGCCCCGACCTAGTTCCTGGCCTTGGAACAGAAAGGGCGTACCCTTTAGCAGGAGCAAGATACTGAGCAAGAGCTTGGACAAAGGCTCGCGCAAGGCGGAGTCGGGATTGACTTTTGAGCTCATGCGCGGATTATCGTGGTTCTCAAAGAAAAGGCTCAGCCACTCATGTCCGGTCAGGGAACGCGAATAATCAATGTAATAGCGTTTTAGAAAATTCAGATCGTAGCGATAATCATCGGAGCGGACATGGCCGGGTGTTTCCAAGTGATCAAAGTTAAAGACCAGATCCAGCTCGCCGCGGTGTTGCTGGGTCAGGAGCTTGCCCATTTCACGGCCTATGCCGGGCGTCTCGCCCACAGAAAACGCCCCATACGGTTCAAAGGCTTTTTGCCTCAATTCGTGCAAATAGCTATGTAGTTTAGGCCCGTAATAATAGTGCTCAATGCCGGTAAATTCCATCAAGTCGCCGATAAAGCGGTTGCCGTCCGGCAGACCCGGGCGCTTGGAAATATAGTTGATAACGTCAAGGCGAAAACCGTCAATACCGCGCTCCAGCCACCAGCGCACAATGGCTGCGACCTCGTCGCGCAAGGCAGGCGAATCCCAGTTAAAGTCCATCTGCTTAGAGGAAAAAAGATGAAGAGCATAGCTGCCATCCGGCATTTCCTTCCAAGCGGAACCACTGAAAAAAGATTTCCAATTATTGGGCGGAGTACCTTTCTTCTTGCCTTCGCGAAAAAAATAATATTCGCGCTTAGGCGAGTTTATATCCTGCATGGCTTCCAGGAAGAAGGGATGCTCATCTGAACTGTGGTTAACCACCAAGTCCATAATAAGGCGCATGCCCCGTGCATGGACAGCGGCAATGAGCTCATCCATGTCTTTCAGCGTGCCGAATTGTTCGTGGATGGCGCGGTAATCACGGATATCGTAGCCGTTGTCATCCAGGGGCGAATCATAGACAGGGCAGAGCCAGAGTGCATCAATACCCAAGTCCTGCAAAATGTCCAAACGCTGAATAATTCCCTGCAGATCACCTAAGCCGTCGCCGTTGCTGTCCTGAAAAGAAATAGGATAAATCTGGTAAAATACCGCTTCTTTCCACCAGCGGGGCGTGTCCGGCACCTTATCCGTGCGCGGTCTGTCCGGCTCGCTGTTCAGGAGTTCGATCAAGGTGTCGAATAAATCATCGCCTAATTTTGCACCTAAGAGTGTTCGCAAGGTTGAAAGACGGAGCGAAGCTACCAGAGGATTAGTAATCCACTTGGCTGACTTGCCCATTTGCATCAAGATCTTGTCCAGGATGTCGCGGCCGATCGGATGAGCATAGATATCGCGCACCCGGCTTTTCATACTAATCATTTATATGCCTCCTCTCACATTTGAAAAGACAATTCCGTTGCAATTGAGCCAGAACGTCCCGGCAGCTATTTATAAGCATCCTCCCATATTTTAACCAACAATGTTCGCTATATTACACTGTGCTGCAGCGGCAAATTTACCGCCCCCATTCCTGCTGTCGCAGTGGCGTACTTGTAGGCCCCATTCCTGCTACTGCGGCGGCAAGTTTACCCAATCTATTACAGCTACTGCAGCGGCACGCTCGCCGGGCCTATTCTTGCTATTACAGTACAGCTCTTTTCGGATCTATTCCTGTAATTCTGCCTTGGCTGCTTCACGGCGCACGCGCAGATCTTCGAGAATCTCCGCATAGCGCACCTCATCCAGGCTGTACTTCTTCTTCCAAATGACGAAGCCTAAAACAATCAGGGCCAGCGGAAAGAGCATCATCATCACCTTGAAAAAGAGTATGCGGGATGGAGTGAGTTCAGGTACGCCGCTGTCCGTCTTTATGCCCGAAAGGACCAGAGTCACACCCACCACACCGCTGGCCACAGCACCGGACATCTTGTAGATAAAAGGCTGGAGCGAAAAAGTCACGGAATCATTGCGCCGGCCAAACTTCCATTCTCCGTATTCCACGGAGTCCGTGATGAACATGAGCATCAAGAGCTGAATCATGGCTTGGCCGATAAAAATCAAAATGCCCGCAACTCCGATTACAGCAAAGTTTCCTGCCGGTGCGAGGAAAAAGAGCAGGTAACCGATAACAATTAAAGCCGTATCAAAACTATAGAGACGACTGCGCTGCCAACGCTTGCTGAACAGCGGGAAGATAAGCAGCGCTATGATCTGGGATATGCCCAGGACCAAGGCAAAAACAGAGTACATATTTTCATCGCCGTAAATATACTTGAAGTAGTAGATGCCGAAACTGGTGGTGGCCGTGTAGCCGACCATGAAGAGCAAGAGACCTAAAGTGACCCAGAGGAGCTGATCGTTACCAACAATAACGCGAAAGAGATCACGCAAATCCGTTTTCTCACTCTGCAAACCCTCAACCTGTTCCCGGCAGAACAGAACAGTGATCATCTGAAACATCCACATGATAAGAACAAGTGCGACGGCCAGTATTTGATAGGCTTGCAGCAGACTGCCGGTGTAAGCAGCCAAAGCATTGGTAATGGGTACAATGCCTACGACAATGGCAAACAGGCCGACATTGGCGCAGATGCGGGCTATCGCACCAATCTTCTCCCGTTCCTTTTGTTCCTCGGTGAGCGCAGGCAACATCGACCAATAGGCCAGATCATTCATGGTATAGCTGATTTCAAACAGAACATAGACGATCGTGAAATAGAGGATATACTGCCAGCCTTTCAGTCCGACATCGGTGAAGAGCAAGACCATAAAAATGCCGGAAAAGAAAGCTCCGATCACAATCCAAGGACGGAATTTACCCCAGCGCGTCTTCGTATTATCCACAATGAGACCCATGAAAGGATCGTTCAAAGCGTCAAAGATTCGGAGTCCCATATAGACAAAATTGATACTCCACATTGTCTCAACAGAAACGTTGAGCACGTCGGTCAGATAATAGATGAGATACATACTGACCATGGTGAAGAGGGCATCGCGGCCGATAGTACCCATGCCGAAAGCCCAGCGGTTATTGTTCTTTTGTTTGCCCGGTGCCTTATCCCGTGTTTGCATCCCTATGGCCTCCTCATAACTCGCACTCAAGGCGGACAACATGCTGCAAAGAATTTAGCGTATTACGCCGCCTCAGATCTCAGTCCTCAAGCTTAAGTCTAGCACTAGTTAATAATTGTGTTACCACAATAATCACATATTCAAGATAGACAAAAGGACCGTTGGCACAATATTTTTTAGAGCTGCCGCGAGCATGAAGTGCTCATATAAAAAAGTCAATTATGATGCCGATCGACTGCTACACTTTATGGCGCGCATTTGCTGCAAATTCATGCTGCAAATTCAAGTTGACAAACACAATCCGGTACCTTATAGTACATTATAGTACTATATATATCAGAAAATATATATATAATATATAATTTTGATATATATATCACATACCCAACAAAAAATAAATCATTAAACGGAGGAACAAATAACATGGGTAGACTCGATGGTAAAGTGGCAATTATCACTGGTGCCGCCAGCGGAATGGGCGTCAGACATGCCGAGATGTATATTGAAGAAGGCGCTAAAGTTGTATTGGCAGATATTGCCGTGGAAGCCGGCCAGAAATTGGCAGATGAGCTGGGTGCTAATGCGAGATTCTTTAAGTTGAACGTGGCAAGCTTTGAAGGATGGAATGAAGTTGTAAAATTTACCGAAGCAGAATTCGGCCCCATTGATATTCTGGTTAACAATGCCGGAATCGGTATATTCAAGCTGATGGACGATTTAACGATTGATGATTACACAAAAACAATGGATGTGAACACCACCTCTATTTTCTATAGCTTAAAAGCAGTGGTTCCATCTATGAGAAAAGCCGGCGGCGGATCTATCATTAACATTTCTTCGGTGGACGGACTTCGTGGTGCTCCCACCGCAATGGCCTATTGCGCATCCAAGTTTGCAGTCAACGGCATAACTCGTTGTGCTGCTGCTGAACTGGGTCCCGATAAGATTCGTGTTAATACGGTACATCCCGGTGTTATTAAGACCCCGATGGCTGAGCAAGGAGAGATAGCCGAAATAATCGCCGCACTTGAGGCTCAAATTCCGCTTGGACGCGCAGGAACTACCGACGAAGTCTCCCACCTTGTCGTTTTCCTGGGTTCGGATGAATCAACCTTCTGTACGGGTTCTGAATTTGTTATTGACGGCGGCATGATCTGTGACCTATAAGTAACTTTATAGCTATCCGACCGATATGCGGGTCGAGCATTGAATCCGTAATTTATTCAAGCACATACGCCGATTCAAGACATAGTTGAAAGTTGCGTATAAACAAGAGTGCAGGCATAATGGCTTGCACTCTTTTCTTTATGGTGTTGTCGAAGGCGCTGAAATACAGGCAAACTCCGCAAGAACGGAAAAGCGGAGTCCTTCGGTTTCCATTAAGCTATTAGTGAAGGATGGTGAAACGGATGGGATACCGCGCGGACATGGCGCGCTGCCGGGAATATATTAAAAAGCATTGCACGGAGGATTTGACGATAGCGGAGCTGGCAGATATCTTCGGCTATTCATTCTTCCACTTCTGCCGGGTTTTCAAAAGCTGCAACGGAATGGCGATCGGCGAGTACCTGCGGGACACGCGGCTTTCCCAGGCGGCGATTGAGATCGTAAACGGCAGCAGCGTAACGGACGCGGCGCTGGGTGCAGGCTTTGATACACTCTCCGGCTTCAACCGTGCGTTTCGCCGTCGCTTCGGCATGAGTCCCACACAATATAGAAAAATGGAAGGAGATACGATTACGATGACACCTGAAATTAAAAAGATGGCCGCTTTTACGGCGGTCGGCTACACTCTGGCGCCACCCGCGGAGGGCGAGTTCGACATTCTAAACAACGGCGCATACTGGCTGGGCAAGGACTTTAAGGCCGTCAGCGCTGAGGATTACGCCAAGCTGGTGGTTCCCGGTCACGGAGAGATCGGCGCGTGGATGCATCCCTCGGACAAGACCGGCGAGTTTTTCTACTTCTTCGGTCCCATGACGAAGGACAAGAGCTTCGTGCCGCAGGGCATGACGGCACTGGACGTTCCAGCCGCAGAGTATGCGGTGTTTACTGTCCCCAAGGCGGATGACGTCAAGGGTCTGCATGAAAATGTCAAGAAGGCTTGGAAGTTCATTTTTAACGACTGGTTCGACAGCAGCACATACAAATTCGGCCACACTGCGATGGCTTTCGAGTATTATCTCGGCGAGGACACATTCATCTATGTCCCGGTTGTAAAAAAATAATCAATTATTAGAGCGGAGCCGTCCCCAAGGACGGCTCCATATCATGCACCTCTTTATTTTTGTTGATTGTTTAAATTGCTGCATACCCTTAACTCACAGCTATAGAAATCAAATTTTCAATTCTTTCCATAAAAATAATCCCATCACATAAGGATATTTTTTATTTAATAACGTGCTTTGATATATATATTTAATCTAAATTTAACCTTTGTTTCAGCTGTGATTAAATCTATATATTGAAAATATACAGAGAAACATGTAGACTTATTTAGATATAAATATATTATATTAATATTATCTAAAGGTGTGATCTGAGTGAAAAAGTCAAATAATAAAATTAAGAATAATATATTAAAAATATCTATGGCTCTTATGTTAATCGGAGTCATAGTCTTAGCCAGTTTACCCACAAAAATAGAGGCTGAAGGGTCCTACGATACAAAATTCAGCTGGACAAATGCTGAGGAGGACTTAAATGAATGGCCTCTGGAAGAAGGGTTAACTAAGACTCGTGCCGGGATTGGGACCGCCGGTTTTTCCTATAACCGTTTTTACCGGGACGATCAAGGGCGAATTGTACTTGAAATTGATTTCAGTATTTTCCCGGATGACATTACGGGAAATGACTTTAGTTCCAGATATACAACCTTTAGAGAACAGTGGGAATTCGCCAATATTTTCATTGATCCTGACCTTGCATCCAAAGTTGATGACGCTGCCAGTTTCTTTATGATGTCCTATCCTGCAAATATCGCATCGGTAGCTCTTAGCAATGCGGATAAATCCGGCAACATTTACAAGTTAAATGTAAACGAGGTATATCCCAAGATGCCTGCAGGGTCTGATTACATGAAGTCAAAACTCTACTTGGTTTTGCAAAGTGGGGTTACAAGAAATCAGTTAAATCAAGACTATGCTCTGGAATTGCGCTACACCAATAGCCGGGGTCAAGTTTATGAACAAAGAGGTTCTAAAGACAATCAAGTTTTAGCGAATTATCTTGGTTATACTCCTTCCGGCCTACCGAACTATGATGCTAGCGCCAATAACGACGATGTTACCTTAAAGACCATTGCTCCCTTCCAAACGGCCTCCATGCCTAATACCATTCCCAACCCTGTTTTGCCCCCGGATATGATGAGGGCGGTAGGCCAATCGGTCATCTATGACAATATTCAAGGTAAACTTCACGTCTATTATAAGCAGGCACCCAATCATTATCTTTATAGAACTTATGCAAATAATGGATTATTCTTATCTTCAAAGATTGGAATCCGTCAAGTCATGGATTCCAGAATTTTCGAGGCCCTAAAACCCGATGACAATGGGGTTATAGGCCAGATGCAGATGTTTGATTTAGATGGCAAGGGGTCGGGCTGGAATGTATCTACGGACATTAAACCCGGTGAATTTTCCTACAGGCAAGTAACCGGGGATGTAGGAACCTATTCCTATATGATGGTTCCTGATGGATTCAAAACCGAAATAACAAGTAAAGCAACAGTACCTCCGAATCATACGAATAATGTCAAAAATGTTTATCTCCACGGTCATAAGAAAGAAGCGGACTATGTGCGCTTTATTTATAATGTCGACAAAAATAAGATGGATGCTTTATTTGAACAGGCAAATAGTTCTACATTCAGCATTTCCACTTCCTATATCACAGACCGTCCGACAGAAACCACCCAGACAGAATACCGCTTAGAGGCTGGCCAAAATATCGTCATTCCTAAGGGAGCAACGGTGGTATTTGACTTACCGAAATCATCCCGTTCCGTTTTTAAAGCCGGTTTGGCCAATAATTATGAACGCATAATCGGAGACATGACGACCAAGCGTCCTGCTTCTGAAATGAATATTTCTGGTGTTGACCCTACCGATTTTGGCAAGGCCTACACTATTACCCCTTATGTTGCCACTTCAGGCGGCTTTTTATTGACCATAGAAGCTGGTCTTACTGTCTCTTCGGAAGATATTAGCCTAACCATGTTTGATTCTCAGTCGCCGGCCACTGTCACTATGACTGTTATTTCCGGAGATAATGCCCAGACCTATACTTTGAGTAAATATAAAACAGATGAGAACAGACTCTACACCATGCCCAACGCCGATGTCCGTTCGGGGATTATTATCAATCGAAGTGCCAATACACCTCATATTAATGAATTCTTTACTGATAGCACGACTATCACCGGCCATAGCAAGTATGCCGATGCCCTTGTATCTGTAAGACTAGCAAAAACTAATCCGAATGAGGAAGAAGTTTTTGAAGAAGCTTATTCTTCAACCAGCCCTGAGCCCTTCATTGCTGAGGGATTACCGCACTTTATAGTTGAAGAAACACAACAGGACTATTCCGGCTATGCTTTTACCCTGGATATACCTCTGGAGATTCAATTTAAAAAAGATATGGCCTTACGCTTTTCCAATGCGGCACCGGGCTATTTCCGGTCTCTTCCGGCTACCTATAGGGCTCAGGCCAAGGTGACTTTTGACCATAATAGTGGATCAGGTGAAGCGATAGAGCGAATCGTACCTATCAACAAAAAAGCCTATGGCGAAGAAGGCTATGAAGCCAATGGTTTTGAAGATGGTCCAGGGAAATATAATATCCTTTGGTTAGATGCACAGGGTGAGGATGCTCCGGCCGATGCAACTGAAAAATATCTTTCAGATTATGAAGGTTTGCCCATTACAGATACCGCAAGTACAGCTTATACAAGTAGGCAATTCTATAGTGAGCCCACCGCCCGTGAAGGCTATACCTTCTTAGGCTGGTCTACCAAACAAGTGAATCCCATGAGTTCAACAGATTTTGCCGGCATGCCGGAAATTACTGATGTTGCAGACTGGGATGACAATACCGTCAATTATAAATTCACAGCAACTTCTCCTGTAGACCAAAACAGGACTGTCTATGCGGTTTGGGAGAAGAATTTAGACACATTGCGTATTGTTCTTCACGATAATAATGATGAAGTAGATGTTACCCATACGGTAGAGCTCCCTCTTGCCAATATTACAAATGGAAATACCGGGGAGATAACAGCCTATCTTAAAGAGGCTGGAAACACCCTTTACGATAAAGGTTTTGTAAAAGACAGTTGCTATTTTGTCGGTTGGTCTGAAAGCGAGACCGTTACCGATGAAACTAAAGTCCATGAGCTTTATACCAATGGCAGTAAAGTTCAATTGGTTTCGGAAGGGCTTCAACTTAAACTTCAACTTCAATTAAATGAAGAACCTGTAGAGCCGGTTTCTCATATCAATCCGTGGGAGACAGTTGGATCAGAAATTGTCAATAATAATGGAATTGCCACTATCCATCTCTATGCTCAATATAAGCCTCTGGTCACCATGACGGCGACTAAGCATTGGTATGCTAAAGGTCAAAAAGAGATTTATGAACAGGATCCCTCGGGTTATACGGGCGCACCTTTAATACCTGCACCATTTAGCAATTCCGACGTTGCCATGGTTCTTATGAGGACTACAGAGGGTAAGACCTTGGATCCGACTAAATATGAGATTGTCGAGGGCTTTTATGTACAGGGAAACAATACGCCATCACCCCCGGACAGCCCACCATGGCAATGGGCGCCTCAAGAAGGCCACGATGCCAATGGACGAAAGTACTCTTATTTAATGACCGAATTCAACGCCAATAATAGTGAGCATACAGAAGAAGCCATTATCAATCACTTTAATACGCATAGAACTTGGGCCTCCATGTATATCACCATGATCGGTCAGAGTGATCAACTGTCAAAATATACAGCTATCAGTTTTGTAGAAGGAAATGATACAAAGTCGTATATGGCAGTTGCCACCAGTAACCAGCCCGATGCGGTATCACAACAGTTTGTAAACAGAACTGTGAACTACGCCTTTGAATTAAAGAATTTTCAGGTAGATGTCTTGCCGGCGATAATTCACAGAATCCAAACAAACCATAGTCAAATTGTAATCGACAGACCAACGGACGGTGCTGATTACCTTTACTTCAGGCTTTCTGAGACTTCGGGCTATGTTCTATTTGAGAAAAATGCCGAAGGCAGATGGGTTTTACACCATTCAAATTCTAATGCACCTTTAACAATCAGCGATGTAGAAGCGGAAGGTAAGTTAATTATTTCTTCGAGTACAGAAGAACCCCTCAATTTTGAAGGAAGGGCAGGAGAGCAGGTCTTTGCATTATTTACCATTCAAAATGTAGACCAGGATCTTTCTAAATACGCTTCAAGGGAAATCCAAGCTTATGGACCCCTTCCTGCTCTGGAAGATGTCAAACAAGAGCCCCATATCAAGGATGCAAGCGGCCAAATCACCCACAATGTGATTTCCGCCAAAATCCCTGCCGGTTCCTATGCCGGTGCAGATTACACCTTAGGCTATATGGACGAAGGCGATAATTTCGTACCGGTTACTGTAGGCGAAAACAATGATCCGATTACTGTAAAACCCGATGGCACTGGCAAGCTGACCTTTAATGTACCTGACGGAAAACTAAATGGTACTACAGAATATATCATCCGCGGCATAGATCCGGCTGATACCTTTAAGCTGACTGATTTTGCCGGACCTGATGTGGACTTAACTGCCCCGACCATCACAGCAGAAGGCTTTACCCTTTTGACCGGTGATCTGATTAGCGATACAGATGGCCAAGTAACAACTGACGATCTTAATGCAAGCCTTAGCTATAGTGTTAAAAAGGATAATGCGGCAGCCAACCTACCCGAAGGTCTGACCTTTGATCCAACCACCGGTAAATTCTCGGGTAAGACAGCAGATACCCTCCCGGCAGAACAACTGGGAGATTACACCATAACCATCAGTGCAGAAGATATATATGGGAATATTGCAACTAAAGATATTACCCTGACCATCAGCCAAAAGCCGACTACAGATCCTATTACGAGCATTACCCAAAATGCTAATGATGATCAAGGCAATGCTTCTCTTACCGTTCAAGGACAACAAGGAGCGACCATTAAGCTATACAGCGAAAATGAAGGAACTTTCACAGAAATTGATATTCCCGGAGTAAGTGGAAGCCAGATTGCAAATGATGACGGCACAATAGGTATCACCATATCTCAAGCTGATGTCAGACGTTTTAATGGTAGAAAAGTCTATGTAACCCAAAAGATGGCAAATGAATTAGAGTCGGATAAAGCTGATCTCACTGCAGAAGACGTAGATCGGGCGGGAAATAAGAAAATCGCCACCGGCGGAGCTATTGTCATCGACAATATTCCACCGACACCTCTTCAAATGGTTCAGCCTAAAGAATGGAGCAATAACTTAAAGATCACCAATGTTTCTGCTGATGAGAATACCTCAGATGTTCGAGACATTGATAGGATTGATCTTCAGATTGGAAATAATCTCCAATGTACCATACTGCGTCAGTATGATGATTCCGGCACTCCAACAGGCAAGTGGAGATGCAATACCAGGGAATTTGAAGAAGGAACCGAAGAAGTTACAGTTATCGTCAATCCCAATACCGGAGAAACTGCCACAAAGACAGTAGGAGTCCTGAACTATATACTTCCGGAAGGATCTTACTTTGTGGCTTATCAAAGCATTACAGCCATCTATTATGACTATCTGGGCAATGCTTCATTCCCTGTAAGCACAACTGTTCTTAAGCTGCCCGAGCCCATAGCGCCCTACGACATGACGGCAATTAACAATAGTCAGGATCACCCGACCACTACGGTCATTAGTGGAAAAGCCGATCCGGGAGCACAAGTTTCTGTAGAAATCGAGAATATAACATACTCAGTGACTGCTGACGAATTAGGTGAATTTACCATAGAAATTCCCAAACAGCCTAAAGACACTGAAATCACCGTAACTGCAAAGCTCAATAACTATACTGCCACCGGAACAGTAATCGTTGAAAATGTTCAGGCGGATGACTATGAACCGCAAGTAACAGATATTACTAAGTCCTATGGAGAAGCAACGACAGAGACTGATATTAAGGACGCAGTTACGGTGCCTAACTATCCGAAAAATGCCGCGGAGCAACCGACAATAACCATTGATGAGGGTGCAGAATTACCGGATGGCAATACATTAGGAGAGTATTCAATTCCAGTTACAGTAACTTATCCCGATGGAACAAAAGATAAAGCTTCAGTGACTGTAAATGTGATAGATGATGAAAAACCGATAATTACAACAAAAAATGCGACAGTAATTGAAGGCACACAAATCGATCCGATTTCGGTCACAGCCACGGATAATGTTGGTGTGAAGGAAATAACTGTAGAATTACCATTGTCGGTGGCCGGATTGTCTTACAACAACGAAACAAAACAAATTGAAGGAATCCCCACCAAGTTAACGGATTGGAATGACACAGATGCTCCCAACTATGAAGAAACAAGAGACTTTACTGTAATAATTACAGCCAAGGATACATCGGACAATATAGCAACCAAATCAATAACTATCACATTACAGCGAGACACTGATAGTGACGGAATACCTGACATTTTTGATCCGGACGACGACGATGACGGAATTTTCGATGATGATGATGCCCAACCAAAACTTCCCAATGCAAAAGGAAAGGACCTTACTACCGAAAAAGATACTTTACCCGGAGCAATAAGAGGAATAAAAAATGCTTCTAAACTACCGTCAGGCACCACTTTCCAATGGAAAGCAGAACCTGATGTGACTTTAGCAGGAGAAACAGAAGGGACTATCCTCGTCACTTATCCTGCATCCGAAGGAGCAGAGGCAAGAACAGAAGAGATTACAGTTACGGTCACAGTAACTGATACGAAAGCACCGATAATCGATACCATCGATGACCAAATGCTGGTAGAAGGTAATGCCATTGAAGACATAATTGTTAAAACCAATGAAGTGAATGTAACTATCACAGTAGAAGGTTTACCATCCGTAGTTACTTTCGATCCTGCAACAGGAAAGATCTCAGGAACACCGGTAGTAGACAATTGGGAATCTGATGAAGAAAAAGAATTTACAGTAACTGTCACAGCAGCAGATGCGTCCAATAATAAATCTACAGAAACATTTACAATTACTGTCTTAAGAGACACTGATGGCGATGGCGTACCGGATATCACAGATCCTGACGATGATGGTGACGGCTACAGCGATGTGCTTGAGAAAGAAAAAGGATCTGATCCCAAAGACGCTAATTCCGTACCGAGCTTTCTCATTGTACCGATAGGTAAAGTAACCATCACACCTGAAAAGCAAAATGTGGTGGAAGGAAATGCTATTACAACAGTTAAGATTGAAGTCCCTGACACTTCTACGGTAACAGTAGATGTACCTGCAGGTTCAGACTTAACTTACGATGATACGACAAAGGAAATCAGCGGTACGCCAACTGTAACCGACTGGGGTGCAACCGAAGAAGTAAGGGTAATCGAAATACCTGTAAAAGGCGTAGATGCGCAGGGAGCCACCGTAAGGAAGACCGTAGAAATCACAGTCTACAGAGATACCGACAGAGATGGCAAAGTAGACCTGGACACAGGCATTGTTGATCCTGATACAGGCGATGTGCTTGTAGAGGGAGATCTGGATGACGATGGTGACGGCTACAGTGATGTGCGTGAAAAAGCAGCCGGTTCTAATCCCAAGAATCCGAACTCCATACCTGCTATCGTCATTCCTCCGGTAGGTGGAGTAACCATCACACCTGAAAAGCAAAATGTGGTGGAAAGAAATGCTATTACAACAGTTGAGATTAAAGTTCCTGACACCTCAACAGTAACAGTAGATGTACCTGCAGGTTCAGACTTAACTTACGATGATGCGATAAAGAAAATCAGCGGTACACCAACTGTGACCGACTGGGGTGCAACTGAAGAATTAAAAGTGATCGAAATACCTGTAACAGTAGTAGATGAACAAGGAGCTACCGTAAAGAAAACTGTGACAATCACATTACAACGAGACACCGATGAAGACGGAATACCTGACATTTTTGATCCGGACGACGACGATGACGGAATTTCTGATGAGGAAGATGCCCAACCAAAACTTCCCAATGCAAAAGGAAAGGATCTTACCACCGAACAAGGGACTTTACCTGAAGCGGTAAGAGGAATAAAAAATGCTTCCAAACTACCGTCAGGCACCACTTTCCAATGGAAAGTAGAACCCAATGTAAATGAATTAGGAGAAACACAAGGGACTATCCTTGTCACTTATCCGGCATCTGAAGGAGCAGAGGCAAGAACAGAAGAGATTACAGTTACGGTCACAGTAACTGATACGAAAGCACCGATAATTGATACCATCGATGACCAAATGCTGGTAGAAGGCAAAGCAATTGAAGACATAATTGTTAAGACCGATGAAGAGAATGTAACTATCACAGTAGATGGTTTACCATCTGAAGTTACCTTCAATCCTGCAACAGGAAAGATCTCAGGAACACCGGTAGTAGACAATTGGGGATCTGATGAAGAAAAAGAATTTACAGTAACTGTCACAGCAGAAGATGCGTCAAATAATAAATCTACAGAAACATTTACAATTACTGTCTTAAGAGACACAGATGCAGACGGAATACCGGATATTACAGACCCTGATGACGATAATGATGGCATATTAGATGAAGAAGATGCCAAACCGAAAGTATGGGATGCACAAGTATCCGGTGCAGTTGAGACACCATTTGGCGTACAGCCGGAACTTCAAGATTATGTAAACAACATTGCAAATCTTCCGGAAGGATCAAAGGCCAAATTGACAGCTCTGCCTAATGTAAATGAAGCAGGAAATACTGAAGCCACGGTAGAGGTAGAATTACCAAATGGTGAAAAAGCACAGATTGTAATTCCAGTGGTAGTAGGTGCAAAACAAGCAGAAACAATCGATCCAACTGTCCCGGGAAAGACAGAAGTGAAAGACAAAAATAATTTAGCTGATGAGGAAAAAACTGAAGTTAAGAAGAAAATTGAAAAAGCTAATGAAGGTAATTTCCCGGCAGGCACAACGGTAACAGTTGGAGCTAATGGAGATACCACCATCACTTATCCGGACGGAAGCAAAGATACAATTCCGGGAAGTGAATTAGTAGTAGAAAAAGCAGTGGCAACTCCGACACCAACACCGCCTGCAGAGACTACAAAACCCGAAGCAACAGAACCCACAAAACCGGAATCAACAGATCCTACGCAAACCACAGATCCGGATGCCATTGATAAAGTTATCCCAATTGGCTCGGATATTGACAGTCCGATCCCCGAAAACTATATCAGAGTGTACTTTGATCCGCAGGGCGACGGTTGGCTAGCGTACAATCCGACATTCGCTACGGGAAAAGTTATCGCCTTCGATGTCTTGAAAGATATTACCTGGGGAGATGCTTTAGCAAACGGTTTGGAAGTTCCGACAGCAACGAATGTTGACCCGGCCTATACCTTTGACAAATGGAGTCTGGTTTTAGAAGAAGATACATTAGTAAACAACACAACATACCGCTACTATTACTTTGTAGCTTCCTACAAGCTGGCAGATAAAGATTCAACAACTCCTGCCGGTACTAAACCTACATCGCCTGCAAAAGACGGAACAACAGATCCTCTTGTTAAGACTGGTGAATCCACACCGCCTATTCTGATTGCCATAGGCTTCATCTTGGCGGGTGGCTTACTCCTGGTAATAATGAGTAAAACAAAAAAAGACAAAGAGCAAAGCAAAGACCAAGACAAAGAGCAAGACAAAAGACGAGTCAAAGAATAAATTGTCTAGAAAAGCAAAAGCAAAACGCTAAAAAGGGACGGCTTTGATGATTTCATCAAGGCCGTCCTTTCCGGTACCGGCAAAAATCCTTAAGCATATATGTCAAATAATTAACTTGCATTACATGATAAGATTGAGACCTGAGACGACAAACAGAAAAGGCATAAAAATGGTGATGCAATGAAAAAACTATACTTGCTGAGGCATGCCAAAAGCAGTTGGGACAATCCCGCCCTCAGAGACTATGACAGGCCCCTAAATGCCCGTGGCAAGAAACAAGCCAGAGCCATGGGCAGATTTTTCCAGGAAAATGCCTTCGCAATAAATGGCATACTTTGCTCCGGCGCACTAAGAACCAGGCAGACCCTGGATCTCCTCCTGGAGTCTTATGACTACCGGGGAGAAATTGCATACAGGGATGAAATCTATGCTTCATCCGTTTCTACCCTCAAGAACCTTATCCGCCAAGCGAACGTGGACTCGCTCCTCCTGATCGGCCACAATCCGGAACTGGAAAGCCTGGCCGGTCACCTGACCAATAGAGATCTAATCATGCCGACCTGCCAGCTGGCAGTCATCGACATGGAAGAAGGCAGTTTAGAACTCTTTACCAGACCGGAATGACCTTATAATGAGGTAAAATATAATTTGAATCAGAAACAATAAAACTTCCTTTCTTACATAGTAACAAAAGGTAAGATAGATTAAGGGAAAATGGAGTTTTTGGGATGAGAGAAAGCCAAAACATAGAATGGAAAGAATCCTGGCAGCATGCTTCCCTTTGGTTGGACCGTAGAGACACTTTTAGGCTCGCATGCTTCAAAGCCTTATAATCCCGATATTGCCCGTGTTTTTTACAGAGCGGGCTATATTGAAAATTGGGGACGCGGAATCCAGAAAATACGTGATGCCTGCAAGGCGCATGGTGCAGAAGAGCCGGAATACATCGTCCATGGCGGAGATATTATGGTTAAATTTACGGCTCTCCAAAGCGCCATTGTGACAGATCCCAAAGGGTCAAATGTCACAAAGGATGTCACAAAGGGTGTCTCAATAAAAGAGGCAATCTTATGTTTAATTAGAGATAATAAAGATATTACAACGACTGAAATGGCTGAGTCTTTGGCAGTGAATAGACGAACCATTCAAAGAGCTTTAGATGACTTGAAGGATAAAGGTGTTGTCGAACGTAAAGGCGGTAGGCGCTATGGTTTTTGGGAAATACTTGATTGATGTTAAAGGTAGAAACACCAATTGCTACGCACTGTGTAGCTGCCGGATAGGCACATTACGATGATAAAAACAGCATCACACCCTGAAGCTATATTGAAGCTAAAATCTTTGAAAAACAGAAAAATATGAAGTCACACGCTGAAGGTCCTTTTTCGTAGGAATGTTGAGATACAAACTAATTCAGTCCTTTGTAACAATACCTAATCAGCTTTCAGAGCGCAGTTGATCGCTTCCTGAGAAAACATGCTCTGTCGCAGTTTAGAAACGACGCCAGCCAAAACTGTTCAACCGTTCAAAAGGAACCCCTTCAGCTTTTCACGCTGGCATCCAACAGTGGCAGGAAGCGCGCGATCAGGCCCTTTAAGACGAAGGCGACAGCCAAGATGACCAGCGCCTTTTCAGGATCCGCCAGCACCGGAATGTTGAGCTTGAAAACCTGGGCGAGGAAAGCGGTCATCGCCACAATTCCGAGGATATAACCCAGAATCGATAAGGGATGGGCCGGTGCTGCCGAAATGAACTTCCCTATACTATTAGTGCACAGCAGCATGCCCATGATCCCGAGGACGATCGTCATAGCCCGGGGCCCCTGAAGGAACAGGACTTTCGTATTTGTCAGACCAAGAGCGACGATAAGAGCGGACAGAATCGCTTCCATGATCAGGATTTCTTTATTGATCATTTATTTATCTCCGTATTCAAAATTCAAATATTGTCTCGCAGGATCATCCTATACCGCCAATAGCATACGTATTCTAACAGTCCCGCCAAATTACATCCCAAAACAAAACTCACTGTATTGAACTTGTAGAATGATCTACTAAGCGTCAGCAACCGGATTCTATCTGAGCATATACTGTAAGCATTTGACCCGATGATCCTTTACAGAACGATGTTACTATACGTACTTTTTCTGCACCTTAAGAATGTGTAAGGTTTGCGTAAAACCTCAGCCGATTTTTGCAATTGAACCATCCGCAGAAAAAGGCTTTATTTGCCAACCTACCTACCGCAACTGTAGATTATCTACCACATTACCTACCACGCGGTCGATTATCTACCACGTTATCTACCACTGTGGTAGATAACGTGGTAGATAATTTTCGAACGGTAGTAAAATCTTTTACCTATTACAACTCCATTGAGAGCACACAATGCACAGTTGCAGCTAGAGAATGCATTAAAAACTGGTGGATCAGAGGTCACTATTAAAATCCCGCATAGCAATTACGTTAAGCCGGATAGATTAAAGCGGTTCGACTGTTTCTGAGTTTTTTAATAAGATAAATAGGTAGAAGACAGAGACGAAATCCTAAACAGGAGGCTTACATGTCTCTATTGTAATTAATGAGGGCAGAGGCAGGGCGTCGCTGCAGACCGAACCTATAAAGACAAGGAGTTCATTATGAAAACATTATTTGTTGTTATTATACTAGTATCAATAGCCCTTATAGGCTCTTCTATCTTCTTGCCTGATCAGGGCAGAGATGGGATGCCGGGCGAAGTAAAAAACTTATCTAATCCTGATGCTCCCAAGACAATAGAATCAAAGGACATAAAGTATTTCGAGACCGATTTTGTCTACGCTGACGAATCTCAGCACTATGGTCGCTATGACTTTGCCGCAGAAAAACAAGCTAACGGGACAGTAGAGGTTACTTGGGCCGACTATAATCTAGAATCAAAAGCTGAAGTTGGCCCGGAATTTCTCGTCAGCCTCCAGGAGATAATAGATAAGCACAACATGGCCGGCAGCAACGGCACTTACAGTGTGACTAGTGGCCTGCCATGGCAATTCGAACCCTGCAGTTTCCACTGTGAATATGAGTCCGGCGAAAAAATCAACTTCTGTATGGACGGAAATCCTGATAGTGAGTGGATGGGGGATATTGTAGACCTCTTTTCCTCCGTGGTTTCTGAGCCAACTTATACCGACCCAACAACAGGGTAAGAAACAGAGGGAAATTAATAAGGGTGTGCAAATGTTTTAGGTTATGTGCAAGCATTAGTTAGGATAGGGAATAGGAGAAAAGCCATCAATGATGATTAGTCCGAAATATTACTATGAAGAAAATCTAAAAGGGAAAACCGTCCAAGAAATCCAATCGAAAATACAGGGGCTCAAAAATAAAATAACTCGACTGAAGCGTAAAATGGAAAATGCTGACGATTTCAAACAGAAAGTCCCTGGTCCAAGTTTGGATACACAACTTACTTATACTCGGCAATATTTGGAAAAGGCAAAGCAATCACTAGTTGAAGCCGGAGGAAGCTACAAGCCTTCCAAAGCAGAACAGAAAGCCGACTTGTTTGATTCGAGCCTGCCCTATATTAGTAAAATTATCTTTTCTGTTGGTGCATATACTAGTGACAACTATGAAAAGAGAATCGTTACTTTTGACGAGAATCATTTGTATATGGCAAGTAGCTCTTCCTTCTATGTATCATTGGATGATGTGGAAAGAATAAAAGATTATCCGTGTGGAAAAGATGAGTTCCTTTATCAATTGAAGGCGCTTCATATCGGAGAGTGGAACTCAAGTTATGACAATCCTTATGTACTGGATGGAACTAACTGGAATTTGGAAATACATTTTTCTAACGAGCATAAGAAAGTTAGAATATTTGGGTCAAATGCATACCCATATAATTTTAAGGATTTCTGCAACCTCATGGGAATAGAGGGTAAGCTAGCCATACTGGATGATTAAAAAGAGCTATTGTTTTCAGTAAGAATATGGTTAGCTTTCCATTCTATGAAACCTTTGCCTTTTTAGGAGAATTTGCTAGAGGTATGGGCTGAAAGCTGTAATTATGTTTTTAAGATAGAATATCTCAGTCGAACGCTCCGAATCACTAGTGAAGTTATATCGAAGCTTAAAAACATACAAAACAGAAACACAGGTAACATTTCGTTAGAGTCAGAAACATTCAAGATCTAATAATATAATAGGCACAATCCAGAATAAAAAACATGGCCGGTAACCTGACCATCCAGGTTTCTGACAAACATAATAATAGGGTAAAATAGAATTTAAACTAGAAACAATAAGCTTCTACAAGATAAATTGTAGTATGCTATACACTTTATTGGGTGGTAGTAGTAAAACCAAGTTTAACAGCAATGAAAAAATTAAGACATTTCGTCAATAATAAAAATTGGTCTACTCATAATTCGAGCAATCGTGGTTAAGGTGTAGAACGGAGGGAAAGAAGTGAGCACGATTATTCCCAAGAATCAAATGACTGAAGAAGATATAAAGCTCAACTATATTACTCCTGCAATTCAAGATCGTGGTTGGCAAAACAAAATTACGATGGAAACAAAAGTCCAATTTACAGACGGTAGAATCAATCTTAATGGAAACCTTGTTTCCCGTGAAGCGGCAAAAAAAGCTGACTATATTTTGTATATCAATGCGAATAACCCTATTGCTATTGTAGAAGCAAAAGATAACAATCATTCAGTATCATATGGTCTTCAACAAGCTATGACATATGCTCAAATGCTGGATGTTCCTTTTGCATATAGTTCCAATGGCGATGCATTTTATGAGCATGATTTTTTAACCGGTCTTGAGAAACAAATTCCACTGGATCAATTTCCAACTTATGATGAGCTTTGTGAAAGATTTAGAGCAGAATCAAATGATGGTGAAGGATTAACTCCGGTGGAAGCTGCAATTATTGATCAGCCATACTATACAAGCCAAACAACCTATGCACCAAGATATTATCAGCGTATCGCTATCAACCGTTCTGTTGATGCAATTGCAAAGGGTCAAAAGCGTTTGCTTTTAGCAATGGCAACTGGCACGGGAAAGACATACACGGCATTCCAAATTGTATATCGCTTGTTGAAAGCTGGCTTGATTAAAAAGGTTCTTTATCTGGCAGATAGAAATATCCTTGTAGACCAGTCTATTCAACAAGATTTTGCACCACTCGGAAAGTCAATCCATAAGGTTAACTTTGCTCAAGATGATCCATCCACAATTACTTCTTATGAGGTGTATTTCTCTCTCTATCAACAGCTTACGGATAGGGAAGATCAGAATGATGAGGATGAGGGCGATACGGTATCTCGTTTAAGTCAGCTCTTCAATCCTGATTTCTTCGATCTTGTTATTGTTGATGAGTGTCATAGAGGCTCTGCAAAGAAAGACAGTAACTGGAGAAAGATTTTGGAATACTTCGATTCGGCAGCTCAAATCGGTATGACTGCGACACCGAAGGAAACAAAATATATATCCAATATCGACTACTTCGGAGAGCCTATTTATACATATAGCCTTCGCGAAGGCATAGAGGATGGTTTTCTGGCACCCTTCCGTGTTATTGGTATTACCACCGATATTGGGGATGGTTGGCGACCAAGAAAAGGCCAGAGAGATATTTATGGTTGTATAATTGAAGACAGAATATACGACAACAAAGACTATGATTACAACATCATTATTGAGGATAGGATCAACAAAGTTGCTAATGAGATTACTAAGTATCTGAAGAGCACAGATAGAATGCAAAAAACGATTGTTTTCTGCGCAACGGAAGAACACGCAGAGCAAATGAGGATTGCACTTAATAATCTCAATGCAGATATGGTTCGAGAAAATCCAGATTATGTCGTTCGTATTACCGGTAGTGATGACTATGGAAAAAGCAAGCTTGATTACTTCATTTCCGTATCAGAAAAATATCCGGTTATTGCAACAACTTCAAAACTGTTGTCAACCGGCGCAGACTGCAAGATGACCAAGCTTATCGTTATTGACCAGATGATAAACTCCATGACGGAGTTTAAGCAGATCATTGGTCGCGGTACTCGCCTGAGAGAGAAAGACGGCAAGACTCATTTTACAGTAATGGATTTTCGAGGTGTTGCTCGTTTGTTTGCTGACCCTGAGTGGGATGGTCCTGTCGTAATACACCCCGGCTTTGACCCTAATGATTGGGAAGGATACACTCTTACTCCAGTGCCCGTACCGGATCCTGAGCTGGATCCTGAGAAAACACCCAAACCTTATGTTGATGCAGATGGATGCCAAGTGTCTATCGTAAATAAAACTGTTTCAATATATGACGCCAATGGCAAGCTTCTGCGTAAGGAAAACATTATTGACTACACAAAGACCAATATACTTGGTGAGTATGCATCCCTTGAAAATTTCATTCATCAATGGACATCGGAGCAAAAGAAAGAAAAAATTCAAGAATTGTTCCGTGAAAGAGGAATTGATCTTGATGCTTTGAAGATTGAACAAGGTCTGAAGGATGTTGATGACTTTGATTTTATCTGCCATGTTGCCTTTGATCAAAAACCATTGACCAGACAAGAGAGAGCAAACAATGTTAAGAAGAGTGATTTCTTTAGTAAGTATGGTGGAACTGCAAGGGACGTGCTTGAAGCACTTCTCGATAAATACATGAATATGGGTATCTATGAAATTGAAAATACAGATGTTCTAAAGCTAGATCCACTTAAACAATATGGCTCGCCGGCAAAAATTGTTGCAATGTTTGGCGGTAAGGAGGGATATATTAAGGCGTTACAAGAGCTTGAGGAAGAAATATACGGAGTGGCATAAATAAATGAGCAATATATCGAGTTTTGTAAAAAGAATAAGAGATATCATGCGCAATGATGCCGGTATTAATGGCGATGCACAACGTATTGAGCAGCTGGCATGGATGCTCTTCTTGAAAGTGTATGACACAAAGGAACAAGACTGGGAAATTGCTGAGGACGATTATGTTTCTATTATTCCTGAGCATTGTCGCTGGTCAAGTTGGGCGCATGATGATAAATCCGGTGATGCGATGACAGGAGATGCCCTGCTAAACTTTGTGGACAACACCTTATTTCCAACTTTAAAGGGACTCAATGTAACACCTGAAACTCCGATCAAAAAATCTATTGTAAAGACTACTTTTGAAGATGCAAACCAATATATGAAAGACGGTGTTCTCCTGCGGCAGGTTATCAATATTATTGATGATTTGGATCTAGGTGATTATGAAGAAAGTCATGCCTTTGGCGAGATTTATGAATCTATTCTGAGAGAACTCCAAAGTGCAGGCTCGGCAGGTGAATTTTATACTCCTCGTGCTGTAACGGATTTTATGGCAGAGATGATTGAGCCACAAATCGGCGAACAAATGGCAGACTTTGCTTGCGGGACCGGTGGTTTTATCACAAGTTGGTTAAAGGAGCTTGAAAAGAAAGTTGAAACTGTCGATGACCAAGAAGCATATAGCAACTCCATCTATGGTATTGAAAAGAAACAATTTCCTTATATGCTTTGCATTACAAATATGCTTTTGCATGGTCTTGATGTTCCAAAGGTTTATCATGATAATTCGCTTCTTCGTGATGTGCTTGACTATACTGAAAGAGATCAGTTTGATGTTATCCTTATGAATCCACCTTATGGCGGCAATGAGAAGGCAGATGTGAAAAATCATTTTCCGGCTGATCTTGCGTCAAGTGAAACGGCCGACCTCTTTATGTCTGTCATTATGTATCGCCTCAAAAAGAATGGCCGTGCTGCCGTTATTCTCCCGGACGGATTTCTCTTCGGACTTGATAATGCAAAGGTGAATATCAAGAAGAAGCTTCTCAAGGAATTTAATCTGCACACCATTATCCGCTTGCCAGGCAGCGTATTCTCACCCTATACAAGCATTACGACAAATATTCTTTTCTTTGATAGGACAAAGCAAACTGAGAATACGTGGTACTACCGTTTGGATATGCCAGAAGGCTACAAACATTTCTCCAAGACAAAACCGATGCAACTCTCTCATTTTGATGAGGTTAGGGAATGGTGGAATGACCGCAAGGAAATCTCTGTTGATGGTTTTGATAAGGCGAAGTGCTATTCTTATGAACAGCTTACAGAAGAATTTGAATATAATCTTGACCAATGTGGGTTCCCATATGAAGAGGAGGAGATCCTCGATCCTCTTGATTTAATTCACAGATATGAAGAACAACGAGCCTCTCTCAATGCAAAAATTGATCGTGTTTTAGCAGATATCACGGCACTTCTTGGAGGTGTTAGCGAATGACACCTCAGGAGTTGAAAAATAGTATTTTACAACTTGCTATTCAAGGTAAGCTTGTGGAACAACGAGTTGAAGAGGGCACTGGCGAAGAACTGTATCAACAGATTCAAGCCGAAAAGCAGAAACTAATAAAAGAAGGCAAAATTAAAGAAGAAAAACCTCTGCCGGAAATAGCAGAGGATGAGATAACCTTTGATATTCCAGAGAGCTGGAAATGGGTGCATTTAAATGAGATTGCTACAAGCGGACTTGGAAAAACCCTTAATAAAGCAAAAGATACTGGCGACATGTGTCCGTACTTATGCAGCATTAATGTGTATTGGTCAGGAATCAGTCTTGATACTATAAAGGAGGCTCGGTTTACCGAGGATGATAAGAAGAAGTATTTGCTACAAAAGGGTGATCTGTTGATTTGTGAGGGTGGTGACGTTGGCCGCTCGTCTGTTTGGGAAGAAGATGCCGAGATGTATTATCAAAACGCTCTTCATAGAGTAAGGTTTTATGGTGAACTTGAACCATATTATTTTAAATTTCTTCTTGAATTCTATAAAGCCGCAGGAATCCTTGATGAATACAGTAAAGGAATGACAATAAAACATTTGGTGCAAAGTGCTCTGCACTCAATGTGGTTACCCCTTCCACCTCTTGCCGAGCAAAAACGTATTGTAGAAAAGATTGAGGAGTTCTTTCCATATATTGATCGCTACGAAGAAGCATGGAGCAAACTAGAGGACTTCAACGAGCGTTTCCCAGAGGATATGCAGAAATCTCTACTTCAATATGCCATCCAAGGTAAACTTGTGGAACAGCGAGAGGAAGAAGGCACAGGCGAGGAGCTGCATCAGCAGATTCTGGAGGAAAAGGCAAGACTCATCAAGAAAGGTGAAATCAAGAAAAAAAAGCCCCTGCCGGAAATCACAAAGGACGAAATTCCCTTTGATATTCCAGAGAGTTGGAAGTGGACACGCTGGGGCAATGTAATAAATATCGTTTCGGCTCGTCGTGTACATCAAAGTGACTGGAAAAGCCAAGGCGTCCCATTTTATAGAGCAAGAGAAATAGCGAAACTGGGCGAAGATGGGTATGTGGATAATGAACTGTTTATTTCACAAGAACTGTTTGATGAGTTTTCGAAGACTGGTGTGCCTAAGCCTGGAGATCTAATGGTTACGGCTGTTGGTACACTGGGCAAAACATATATTGTTAAGCCTGAAGATCATTTTTACTACAAGGATGCTTCTGTAATTTGTTTTGAAAACTATGGCAACATATTTCCCGAGTATTTGAAGCATGCGATGCAATCTGAAATGATGATGTCACAGATTCGGAGTAATTCGGGTGGTACGACAGTAGCTACATTGACTATGGTTCGAATGGCGGAATATCTTCTTCCGCTCCCACCCCTCGCCGAGCAGAAACGCATTGTGGCAAAGCTAGAAGAGCTTCTACTACTGTGCGATAGGTTGAGCTGAGGTATTGCCCATATGTACAAATAGTATTCCTTCGGAACGAATAAGAGTCTTTATCAGTTCTGCACAGAGTAAAGAAGGTGAATCTGCATGGGTGATGTAAGATATCGTATAAGTATTATCTGAAACAGTGTGTTTATTTCAACCCATTTATCATTGAAAATGAGGCTTCAGCGACACCATCCTCTAAATTATCAGGGACTAGTAGAACGCTTGGAAGTGGTTCTTTTGGTAATATAAAATAGTTTTATGTAGAAAATACAAAAGGGTTCGGTAGCAGTTGTGGATATACTGATTGGTCCTAATTGGAAAGGTGGCAACCCAATTAGTCGTGTAAAATATCTTTATGTATAACAAAGATGGAAAGTGTATGAGTGTATGTTTGGTGTTAGATTTGATAC
>JBMNTB010000013.1:0-46807 GCA_050945515.1 Saccharofermentanales bacterium
CTTGTCTAACAGATAATTGAACATATCTTTAAAATCTATAAAAAGCTCCGCGCGGCACAAAAATTGTTAAACAAAAATGTCCGAAAACCCCTGCAATTAGGACGTTTTCGGACAAATTGTGGCGGAGAGTAAGAGATTTGAACTCTTGATACCCTTCTGGGGTATACACGATTTCCAGTCGTGCTCCTTCGGCCAGCTCGGACAACTCTCCACAGAATTTGCTGTATTAATGCTAAGGCCGCTCAAATGTCTCATTTAAGCAGCCTTAGCATTCTAGCATGACGCTTTTACGACTGTCAATTTTAGCATCAGTTTTGTGTAGCATCGGTTTTGCTTAAATCCAGGGTCCGATCTGTTGTTGATAGAATTTTTTTACTCCTTGTACGGACAAGCTGTACAGAGCCAAAAGAATACAAAGCCAAAATAAATAATTGATGGGCATTTGCTTGAGGTCCAACACGATTGCTAATGGTGTGAAGCCGATAACCATTGCGACTACTGCAACCAATGAAGTTGAGAACAGTAAAGCCGGTGCCGGCATGCTCTGAATAAACGGAATTTTCCTTGTTCTGATCATATGGATAATGAAAATCTGTGATAAGGTGCCGAAAAGAAACCAGCCGGTTTGGAAATAGGCAGAATTCGCCATTGAATTATAGCCGAATATAAACCACAGAATTAGATAGCACAAAATGTCAAAGATCGAACTTAAGGGACCCATTATCCACATAAAGCTTTTTAATAATTTAACATCCCACTTTTGCGGTTTTAAAACATAATCAGCATCCATATTATCAAAGGCAAGACCCATTTGAGCAAAGTCATTTAAGAGATTTTGCGTCAAAATATGTACCGGCAACATTGGTAAGAAAGGTAGAAAAATGCTGGCTATTACCACAGCAATCATATTGCCGAAATTGCCACTGGCTGCCATTTTGATGTATTTCATAATATTGCCGAAAGTGCGTCTACCCAAAAGAACGCCTTCTTCCAGCACCATTAAGTCTTTTTCCAATAAAATAATATCCGCAGTTTCTTTAGCAATATCCACTGCACTGTCCACGGAAATCCCGACATCGGATTGGCGTAGAGCCGGCGTATCATTGATGCCGTCGCCCATATAGCCGACAGTATGCCCATCGCCCTGTAAGGCTTTGATCACTCGTTTCTTTTGCATCGGCGATAATTTGCTGAACAGATTACAGTGTTGAGCGACTTCTTTTAATTCAGAATCACTCATCTGTTCAATATCAGTACCAAGAACATAGGTATGGACATCAATTCCGACTTTCGCGCAGACCTTTAGGGCAACGCCTTCACTATCGCCGGTCAAAACAACTGTACGTACACCGTGTTCCCGTAAGGTTTCAATTGCACCTTTGGCGCTTTCTTTGGGCGGATCTAGGAAACCGACGAATCCGATCAGAACCATATTGCTCTCATCGGAAACCGAAAAGTGCTCTTCATCCGGGACTTCATTTTTCTGTGCAACAGCCAGCATCCTCAAACCGGCGCTATTATATTTTTCATACGTAGCCATAGCAAGCCTACGTTCATCAGCACCTATGGTCTTAACCTGACCGTCGATTTCAACGAAAGAACAAATCGTCAGCATTTCTTCAACGGCACCTTTGGTAATCAGCTGACGCTTTCCGCTTTTATCCCGCAGGATTACGCTCATGCGTCGGCGTGAAAAATCAAAAGGCACTTCATCTATTCTGGTATAGTTGGCGATGAGTTCCGAGAAATTATATTTTTCGGCTCGATTGATTATGGCAATATCAATCAGATTTTTCAATCCGGTTTGAAAATATGAATTCAGATAGGCATGACGCAATACCCTGGTATCATCTTGCCCGCTTAAATCCATGTATTTTTCCAGGACGATTTTATCTTCAGTCAAGGTCCCGGTCTTATCCGTACAGAGAATATCCATTTCACCGAAAGTTTGAATTGAACCTAAAGTACGTACAATGACATTTCTCTTGGACATGGCAAGTGCACCTCTAGCAAGTGTAGAGGTCATTATTACCGGCAGCATTTCCGGAGTCAGACCCACTGCCACACTGATAGCAAACAATAAGGCACTGAACCAATCGCCTTTGATAATGCCATTTATTAAAAATATTATCGGAATGATGACTAACATCATTTTAATCAGCATGGCACTGACCGAAGAAACACCGCGCTCAAAGCCGGTTTGAGCTTTCTCACCGGTTAACGAAGCTGCTATTGAACTGAAGAATGTGTCTTTAGCTGTAAATAAAACGATAGCGCTTGCCGTACCACTGACCAAATCGGTGCCCATCAGGCCGATATTTGACAGATCGGTTAAAGCTACGTCCGTGTCACCGGCATGATCAAACTTTTCAACAGGCGCCGATTCGCCTGTTAAAGCAGCTTGAGATACGAAGGTATCTTTTGTCGAGATAAATCTGACATCCGCAGGAATCATATCGCCTGCAGAAAATTTGATGACATCGCCGGGAACTACATCAGCGATATCGATTTCGACTAATTTACCATCTCTGATCACGTCGGTTTTGTTGGCAACCATTTGTTTAAGGCCTTCGGCAGCCTTGTCCGAATTGCGGCTCTGGATAAAGGCTACCAAAGATGACAAAAATACCATTAAGAGAATAATCAGGATAGTCGCATAGTCAGCTACATCCGACATCACAACATCAGTGATATAAGTTACAACTGCAATGATCACAAGGATGATGTTAAAGGGATTGACTAAGGCTTCGATAATTCTTGAAACAGCCGTATGTTGTTTTCTTAATTTGACAATATTAGGACCATATTCTTCCAGCCTATTTGCAGCTTCAACAGCGGTAAGACCCTGAACTGTAGAGCCGTATTGGCGCACAACATCATCAATCGACGCAGACGATAATCTGCGCAGCTCCTGTTCCTGCATATAGGTGCAAGCCTTAGTATTCTGATTTTTTGTGAGGTATTTCATGGGATTCTCCTTTCTGCTGTTGGTTAGCCACAGGAGAATCTTCGAAGAAAATTTTCACTCAAAGAGCAAGTCCGACAATGCTCTCTCTAAAAGAGCGCAGACTGGAAAATCCCCCGCGGGAAACCGGATTATTAATGCTGATACATCGAGGTCGATAATCCAAACAAGTCACGCCCTTTCTTTAGAAAATTCGGCTGCATTAAACAACCACCCAGTAATTTATCATACGACACACTAATAAATCAAGCCCGCGAAATTAAAATGTTTGTTTTTAAAGTTAGATTGCCGGGATTGCCAATTTGGAAGTTATTACCAAGCCGGCAGTTATTGCCAAGATGATTAAAGATTAGTTTATCTTGTGAATTCTCGCTTTAACAGAGATCGGTTTTTTCCAGAAGTTCCTGACAGAGATGATGTTTGGGGGAACATATTGTCGTTTGCTCCGTACCGTCGTTGTAGTAAATTTTGAAGGTGATGGAGTTTACTTCCTCGTATTGAGCTCCGGTTATTGCGCCAAACAGTCCCCCGCGTTCGCCGGCGATCATATATCCGAGCATGGCTCGCGCTAAAGTGTCATCGACAATTTTTTTGTTAATCTCTAGGATTTCTACTTTCCTGGTGCCGGTTTTCTTTATTTTCTGATCCGTATGGAGATAGATATAGGAAGAAATAATTTTGATAACAATAGCAAGTCCTATCATTACTGCGAGTATGATCAGGCCATACTTAAAAAATTTACCAATAGACTTTTCAAGATTAGCAGCAACCGCAAATATGTATATTGGAAAGTTCGACATGCCTATTTTGTCCTTCTCTTTATATTTTGCTTAAAATTAAAGGATATTTACTATTATAGCGGAGATTTCGTTTTAATTATGAGTTGGCTTCCATAATCTGCGTGATCAGGGCATGGCCTTTGGCATTAGGGTGCATGCCATCATCGCACATGAGGGTTTCCCTATCAGGCTGCTGCAGGAAGGCGCTGCGGATGTCGATGAGGGGAATTTTCTTTTTATCAGCTAGCTGTTCTACGGCATCACTGTAGGATTTATGCCATTTGAAAATGCTGTCCGTGGTGCCGCCCAGCCAGTTTAAAATTACATCGGCATCGAGATCGCGGGAGATGGTGGCAAAGAAACGATCCTGAATCAGGGGGGGCAGATTGAGCAGAAGTGGCTGATAGTTTTGCCGCTGCAGATTGTCGATCAGCTGTTCATAGAGATGAATAAAGTTTTTCAGGGGTATCTGTGGCAGATGTTCGGCTTTGGGGTCGCGGCTGATGTCAGCCCAGTTGAAATTGCAGTCATTGCCGCCGAAATGGAGCAGAGCCACACCGCCCTTGGTTAGACGATCTCTGTAGCGGTCAAGCTGCTTGAGACCTTTCTCGACTGTAGCGCCAAAGACGGACAGATTCATAACGTCAAGTCTGAGATCAGACTTGATTCTTTCCACAAAGCTGTTTTTCAGCTGCTGATAACGTTTTTTGAGCGGATCGAAGGCGACACCTTTGGATATAGAGTCGCCGAGCACAAGCCAGGGTTTCTGCCAGAGAGCGGATCTATTGATGGAAAGTGCGTATATCATGGTCTTTCTCCCTTTACTTGCCATATAATAGTGGGCATAACAACAAAACTATATAATGTAGTTATCAATACCATATTACCTGATTGTTATAATGTCAAGTGTTTAATTGTAAATATTTGTGAAATTGAGCCTATATATTTGTTAATTGAGGCTGCATCAGTAATAATTAAGACTAAACCTAAGACTAAGCGCTTTATGATGTGAGGAAATGACGATGACTAAGAAAAAGAGAAATCAAGAGATAGGAACGGAGGGACAGGCGGCTGAGACTGCTGAGGTTTCTACACCTTTTTCTTTAGAGGAGCTGCGCACCGATATGGCTACACGGAAACTGATTGATTATGAGCTTTTGCCCTATATTGACCTGTATATGGACCAGGTTATTACATTGATGTCGGAACAGAACAAAGATGAGAGACACAGAATTCCTCTGACTCCCTCAATGATCAATAATTATACTAAGCAAGGAGTGTTGCCGAGGGCACATGGCAAGCGCTATACCAGAGATCATCTGGTTGATTTGACGCTTCTGATCTACCTCAAAGAAGTGCTGCCAATTGCTAATATCGGTGAGCTGCGCCAGTTGTTGGCAGAGGCAGGTGATCCTGCCTGGCGCTATCAGAATATTTCGGAAGCCTTGGATCGGGGCAGGAAAGGCATTTTGGATCTGTTACCTCAGAAGGCCGACAATCATGAAGAGTTGGTATTGCAGATTTTGCGTCTAGGCCTGTTTAGTTATATTGCCAGGCAAACGGCTCTCGATTTGCTCGATCTGGCTCGGCTGGACTGAGCCCGGAGCGGTCTCTCAAATTGTGACCTGGTTCGGTACGGTTTTCCTAGGCGTCTTCGCCCGGAGAGGTTTTGCTATTGATTCGCTTTGGTACATCAGGGTTCTGAACGATCCTTGTTGTCTTGGTCGAGAGATAATTTGCCGTCTATGTGGATTGAATCCGGGTGAGGCAAGCCCGGTCTGGTGCCGCTGCGGCCTTTAGTATAGAATTTGCCGTCTTCGCGCAGGACGAGGTAGAGCGGCCGGTTTTTGACTTCTTCGAAAATGCGGCCGATATATTCGCCGGTTATTCCCAGTATGATCAGCACGACGCCGAAAAAGAAGAGTATGACACTCATCATTGAGGCATAGCCTGGTTCCATCGCGACTAGATTGAACAGCTTAGAGATGAATATGAAAAGCAGGAACAGGAAGCTGGCTAGGGAGAGGATGACGCCCAGATAGATACTTATTTTCAACGGCCGGTAGGAGAAAGATGTGATGCCGTCGCCGGCCAGTTTCAGCATTTTGCGGAGAGGGTATTTGGTTGTGCCGGCCTGGCGAGGGGCGCGTTCATAATCGACGAAGGTCTGGCGATAACCGAGCCAGGCAATCAGACCGCGCACATAGCGATTATGTTCCGGCAGTTGCAGGAGTGCGTCCCGAACTGTGCTGTCGATCAGGCGGAAATCCCCGACATCAACGGGTATATCGACATCAGAGAGTCGGTAGAGGAAACGGTAGTAGAGAGAGGCTGTAGTCTTTTTGAACCGGGTCTCACCTGCGCGCTTTTTCCGTCTGGCATATACGACTTCGTAGCCCTCCCGCCATTTCTCGATTAGCTGCGGGATCACTTCCGGCGGATCCTGCAGATCGGCATCAATGATCACGATCGCATCACCTGCAGCATAATCCATGCCGCAAGTTATAGCTGTCTGATGTCCGAAATTACGGGAGAAGCTGATTAATTTTACCTCGCCGTCGGCGAGACACCAGGGTTTGATGATCTCAGCTGTCCGGTCTGTACTGCCGTCATTAATATAGATAATCTCATAGGATAATTGCAGATCAGACAAGACAGCGGTGAGACGCTGCTGAGTAGCCTTTATCACTTCTTCTTCATTAAAGACGGGTACAACGACCGACAGTTCCGGCTTCATGGATACCTCA
The DNA here is from genome assembly GCA_050945515.1 of Saccharofermentanales bacterium. Taxonomy (GTDB): domain Bacteria; phylum Bacillota; class Clostridia; order Saccharofermentanales; family DTU023; genus UBA1046. The sequence continues at coordinate 6,492 of JBMNTB010000013.1, forward strand.
CTAGTTTAATAGGAGCAGCCGCTGAGCAGGAGATTGTACCGGCGGTGCGACATGCTTGTTGATACGCCTAACATATATTTAATATCAACATTCTAGTACAGAAAATGACATTTAAACAAGATTTTTGCTTCAAGTCTGTTTAAGGCCTACAATGATCAGATAACGGATAAAATTAAAAATATGGATTCGGGAGGATAATAATGAATCAGATTGAAGAAATCGGAATTGCTGATTTTGATAAAGTGGATGTCCGCGTCGGGACGATTCTGAGCGCCAAGCCGAATAAGCGTTCCAGGAATCCGTCCTATGTGTTGCAGATTGATTTCGGTCCCGAGATTGGTGTCAAGAATTCTTCCGCCCAAATCACGGCGGTATATGCAGAAGAAGATCTGATCGGCAAGCAGGTCCTCTGCTGTGTCAATCTGGCTCCGCTGTATATCGGTTCCGTAAAGAGCGAGGTGCGAATCCTGGGTACGGAATCGGAACAAGGCATAGTACTGCTGGTGCCCGAGTTTGAAGTCAAGAACGGCGATCATGTAACCTGAGTCCGGTGCCGGCACGGTAACTGAGAGTGGCGTTGACTGACGGCTGTTGAAAAAACGGGAACCATAGCGTCCGCTAGAACTTAGGTGCTTATAGCAGACGCCCCGAGGGAGATAAAGATATGACTCAAGATTTTGATCATGACGACGAAGGCGCTCGTGAGGGATTCAAGAACTTTGTTGCAGTTTGCCGGCGCTGCCGGGCCTGCGATCTTGCTGCTAACAGACAAAATGTCGTGGTCTGGCGGGGCAATATCAAAGCTCCGCTAATGATTATCGGCGAGGGTCCCGGGGCGGAGGAAGATGAACAGGGCATACCCTTTGTCGGGCGATCCGGTCAATTGCTGGATCAATTGCTCACGGCCTGGGAGATTAGGGAAGAGGATTTCCATATCTGCAATATTGTGAAATGCCGTCCGCCGGGCAATCGGGCACCAAAGCCGGAGGAGGCGGAGAAATGCCGTCCTCTGTTGACACGTCAATTCAATCTGGTTAGACCGAAAGTGATTCTGCTGATGGGTGGCACGGCCTACAAATATTTTACACATGATGACACGGGGATCACCAAGGTCAGGGGGCGCTGGATTCAGAAGGCGGGCTATTGGATTTTGCCCACTTTCCATCCGGCCTATGTGCTGCGGGATCCACGTCGCAAGAACGATCTCTGGCAGGATATTGCTGCTGTTCGCCGCAAACTGTCAGAACTAAAACTCCTGCCCGAGTTAATCACTTAATGAGGTCATCATGATATGACAACACGACGAGTCCAATTACCCCCGACGGATTACCGTAATCCGTTCCGTCTCAGGACTGATATGGTGCCTCAGGGCGATCAGCCGCAGGCTATTGAAAAGTTGACCTCCGGTCTGCGCCAAGGCATGCCGGCTCAGACCCTGTTGGGTGTGACCGGCTCCGGTAAAACTTTTACTATGGCCAAAGTGATTGAGGAGACTCAGCGCCCCGCCTTAGTTATTGCTCATAATAAGACTCTGGCCGGCCAGCTTTGTGCTGAGTTCATGGCTCTGTTCCCTGATAATGCTGTGGAGTACTTCGTCAGTTATTACGACTATTATCAGCCGGAAGCCTATATCCCATCCCGTGATATCTATATCGAGAAGGACTCAGCCATCAATGATGAGATTGATCTCTTGCGCCATTCGGCGACATCTTCTTTGATGGAGCGTCGCGATGTGATTGTGGTGGCTTCGGTGTCCTGTATTTATGGTATCGGTGATCCGAATGACTATCAGCATCTGATGGTCAGTTTGCGGCCTGGTATGCGCAAAGAGCGTGATGAGGTTATTTCCCAGCTGATAGCCATCCAGTATCAACGCAATGATTATGAAGTCAAGCGCGGAACTTTTCGGGTCAGGGGTGACATTTTAGATATCTTTCCCTCGTCCGCGGCGGACGTCATTACCCGGGTAAGCTTCTTCGGCGATGAGATTGAAGAAATCAGAGAAATTGATGCTATTACCGGCCGCAGCATAACTGCCCGCAACTATGCTTCGATCTTCCCGGCCTCGCACTATGCTACTACTGCCGCGCGCATGGAAAAGGCGACCAAGAGCATTGGCCAGGAGCTGGTCCTTCGCCTGGCTGAACTGCGGGCAGAAGGAAAGTTGCTTGAGGCCTATCGGCTGGAACAGCGCACACTCTACGATATTGAGATGTTGAAGGAAACCGGCTTCTGTAAGGGGATCGAGAATTATTCCCGTCATATGACGGAGCGCGCTCCGGGCGAGCCGCCCTATACACTATTGGATTTCTTCCCTGAGGACTACCTGCTTTTTATCGATGAATCGCATGTGACTATTCCCCAGATCGGGGCTATGTATAATGGCGACCGTTCACGCAAGGAATCACTGGTTGAATATGGTTTTCGTCTGCCCTCGGCTTTCGATAACCGACCCTTGAATTTTGCCGAATTTGAGGAAAGGATGGGACAGACGATCTTTGTTTCCGCAACCCCCTCTAAATATGAAGCAAAACAGGCAAAACAAGTGGTGGAGCAAGTAATCCGCCCGACCGGCCTGCTTGATCCGCAGATTTTCATCCGACCGGTTGCAACGCAGATCGATGATCTAATGAGCGAGATCAGAGCTAATGCTGACCGCGGTGAACGAACACTGATCCTGACTCTGACCAAGCGCATGGCCGAAGATCTAAGTGATTTCCTGCGTGAAGAAGGAATGAAAGTAGCCTATCTGCACTCGGATATTGTGACTGTGGAACGGCTCAAGATTCTCAAAGAATTGCGCGAAGGAAAATATGATGTTCTGGTCGGGATCAATCTCTTGCGCGAGGGACTCGACCTGCCTGAGGTTTCTCTGATCGCTATTTTAGATGCGGATAAAGAGGGCTTTTTGCGCTCAACGACATCTCTGGTGCAAATCATTGGCCGTGCCGCCCGTAATGTCAACGGGCGGGTTATTCTATACGCTGATGAGATAACCAAGTCGATCCAACAGGCGGTAGAAGAAACGAATAGGCGCCGTGAGATTCAGGATGCTTTCAACCGCAAGCATAATATCACACCGAAAAGCATTGAGAAAGATGTCCGTCTCCTGATCGATACTATGAGCGAAATGGTAGAAGACGGTGTCATTGAAAGAGCGGAAGAGGTCATTGTCGACGGTGATGATATTGCCAGTCTGCGTCTGTCGTCACTCAATTTCTCACAATTAGGCAAGATGGAGAAGAAATTGGATCGCGACATGAAGGCGGCGGCCAAGCAACTGGCTTTTGAAGAGGCGGCGGAATTGCGCGATGTTCTGATCCTGGTGCGTAATGAGCTGGCTCTGCGCCGGTCAAAGTGAGCCTTGGTACTGCGCCGATCGCAATGAGATCCGACTGATCGCGGCAGCTGGCGGCAGTTTGCCGTTAAAGCCGAGCGTATAAACGCCGGTTGCTATGAACCTCGCAGCTTATGCATGTTATAATTATTCCTGACCAATATTTGAGTATTTTTACTAATTACCAATATAAACTAACGGAGGATAGCTATGACACGCGCGCAGAGAATATATAAATCATGGGTTGAAGATGGTCGTTTTTCATCTTCAGTCTGTTCGGAACTGATCGCTATTGCCGATGATCCGCAGGAAATCGAGGATCGTTTTTATCAGGATCTGCAGTTCGGTACCGCCGGTCTCAGGGGTATCTTAGGTGCCGGTACCAATCGCATGAATTATTATACGGTGGCACGGGCCGCAACGGCTTATGCTCAACTGATCGCCTCTTGGGGAGAGGAGGCTCGTCAGGCGGGCATTGCCATTTCCTATGATTCACGCAATTTCTCCCGCGAGTTTGCGGAATTGACTGCCCGGATCTTTATCAATGAAGGGGTTAGAGTTTTCTTCTCCACGGAATTGAGGCCGGTGCCGGTTATTTCTTTTGCGATTAGGCATTATGGCTGTGTGGGCGGGGTGATGATTACGGCCAGTCATAATCCGGCTATCTACAATGGCTTCAAAGTCTATGGTGAAGACGGCGCACAATTACCGCCTGAAGAAGCTGATGCCATCGCCGAAAGGATGGCTGATCTTTCCGATCTGCCGGGCTTGATTGACGGACTGCCGGAATTTTCTGAGCTCAGTGGTGCGGAATTGTTCACCTGGATGGGTGAAGATATCGACCGGACCTACAGTGACTATCTGATGACTTTGTCACTAAATCAGGAAGCCGTGGCAAAAATGAAGCAGATGCCGATTGTCTATACACCGCTGCACGGTTCGGGCAATAAACCTGTCCGCCGTCAATTGGCCAGGCTTGGTTTTACTAATATTAATATTGTGCCGGAGCAAGAGGAGCCGGACGGGGATTTTCCCACCGTGCGTCTGCCCAATCCCGAATTGCCCGAAGCAATGCAAATGGCGATTGATCTGGCCGAGAAAATCGATGCCGATCTGGTATTGGCGACTGATCCCGATGCCGACCGTACGGGGGTGGTCGTGCGCCTGCAGGACGGCAGCTATAGAATCATCAGTGGCAATGAGATCGGAATTTTGCTGATGGACTATATCCTGGGCTCCAAGCAGAAAGCAGGGAAGTTGGCGAAGCAATCTTTTTGTGTAACAACGATTGTCTCGACCCGACTGACACATGTCATTGCCGCCCATTATGGAGTGGCTTTATATGAGACTTTCACCGGTTTCAAACATATAGCTGAGGCCATCAAAGAATTTGGTGACGATGCCGGCGGCCACTTCCAATTTGGTTTTGAGGAGAGCTTCGGCTATCTGGCAGGTGACCGTGTGCGGGATAAGGATGCGGTAGTATCTTGCATGCTGCTGGCCGAGATGGCAGCGGTAGCCGCCTTAGAAGGTAAGACTCTCAATGATTTGCTGACAGCTATTTATAAGCGCTACGGCTATCAGGGTGAAGAAACCGTCTCTATCTACCGTGAAGGCAAGACGGGCCAGGAAAAGATCAGTGCGGCCATGGAATCCTTGCGTCGGGATAGAGCTGATGGCATTCCCGGTGCTGAAGTGACTGCGGTGCTCGATTATTTGAGTGGCGAGCGCCTTGACTTGGTGACCGGGGAACGTACCGATACGGCACTTAAAGGCAGCAATGTGATTTTATATGAATTGGCCGGTCCGTCCGGCAACGACTGGATGTGTGTCCGTCCTTCCGGAACCGAGCCTAAGATCAAGATCTATTACGGTCTCTATGATCAGGATCAGGCCAGTTGTGACCGCAGATTAGAGGAGATCAAGGAGAAGACTTTGGCCCATCTCGACAATCTTCTGATCTAGAATGTCAGGGAGTATTTCAGTGTCCTTTGTCCATCTGCATCTGCATACCGAGTACAGTTTGCTGGACGGAGCTATCCGTCTGTCTGAGCTGCCATCCCGCCTGAAAGAATTAGGCATGACTGCCTGTGCCTGTACCGATCATGGCGTCATGTACGGTGTGATTGATTTTTACCGGACGATGAAAAAGGCCGGTCTAAAACCAATTATCGGTTGTGAGGCCTATGTCGCGCCTCGCAGTTATACAGATAAAGATGGTGTCAAGGATAGAGATCCCTGGCATCTGATTTTATTGGCCGAGAATATGACAGGCTATAAAAACCTGATGTGGCTGGTATCGGAGTCATTTGTCAATGGCTTCTATTATCGGCCGCGGGTTGATCATCAGCTCCTGCGCGAGCACAGTGAAGGCTTGATAGCGCTTTCCGCTTGTCTGGCCGGCGAGATTCCGCAGTTGATTTTGCAGGGACAGTATCAGGAGGCTGTTCAAGCTGCCAAGCGCTATCAGGAGACTTTCGGTCAAGGTAATTTTTTTCTGGAATTGCAGGAAAATGGCATCCCGGAACAAACTAAGGTAAATCAGGCACTGGTCAGAATCAGCCGGGAAAGCGGAATTCCCCTGATCGCAACCAATGACTGTCATTATATGTATCAGGATGACGCCTTCAGTCATGAGGTATTGCTATGCATACAGACCGGGAAGACGATGAGCGATCCGGATCGGATGCGCATGCACAGCGCTGAATTCTATCTCAAGTCTCCGCAAGAAATGGCCCAAGCCTTTGCCGACTATCCTGAGGCACTGGCCAATACGACTGAGATTGCCGAACGCTGCAATGTCGAGCTGGAATTTGACCGTCTGTCTCTGCCTCATTTTGAAACACCGCAGGGTGAATCAGCGGCAGAATATCTGCGTCAGCTCTGCCAGATCGGTCTGGAGCAAAGACTGCAGAATAAGACGGAATCTATTTCAGAACAGGCTTACAAAGAACGTCTGGAGCACGAGCTTGAAGTCATCATTGAGATGGGTTATGCGGACTATTATCTGATCGTCTGGGATTTCATCCGTTATGCCCGGGAGCAGGGTATTATCGTGGGCCCGGGCCGCGGTTCCGGTGCCGCCTCTCTGGCCGCCTACGTCCTGCGCATTACCAATATCGATCCGATTAAATACAACTTGCTCTTTGAGCGTTTTCTCAATATTGAACGTGTCAGTATGCCCGATTTCGATATCGATTTCTGTTATGAACGGCGCAATGAGGTCATCCAATATGTAACCGAAAAATACGGTGCGGACCATGTTTCCCAGGTCATCACCTTCGGCACGCTGGCCGCCCGGGCGGCGATCCGCAATGTAGCGCGGGCACTTGATGTCCCCTATGCCGATGCTGACCGCATTGCCAAAATGGTGCCGGCGGAGCTGAATATAACTCTGGATCAGGCTCTGGCAATCAATCCCGAGTTACGCCGTTATTATGATAATGATGAAGTCACCAGGCGAGTCATCGATCTGTCGCGGCGCCTGGAGGGTATGCCGCGCCATGCCTCGACTCACGCCGCCGGTGTAGTTATTGCCGGTCAGCCGATCACGGAGCTGGCGCCTTTGGCCCGCAATGAAGATTCGATCGTGGTCCAGTTCACCAAGGACAATATCGAGAAAGTAGGCCTGCTCAAATTCGATTTTCTCGGTCTGCGTACTTTGACTGTCATCCAAGATACCGTGAATATGGTCAAGGCCAATAAAGGGATCGAAATTGATATCGATAGCTTGGATTTTGCCGATCCCAAAATCTATGAGATGATCTCAGCCGGCGATACGGTTTGTGTCTTCCAGCTGGAGAGCCCCGGTATGACACGCTTTATGAAAGATCTGAAGCCGGATAATTTCGAAGATATTATCGCCGGAATTTCGCTCTTTAGACCCGGCCCTATGGAACAGATCCCGCGCTATGTTGAAGCTCGTCACGATGCCAGTAAAATTAAATATGATCACCCGCTCTTGGAGCCGATCCTCAATGTGACCTATGGCTGCATGGTCTATCAGGAACAAGTGATGCAGATTGTGCGCGACCTGGCCGGCTTCTCTCTGGGCCAGTCGGATAATGTCCGCCGCGCCATGTCCAAGAAACAGCCGGAAGTGATAGCCGGTTATAAGGATCTGTTCTTAAACGGCGGTATTGACGAAAATGGACAGAAGGTGCCGGGCGCTTGTGCCAATGGCGTGCCGCGCCAAGTCGCAGCCAAGATCTTCGAAGATGTGATGGCTTTTGCCGGCTATGCTTTCAACAAAGCGCATGCCGCCGCCTATGCCGTTGTCGCCTATGATACGGCTTGGCTTAAGTATTATTATCCGGTTGAATTCATGGCTGCCATGCTCAATAGCTGGCTGGGCAGTCTCGATCAGGCCGCTCGATATGTCAGGGCTGCCAAAGAACTCGGTATCGAAATTCTGCCGCCGGATATCAACAAGAGTTATGCCCGTTTTACAACTGAGAACGGTGGCATTCGTTTTGCCCTCGGCGGAGTTAAGAATGTCGGCCAGGCAGCGATAAACAAGATTGTAGCGGAGCGCGAAAAGAACGGAGAGTTCACAGGTTTTGGTGATTTTATGCGCCGGATCTGCGAATACGATGTCAACCGCCGCATGATTGAAAGTCTGATCAGGGCTTCGGCACTGGATAGCTTTGGTGTAGCCAGGGCCAAAATGATCGCGGTTCTGGAACCTTTTGCCAATCAACTCCAGAATCAAAGAAAGATGTCATCTCTGGGACAGATCAGTATTTTCCAACTGCCCGGCATGGAAGAGCAACAGCCGGATGATGAGCCTGTCTATCCTGATGTCTCCGAATTTGATGTTGATATGCTGTTGGCAATGGAAAAGGAGATGCTGGGCCTCTATATAACAGGACATCCCTTGGATGCTTACCGCGAGGATCTTGCTGCTTATCTAGCGATGACGGCTCAGGATATGATCGTCTTTGACGAACCGCCGGAGGGCAGTGAAGTACCGGTCATGAGCCCGGAACTGCTGGATCAGACTGCTGTTATTGTCGGCGGCCAGATTATCCGGTGCCGCAACCAGTACACCAAGCGCAATGATCTGATGGCCTTCCTGGAGGTGGAAGATCTGACCGGCAGTTTTGAAGTGATAGTCTTTAATACTGTATATGAAAAATATGTCAATCTTTTAGACGAAGGCAAGGCGATTCTGATCAGGGGCCGGCTCAGTGTGCGTGAGGATGAACCGATCAAAGTGATTGCGGAAGAGCTCTTTGACCTGGAGGATTTGCCGCAGGCGGTACGGGCGGAACTGGCATCTTTCAGTCGCGGCCGGGCGGCAGCCGGGGGCAGACCGGCTAACAACTCTGCAGCGCATGGCAGTTACATCAACAGCTTTACAGCACAGGATAGCCCCGGTAACAATTCCACAGCATGGGCAGAGAGCCCGGCTCCGCAGGAGGCGCCTGCGACAAAAAATACCCTGGTTATCCGTTGGCGCGGTGAAACCAGCGATGCGGCTCTGGAGCCGCTGAAAAGTGCTTTGGCCTATTTCCCGGGACCGAGCCGGGTGCGTGTGTATCTGGAGCGGGAGACGAGATTGCTGGAACCATTGCCTCGAGGTGTTCAGCTGGATGGGGAAACGCTGGCATTATTGGCGGAGCGGTTCGGTGTTGATAATATCAGCGTATTTTAATCTGATCCTGCTATTGTTGATTATTCTTTTAGTGTTAGAATGCTACCAATAAATTGAGCGACTCACCGTGAGAGAGATAGATAGAAGCGATAGATTTAATGAAGTATAAGGAAGGGCGGTACTAAGTATTAATTGTGAATACCAGGCTTAAATTCGAGCTGAATGTACCCAATATTCTCACCACTTTGCGCCTGATAGCCGTACCGTTTCTGGCCTGGTTAATCTGGCGCTGGCCGAAATATAAAGTCGGCGGTTTTATTACTTTCCTGGCTATCTGGATGACGGATATACTTGATGGCTGGATCGCCAGACGCTTTAATCAGATTACGGAATTCGGCAAGCTCTTTGACCCACTGGTGGATAAAATCTTCCAAGTCACGACGGCAGTGATGATGTTCATGATCGGCCGCATTCCGCTCTGGGTGCCGCTATTCATGTTATTGCGCGAGACTCTTATGATTGTCGGCAGCTGGTATCTGCTGAAAGAGCGAGATACGGTTGTATACTCTGATTATTTCGGCAAGGCGGCGACCTTTTTCTATGTGCTGGCGTTTGGTCTTTTGTTCTGGCTGCCTGATGAACCGCGTTGGATCAGAGATGTGATTTTTATCATACCGGTTCTGCTTTCGCTGACGGCGACGATTAATTATACCTATAAGAACCGGGACAAATGGTTCAGACGTCGCGATGCCGGAATTTAGAGGCAGGTCTTCTGCCGGCTTGTGAGACAGCAGGGGATCTTGAATGGCGGGAGCTTTTTTCTGGGGAAAATGCCAAAGAAAACACTGAAAATACTTGAATTCGATAAAGTACGCGATCTGCTTGTTCTGCGTGCCGGTACGGCGCCGGGGCGGGAGCGCTGTGCGGCGCTCTCGCCGGAAACCGATCTGGAGAAGATTCGCTCGACACAGGCTGAGACCTCTGATATGGTTAGATTTCTGCTGGAGCGCAGCGATCTGCCGCTGGCCGGGATCTCAGAGATAAAACCGGCTGTACGCAGGGCCGTGGCTGAAGCTGTGCTGAGCACGGCTGAACTGCTGCGGATCGGTGCCTTTTTACGTTCTGTGCAGCGGGTGAAGGCGGTTTTGCCTGAAGACTATGGCGCAGATGCCGAGCCACGTCTGGTCTATGACCGCATTGCCATGCTCTATCCTTTGGCCGGGCTGGAGTCGAGGATTGATGAGTGTATCGCGGGTGAAGATGAAATCCGCGACCGTGCGACACCGGAGCTGTACAATATTCGCCGGCGGATCAGAAAAACGCAGGAGAATATCCGTCAGGAGCTGGATCGCCTGGTACGCTCGCGCCCCCAGGCTTTGCAAGAGGCCATAGTGACTTTGCGCGGTGATCGCTATGTCGTTCCCGTCAAGGCGGAACACCGCAATCAAGTCCCTGGATTAGTGCACGATACTTCAGCCAGCGGCAGCACTGTCTTTGTCGAGCCGCTGGCAGTCGTGGAGCTGAATAACCAGATCAAAGTTCTGATGGCCGAGGAAAAGCGGGAGATCGAGGAGATTTTACGGGAACTGAGCAGCAAAGTGGCTAATCAGTCGGATGTCCTGCTGACCAATGCGGAGATTCTCACTGTACTTGACTTTGCTCAAGCCAAAGCCAGGCTGGCTCTGGCTATGAAAGCAATGCCGCCTGAATTCAACGATGAGGGGCGGATTGTTCTCAAAGGTGCGCGGCATCCCTTGATTGAGCCTCAGACCGTAGTTCCGATCGACTTTGAACTGGGTACGACTTTCCGCACTTTAGTGATTACCGGTCCTAATACCGGCGGCAAAACAGTCACACTCAAGACTTGCGGCCTTCTGACCCTGATGGGTATGGCCGGTTTGCAGATTCCGGCTCAAGACCGCAGCGAGCTTTCCACCTTTGATCATGTGCTGGCGGATATCGGGGACGAGCAGAGTATTGAGCAAAGCCTTTCGACCTTCTCATCGCATCTGCGCCAGATTATTGAGATCATTGCTCTAGCCGGACCGGGTAGCCTGGTGCTGCTGGATGAACTCGGTGCGGGTACGGATCCTTCCGAAGGGGCGGCTTTAGCCATCTCTATCCTGGAAGATCTGCGCCGCAAGGGTGCACTGACAGTGGCAACCACCCATTATAAAGAGCTCAAAGGCTATGCACTCAACACCTCCGGAGTTGAGAATGCCTGCTGTGAATTTGATACCAATACTCTGCGCCCGACTTATCGTTTGATGATCGGTGTACCCGGTGTCAGCAATGCTTTCGCTATTTCACAGCGACTGGGTCTTGATCCGGAAATCATTGACCGAGCCAAAGAATTGATCTCTGACGAAGGCGCTCGCTTTGAGGAATTGGTGGCCTCGATAGAGAAGAGCCATCAGGAGGCTAGGCGCATACGGGCGGAGATAGACGCACTGCAGGCGGAGAGTGTTGCGGCAAGAGAAGCCCTGGCAGAGGAAGAGCGCAAGCTGGAACTAAAGCGCCGTGAGATCTTGGATCAGGCCAGGGAAGAAGCCGGCCGGCTCTATAATCAGGCGGAGGAAGAGATTGAGCAGTTGCTGGCCGAACTTAAGCAGAAGATGGAACAGGAAGCCGGCCATCATATTGTTAGTGAGGCCAGAGGTCAAATCCGTCAGGCCCGGGAAAGGATCGGCGCCGGCAGACAACAGGAGCGTCTGAGCAGACATGCCGGAGAGACTCTGACTGCGGCTGATATTGTGCCCGGAGAAAATTATGATGCTCCGGCTTTGGGACTGTCAGGCAGCGCGGAAGGTCTGCCGGACAGCAAGGGCAATGTGGTACTGCGCAGCGGGCAAATGCAGGTGACCGTGCCGGTGACCGCTTTGACCTGGCCCGCCAAGCAGAAAACTGTCAGCAAGAAGAGTACCACTCGCAGTAGCAAAGAAAATATCTCCGCGCTCACTGCTGAGAAGAGACTTTTCCTGGAGACGGAAATTATGCTGCGCGGCAAATTGGTTGAAGAAGCGCTGTTTGAATTGGATCATTATATTGATGATGCTGTCTTGGCCGGGCTTGGCATAATCAGGATTGTACATGGCAAGGGCACCGGTGCTTTGCGTTCCGCCGTCGGCGATTTTCTGGCGCGTGACCGGAGAGTGGCGAGTTTTCGTCTGGGCGGGCCAGGTGAGGGCGGCGATGGCGTTACAATCGCCGAGCTGAAATAGGGTATAATAACATTAATAGTTGCATACAGCGTTCTTAATAGGGGAGGAAGTATGAATCAGGCTTATCTGTTTAACACTGGGGATAACTTCCAAAGTTATAAGATGCTGGGAGCTCGTCCGGATTTGAGCCATGATGGGGAACCTGGTTTTCGCTTTGCTGTCTGGGCACCACATGCCAAGGCCGTCAGTGTTGTAGGCGATTTCAATTACTGGAATAGCGAGCGCGATCCTCTCTATCCTTATGGTACAACTGGAATCTGGACGGGATTTATCAGCGGGGCTGAGCAATGGCAGCGCTACAAATATGCCATCAGAACCGAAGATGGGCGTCTGATCCTCAAAGCCGACCCCTTTGCCCGCCACGCTGAGACCAGGCCTAATACCGCCTCGATTCTCTATGATCCCGACGATTATGAATGGAATGACCTGGAATGGATGGAGCAGCGTCCGGACGCAACGGCGATTGGACCGCTGAATATCTACGAATGTCATCTCGGTTCCTGGCGCCGTTATCAGGACAATAATACCTATACATATCGTGAGATTGCACCGCAGCTGGCAACCTATATGACGGATATGGGTTACAATGCCGTCGAATTGATGCCGGTTAATGAGTATCCGCTGGATGCCTCTTGGGGCTATCAGGTAACGGGCTATTTTGCTATAACTTCACGCTACGGTACCCCGGCTGATTTTAAATACTTTGTCGATACGATGCATCAGGCCGGCATTCGAGTTATCATTGACTGGGTTCCCGCCCATTTTCCGCGCGATGATTTTGCACTGGCCAATTTTGATGGCAAGCCTCTGTTCGAATATGCCGAGCCGCGCCTTCGAGATCACCCGTCCTGGGGTACAATGATTTTTGATTATGGGCTGGCCGAGGTGAATTCATTTTTGATCTCTTCAGCCTGGTTATTGCTGGAGGAATTCCACGCGGACGGACTTAGAATAGATGCTGTCAGCTCCATCCTTTCACTTAATTTCGGCCGCGATGATGCGGACAAAATCTACAATGAAAAGGGCGGGGAGGAAAATTACGAAGGAGTAGCTTTTATTCAGAAGCTAAACCGCACGATCAGGGAGAATATACCGGCGGCGATGATGATAGCGGAGGAGTCCTCAGCCTGGCCGCAGGTAACCGGACCGATCGAAGAAGGCGGTCTGGGGTTCACCCATAAATGGAATATGGGCTGGATGAACGACATTCTCACCTATATTAAAGCCGATTATTATGCCCGAGGTATATTTCATAAAAAAGTAACATTCTCTATGGTATATGCTTTTCATGAACGTTTTATCCTGCCCTTCTCCCACGATGAAGTGGTGCATGGCAAGAAGAGCTTGCTGGGGCGTATGCCGGGCGATTACTGGCGTCAATTCGCTTCGCTGCGCGCGCTGTATGTCTATCAATATACTCACCCCGGGGCTAAATTAAACTTTATGGGCAATGAATTTGCGCCCTATACGGAATGGCGCTTCTATGAAGAACTGGAATGGTTCATGCTCAAATACCCCTCGCACCATGCGATGCAGAGCTTCTGCCGTGAGCTCAATCATTTCTACCTTGATAACCCTGCCCTGTGGGAAGACGACCGCTCCTGGTCCGGCTTCCGGTGGATTCAGGTTGATGACGAATATAATAGTGTCTTTGCCTATTTGCGCCGGAGTACTGATCAGCAGCAGGTTCTGCTCTGCGTGTTGAATTTCACGCCTAAGAGTTTTGAAAATTATAAGTTTAGATTGCCGGAGGGTGGAATCTGGCGCCTGGTGTTGGACAGTGACAGCCAACGTTTTGGCGGCAGCTCATATCTTGAGCAAGATGAGGCTCATCATCTGCTGACAGCGATATCCCTCCCGACAACCGTGAGGAAACCGGCTGCTGCCGAGCTGCAGAATGAGTCTATTTCCGAACCGGGCGATAAACCGGTAACTGAATCAGCATACGAGCAGGCTGTCGAGCAAGGTAATGAGTCTGCTTTTGAATCAGCCGCCAGTTCAGATGACGGGTCGATTTCCACACCGGGCAATATGTTAAAGTCGGAACAGGGCACGGTGCAAAGTTGGGAACTTAATGTGAAGCTGCCGCCTTTGGCGGGGCTGATCTTTGTCAAAGAAAAAAATTCACTGAATGGAGGTGTTATTGATGGTCAGACAGGAAACGGTTGCCATGATATTGGCCGGCGGTCAGGGAACCCGCCTGGGTGTACTGACTGATCATGTAGCCAAACCCGCCGTACCTTTCGGCAGTCGCTATCGCATCATAGATTTCCCCCTTAGCAACTGTACCAATTCAGGCATTGAGGCTGTAGGCGTCCTGACTCAGTATCAGCCGCTGGAGCTCAACAAATACATTGGTAACGGTCACTCTTGGGATCTGGATCGCAATAGCGGCGGAACTTATATTTTACCGCCCTATCAGAGCATTTATGGCAGTGACTGGTATAAGGGCACAGCGAATGCGATCTATCAGAATATTTCTTTTATTGATCGTTTCTCCCCCAAGTATGTGCTGGTCCTCTCCGGTGATCATGTCTACAAGATGGATTATAGTGCGATGGTCAGACAGCATGTCCAAACAGAGGCTGACGGTACCATTGCGGTGATCGAAGTGCCTTGGGAAGAGACATCCCGCTTCGGGATTATGAACACCGATGAAGATAATCGCATTACTGAATTTGAGGAAAAGCCCAAGGAGGCCAAAAATAATCTGGCTTCAATGGGCGTCTATTGCTTCTCTTGGCAGGCTCTGAGAAAGTATCTGATCTTAGATGAAGAGAAGACCGGTTCTGACAATGATTTCGGTAAGAATGTAATTCCCATGATGTTGGCGGATCAGCAGAGAATGTATGCCTATACTTTCAACGGCTATTGGAAAGATGTGGGAACTGTATACTCACTATGGGAATCGAATATGGATCTGCTTGACAAGCCGGAAGAGATCAATCTGAACGATGATTCCTGGCGTATCTATAGCCGCAACCCAATCCGTCCCTCGCATTTTGTCGGTCCCAATGCTGTACTGGACAGAGTGGCCGTGACGGACGGTGCGGAAGTATATGGTACGGTGATTCATTCTATGCTCTCGCATAGCGTCGTGGTTGAAGAGGGCGCGACGGTCAAAGACTCATTCCTGATGCCGGGAGTTGTGGTTAAGCAGGGCAGTTGTCTGGATCGCTGTATTGTCGGTATGAATACTATTATCGGTGCTGATGTGCAGGTTGGACCGGACGTTACAGACGGTACTAATTATTATGAAAATGAACGGGTCTGCACAGAAGGTATCACAGTTTTCGAACAGAATTTAATCATTAACGACGGCGCCAAAATCAATGGCAATTCCATGATTTATATGCCGACAGCCAACGAGGGTTTCAACAAGATCGTAGTCGGTCTCAATGAACGAGAATTGGCGATGGAGGTGTAAGATGCTGATAAATGCGATGGGATTGATAGTTGCAGACCATGACCAGGTTCACCTGGGTGAGTTGACCGGACCTAGAGCTTTGGCAGCGGTGCCCTTTGCCGGGCGCTACCGCATCATTGACTTTATTCTCTCCAATATGGTCAATTCCGGTATCAAGACAGTTGGCGTCCTAGCCGAGACAAAGTACCGTTCCCTGATGGATCATTTGGGTACCGGTGCCTCCTGGGATTTAGACAGGATGACACAACGCCTGTTTATTCTGCCGCCTTTTATTAATCAGAGTATCATGCGCGGAGCACAGACCTCAGATCTTTCCGGTCTGCTGAATTATGTCGAAAATGGCAATCAGAAATATGTGGTTATTTCCGATAGTAATGTGATCATGAATGAACGCTATGAAAAATTGTTTGAGGAACATGTTGAGTCAGGGGCGGAGATAACAGTTCTGTATAATAAGGACGGAGCGCGTTTCGGTTCTCCGGTTATCAGCCTGGAACTGAACAAGCAGGGCAGGGTTGTTGACCTGCTGCTCGATGCCCCTCATCTGGCAAATGACAATAACTTTCTCGGGCTCTCCATCATCTCGCGCGACCTTTTCATCACACTGTTGGAGGCAGCCATTGCTCGCGGTCTCAACGAATTTACACAATTGACGCTGCTGCGGATGTTCCCTGATCTGGATATCCGGGGCTGTGAGCATGATGGCTTTTCCCTACGGATAAACTCTGTTGCTACTTATTACAGCGCCAGTATGAGGCTGTTGGAAAGCAAGGTGCGCAATCATCTGTTCCGTCAGGAGCGACCGGTCTTTACCAAGGTCAAGAACGAAGCTCCGGCGGAATTTGTCACCGGCTGCAAAGCCAGCAATCTGCTCTCATCAGACGGCTGTATTATCCGCGGGGAGGTCTCGAACAGCGTTTTCTTCCGCGGTGTTGATATGGGCAAGCATAGTGTGGTCAGGAACTCAATCATCTTCCAGGATGTAGTGATTCAGGACGGAGTGGTGCTCGAGCATGTTATCATTGATAAAGACTGCATTATCCGCAGCGGAGTTGAACTCAAAGGTCAGCCGGACTATCCGGTCTTGATTGGCAAAGGTTCTCTGGTCTGATAATCAGGGTGCACGCCATGGTGTTCCGGCAGTGAAAGGAAGGTAGAATGAAAATCCTTTTTGTTAGTTCTGAATTGAGTCCACTGGCTCATACCGGCGGTCTGGGCGATGTTGTCGCCGCTTTACCGGCCGCCCTGTTGGAGACAGGCCATGATGCCCGCATCATCATACCGCTTTACCGTCAGATCAGGCTTGCTTATGGTGACGATCTTGAATTTATGCGCTGGACGATGATCCAGATCGGCTGGCGGACTATGTACAGCGGTCTTTTCCGCCTGCAACTGGGCGATGTTACGGTCTATCTGATCGATAATGAATATTTTTTCGGCCATGATGATATCTATTTGGATTATACCTTTGATATTGAGCGCTTTGCTTTTTTCCAGCGTGCTGTTCTGGAAGTCCTTGGTGAGCCACTGGATTTTCAGCCGGATATTTTACACCTTAATGATTGGCAGACAGCAATGATTCCGGTACTGCTGGAAGCGCATTATAGGCCTCACGGTTACCATACCAGGCTGAAAACTGTTCTCACAATCCACAATCTAAAATATCAAGGCGTGCATGGCAGAGCGCAGATGCAGGATCTGTTTGATCTGCCGGAGAGCTATTTCACAGATGAGCTGATCCTGAAAGACGGTGTGCCTAATTTCCTCAAGGCCGGTATTTTATTTTCCGACCATATTACAACCGTCTCGCCGACTTATGCGGCAGAGATCCTGACTGATTACTTCGGCGAAGGTCTAAATTATGTATTGAGAGCGGAGAAAACTAAGCTAACAGGCATCCTTAACGGGATTGATACTGTATCCTATGACCCGGCCACAGATCCTGTGCTGCCTAGTAACTATGACGTAACCACTTGGCTGAGCGGCAAGACCATCTGTAAAAAATCTCTCACTGACGATCTGGGTCTGACCGAAGTAGCAGACAACCCGCTCCTGGTCATGGTGACCAGGCTGACTAATCAGAAGGGCATTGATCTGTTGTTACATATAGCTGATGAGCTTTTGACTACGACTGCGGCCAATCTGGTCATCCTGGGCACAGGCGATGAGAATTATGAATTGCGCATCCGCGATCTGGCCGCGCGCCATCCTGAACAGATGAGAGCTATCATCGAGTTTGATCCGGTCCTGGCACGTCAGCTTTACGCAGCCTCCGACCTATTCCTTATGCCGTCCTTGTTCGAGCCCTGCGGTCTTTCGCAGATGATTGCCATGCGATACGGCAGTCTGCCTGTGGTTCGCCAGACAGGAGGTCTGGCTGATACAGTTCAGCCCTATAATCAGTACGATGGCAGTGGCAATGGTTTCGGCTTCCTCAATATTAATGCTCATGAGCTTCTATTTACAACCAAGGATGCCATTGAGCTCTATGAAAATGATCCGGCCGCCTGGGCCAGCTTAGTCGAAACAGCCATGAGCGGCGATTATTCCTGGCTGCACTCTGCCCGTGAATACGCAGTCATCTACCAGGCTATTATCCCTAAGAGCCTTCCGGATGAAGCCGAGCAAGCGGTAGAAGCGGAACAGCCTAAACAACCGGATGGGAGGCAGCAGACTGAGCAAATCGAAGAAGTGGAGCAGATACAGCAACCGAAACGAGTAGAAAAGCCTAAACAGCCGAAAAAATCCGCACAAACGGATGAACCGGAGAAACGGGAACAGCCAGAAGAACCGGAACAGTCGGAAGAGCCGGGCCGTAATAACCGCAAAAGAGGCAGTGGCAAAGGCCGAAGCAGCCGGAGCGATAACAGATAGTTATGAGGGCAGAACACAGATCTCGACTGGCAATCTTCCGCCAGCCTTATGGTGCAGTGCCCGGCGGCACCAAAGTTAGATTCCGAATCCATATTCAAACTGCAGCTGAGACAGTCAAAAAAGTCCGGCTATGTTATAGCTATGGACTCTACGATTTTTTCACAAATCAAGCCATTATGTTGGAAATAGCTGCGCCGAAGGCGGCAGCGTCTAGCTTCGGCGAATCTGTATCGCAGGGTGGCGAGCGTCGTACTGCTGCCGACAACGCTTGGTATGAGATCAGTCTGACTATGCCTGCAGAGCCGGCTCTTTTCTTCTACTATTTTGAGATTGAATGCCGGCGGGACAAGAAATGGGCGATCCCTGCTCCGGGCTTTCCGTCGGATACAGCTGTCGTCGATCAGGAACCGGCTGCCTATAAGGAGAACCAAGCTTTTAAGGACTGCTGGCAAATTACAGTACATGAGCAAGATCTTAAGCTGCCGGCCTGGTTGCCTGGTTCTGTCTTTTATCAGATTTTTCCTGACCGCTTTGCTCGTGGCCGGGATTTTGACCCTGAGAAATTGCGAAACCTCTGTGATCTGCCTGAGCGCATCTGCCATCAAGACTGGCGCGAGCCGGTTGATTTCCGCGGCAAGCCGCAAACCGGCTATATTGCTACCGATTTCTATGGCGGCACTCTGAACGGCATCAGGGAAAAGCTGCCTTATCTTCAAGAATTGGGTGTTAATGTTATTTATCTCAATCCGATTTTCAAAGCCAGATCCAATCATCGCTATGATACCGGTGATTATGAACAAATAGATCCGTTACTGGGCACAGAGCAAGACCTGGCTGAACTGTGCAGTGCGGCAGATCGATTAGGTATCCGCCTGATATTGGATGGTGTTTTCAGCCATACCGGCGCTGACAGCCGCTATTTCAATCTTTATGATCGTTATCCGGAGGCGGGAGCTGTCCAAGCCGCCAGAGATCAGGTATATTCGCCCTGGAGCAGCTGGTTTGATCTGAGCCTGAACGGCGACCAGGCCGTTTATGAATCATGGTGGGGTTTTGTAGAGCTCCCGAATGTCAAGGAGCTGGATCTTGGTTTCCAGGAATATATTGCCGGTCACGGCGGCATCCTGCAAAAATGGCTTGGGCTCGGTATTTCCGGCTGGCGTTTGGATGTTTCTGATGAATTGCCTGACAGTTTCATCCGTACTGTTCGCAGGCGTCTGGAACAGGTCAAGCCGGAAGCAGTACTCCTGGGCGAGGTCTGGGAGGATGCCAGCTGCAAGCACAGTTATGGCAGTTATCGGGATTTCGCCTTCGGCAGGACACATCATCAGCTGATGGGCTATCCGTTTCGTAAAGCTGTGATAGCTTATTTGCGCGGCAATTTGCCGGCACAGGAACTATTGCAGGCTCTTGAGACCATCCGTGAACACTATCCGTTGCCGCTTTTTTATGCCAATCTCAATCTGATTTCCAGCCACGATACTTGCCGTGCTATTACCGCATTGGCCGGCGGTGATGGCAGCTATAGTCGGGAGCAACAAAGTAAAATGAAGCTCAGTCCTGCTGAGAGAGCACGGGGTGAGAAATTGCTGATGCTGGCCTATTTAATTCAGACCTGTTATCCGGGCTGTTCTGCTATCTATTACGGGGACGAGCGCAGTCTGGAAGGTTATTGCGATCCGTTTAATAGAGCCACTTTTCCTTGGCAGGAGCCGGAACCGGAACTGACTTCGGTTTTTCGCCTGCTGGGCCGGCTGCGGCAAAGAACTGTTCTGCGCAGCGGCTATTATCTGCCACTGCTGGCTCAACAGGATGTCTTCATTTTTGGTCGCTATCTGCTGGATGGCTTTGATATTTTCGGGGAGCCGGGTGAGCAAAGTGCGATCATCTGTTTCATCAATAGAGGACTAAAGGAGCAAAAGCTTGACTTGGTGCGGCTTAGTGCTGAAGTTACGGACAAGATGCTTTTGGCCTCGGAGGCGGAACAGCAGGGTGCCGGGCTTCTATTCGAGATGCTGGAAAAGTCGGATACCGCCGGCACCAGCTTGACTTTGCCGCCTCTATCAGGTCTAATCTGCCAGGATGGTGATCTGAGTCGGATTATTTGATCTTGGCTCGGCTTGCTAGGAAAGACAAACTCGGTAAGCAGTATATTGTGCTATATTGAACATGAATCTTAGCAGCCGGCTGCGGTTAACAGACAACAGTTCGGACAGCAGCTGTGCACACAGAAAACAGGAGGAAAATAATGACAGCCCTAAAAGGAAATTTGATCTTTGGCCAGTCGGGCGGACCGACCGCAGTGATCAACTCCAGTGCCGCAGGAGTTTTCGAGGAGGCCTTGAAACATCCGGATATCATCGGCAAAGTCTATGGTGCAGCCCACGGTATCGTCGGGATTTTGCAGGAGAATTTTTATGACATCGGACAGGAGGATCCGGAGGAGCTGAAACTCCTACTCGGCACACCTTCTTCCATTTTGGGCAGTTGCCGCTATAAATTGGCCGATCCTGCCGAGGATGATACAGACTATAAAAAGATTTTGGAAGTTTTCCGTAAATATAATATCCGTTATTTTTTCTATAATGGCGGCAATGATTCCATGGATACATGTGACAAGATCGCCCACTATTTAGACCAGCAAGGCTATGAATGCCGGGTCATAGGTGTACCCAAGACTATAGACAACGACCTCTGGGGCACGGATCATTGTCCCGGCTTCGGTTCGGCTGCCAAATTTGTTGCTACTACCACGATGGAGGTTTTTCTCGACTCGCGAGTATATGACCGCGGTATGATCATTGTACTTGAGGTTATGGGGCGTCATGCCGGTTGGCTGGCCGCCGCTACCGCTCTAGCCCAGGCTAGGGGTTATGGTCCGGATCTGATTTATCTGCCGGAACGTAGCTTTGATCTGGAAAGAATGCTCGAGGATGTCAGTGCGATCTATGCCCAAAATAATAATGTTATGATTGCCGTTTCCGAAGGCGTTCAAACCGCTGATGGGCGCTTCATTCCGGAGCTGGTCAGTGAAGTGGCTGTCGATGCCTTCGGCCATAAGCAACTGGGCGGTGCGGCTCAGGTATTGGCAGACTATCTGTCGTCCCAGTTAAAGGCCAAAAACCGGGGGATCGAGCTGTCCTTGCTGCAGCGCAGCGCCTCACATATTGCATCAGGCAAAGATATCGAGGAAGCTTATAGAGTCGGTGCCGAATCGGTGCAGGCCGCTGTGGCCGGAGCTACAGATGTCATGCTGGCCTTCCGCCGCTGTGATGGTTCTGACTACAGGATTGAGACTTTCCAAATGCCCTTGTCTGAGGTTGCCAACAAAGAAAAAGTCATACCGCAGGAATGGATCAATGCGGCAGGAAACGGTCTTACTGCAGAATATATCGATTATGCTCTGCCCTTGATCCAGGGTGAGCCCAAGCAGATTAAAGTTGATGGTCTGCCGCGTTTTGCTCGCTTGCGCAAAATTCAGGCTGGCAGACCCGGTTAATAAGTATTAGGCTCCATCTCTGTCGATCCGGCGGCACCGGCTTGGGCCGGGACCGCCGGTTATCTGAGATCGGAGTCTTTAGGGAGGTTAAAATGCTGATTTTAAACGAACAAGATCTGAGAGAATTGGTGAACTGGCCGCAGATGATTGACTTTGTCGAGGAAGCATACCGGATCTTTGCCCGCGGTGAATCTCTGACGCCTGACCGTTTGACTGTCACACGCGGCAGGGACACAATTACTTTCATGCCTTGTTTTACCAATGAAATTTTCGGCACCAAATTTCTGACGCTTTTCCTGGATAATCCGGCGAAAGGCTATCCATACCTGGATGGACTAATGTTCCTTAACGATCTCGATAACGGCAAGACGCTATCGATTATGGATGCGCGCTATCTGACGGCACTTCGTACCGGTGCTGTCGGCGGTGTCGGTGTCAGACATCTGTCCCGGCCGGATTGTAAAACTGCGGGTGTGATCGGGGCCGGACAGCAGGGCTTTACTCAGGCCATCTATGCGGCTAACGCTCGTAATTTGGAGCGACTCTACCTATATGATGCCTTCGATAAAGATTGGCCGGAATTTATTACTCGCCTGCAGAAGGAAATTGATCAGCCGGATCTGGAGATTCTCGTCTGCAAGTCAGGCGAAGAACTGGTAAAAAAGAGTGAGATCGTAATTACGGCGACTCCGGCTGAAGCTCCGGTTCTGCCTGATGATCCGGAACTGTTGCGCGGGAAGTGTATTATTGCGATTGGTTCCTATAAGCATGAAATGCGAGAAATCCCTGACAGCGTCTGGCAGCTGCTGGATGAGGTCTATATTGAGCTGCCCTTCGCCCTGGAAGAGACCGGAGATCTTTACTATCCGTTGCAGGAAGGCCTCTTTACAAAGGGTCAGGTCCGCTATATCGGTGATCTGCTGGAGGCGGGGACAGTAGTCTATCCGCAGCCCGGCGAGACTAGCTTTTTTAAATCTGTCGGCATGGGTATTTTAGACCTGCATGTGGCGAGAAAACTCTATGAGTTGGCAGTTGAGCGTGGTATCGGCCAGATAGTGAAATTTTAATTTATTTAATTCAAGTTGGCAGAAATTCAGCATAATGCTGGAAAATAGCTTGGGTAAAACACAAAAGACTATTAGGCTCAGCACTTACCTAAGCTAACTTACTAAAATTGCATTGTTTATATAAGTTTTTTCGGTCACTACAGATAATGCTAAAAACATCTTGGGTTAAAACATAATGTTTTAGCCCGATGTGTTTTCCCGTATTTGTTGAACAAAAAGTAACATAAATTTACTGAGCAACTAAAAGAATTGTCTTGTATTTCTGTTTGGAATCATGTTAAAGTAAATATAATATTATCCGCATAATTGTGCATATATTTCTTAACTGCTCTTACTGATCAAGGAGAGGAGGTGTTTCTGCTAAGACCGAGATTTTTAAATGCTTTACACGCCTGGCGATGATAGATTTGCCAGAAAAGTCATAAGCCTTATCCACATTGTAAACAGCAGATTCCTTGTCAGGGATTTTAAGCTGTTTTTTCAAAAAATAATATTTTTCATTAATATTAATTCAGAGGTGTGGATATTTAATGAACTAAGTTTGGAGGTTGAAATATGTCCTTAAGAGTCGCAGTAGACATCGGGGGAACATTTACCGATTTTGTCTGTCTGGACGAGACGACAGGAAAGATCATCGAAGAAAAAACGCATACCACTCCAGATAATTTCGCTCGCGGTGTTGAAGATGCGATCGATATTGCAGGGATCAATCTGGAAGAAGTTAATTACTTTGTGCATGGTACGACAGTTGTTATTAACGCTGTCACAGAAAGAAGCGGTGCTAAGACTGCATTGCTGACGACAAAGGGCTTTAGGGATGTACTCGACATCGGTCGCGCCAACCGCCCTGATATGTACAATTATTTTTACAAAAAACCCGTACCTTATGTTCCACGTTATCTGCGCTATGAAGCTGATGAGCGCGTCGCCTTTGACGGTGAAGTGTTGAAAGAGCTTGATGAAGCGGAAGTCAGAGCTGTGGCTCAAAAAATGAAAGAGAACGGTGTCGAAGCAGTCGCTGTATCCTTCCTTCATTCCTATAAAAATCCGACAGCAGAAGAGCGCGCCGAGCAGATTTTGCGTGAAGAATTGCCCGGAGTTCCCATCAGTATTTCTTCCAATCTGGCCCGTATTTGGCGTGAATATGAGCGGACCAGTACGACTGTGCTCAATGCCTATGTCATGCCTTCTACCCAGCTGTATCTGGATACTCTGGAAGAGCATCTGCATGACAAAAAGCTGATCGGCGAGCCTCATGCCATGCTTAGCAATGGTGGTACTGCTACTTTCTCCAGGGCCAAAGAAATACCAATCAACCTGATTGAGTCCGGTCCTGTAGGCGGCGTCATCGGAGCGGCAGCTCTGGGTGAGATTATGGGTGAACCCAATATCATTACTTTTGACGTCGGCGGTACGACTGCAAAAACTTCTCTGATTAATAAAGGTGAGCTTAATGTTACCACGGAATACAAATTGGAATGGACACCTTTATTTGCCGGTCATCCCGTCAAAACGCCGGTGGTTGATATTATCGAGATTGGTAATGGCGGCGGCTCAATTGCCTGGATTGATGAAGTCGGTGTACTGAAAGTCGGTCCCAGAAGTGCCGGTGCCCATCCCGGGCCGGCCTGTTATGACTTGGGCGGTACCGAGCCGACCTTGACGGATGCCAATCTGATTATCGGTCGCATTAGTGCCGATAATTTCCTGGGCGGTACTTTTAAGGTTAATGTCGAGAAAGCCAGAGAAGCAGTCAAGCCGATCGCTGAATTCTTCAATATCAGTATTGAGGAGGCGGCTCAAGGCATCATTCAGACCGCTAACAGCAATATGTTGAATGCGCTGAAGTTGATCTCTGTTCGCAGAGGATATGACCCTCAAGATTTTGCCATGCTCGTTCAAGGCGGCAACGGGGCAGGTTTCGGTCCCCAGTTGGCCAAGGAACTTAAGGTTAAGAAGGTCATTGTGCCGAATCTGCCGGGTACATTCTCAGCCTGGGGTATGCTGGTTTCTGATTTGAGACAGGACTTTATGCAAACCAATATCATGCCGGTTATAGGTGCTGATCTGGATGTGATTAACTCTATCTATGACGATATGGAGGCGCAGGCGGTAGAAATCTTTGCCAAGCAGGATATTCCTAAGGATAAACTGCTGATCCAAAGATCGGCGGAGATGCGCTATATCGGCCAAGAGCACGGAGTAGTTACACCGGTGGCGGGCGGATTGCTGGATGTGGCGGCTACCGAGGCTGCCAGAAAGAAATTTGATGATCTCCACTACCAGAATTATCGTTTCAAGCTGGAGGGTGCCCCGGTCGAGTTCGTTAGCTTCAATATGACGGTCTTCGGCGTAGTGGCTAAGCCGGAAGTTAAGAAGCTGGAGGTCACCGGCAGGGAATTAGCGGCGGCCCTGAAAGGCGAGCGCAATGTTATGTATGAAGGTGACGGCGTTAAGCTGACACCGGTTTATGATCGCGCTTTACTGGAACCCGGTCATACCATTCTAGGTCCGGCTGTTGTTGAAGAGAGCAAATCAGTTACTGTTATGTGTCCGGGACAAGAGCTGATAGTTGATGATCTGGGAAATCTGATCATTAGTAATTTGGAGGAATAGCCATGACAAAGAAACTCGATCCATTTACTCGTGAGAATATTTCGCAAAGTTTACTGGCTGCCGCAGATGAAATGTTCTATACCTGGGGCCGAACAAGCCAAAGTACCATTATTTATGAGGTGCTTGACTATGCTTGCGGATTAACTGATGCGGAGGGTCATCTCATTGGTCAGGCCAATGGTGCCACCATGTTCTTGGGCGCAATTACTTTCTCTGCCAAAGCCGTGCTTGAAAAATTCGGCAAAGAAAATTTGAAGCCGGGTGATATGTTCCTGACCAATGATCCCTATACCGGATCCGGAACACATCTCTGTGATGTCGCCGCAGTATTGCCGATTTTCTATAAGGGCGAGCTGGTTATGTTCGCTGTCAATAAAGGGCATTGGAATGAAATCGGCGGCACAAATCTTGGTAGCTGGGCGACCGATACCAGAGAAATCTTTCAGGAAGGTTTGATCCTGCCGGATATTCGCATTTATGACGGCGGAGTGTTTAATGAATCTGTCAAGGATATCATTGCCGCTAACTGCCGCACACCGGAAATGACTTTGGGTGATCTGTATGCTCAAACTGCAGCTCTAAAGACAGCTGAAAGTAGGATTCTGGAGATTTTTG
This sequence comes from Saccharofermentanales bacterium, assembly GCA_050945515.1. Taxonomy (GTDB): domain Bacteria; phylum Bacillota; class Clostridia; order Saccharofermentanales; family DTU023; genus UBA1046. The sequence goes on from JBMNTB010000013.1 coordinate 32,744, forward strand.
ACAAATATGGCCGGGATAATGTTATCGAGAGCCTGGAGTATATCTTGGACAACGGCCGTAAGCTGGCCTTGCTGGAACTGCAGAAAATGCCGAAAGGCACTTTCTATGCGGAAGATATCTTAGACACGAATTCCAACAATGTTGAAGATATTCCCATCAAAGTTAAGGTTACGATCACGGACGATACTTTCGAGCTGGACTATACCGGAACGGGTGATGCGGTCTTTGCGCCGATCAACTGTTCGTATTACGGTGCTCTATCAGGTGCCAGGATAGTCTATCAGGCTTTGGTTTCGCCGCATACTGCCGCTAACGATGGGTTTTACAGTCCGATCAAGGTCATCGCTCCCGAAAACTGTCTTTTCAATGCGAAGAAACCATATCCGGTGTCCTGTGATTGGGAGCCGATTCAGATTTTGACCGATGTCGTGTTGAAAGCGATGGCACCCGCAATGCCGGAGAGAGTTGCCGCAGGCCACTTCCTCTCGATTGTGGGTACAATTATCGGCGGCATCGATGATAAAACAGGCAGTCCTTTCGTGCTTAGTGAGCCGCAAGCCGGGGGCTGGGGCGCCGGCTACAACAAGGATGGTGAGAACGGTCTCGTAGCCATTTGTGATGGTGAGACATATGTCATCCCGGTGGAAGTCTGTGAATTCAGATATCCGCTGCGCGTTGAGCAGTTTGCTTTCAATCCTGTATCCGGCGCTGGTGAATATCGTGGCGGTAAAGGACTGATCAGAGATTATCGAGTCCTGAATTCAAATGCGGAGCTGACGACTATGGCCAGCCGCTATAAGTATCCACCCTGGGGTTTTGCCGGCGGCAAAGATGGTTCCCCCAACGCAGTGACACTGTTCAAGGCTGACGGCAGCAGCGCCGAGACGCGTGCTACCTGGTCACATGAACCCATGGTCGAAGGCGATCTGGTCAGATTTATTACGGGCGGTGGCGGTGGCTATGGCGATCCGCTGAAGAGGCCGGTTGAATCTGTCCTGAGAGATATTCGTGATGAAATGATTACGATTGAAGAGGCAAGACAAGACTACGGTGTTGTTATTGATGAGGAAAGCGGCGAGCTGGACGAAGAAGCTACCCGTCTGGCCCGTCAATAGGAGAGGAGACATTATGAGCACTGGAGACAAAGTTACTACAAATGAACTTAATATCAATGAGGCAGGTATGACGCCGATCCCGCTTAATAAGCGTGAGAGCTGGCTTCCTGCAGCGATAGTTTGGGCCGGATGTGAATTCACAATCAGCGTTATCATGGGCGGAGCAGGACTTGTTTCCGGCCTGGGAACCAAGAGGTTTTTATTTACTGTCTTGGGCGTTCTGCTGCTGATTACCTGGCCTACAGATGCACTGAACAGTTATGTCGGTGCTGTGACCGGCAGATCGTCCACGGCTATTACCCGGTCTTCTTTTGGAGCCCTGCAATCCAGGACTGTAATTTCAGGTATTATTACCTTTAATGTCTTGGGCTGGTGGGGTATACAGACAGCAGTTACGGGTGATGCTCTCTGCGCCCTATTAGGTATTGATTATTCGGAAAATAAGCTGGCCTTTGTGCTCTTAACTATTGTGGCGGGCATTGTCTTCGCTATACCGGCCATTATGGGCTATACATCGATCAAGATCGTTGACTATATCGCTGTGCCGGCCGGACTACTCTTCTTGATCGCCGCTTTCTATCTGGCAATTAAAGATGTCGGCTTTGGCACTATCTGGAATTACACGCCTGCTGCCGGAAAGGCGGTAGCGATGCAAGATGCGATTGGCGTTTTGGTCGGAACGAATGTCAGTCAGATGATAATCATGGCAGACTATACGCGCAATGTTAAACCGGAAAAGAAGCATGCATTTCTGGTCCCTCTGGGTGTTGTCACAACCGGCTTTTTGCTCTTCATGATGGGGGCCGCAATGGGCGTCGGCAGAGATACCTATGATATCGTAAAGATAATGCAGGAGCTCGGTTTCGGCTGGTGGGGCTTCATCGTCCTGTGGCTGGCGCAGTGGACTTCTCAGCTGGTCAACGGATATTCTTTGGGCTTGAGTGCTTGTAATATGGCCAATGTCAAGACGGAGAGAGGTCGCAAGATCACAACATCTGTCGCGATCGGTATTGCCTTGGTCGCTGCTCTGTTGGGCATTCTGGATCGTTTCACGGATTTCTTAATCCTGACTTCATTGCTCTTCCCGCCGGTTGGCTCTATCATGGTGGTCGATGTCTTAATCCTGAACAAGAAAAAGTGGCAAGACAAGCAGGGCTGGAACTGGGTAGCAACTGTGGCTTTGGTCGTAGGATTGGCTCTTGGCTATGTCACACAATATGTATATCGAATCGGAATTCCTGCGGTCCAGAGTTATCTGATAACCGGGGCGCTTTACTACATTCTGTCCTACTATCAGACCAAATCAAATCCGAATGGTGTCTTTGCAGCGGAGCGCTTTAAGTCATAGACGCTGTGCAGCAAGCAGTAAAAAAGTTGCACTGTAATTGCAGCTTAGAAACTATTAGAAACTTTTTGGCACCGGAGTTTTCTCTCCGGTGCCGTATCTCGATTTGGAGGTGAAATAAATGAAAGTAGCTGATCCCGCTCAGTTGGAAGCAGTAGTTCGACCGGATGGTCTGGTTATGATGGACCTGTTTTCAGAGCCTGATCTAGGCTTTAAGCAGGGGACTGCTGTTTTTGCACCCGGTACCCATGTTCCTCCCGGCACACATGAACAACATGAGTTTTCTTATATCATTAGCGGTTCGATCAAAGTAACTGTGTCCGGTGTTGAGTATAGAGTTTCAGCAGGCATGAGTTGCCATATCCCGGCCGGTGCAGTACATGAGAGCATCAACGATGGAAACACTGATTGCAAATTGGTCTGGAACTTCGTCGATGATAAATAGATATAGATTAAGTATTGACTCGGGAGCGAATAACAACTCTCTCCCGGGTGTGTTTAATAGATGCGGCAAAGGCATATTCAAGAAATGAGGTCAACAAATATGACTAGAGTAGCAACGGATATTGGCGGAACCTTTACTGATCTGGTTGCACTGGACGGTAACGGCAAGCTAATTACTTTAAAAAGTCACACAACACCGCCCAATTTTGAAAATGGTGTTCTAAATGTTATTGAGGAAAGTGGTCTGCCTGCAAATGAGATTGAGATGTTTCTTCATGGTACAACCACAATTATTAATGCTTTAACAGAACGCAGTGGAGCGAAGACAGCACTGATTACAACCAAAGGCTTCCGGGACATCCTGGAAATTGCTCGCTGCAATCGCCCGGATTTATTTAATCTGGTCTTCGCCAAGCCTCGTCCTTTCGTGCCGAGGTACCTGCGACTGGAAGTTACAGAGCGGGTAGCTACTGACGGTTCGATCGTCACTGAGTTGGTAGAAGATGATGTTTTGCAGTGTGTGGAGGCTCTAAAGAAAGAAGGAGTAGAGAGTATTGCTATCTGCTTTATTAATTCCTATATCAATGATAAGCATGAGATGCGGGCACTGGAAATAGTCAAAGCTGCTTGGCCGGAAGTTTTTGTTACTGCTTCGGCGGAAGTCACCAGAGAGTGGCGTGAATATGAGCGCACATCTACTGTTGTTTTAAATTCCTATGTTATGCCGATTGCCTCCTCTTATCTGGATCGTCTGGATGCCGGCTTACAAGCAGATGGTATCTTTGGCAGAAAATATGTTATGCAATCGAACGGGGGCAGCACTACTTTTGAACTGGCGCGGAGAACACCAATCAATCTTCTGGAATCAGGGCCGGTAGCCGGTGTTTTGGGCTCTGCTATCCTGGGTGGAATGATCGGTGAGGAAAATATTATTTCTATGGATATCGGCGGTACTACGGCCAAATGTTCTTTGATTGACAAAGGGCAAGCCAACATTACTACTGAATATAGAATTGAGCGGACAGAGCGCTATGCGGGTTATCCGGTCATGGTACCGGTTATTGATATTGTTGAGATCGGCAATGGCGGTGGTTCGATAGCCCATGTCGATGCTGCCGGTTCGCTGCGTGTAGGACCCAATTCTGCAGGTGCCAAACCGGGTCCGGTCGCTTATGGTTTGGGCGGCACAGAGCCTACTACTACGGATGCTTGCTTGGTCACAGGTCGCTTGTCAGGCGAATATTTCGACAATCCTGTCGATCTTGACCTGATCAGGGCAGCGATTGAAGAGAAAATAGCCAAGCCCCTGGGTATCAGCTGCGAACAGGCAGCATTGGATATTATCCGTGTAGCCGAATCCAATATGGTCAATGCGCTAAAGTTAATTTCTGTACGTCGCGGATACGATCCCAGAGAGTTTGTCATGGTCGCCCATGGCGGTGGAGGTCCGATGCATAGCGCGGCTTTGGCTCGTGATCTGATGGCCCACCGTGTGATTGTTCCGAATTCCGCCGCGGTCTTCTCAGCCTGGGGCATGTTGATGACTGATATTAGACATGACTGGATCAGAACTCATATTTGTCCGCTGGAGACAACTCCGGCAGCGGAAATCAATGCTATCTGGTCTGAATTAAAAACCAAGGCTGATGAGCGCATGCACGCGGAAGGGCTGGGCGATAATGAAATCCAGTATCAGGCCGTAGTAGATATGCGCTATCAAGGTCAGGAACATACTGTACCGGTCATGACCGTCGATAACTGGGAAGATGATACCGGCCTGGGTCTGGTTGAGTCCTTTCACCATAGGCATGAACATTTTTATACTTTCAGGCTGGATGGAACACCGGTCGAGATTGTCAATTTCCATCTCATAGCGCTGGGAATTTTAGATAAGCCGGAATTGGCCAAGATTCCGGTCCTGGATGGGGAAGAAATAACCCCTATTGGTGAGCGCAAGGTCCTGTACGAGGATGGTATCTGGCGGGATACTCCTGTGTATTTCCGTCCGGATCTAAAGGCGGGTTTCAGCGCTGCCGGTCCCTTATTGGTTGATGAGAAAACTGCAACTACAGTAGTGTTGCCCGGCCAAGAGCTGATGGTGGATGAATATGGCAATCTGATTATTGAAACGGGGGTAAAAAGACATGAAAGCAGCAAATAGATGTCAGTTTTTCCAGCAGGCCGATGCTGGCCGGCAGGCGGGAAATCCAGTGGCTGATATCGACAAGGTGACACTGGATATCTGTAAGGATGCTCTGATAGCGGTCGGCAACGAAGTCTTCCATGCTTTTGCCCGTACTTCAATGAGCCCGATTATTTATGAAACTCTGGACTATGCCAGCGGCATTGCCGATGCGGAAGGAAATCTCCTAACGCAGGGCAATGGAGCTTGTGGCTTTATCGGCTTGATCTCGCCGCTGATTAAAGAACTGATCTCCATGCATGGCATCGAGAATATGCATCCCGGAGATGTTTTTATTATAAATGACCCCTATATCGGCGGTGGTTCCCATCTGTCAGATATCGGCATGGCTATGCCGGTATTCTATGGTGACAGACTGATTGCCTTTGTCGGCAATAAGGCACACTGGGGCGATATTGGCGGTATGGCTCCCGGCTCATTTACTACTGATAGTACGGAAGTATTCCAGGAGGGTCTATGTTTCTCAGGTCTAAAGTTGGTTGAGAAGGGTAAGCTGAATCCGCAGCTGGCAGGCATCATTAAGTCCAACACTAGATTCCCTGAAGCCGCCCACGGCGATATGTGGGGGCAGATTGCTTCCTTACGCACCGGCGAACGCAGATTAAATGAACTGGCAGATAAATACGGTGTTGAAACTCTGCTCCTTTCCATGAAAAGGTTGCTGGATCAAGGTGAGCAACTGGCCCGCGAGCGTCTCAAGTCTTTTCCCAAAGGCACTTGGGAGGCGGAAGAGTTTATGGATGACGATGGCTATGGTAATCCGGTCAATATCAAGGTTAAGGTCACGATCACGGATGATGAATTTATTGCCGATTTTAGCGGCAGCAGTCCCCAGGTCAAAAGTCCGATCAATACCGGCAGCAGTTCGCTGGAGGCAGCTGTCAAGGTTGTCTATATGTCGATCTTAAATCCGGAGCTGGATGTCAATGATGGTGTTTTCAGACCCATGAAGGTCATTTCTGAGCCCGGATCAGTTCTGGAATGTGAACGGCCGGCACCCACATCCTGCTATTTTGAGAGTATGATCTATGCTACGGATACGGTTTGGCATGCTCTGGCGCCAGCTTTCCCTGAAGCTCTGGGTGCAGGACATATGCTTTCTGTCTGCTCTGTTGTTATGTCGGGACAGCATCATCTGAATGACCAGCAGTTCCTGATTGTGGAGCCTACCGGCGGCGGCTGGGGAGCCAGCCTGGGCAAAGACGGCGAAGTAGGTCAATTCTGTGTCGGTGACGGCGAGACCTACAATGTGCCGGTTGAGATGGCTGAAAGACGCTATGGCATCATGATTGATGAATACAGTCTCAATACGGACGGGGCCGGCAGCGGCCAATTCCGGGGTGGGAGCGGCGCAGTTCGCATCTACCGGGCTATGGCTGACGGACAGTTATTTACGGCTTCTTTCGGTCGCAATAAGTTCCCGGCTTGGGGACTGGCCGGTGGTGCCGACGGATCATACAATTATTTTGAGATCTTTCGAGCTGATGGCACAAAAGAAGGTCCCTTCGGTATTGTGGCCAGAGTAGTGCTCAATAAAGGTGATTATGTGCGCATGGTGACTTGCACCGGCGGTGGTTATGGCAATGCACTTCTGCGTCCTGTATCTGCCGTGATCTCAGATGTCAAGAACGGTTATATAACTTTAGAACAGGCTGAGACAGACTACGGTGTGATACTTGATGATGAGCTGAACTTTGTCGAAGCCAGCGCTGCCAGATTACAGGCAAGGGCGGAACAGAATGCTGTCTGAGCTAGAGGCGGTTAGACGCAGTATGACTTAATACTGGCGGTTATAGTAGAGTTGAAAACAAAATAAAGGGGGCAGCCTTAACCGCAGATTCTGCGACAGGATTGCCCCCTTAAATTTGATCAAAGTCTAAAATAAGATCAAGCGTGCTTGTAAATAACGCCATCTTTCATGACGAAAGAGCATTCGGAAATTGCTTCGACATCATTTTCAACGTCTTTAGCCCAGGCAACGATATCAGCGATCTTGCCGGGTGCCAGGACGCCTATCTCATCGTTACCTATAATGGCGGCATTGGCGCTGGTAGCAGCTTTTAACGTGCGGAGCGCAGGGATCCCGCTTTTGCGCCAGATGGCATACTCGCGCCAATTTTCAGTATTGTCGTAGACTGAGACAATATCGGTTCCATAGCCGATAATCATCTTATCCTCCAAGATCTTCTGAATGATGAGCTTGCGGGTAGCACGCAATTGGTCTACATATTTCAGGAGTTTACGGATGAAATGCTTACTCTTGGTTGCCAGCTTTTCTTCATCCATATTGACCGCTTCATCATAGGGCAGGAAAGTACAGACCAGATAAGCGCCCTTTTCTATGAATAGGTCACAAGTCTCCTCATCAATTAAAGAGCCATGTTCGATACCGCTGATACCCATATTGAGCAGTTTCTGTGCTAGCTCGGAGGTGTAGCAGTGGGCAGTCGTGCGGCGGTTTAACTTATTGGCAGTGTCAATGATGGTGCGCAGCTCTTCATCATCCAATTCGCAGTCGGCAGGATCATCATTAGGGGAAGCAAAGCCGCCGCCCGCATAAATTTTGATGAAGTCGGCCCCATATTTTACTTCCTTGCGAACTGCCTTGCGATAGAAGTCAGGTCCGTGCCCAAGGAAGGGATTCAGTGCCTCCATGGCATCGGACAGATCAGGATAAGTGTAGAAGGCAGAAGAATAATCCGCGTGACCACCACTGACCCCCATATTGTGAACTGCCACAAAGAGACGGGAGCCAACGAAATCTCCTGCAGCGATAGCATCTCGGGCATCAATCGGACCATAGCTGTTGATTGAGGTACCTGGTATGCGGATTGAAGTGAAGCCGTTCATTAATGATTTTCGAGCACAGTGCAGGATATTCATTGACCGGCGTTCGTCAGATAACATATGAGCAAAGGTGTCAAAGGCATTGGGACCGACAAAGTCAAAGTGGGCATGTGTATCGATCAGGCCGGGTGTTACTGTTAAAGCGGACAGATCAACCAGTTCGGCATCAGCCGGCTGTTCCAGCTCAGCGCCGACAGCTGTGATGCGATCAGCTTCAACCAGGATTTTGATATCATGCAGCCACTCCTGATTGACACCATCGAAAAATTTGCCGCATTTGATAAAGAATTTAGACATAGACATACCTCCGGGATAGATTATATTTGCTCGGCAGAAAAACCATATTTATGTTTACAGTATATCTTAAAATTATGTGGAATTATAAAGATTATTTAAAAATTGTTGGGAATGACAAAGAAGTCCTGCAACTCACGGTTGAAAGACTCTTAGTGCGCGGAGCAATCAAAATTAGTACCCTATAACGTAGCCACGCCTTCAACCACTTTGCACCCAAGCAACTGTGCCTGTTCAAATAGCTCACGGTTGCGGGCGTTGATCTCACCGTATTCCACAAGGCAGTTCACAACCGTATCACAGGTGTGGAGTTTCTCAAGAGCCTGCTGATAGGATGAGTCCGTAATAGGGCAAAAACTGCGTTCCGAGATTACACAGCTTGCAATGTCGCGCGCCACCTGATAGTCAATATCATTTTCGTGGAGTACTCCCGTGATGAAAGGAATCCTCTTCTTTTGCAGTGTCCTATAAGCTTCAATGCCCGTACCGCCACCGGCGATAACGAATACGTGCGGTGTACCTGGGGGACGCTTCATTTCTACGCTCCCGAAAACCGGATTGTAGCTGCCATCTGTGAGTCCGTAAAGCTCATGGATCAAGTTGCGCTGGAAAATTTCCTCCGCACTACCGTAATGGGATATGGTTTCGCCCTTGACGCACATCACGTCGTCTGATACTCGCTGTGCCAAACTCAGATTGTGCAGAGATAGGATAATAGTAATGCCACGCTCTTCGGCCATGTCGCGCAGAATATCGAGCAGCTCTAATTCGTAACGGATATCCAGATAGGAAGTCGGCTCGTCCAGTACAAGGATCTCGGGTTGTTGGCAAATGGCACGTGCAAGCAGAACGCGCTGGCGCTGTCCGTCGCTTATGCACATGAAATCGCGGTCTTTGAGATCAGCTACATTCACTAGTTTCATAGCTTCGCGCACCGCAGCCTTGTCCGCAGCGGAGAGAATGCCAAGCATGCCCGTATAAGGGTAGCGCCCCGTTTCTACGATTTCCTCACAGGTCATCAGTTCCGTGCGCAGCCTTTCGGTCAGCACGACGGATAAGTGATGCGAAAGATCGCGGTTCGTCATTTCCTCGATGGAGCGATCGCCGATGTATATAGTACCTGCGATGCTTTTGAGTTGTCTGGTGATACTCATTAAAATCGTTGATTTGCCCGCACCGTTGGGCCCAATGAGTGTCAAGATACGGCCCTTTTGAAGCCTGATCTCAATGTCCCTGATGAGCGGCGTGCCGTTGTAACCAACAGTTAACTGCTTGGTAGAGAAAAAGTAGTCCATGTTCAGTTCCTCGTACGCTTTTTAAGCATAGCGGTGATGACGACAGGCGCGCCGAATACAGCGGTTACGGAGCTGATGCTAAGCTCCAACGGAGCAAACAGTGTCCTTGCAATCAGGTCGCAGCCCAGACAAAAAATAGCCCCACCCAGGAAACATACTGGTATGACAAGCAACGGGCGTGAAGTTTTCAAAAGCGCCTTGACTATATGGGGTACTGCAATACCCACAAAGGAGATAGGTCCCGCAAAAGCTGTCACGCAGGCGGAAAGTACGCTCGAGAGCAGCACCAGCGCCACTCGGAACGCTCCCACGTTCACACCCACGCTCTTGGCGTAACTTTCACCGAGTTGAAAGGCGCCAATGGGTTTGGACAGCAAAAACACGAGGAATGAAGTGACGATCACGACCACGGCCATCACCCGTACATTGTCCCATGAGATGCCTGAAAAGCTACCTCGCGACCAGTTGTGCAAATTTACGATGCTCGCGTCATCAGCGAAAGTGATGATGAAGTCCGTGATGGCGGAGAAAATGTAGCCGAGCATTACACCGCTGACGATAAGCATTGCCGAGCGTCGTATTATCTGCGAGATTAATAGGACAAATCCCATGGAAATCATTGCACCCACAAATGCCGCTCCGATCAATACTACAGAACCGACGCTCTTATGCGCACCGAGCACCAGAACCATCACGAGGGCGACCGTCAGCTTTGCACCGGAGGAAATACCCAGTACGTACGGACCAGCAATAGGATTGTTGAAAAAGGTCTGCAGCAGGAAGCCCGAAAGCGCAAGCGCACCGCCTAAAAGCACGCACGCCAGCATACGCGGGAGTCGTATCTTCCATAATATATCCGCCATATCGCCGCCGCGCCCGAACAGGGCGCTGAGCGTATCAGAAATGGATGATTGCACGCTGCCCAGCATCACATTGAGGCTTACCAGTATAAAAAACGCTGCAAGCAGCGCAATAAAAACGATCCAAATTCTTGCGCGTCGCTTAATTTCGATGCTTTCCATGCGGTTCCTTTCTCTACTGGAGCTTATACAAGAAGTCAAGCTTCGTAACAGTGGGGTCGTCTTGTACAAGCATCCTATTGATATCAAAAATCATCCGTCCTAGCTGTGTCGTTTCCTGAAATAGGTTTTGATTGGTACACCAAACATTCCCATTTTGTACTGCTTTAAAATCCCTGAGCAGCTCGTTTTTAGCTATCAGCTCATCTAAGTTTTTTAGTTCACCGGCAATAGTGCTATTGTAGATAATGAAGTCCGCGTCCTTAGCGGTCGCATAAAATTTCTCCATTTCCAGCGTGACCATAGAAGTGGCGGTTTCGGGGTCACCGAGATCGCTGAAAATATAGTTGCCACCTGCCAGCTCAATCATCTTGGTGACGTAATCGCCGGATTTCCGCGCTACGGCGTAGCCAGAGGTACTGATATAGAAAAATGCTACTGTCTTTCCTGTGTTCTCTTGTGCGGCGGCTTCGTTCAGAAATCCAACCTGGTCCGCAAAAAGGTCCCCAGCTTCACTTTCCTTATTGAGAAGAGCGGCGTAGAACTTGATCCATTCCGTCCTGCCCAAGGGATGTTTTTCGTAACTCGATTGGTCAATCAGTACAGAGATGCCCAAATCAAGAAGCTTCTCTTTTACTTCCGGAGCATGGGAGATCATTGTGGATTCAATGGCTAACTCGCAGCCACTCGACAAAATCAACTCGTAATCGGGCTCGCTGTATTTTCCGGCATAAAGAATTTTGCCGTTTTCCATTGCCGAGCGGGCATTCTCGCTGTACCAATTCTCAGCCTTCGTACCGGATAAACTGATTGCGTCCAGCGCATCCAGCGCATCAAACAGGCACATGGCTGAGGTCGCAACAAGGTAAATATTCTGGATAGGCTGATGCAAAATCATAATATCTTTATCGATGCCTGCAGGTGCTTCTGCATCCTCCGGAACGATCAAAAACCGACTATTATCGGACAGACAGATGAGTTTGTAGCCGCCCGCATAATAGTCGACGGAAAATTGCGTGGCGTATTGAAGTGGCATACTGCTCTCTATTTCCCAGCCGTTGCCTAGATCTCTGTTGCTCACCTGCGCACTTTCGGTACAACCTACTATAAAAAAAAGAAACAGTGCACAAAGTGCAAGGGATAAAACCCGTTTCCAATTCATTTTATTTATCCTTTTTTAGTACATTTTCCACGTCGCTTTATGGCTAAAGCAGCGTCCGTAAGAATCAAGGTGAGAACGGGAAGTTCCAAATGAGAATATATATTACCAATACGCCTCTTTTTGCAGTTTTAGAGTATCGGAATCAAATTCCAACGTGAATTCGATCAAATGCGGCTAACTTATGGCAACCGTACTTTTCCCATGGTTTATTCCGATATGATCGCTTCTGCGGGAATCTGAGCGGATTGGAACACCAGTACCCGATCGTACCACGATTCCTTTCTTATACTCCACGCGGCGCAGTCTATGTCCATGTCGAGCGCTTCTACCGGCACTTCAAAGGTCACAGCTCCATCGGCGTTAATGACGGACGGAATCATATGATCTTCTGTATCGGCAAGCGCCTCTTCGCCGGTACCCATATAGAGTTTGCCGTAGCCCTTACCACTCATGGTCATTATGCAGGTCATTGCTCCATCCGCGACTGTAAGCTGCGCGTCTACGACACGAAACATTGAGGAACTCGATAAAACATTGATGGCGTAGGTTCCTTCTTTGATCTGTCCGGCATAGATGGGCTGCGGCTCCGGCATCGCAGCAGTCTCCTGCGCAGTAGTACCGGCCGGTGTTTCTAAAGTCGATGACAACGGCTTGGAGGTTGGAGCGCCTTGTGTTGTGCAACCGACAAGAAGCAACGTGACTAGCAGAGGTCCGAGAAAAATCTTTATCCATTTTTTCATACGGTTTTTCCTTTACGTTATACATGCTGTGCGCGCGTCGCAGTGAAACTAAAATTGTTTCCACGACGCGCGCAAAATTCGAATTAAGACTTTTTTACTGCTCTATGGCAGCTTTTACATGCTTGATAAAGATCTGTTGAATTGCGGTGTTCTGGCCCAAGCCCTCAAGGACACATTTCACCTCAAAACCATTAGCCTCAAAGACGGATTTCCAGGAATCCTCTTCGTCGCCCGCCATATCGTTGTTGGCATGGTCACCCGCAACGATCATCAGAGGCAGAAGTACGACCTTTTTAGCGCCGCTGGCCTTAACCATATCCAGCACATCCTCTACAGCCGGCTCAGCTTCTACGGTGCCGACGAAGTAGTTTTTATGACCTGCGTCAATAAGCTTCTGCTGCAGCTTAGTGTAGGTGGCATTGGCTTCATGTTCGGTGCCGTGTCCCATGAACACGATGGCTGTGCCGTCCGCATCATAAGCGGCGGTCTGTGTGGTGATGGCGGAAATGACGTCGCTATAATCCTGATCCGAAATAAGGAGCGGCTCGCCGATCTTGAAACTATCGAATTTATCTTTATATGGTGTGACCTCGGCGATCACATCGTCGTATTCGTAGCCGTTCATCACATGGGTGGGTTGGATGACAACATCCTTCACGCCGTCGGCGACGAGGCGATCCATGGCCTCAGTTACATTATCGATTTCCAGCTTCTCGCGCTCTTTCAGAATGTCGATTATGATCTGACTTGTAAACGCGCGGCGCACCTCATAATCAGGGTAGGCGTCCGCAAGCGCATTTTCAATTGCTCCGATGGTAATATCCCTACTGTCGTTATAACTGGTGCCGAAACTTACCACCAACAGCACAGGCTTCATGGCCTCAGCAGTCGGAGCGGACTCAAGTGCGTTTGCTGTGGTGTCCTCGGGAGTGTCGGTCGATGTGGGCTTCTCAGACTTGCCGCAGGCGGCAAGAGACAAGACAAAGGTTAGTGCCAGTGCGATGACCAGAAAATTTTTATACTGTTTCATCATTTTTTCCTCCATTTTTGTTCATTTTTATTTATTGTCTCCATACGGAAATCGCGTATGGGTGACGACAATACAAAAACCCGTTCGCATCCAACTCTGCGAACGGGCGTTACAAGCAATAACAACAGTGAAAATGCTCTAAAATTAGATCTTTCACTAAAATCCATTGCTCTGGAGACGCGCAGAGCTGAATACACCGCATTGCGTACGGCAGGGAACTAGGCAAGTATTCTGGCTTATCGCCTGCATCCCCTCAGGGATGCTCCTTGCGGATGCCTTCCCGGATTGCTCCAGTGGCGTTTATCCGAAGGTTTTAGCGAATTACAGCAACGGTCTTGCGCGGGATTCACACCCAACTTCCATGACCTGTTCCCAATATTCGATTGAGCCATTGTAGCACCAACAAATTTTGTGGTCAAGTGTCCGACATACATCAAAAGACTTGGGCGACTTGTAATATGAAGTGAAATAGAAAGGCTCTCCGCAATCCATTACCATGTAAGTGAGCAACCAAACAAGGAGGGAGAGCATTGAGCCACTTACATAATAACAGGAAACGAGAATCAGGTC
>JBMNTB010000014.1:0-44512 GCA_050945515.1 Saccharofermentanales bacterium
GCTCAGCAATATTCAAAGGTATAGATCCATATCTTAGTAAATGATCATGATATTGCTTAATATCAAAATTACTGTCTAAGTTACTCTCAGCTTTTGTTCGAAATTCTCGCATTTTCAAACTCCCATATTTATAGGCAAGAGCTTGACCCGGCATATCAACGGAATAGCGCATTGTTTCCGTGAAGATCTCTCGTTCGGTTAGAAAGGTGTGCTTGCGCATAAATTCTCTAGCTTCTTCTATGCTCCAATGAAGGGCATTAAGCCCAGTATCAACCACCAATCTGCTACACAGTACAAGATCCCAAATGTATCTTCCGTATAGATCAAAAAGACTATACACGCCCATTTCATTAGCTAGATCCGCAGCATATTCTGCCCAGCCATCAGCAAATGCCGTGTTAAAATGCTCTCTACTGATAGCTGGTAAAGACATATCTTCAGCGATCAAATTCATTTGAAAATGGTGGCCAGGTAATAATTCATGGCTTACAATCGCAGCAGTTCTAATCTGTGACCTTTCCGATAATTCTGCTGCACTAAAATAAAATACTCCTTCTTTTTCGTCGCCTATAGGAACAGAGTAATATCCCCAGGAAGTCGTAGACTCACTCTCTTTTGGCATTGCTTGGGATCGACAACCAGCTTTGGGATGTCTGATGAAATATCTATTCATCCTGGGTTTAATTTTCTCTAAGATCTGATCATATCGCGCTTGAAGTTGTTGTGCACTATTATCAAAATATAGCCTTTCCGTTTCTAGATATTGGTTGAAGCTTATTAAATCCATATCAAATCCCAAAGCATGGATTATAGCTTGCATAGTGTCTTTTGTTTTACGAAGTTCGCGAAGACCTATTTCATGCAAATTATTTGCGGATTCTGGATAAGATGTATAGGTTAGAATCTGATCATAGTAATAATCTAAACCACCACGAATATTGCATAAACCAGGTGCCACTTCTCGCTTGGTTTGGTTATATGAGTAACTTAAAAAGTCCAGAATATATTTTAGAGACAAATTTAGATCTGTTATTGCTTCTTCTATATTAAGACGATACCTAGCAGAAAAATCCAGTTTAACATTCGAACGCAGCCAAGGTTTAAGCTTGCTATCTTCTTTCTGTATCAGGCTCTTTATTAAGCTTATGCAAATCTGAACTTGCTCCGCTGGCAATAAGATTCCTCTTTTTTCCTGCTCTTGCAACTTAGCAATCATTAAATTTAATTTCATGGGGAATTGATTAAGCAGCATGAGATAATAATCCTGATCGTTTGAATTATTAAATGAATAGTTCTCTAATTTTTTTATTACATAAGGCAGAGGGGTTGTGTTATGGGTAATATCAAATTTATACCAATAATTCCTAGCATTACGAATAATATACTGAAAAAAATCGGCAGCAATATCTAAAATTATTCTTTCTGCAAAAGAAATATCTGCCAAATCTTTCACAGAATTTATTTGAATTAGTGCAGCATTACTTATCTCCTTATTCTTATTTGCACGTTCTTCAGATAGATCAAATAATTGATCATCACGGAAATCACTCCTAATAAAACTGCTGAAATCGTTAACATGAATCTGATAATAGTAGTCATCTAACATTATCTTGATTTCGGGTCGAATATTCATAAATTCTCCATATTCTGATTCAAGCATTGACTTATTCTTTGAGTCAATTGTCTATCAGTTTTATCTTATCATTTCAATATTACAGATCAACTCTACAGCTTGCCTGTAAAGGGCGGGTAGATTATACCGTGTTCGGTTACGATTGCTGTGATCAGGTCAGCGGGTGTTACATCGAAGCCGGGATTGTAGACCGGAACCTCCGGTGGGCAGATATAATCGCCATTGATCAGCCTGATTTCATCAGCGCTGCGCTCTTCGATGGGAATGTCCGCCCCGGTCGGGCAGGACAGATCTATGGTCGAGGTCGGTGCGGCAATATAGAAGGGGATGCCGAAGTGGCGGGCCAGAATGGCAACTCCCAGGGTGCCGATTTTATTTGCGGTATCGCCATTGGCGGCGACTCGGTCGCAGCCGGTGATGCAGGCTTGGATCTTGCCCTGGCTCATCACACTGGCGGCCATATTGTCACAGATCAGGACGAGATCCGCACCGGCCTGCTGCAGTTCAAAAGCTGTTAATCGTGCTCCCTGCTGGCGGGGTCTGGTCTCATCGACATAGATGCGGAGCGGAATGCCCCGCTCCAGCGCCAGATAGAAGGGAGCGGTAGCCGTACCATAGCCAGTAGTGGCCAGTGCACCGGCATTGCAATGTGTCAGAACACCGTCGCCGGGTTCCAGCAAACTCAGGAGATGCTCGCCGATCGCTCGATTGGTATTAAGATCTTCCTCTTGGATTAGAGCGGCTTCACATTCCAGACAGGAGAACAGTTGCGCCAGCATGGCGCCTTCGACAAATACTGATAAGTCATGCTCTAAACAACGGCGAGCCGCAGCCAACATGCGTGAAACGGCCCATTCCAGATTGACAGCTGTGGGGCGGGCCGAGATCAGATAGTCGGCTCGTTGTGCAAAAGCGGTCAAGAAATCTCCGGCGGTGATACGGGTATTGGTTTTGTCAGGCATGATGGCAGGAGAAGGAACCCTCTTTGTTTTACCTGGACTTTCTTCTGTTGGACTACAAATTCGACCATTAGAGAAGCACTCGCTCAGATCTGAAGCTGGGACCGAGATGATCTCATCCTGTGTATCGATAGGGAATTCGGCTTTACCATCCGCCGTCAGAAGTTCCCGGGCTGCCAGCACCATACCGTAGGCGGCGGCAACTCCGATCGCCGGCGCGCCGCGCACTACCATATCGCGAATCGCTTCGTACACACCGTCAACGGTGTCATATTCGAGATAGCTGATCCTGGCGGGCAGCTCTCTTTGATCGAGCAGACTAAGCCGCCCCTCCGACCAGCGCAAAGTATCCACCATCTGATCCTCCTCTCTACGATAACACTCTTCCTCTCTATGATAGAGGAAAAGTACTCGGCGCAATCGTCCACACTCGTGAAGTACGCCGGTTGTTCTAGCCGCGCTCAACTAACTGTTTACATAACACTCACGCACGTAAAACACTAGCTGCTTTTATGATAGAGGAAAAAGTCCGCCCTCACAATTCGGCATTTTGTTATAGTAGGAGACAGACGAAGGCGTCAGGCAGATAAATTATTACGCTTGGCGGTTGCTATGGGACTTCATTTTGCCGCTTCATTTGGCCGGACGTTTGTAATTACGGACGGCGGACTGTCTTCGACAGACGGACTGTCTTCGACAAAGGAGTGAAAAGGATTTGAGTACACAGCGGAAGAAAGGCTTCAATAAGTGGGTGATTGTAGTCTCCTGCTTTTTTGTGATGGCTCTGACCGTCGGCATCATTTACAATGTTTTTACGATCTTTACCATCCCGGTAACAGAGGGGCTGGGAATCAGCCGGCAGAGTTTCTCACTGGCTCAGACTCTGATCCTGGTGACTACAATCTTCGTCAATCTGATCATCAGCCGCCTGATAGATAGATATGGCCTGATCCGTCTGTTCAGGATTTTCGCCATCCTGACGCCACTGTTCTATCTCGGCTTTGCTTTCGTCAATCATCTCTGGCAACTGTATGCGATTTCGCTCCTGGTCGGGATCGCGCAATGCTTCATTACGATGGTGCCGGTTTCCGCCTTGCTCAATAGCTGGTTTGACCGCGATATAGGTCTGGCGCTGGGAATTACTTTCATGGGCAGCGGTATCGGCGGTATGGTCCTCAATCCACTGGTCAATGTTATTATCGAATCCCTGAGCTGGCGGCACGCTTTTGGCTTTCTGACGCTGCTCATGTTCGTCTTCGTGGTGCCGATCGGCTTCTTCGTTCTCCGCCTGCCGCCGCATCCGGCCGGCAGTGCTGTTTTTGAATCAGGTATAGAAGAAACGGCGGGAACAATATCTTCTGATCTGAATGGCGTGATTGCTGCCGAAGCCGGAAAAACAGTATCCACGGCAACTACAACCACCGCATTAGCTGACAAGGCATCAGCCTCTGACGCACTCGGAACCTCCCCTGCAGTAGAAGTGGCTGATGTGGTCAATGAATACTTAACCACGGGCAAAGGAGTGGCTGCCGATCGCAAGTTCTGGCTGCTGGCCCTGGCTTTTCTCTGCAATGGAGTTGCCGGCTACAGCATTATCAACTTCGTGACGCCTTATTTCCGTGATCTTGGTTATTCTTCCTATTACGCCGCCAATGTTATGGCTATGTCCATGGGGCTACTGGCCGTAGGAAAAGTTTTTCTCGGCCTGATCTATGACCGTACCTCAGTTCGCTTCGCAACGCTGCTGGCTATTTTTGCCGCTTTCACAGGCCTGGGGGCGCTCTGCCTGGCACACTATACCTGGGCGTTGGTGCCTCTGGCATTCGGCAACCTCCTGGGCAGCCCGGCCGGCACAGTCTCGCCACCTTTGGTAGCGCGAGGAATTTTCCGACCGGAAGATTATTCTAAAGTCAATAGCCTCTTTGTATCTTTTTATAATATCGGCATGACCTTTACGCCCATTATCGGCAATACCATCTTCGATCTGACCGGCAGCTACCGGCCACATTTTATAGCCATGCTCATACCTATGGCCCTCTGCTTCTTCCTGTTTTATCTGGTACTGCCGCGGGAAAAGGGCAAAACTGCAGCGGACAGATAGCGGGCAGATAATATTTATATATAATGTACATAGTTATTAATTAGCTACAGAAGACTGACCATTTTACAAGATCTTCTGTTCTGACTAAAATGGTTTATATGAAGTAACTAATTTTCATTTTAACTTTCTATTCGTAAGTGAATTATTAGCTTTTTTCATCGGTAATGATTTTAATTCAAATCTTTTCCGGTTATTCATAATGCATAAAAATTGTTGTATTTTTGTATAATGTCAAAAAATCAGTGTTTTTCAGGAGTAAATCATTGCTAATAACATTAATTAATGTTACGATATGTAATCATAGATTCATATTTGGAGGTAGATTATGATCGTTGGTATTCCTAAAGAAATTATGCCCGGTGAGCAGCGTGTGTCTGCAACACCGGAAACAGTTAAAAAAATGGTTACGGACGGATTACAAGTCCTAGTGGAGAAAGGAGCCGGTACAGGTTCTTTTTATCATGATCCGGAATATCAGGAAGCCGGCGCGGAACTCGTAGATACAGCCAAAGAAGTCTTCGACCGGGCAGAGATCATCCTCAAGGTCAAAGAGCCGCAGTTCAATGCCGATTATGGTAAAAATGAAGCAGACCTGATGCATCGGGGACAGATCCTAATCACCTTTATTCATCCTGCTTCACCCGTCAACCATGGAATGGTGCGGAAACTGGCGGAAAACGGCATCACTGCCCTGACCTTAGACGCTATACCACGTATCTCCCGCGCCCAAAACATGGACGCTCTGACTTCAATGTCCACTTGCGCCGGCTACAAAGGCATACTGCTGGCGGCCAACGCCCTGCCCAAATTCGTGCCGCAAATCTTTTCGGCAGTCGGCATGGTCAAGCCGATCAATGCCCTGATCATTGGTGCCGGCGTCGGAGGTTTGCAAGCCTTGGCTACAGCCAAGAGACTGGGCGCCATAACCTATGCCGCAGACATCAGACCGGATGCTGTAACTCAAGCTCAGTCTTTGGGCGCCAAGATAGTCGAGACCGGGGTACCCAGTGAAGAGGCTGTCGGTGAAGGCGGCTACGCTCTGCAGCTCTCTGAAGAGCGCCTGGCAGAGGAGCGCGGATTGCTGGCACCACAGCTTGAGCAGATGGACATCGTTTTCCTCTCAGCCCTAGTTCCCGGCAAAGTCGCCCCTATTCTGGTCACCGAAGATATGGTCAAGAGAATGAAGCCCGGTTCAGCTATTGTTGACATCTCGATCGACCAGGGCGGTAATTGTGAAATCACCCCGCCGGGCGCCGTGGAAGTCAAACATGGTGTCACTTTGATCGGCATTAAAAATCTGCCCGGGCATCTGCCGCAGAGTGCCACCTGGATGTTTGCCCATAATGTCTATAATCTGGTGCATTATCTCTGCCGGGACGGCGAGATCGTGCTCGACTTCAGTGATGAAATCATCGCTTCAATCTTGACCACCCATGACGGTGAGATTGTTCATCAAGGCGCCCGCGAGGCGATGGGTCTATAGTCTGACCAATATTGCCACCGGCACTTCAGCCGGTGGCATTTTATTTTTTGTGAGGTGAAAATTGTCTGCGATTCAATTTGTCTTATTGGCTATTTTTGTGGTATCCGCTCTGGTCGGATACAAGATTATCAACCGCGTGCCGAGTCTATTGCACACGCCTTTGATGTCTGGTATGAACGCTTTCTCCGGCGTCACAATCTTAGGCTGTTTAGCGGCGACAGCAGCTACCGGTACTTTGGGTGAACCGGGCGTCAACTGGATAGCCAGGATTTTTGGCTATGTCGCCATTATCTTGGCTATGTTAAACGTAGTAGGCGGATTTGCCGTCACAGACCGGATGCTGCGCATGTTCCACAGCGAATCTGCTGACAGGACCGATAAACCCGGAGGTCAGGACTAATGTTAAATTCTCTTATTTCAGTCGCTGTCATGGCACAAAAGCAGCACAGTCAATATCATACCCCATATGGATCCCGACAAGCAGATTCCCTATCTGATTCTGGCAGGATTATTGGCGATCACGGTTCTGATCGGTATTTCCATGATGAGCAAGGTCAACCGCGCCGTAGCCGGCAATCTCCTGGGTTCAGTATCCATGGCCCTGGCGATCGCATTTACCTTGTGGGCTTTCGATATCTTCTCAGTGATTGACCTCTGGGTCGCCATGTTGATCGGCACTATTCTTGGTCTGATCATCTCGCGCAAGGTTACCATGCTCCAGATGCCCCAGCTAGTCGGACTGCTCAACGGTTTCGGCGGTGGTGCCTCTATGATCGCCGGCGCCCTGACTTTGATCAATCCCGGCGGTGAAGATCCCTTCTCGTTAATTACCTCCGGTCTAGCCATCTATGTCGGCTCATTGACCCTGACCGGCTCCATTGTAGCAGCCGGCAAGCTCCACCAGGTTTTCACGCAAAAACCTGTTGTACTCAAAGGGCATCAGTTCTGGACCATTTCCACAGCACTGCTGGGATTTGTCAGTGCCATTCTCTTTGTTCATCCCGCTTTTGCGAGCGGAGCAGCCAAGATATTCCTGATTCTGCTATCAGCCATCATCTCCGGCGCTTTCGGCATTATCTTCTCCATCCGTGTCGGTGGCGCCGATATGCCCATAACCATCTCTTTGCTCAATTCCTTCTCGGGCGTTGCCGGCGGTATTGCCGGCCTGGCGATCTCTGACCCCCTACTGGTAGCTGTCGGCGGTATTGTCGGAGCTTCCGGTCTCTTGCTAACCCAGATCATGTGCCGCGCCATGAATCGCAAATTGGCGGACATCCTCCTGGGCAAAACATCTACTCCCACTATGAAAAAGGTAGCCCAGGAAGCAGCAGAAACAAAACAGGCAGATGATGCTGAAGTTGAATTGGCCGACGAAGACGCCCAGGAAACCCCTATCGCACCTGTGGCAAAGGAAGATCTCCATCTGGACTGGCTCATGGAGGCTCGCCGCGTAATCATAGTTCCCGGTTACGGCATGGCCCTATCCCAGGCGCAAGAGCAGGTCAAACAGCTGATGCTCCTGCTCGAAAGTCAAGGCGCGGAAGTCGACTTCGCCATCCATCCGGTGGCAGGGCGCATGCCGGGACATATGAATGTACTGCTGGCTGAAGTGGATATTCCCTACGACAAACTGCGCGAAATGGACGAGATCAATGACCAATTCAAGGATGCTGATCTGGCAATCATCATCGGTGCCAACGATGTCGTCAATCCGGCAGCCAATACTGCCGAAGGCACACCCATCTACGGCATGCCGATCCTCTCTGTCGAGGATGCCAAGCATTTAATCATAATGAACTTCGACCGCCAGCCCGGTTATGCCGGAGTAGACAATCCGCTCTATGACGAGAGCGCAGACAAGGTTGCTCTTCTCCTGGGCGACGCCAAAGCATCGCTGGAGAAGATCTTTGCCCAGCTAGCCGACCGCTAGTAAGGTGATTGACCCCGCTTGGGCAAAACAAAGAAGAATACGACCGCGGCAATGATGGTGAATATCAGTAACAGCCGGAAGGCGAAAACATAGCTGTGCGTTTCGTTATAGATGAAGCTGACGATGACCGGTGCCACGATAGAAGAAATACCATAGGTCATTTGCAGGTATGAGCTGAACTTGGCATAGTTTTTAGGTCCATACATACTGCGGACAAGGATCGAAAAGGCCACGGAAGAAAAAGCCAGGCCAATGCCGGTGCAGACTGCCAAAGGTATTGCGAAGACTCTATTGCTGATCATAATGGCACTAAAAAGACCGACCATAGTAAACAGAGAACTCAGAATGGATGTAATCTTAAGCCCTAGAACATCATAAAGATAGCCCATCAGTGGTTTGGCGATAGTCAGGAAGACCATCACGGCGGAAGATATTTTTGCTGCTTCGGACAATTGATAGCCGACATCAATCAGATGCGGCGGAAGATTGCTGAAGAGCGTATCGTTGGCCAAGCTCATCAAGAAAATTGCCAAAATAAAAACCCAGAAAGACGCCGTGCGCACGGCGTCTTTGACTTCCACTCCTTCAGTCCGGAGCTGTTCCTCATTCTCCTGCGCATTTTCCATCGCTCCATAGGGTTTCAGCCCGAATTCGGACGGTGTGGGTCTGACAATCAGGAACAAAGTCAGGAAGGATACTGCCAGCGTAATCAGAGCAAATAATAACATGGTATAACGCCAGCCGAAGGCCGGAATCCAGATGCCGCCCAACCAGTTGTAGATCGTACCCCCCAGACCGGAACCGGTAAAAGCGATACCGATCGCGAAAGAGGAGCGCTTCCGGAACCAATTATGAATCACAATCGAGAGCGGGATATAGCCACCGATACAGAGCAGTGTGGCCTGGATAAAAATCACAATATAATATTGGGTCAGAGTCTGGACAAAACTCAGAGAAACCATACTGGCGACCAGAAACAACAAGTTCAGACGGATCAGCCTCATTACCGGAATATACCGCAACAGCAATGAACACAAATAGGTGCCGAGGATATCGCCGACACCCCTAACTGTTATGCCCAAGACTATTTCCGCCCGGGTAACCTGCAAGGACTCTTGGATCGGCGTCATAAAGAGACTGTACGAATTGTAAGTTGAACCCCAGAAAGCAGCCAAACCAAATAAGATGGCACCGACTGTAACCCAGTGCATGGGCAGACGGTGGCTTAATTTTTTGCTAAGCGAATTTTGCCCCACCTTGCTCTCCTACTCAGAACGGCTCTTTGTTCTGACTAGGCAGAACAAATAACCAGGTAATAGCCACCAGACAGGAAATAATAAAGAAAATCCAGAAAGCCGGAACATAACTATGGCTGCGCTGGAAGATGATGCTGACAATAATCGGATTCAAAATCGTGGCAAAACCGTGAGCAATCTGCAAAAAAGAGGAGAAGCGGGCATAGTTCTTCGGGCCGAACAGATGCAGTGAGAAAACAGGATAGGCAATTGAGTTAAAGGATAGTCCAATCCCCGCTCCAACAACTAAAGTCAGAATAAAGATACGATTGTTGATCATAATCGCACTGAAGATACCTAGTGAAATTGATAGCGTACAGAGCAAAGCTCCCCTACGGAGACCAAGCAGATCAAAGAGATAGCCGATCAAAGCCTTGCCGATCATCAAAAATAACATCAGGGCTGAAGTGATCTTGGCTGCCAGTGACAAAGAATAGCCCGTATCAATCAGATGCGGCGAGATATTATTGAACAAGCTATTAGTTGCAATCCCCATCAGGAAGACCGCGCTCATAAAGACCCAGAAGCGGACAGATCTAAAAGCTTCTCTGACTTCGATGCCTTGCATTTCACCGACAGCTTCAGTGATATCGGAGTGGTCGGAAGCACCATAGGGACGCAAGCCCAGCTCATAAGGTGTAGCACGAATAATCAGAAATAGTGTGATCAGAAAGACAAATAAATTAATAATTCCGAATAGGAACATCGTCCGTCGCCAGCCCATCGACGGTATCCAGATGCCGCCCAGCCAGTTGAAAATCGCACCCCCCAGTCCGGTGCCGGTAAAAGCCAGGCCGATAGCCAGTGCAGAACGTTTCTCAAACCAATTGTGAATTATGATGGATAGTGGAATGAAACCCCCGACAACGGTCAAAACCGCCTGGATAAAGAGCACGGCATAATACTGCCATAAATTCTGCACGAAACTGAGTGAGACAATATTACCCACAAGCAGGAGCGCACACAGGCGCAGCAATTTCATAACAGGTATTTTATTCAGCAGAAGAGCACACAGATAAGAACCCAGGATACTGCCGATACCCTTGACAGTTACACCCAAAACAATATCTGAGCGCGATACCTGCAATGATTCCTGTACAGGCGTGACAAAGAGACTGTAGGAATTGTAGGTTGCACCCCACATAGCAACCAGGGTAAACATTACCGCAGCAACAATAATCCAATGCATATGGGTCGATTGGCGAAGCCTATCTTCTATTTGACTCCTGATCTTATTCACTTCTCTCCTAAGGGCAATCCTTGTAGGAAACCCCAATCGCGGTCGTACAGCCGGCCATCTTCGGATGCCTGCAGCTCCTGAATCAAGCGGGTGGTCTGGCTCTCCAGAGTGTCAATATAATGGATGATAGCGGCGGCGACGGTAGTCGGGCGGTCGCCATATTCGCCGTGGTGACCTGCTATGACGGACTGTACCTGGCGATAGAAGTCTTCGTTGTATTGGCTGATAATGCGATCA
Organism: Saccharofermentanales bacterium; assembly: GCA_050945515.1. Taxonomy (GTDB): domain Bacteria; phylum Bacillota; class Clostridia; order Saccharofermentanales; family DTU023; genus UBA1046. Next base: position 10,879 of record JBMNTB010000014.1, read on the forward strand.
GCAAATCCGGTCAGATATTCGATACCTCTGACCCGATGTGAGGAATACCAGTAAGAAGCTACTTCCAAATTATCGTATTCGAAGACTTTGCCGATATCGTGCACGACAGTGGCAAAGCAGAGCAGATCGGCACTGGGAAGCAGCTCGGGATTATTTTCGAGTAAAGCGGCCAGAATGCGGAGCATCTTAGTCGTATGATGCAGCAGACCGCCGATGAGATTATCATGATGCCTAATCGCGGCGCCCTCCGTCTGGAAACGGCCGTTGAGAGCCGGATCATTAATTACATCATCAATCAAAGCCCAGCAGTCAGCGCTGACACCGATCCGCGATAGCCGCTCCCGAACCCGCTGCCAGTTCGCATCCAGGATGATCCGGGGAATTGAGCTCAGGAAGTCGCTCTTTTTAATATTCCGGCTCAGTGAAGGCGCTATAGAACGGACGGTCAGATAAACCTTGTCATTGAAGCTATTGCCTACAACTTCCGCATCGTAGATTCCGGGACCGTTATCAACCACGGGCTTAAAGATCTCCGGCTCCCAGATCCTAAACTCAACTTCCTGATCCTGATTGATGAAATTACCGATCATGAAATCGGATCTCTTGCCCGTCCTAATCACGGGATAGTCATTAATATAGACCGCTCCCTGGGAGATCTTATTCAGTTCCAATGCTGCATTCAGATCAATGATCGGCATATGCCCCCCCTTATCTGGAAATGACGCCCGGATATTGCGCGCCTTCGTCACTTTCTTACTATATTAGCAGATTGTAACAGTCTGAACGATTTATGGTCCAACTTTCGGACAATTTTCATTTCCAGAATAATAAAAAGATTGAAGTCAGTGATTGGGAGCATGGCAGATCTTATAGTCAATGTTTAATAATTACAACCGTGAAGTAGTTCTGCTAAGATTATGATGTGAGTAGCAGTTATCTGCTTTTATAGTTGGAAAGGATTTGGTGGGCATGAAAAAGTATGATGTCTTAGTGCTTGGTGCGGGACTGGCGGGGATTTTTACAGCTATGGAGCTGGTTCGCAAGCGGCCGGAACTGAAAATAGCGCTGCTGGAACAGGGCGAACCGATTGCGGACAGGAAATGTCCGATCATCGCCGGGCAGAGTGCCAGCTGTATGCATTGCCCTACTTGTGATATTATGCGCGGCTTCGGCGGGGCAGGCGCTTTTTCCGATGGCAAGTTCAATTTCACCACAGAATTCGGTGGCTGGCTAACCGATTATCTACCGGCCAAGCAGGTTATGGATCTGATCTATGAGGTGGATCGGATCAATCAGGAGTTCGGAGCGCCGGATGAAGTTTATTCGACGAGAACACCGGCGGCGGAAGAAGTGCGCCGCAAAGCTCTCGGCTGTGATATTTATCTCCTCGATGCCGAGTGCAAACACATCGGCACGGAGAGGAATCGGGAAATTCTGCTGCGCCAGTCGGCCTGGCTGGAAAAGAGGGTTGATCTTTTTTGCCGGACTAAGGTGGAAAATATCCATCCACAGCACCGGGGTTCAACTATACAGGTAACAGAGAAAAAACATGGTGACGGAATCCATCCGCAGCAACAGGGCCCGCCGTCTTCTGCCATATCTCCCGAAACAGTCGTCGGCTATGTGCTGGAGACTACAGCCGGTGACTTTCAGGGCAAGTATCTGGTCGCCGCGCCGGGGCGCGCCGGTGCCGAATGGTTTTCACATCAGACGAAGGGGCTGGGTCTCTCGCTGACACATAATCGGGTTGATCTGGGTGTCCGGGTCGAGCTGCCGGCTCTGGTCTTCAAGGACATTACCGACGCCATGTACGAAGCCAAGCTCCTATACGAGACCAAGCAGTATCACGATATCGTGCGCACTTTCTGCATGAATCCCTACGGCCATGTGGTAACGGAAAACACCGACGGTATTATCACGGTCAACGGTCATAGTTATGAGGATCCCAAACTGCGCAGTGAGAATACTAATTTTGCCTTGTTGGTCTCAAACCGCTTTACTCAGCCCTTCACCGAGCCGAATCGATATGGCAAGCATATCGCGGCTCTGTCGAATATGCTGGGCGGCGGTGTGCTATTGCAGCGCTTTGGCGATCTGACCTACGGCCGGCGCACAACGACCCACCGCATGACCAAGTGTTTTGTGCATCCGACGCTCGATGCCGTGCCCGGCGACCTGAGCCTGGCTCTGCCTAAGCGCCATCTCGACAATGTAATAGAGATGATCTACGCCCTGGATAAGCTCGCACCCGGCACGGCCAATGCGGATACACTGCTCTACGGCGTGGAAGTCAAATTTTACAGCGGCCGTGTGCAGCTGACTTCCGAGCTGGAAACAGAGCTGCCGAATTTCTTCGCTATCGGCGATGGTGCCGGCATTACCAGAGGCTTGTCGCAGGCGGGCGCTTCCGGCATCCATGCCGCACGCCAAATTCTCAAACGCCTGGATTGAGGGAGAAGCCTGTCTTTCAGCGCTGGCTGCTTCATCTTTTGCTCCGGCTAGCGCACAGGCTCAAAATTGTGACTTCGCGGATGAGTTGCACTCTCACCTCGCACCTTAGTTGTCAACGCAAATTGAGTAAAGAAAGGCCTAGAGCTTGACTGATGAATAGTAATTTGATTGATAATCCGTTATTCAGCCGCTCGTTGCCACTCTACGGCGAGGCCGGAATCCGGCGCCTGACCGCAGCCAAAGTCGCCATCTTCGGTCTGGGCGGAGTCGGCGCCTATGCCGCCGAGGCTTTGGCCAGAGCCGGTATCGGAACTTTCCTGCTGGTTGACGGCGACCGGATCGAACCGTCCAATCTCAACCGCCAGCTTTACGCTCTGCACTCGACGCTGGGCCAGGCCAAAACGGAGCTGGCCCGGGAGCGCATTCTGGACATCAATCCCGAGGCACAGTGCACCATTCACAGCGCCTTCGTCACAGCTGATGAAATCGAGCAAGTGCTGGCATTGCAGCCTGACACGGACTTGATTCTAGACGCGATTGACAGCGTCAAAACCAAGGTAGCTTTGATAACGAAGGCGGTGCGGGCCGGTATCCCGATCTTTTCCTCAATGGGGGCCGGCTTCAGGTTGGATCCGACCAGGGTGCGCTGTACTGATCTGTCCCGCACACATGGCGATAAGCTGGCGCGGGTCATGCGGCGGGAACTGAAGGCAGAGGGTATTATTCATCTGCCGGTGGTGTTCTCCGATGAGCCGGCCAGGTCAGACCAGCAGTTAAAAGCTACCGCCAAAACTGATCCGCCTGCCGCGACCGCCGGTGTGAGTGTAAAAGCAGTTAAGAGCCCAGGTGCTCAGGTGCAAGTGTCTTCGTCACTGGTGCCGCCGGCATTTGGACTTGCCTTGGCAAGTTTAGCTCTCCAATTTATATTAAAAGATGAGGTTTGTCATGAGTAAAAATTCACAACGATATCAGGTATTTCTACTGGATGCGGACGGCACTTTGCTTAACTTTTATCAGAGTCAGAAAGTTGCTCTGGATCATATGCTATTTGATTTCGGCTATCAAATGACGGAAGAGCTGCTGGCCAGCTATCACCGCATTAACCGGGAATTCTGGCGGGATCTGGCCGCGGGCAAGATCAAAAAACAAGAACTGCTGCCGAAGCGTTTTCAGATCTTTGCTCAGGAAACCGGACTGGATCTGGATCCGGAACTGGCCAATCGTTCTTTTCTGACCCATCTCAGTTATCAGGCTTTCGTTTTCCCCGGGGTAGAAGATGTGCTGCGGCAGCTATTTAAACGCAGCCGAATCATCATTGCCACCAATGGGGTGGACTTTGTGCAGAAGCGGCGCTTTGCTCTCTCGGGGCTGATGCCTTATACCCATCAGATTGTTGTTTCAGAAGCGGTAGGTGCAAATAAACCCGAGGCGGCTTTCTTCGAGGCGGCGCTGAAGCTGGCAGGCAATCCCGACCCGGCAACTGTGCTGATGGTAGGCGATTCTCCCGACTCGGATATCAAGGGGGCAAACGACTTCGGTCTGGACAGTTGCTTGTACGATCCGAAAGACATTCACCCCCAAACAGATGCAAAATATACGATCCGCAAGATCGAAGAACTGCTGGAGTTTTAGTTTATTTTTACAATCTATAATCTAGCGATAACCTAGCGGTGTGTCGGCACAGAACCCGGATCCGGTAATCGTCTATTAAATAATAGTGAGATCGTTTTCGTTTTCTCCCACTATTCTGTCGGTGCAGATAATATCTGCTGTTTATAACATGCCCTCCGGCAGCCAGACCAGAGCGAAAGCGCGCAGGCGGATATCCGTCTTGCGCGGTGCAATTTCGACCGTTTCAATTTCATCCTGCCGGTGGTCAAATTTCTGATGCAGGAGCTCGACTTCCTGCTCTAATTCAGCTTCCAGCGCTTGCAATTCTTCCTGATACACAGCCAGTGTTTCCTCTGCTCTGCCCACATCACTTCCTTGTCGCTGTGAACGGCTTCTAGACCTGGCAGCGGTGGTCGCTCGGCCCAGGGTGGAGGCGGAGAAAGTCTTGCGCCCCATGAAAGCACCGAGTATGGTGGCGCCGACCGAGATAGCGGTCTGTCTCTTGGCATCCTCAGCTTGTTCTACTTTCCGAGACAGCTGTTGTTCCTGTCTTCTGACCTTTTCTTCCGCCCGCAGGATGCGGGCCTGGTATTTATCGCGCAGCTTCTGGACTGCCTCGTCTCTCTGCTCTCTCAGTACCTGCTCCAAACGGATTTTGAATTCGCGCAGGTCTTCCTCCGGCCGGGAAACCAGTCCTGTGCCGGGATTGTGGAACAGTTCCAGCCTGCTTCGACGGTAAATCACATCTTTCAGATCGCGCTCCCACTGGGTAAAGCTTGTTTTCTCTTGGGCAATCTCCGGCAGCGGCACATAGCTTGCCCGTTCAGGTGCCCGGGTTTTGAGGTCTTGCTCCTGAATCTTCAGATCATCACCCGGCTGCCAAGCGACAGTAACCAGCCCTTCCTGCAAGAGCGTGAGCCAGCTCTCCTCGCGACTGGTGGAAATCTCCTTCTTCTGATCTTCAAAATTAACCTCGGCCAGGCCGATTAGAGCCGGTTGCAAGACCACCTCTTCTTGCGCCCGGAAATAATAGACAGGAACGCCCTGAGGAGCAGCAGGGGCGGTAAGCAGTAAACCGTCAGCCGCAGTTTTATCCGTAACAGCCGGCGTGTGGTCCGGCTGAGCTGGCGCAGCAGTGGTAGGAGCCGGGGTAGCGGCAGGTGGGGTCGGGGCTGGAGTTGAGGCTGGGATTGACGTGGGGATCGGGGCAGCGACCAGCGGAGCAGGAATTGGCGCGGAGGCGGCCGGTGGAATCGGGGTTGGGGTTGGCGCGGCCGGGATAGCTCTATCTGCCGGCTCTAAACCGAATGCAGCACCTATACCGGATGCAGCGTCTATACCGAATGCAGCGCCTGTGCCAGCTGCGGTACTTATACCACCTGCGGTATATCTGCCGGCGGTCAACTCCCGAATCTGGTTGCGCAGCAGGGGACCGGCCAGATAGGACATAGTCCAACGGGTCTCAAAGAGAATCGGTTCCGTCTCATGCACATTATTCATCAGGAATCTGCGCTTTCCCAGGCCGGACAGCAGTGTATCCATGCTGCGCCTGTCGAAGGCGGAGCCAGAAGAAACCGCTGCACCCTCCAGCCCGTCCAGGAGTCTGACTTTGTCGCGTTCAGTCTGCAGACGTCCGATAAACCAGGTGCCTATATTGGCCAGTGCCTTATAGTCCAGATCCACCGGATTTTGTGTCGTCAGTACAATACCAAGGCCATAAGCTCTGGCCTGTTTCAACAAAGTCAGTAATGGCTGCTTGGAGGGCGGATTGGCAACAGGCGGGAAATAGCCAAAGATCTCATCCATGTAGAACAGCGCTCGCAGACTGGAAGTGCCGGACTGAGTGCGCATCCAGTTCACCAGCTGATTCAACAGCAAAGAAACGAAGAACATTCGCTCATTGTCATTGAGATGAGAAATCGAGAGAATAGAAATTTTCGGTTTACCGGTCTCGGTATAGAGCAGATTGTCAATATCTAAGCTTTCGCCCTCCAGCCAGCCGGCAAATTGCGGTGAGGCCAGGAGATTATTAAAGCGCAGAGCTAAGGCAAAACGCTCTTTTTGCGGGAAGAAATCCTCCAGCTCCATAATTCCTACACGTGAAAAGGGCGGATTCTGAATGGCGGCGATCAGTTGGGGCAGGTCCAGCTGCTGTTCCCGGCTCTGATGCAAGATATTGGCAATCAGGATATGTTCCCTGGACTGCAAAGGATCGGCCTCAATTCCGATCAAACTTAAGAGACTGGAAGCAGTGCCCGATACCTGTTCAACCATTAGCTCACTGTCCGCTGCCACTTGTGAAGCAGGAACGTTCAGCAGCTTCAGGATGGACAGCGGCTTGCCGGCAGAACTGCCCGGCGTATAGAGTGCAAACTCCGTAGTTTCCCACATAGTCCGGATGCGCTCCGGTACAATGCCCCAGCCCGCCAGACCCGAGCGCCAGGTCTCGGCCTGCTGCGCGGCATATTCCTGCACAGAAATTCCTTTCGCCTGAGCCTCCTCCGCTCTGACCCAGGGCTCAAAATCCGCTGCCGTCATATCAGGAAAGCCCAGCAGGAGATTCGTCATATCTCCTTTGGGATCGACCACAATAGCCGGAATGCGGTCCATCGCCGCCTCTTCCAACAGCCCGATGCAAAGACCGGTCTTACCGCTGCCCGTCATGCCCACGCACATGGCATGGGTAGTCAGGTCTTTGGCATCATACAGCAATAGATTGTCTGTCTTTTCTTTCGTTTCTACGTCAACTTCGCGTCCCAGATAGAACAAACCCAGTTTCTCAAAATCCATCTCGTCAACCTCACAATACAATTTCCGCCCGCAAGAAACAGATATATTCAATATATACCTGCCAAAATCTTGTTATATCTTTCTTATCAGCTAGATAATAGTTTATCTTTCAGTGCCTCTTGCAGAGTTTGGGAAAAGTTTACTCCGGCTTCTTCCGCTCTGGCATTAAGCCATGCAGGAATAGTCAGGGTCTTCTTCACCGATTTATTACCCCACTCTTTGTGATAAATATCTGTATCCACTTCGATCAGCGCAACAGTTTCATTCTCCTTAGGAGTAATATCACTTGCTTTTGAGGCCGGAGCGATGGGCATTTGTTTATCTTCGGCATGAGCCAACCACAATGCCAGAGCGTCTTTGCCCATAGCAAAGGCGTCATCTACATTGTCTCCTTGAGAGTAACAGCCCTCAATATCGGGGAAATATATAGAGTACCCCCCCTCTTTTTCCTTGACAAAAATCGCCGGATAAATATGTTTCATTCTGTACCTTCCCCAGGGCTATTCCAGCCCTGCATCCTTCAATATGTTGCTCTCTGTACCTTTCGGAAGCTCTTGACTCTTATGCCGCGGTACCATGAAGATTTTATTAGTGATAGGGCCGTACCAGATATCATGCAAGCTTCCGTGCCTCTCTAACTTGCAACCTGCCTTTTTTAACCTCTTAATCAGCTCGCTGACCTTCATCTTCTTTACTCTCCTGACACTCACATTATAATACGTGCGCACGTATATAGCAAGCAATCAAATCAACTACGGCTCTCAATGATTCTCTGGCGCCGGAATCTCAGATAACTGTTGATGCCCAAGATTAACATAAACAGAATGAAGGGCAGGAAGAAAAAAATCAGCCGGTACAGCAAAAGCGACAGTACGACTTTCTCCTTCTCCAGCCCGAGTATCCCCAGCATGCTGATAGCGGCAAGATCAAAACTGCCGAAACCGCCCGGAATGAAAGACATATAGCCGAGGGCAGTCGCAGCTACGAACACGAACAGCAGTAAAGGCAAAAAGATACCGGGCGAAAACAGTCGGATCGTGTAGGCAAAGAAGGCGAAAGCACCCAGCCATTCCAGAGAAGAAACCAGATGCAGACTAAGTTTTTCGCGCAGCGGCATCCGACCGATCTGGGAATCCCGGATATTGAGACGGCCGATTTTGATAACCCCGGTCAGATAGTAAAACGGCAAATAGAGGCTGAACAAGAAGCACAAAAGGAGCAGAAAAGGCTCATAGATACCGGCGGCAAAAGGCAATCCCAACATCAGAAACAGGCAGACCCCCGTCAGCCCGGCAGCCCAAATACGTGCGGCATAGCCCATCGTATTGTCCCGGTTACTGTGATAGCACCGATAGAGCTTAAGCCTCAGAGCACCGCCGGACAGACCGCCGAAACCCAAGAAACGTCCGAACGCCTGCGAGGTCCAGCCGATCCACAACAGCTGCAGTTTGCTGAGTGCGCTGTCATGGAAATAATCTTCAACCACATCATAAACTCCTGCAATCAGGAAGCAGGCCAGCCCCAGAAGAGAACTCCACAACAGTCTAGGCACGGATAGCTCCCGAGCCGCCTGCTTTATTTCGTCCAGCTTGATCTCGGCGAACTGCCGGCTGGCTGTAATAACAACCAGAACAATCACCAGACCGGTCACCGCCAAGCGCAGCAGCCGATTGTAGCGGGCGAACAGTATTCTCAGCTTAATGATGTTAGGTTTCATAATATGTACCAAGTCCGGCATTTGCCCTATTTTAAACTAAATAGACAGCATTAACCATCAACAGACTCAAACCAGGATGGCAAGGTATTTACAAATAGATTAAAATCAGTGCATAAGTCCAATCTCTCTGCAAAAATAAAAGTTGCGCCAGGTCTTAAAGCTGTTCATTAGTAAAATTGGAGGTGACAGGCAAAGGCACAAGCATTCACAGGATGGCTACAGACATATCGTCATATAGGGCGGAATGCGGATGATATCATCTTTTACACTCAAGTTTCGCGTATGTATGACATAGCAGCAACCGATTCGACTCCTGTATTTCTCTTTAAACTTTATAAGTGATTTCACGGAATAGTTCGTGCCGGATTTGACCTCAATTGGAAATATCTTGTACTTGGTTTTGCTCTTATTGGAGATAATGAAGTCGATTTCAATATCGTTGCGCTTCTTTTCTTCATTATATTGGGTGTAGAAAAATAGGCGATGCCCATTCGCCGCCAGTATCTGAGAAATAACGTTTTCGTAGAGCATACCTTCGTTTAAACCCAGCCTGCCCGCAAGTACCTGCTTATAAATTTCATCTTCAAAAAGTTCATTTTCGTCAAAGGCGTGGCTGACAAGAAGTCCCGTATCGCCCATATAGCATTTTATATAGGTATCGGATTCCGTAAGAGACAGACCGACATTAGGATCGCTCACACGACGGCACTCGTTACAGATCATGGAATCGGAAAGCCAAAAGAAAGTTTCTTCGTATTGATCAGCGGTGGAGTTTTCCACGATACGGTTGAACACCACCCTTTTTTCATGCCGGGACAACAGGCCGGGAATCTGATCAAAAATCGCCAAAACCTTGGAGCGGTACTGCGCATTAATTTTCATAATGTCGTTTCGATAAAGCTCCAGAATATCCCGTTTTTCAAGATCCGACCTGCCAAAGTCTTTGCGGCTCTCCAAAAAAGCCACAACACTCATCGGCATACCTCCAACCAGCATATATTGCTTGAACAGCAACATCGCTTTGTTGTGGATGCCTCGCTCAAGCGGCTCCTTTTTTTCAAAGCATGTTCTGATATATTGTATCAGCGGTTCTTCACCCAAGGCATGACAGAACTCCTCAAAATCCATGGGATACATCTTGATATGCCGCTCCTCGGAGGGAATCACAATATCTCTGACGTTTTCCTTAATTGAAATAAGCGAGCCGGTTTCTATAAAATCATAGCGACCGTCAGCTACAAGATACTTGATAGATTCTCTTGCCTTGGGAAATAACTGAACCTCATCAAAAATAATAATACTTTCGCGCTCATACAGCTCAACACCGTAATGGACAGAGAGCAGCATATAGAAGGTATCCAAATCATTAAGATGCAAGTTGAAATATTCCTTCACATCACCGGCTGCAACAGCAAAGTCAATTAAAATGTAGCTCCTGTATTCATTTTTTGCAAATTCCTCTACAACAGTTGATTTACCGACACGGCGGGCACCTTCTACCAGCAGAGCTTTTTTGCCGGCGGATTCTTCTTTCCATGCCAGAAACTTTCTGTAAATCTTTCGTTTAAAGAGCATAACAATAACCTCCGGCGTCATAATAATATATAAACAGACGATACGCAAGTATAGATATCTGCTATTTTCCTGCAATACGCAATATTAAAGCCAGTATGCTTTGCAACAATACGCAGGATTAAACTAGCATTTATTCCGTTTTTTCCGGCTTTTATTTCAACAAAATTTCATAAAAGCCGGTCTCTGAGTGCGTTACAGGGTTTTCTTCTGCATATAAGAGCAATAAAGAGAAAACTTGGACGATTGTTGCGAGAACCAAGGTCAAGTAGTTTTTACGGGCTATCTGACGGTACGTGCCGGAGCGGCGGACGGACTGCAAAAATTGCCGCAAGCGGCAGATATCTGAAGCCCGGGTTCGGCACCAAGTCCTGCACCGGATCCGGCACCAAGTCCTGCACCGGGTTCGGCACCAAGTCCTGCACCGAGTCCGGCATTTGCCCTATTTTAAACTAAATAGACAGCATTAACCATCAACAGACGCAGTTCATGATGGCATAACAGCTACAGATAGATTAAAATTGGAGCACAATACGAATATACTAGATACAATATAGAATATACTTAACAAAGGAGATTGCAGTCATGAATGCTGACAAATATCTGCAATTATTAGCTAAGGATTATCCCAATATCAAGACGGCTACGGCCGAGATCATTCATCTCAATGCTCTAAAAGCTCTACCCAAAGGAACGGAATACTTCTTCAGCGATTTGCACGGTGAGGATAAGGCCTTCGTGCATCTGCTGCGCTCCGCCTCAGGAAATATCCGGACCAAGATCTCCGAACTTTTTGCCAATAAACTGACTACTGAGGAGCAAAATCAGCTAGCGAATCTGGTCTACGATCCGACCCGGGTACTGCAGATTTTGAAAGAATCAGATCGTCTGACACCGGAATGGATTCGGATTGTCATTTTCCGTCTGGTTGATCTTTGCCACTATATCGGAACCAAATCTTCAAGGGAAAATATTGCCCGCAAGACGCCGCAGCTTTACTACGATATCATTACGGAACTTCTGTTCACAGGCTATGAAGAACAAAATAAAAAGGACTATATTGAGAGTATCGTCCGTTTTATTATCGAAGCTGACGCCAGCAAGAGCTTTATCATCGCCATGTGCAATATGATTCAAAATCTCTGCGTCAATTCCCTGCATATTCTCGGCGATATCTTCGACCGGGGCCCGGGTCCGCACCGCATCATGGAAGAACTGATCAACTTCCCGGTAGTAGATATTCAGTGGGGCAATCACGACATCCTCTGGATGGGCGCTGCTGCCGGCAATGAAGTCTGCATGACCAGTGTACTGCGCATCGGCATCGGCTACAACAATTTCGATGCCTTGGAGGACGGCTACGACCTGAATCTCCGGCCTTTGTCATCCTTTGCCGAAGCCGTCTACGGCCAGGACGAGTGCGCCAGATTCCAGCCCAAGATTCTCGACAAGAATGAGTATGATCAAGTCGATCCAACCCATGCCGCACGGATGCACAAGGCGATTTCCATTATCCAGTTCAAGTTGGAAGGTCAGCTCTTGGAGCGCCATCCCGAATATGATATGAACGATCGGATCGTGCTGAAGAAAGTGGACTTTGAGCGGGGTGTCTATAAGCACGGAGATAAGGAATATCCGCTGCTGGATACCAATTTCCCTACCATAGATCCTAAAAATCCGCTCCAATTAACAGAAGAGGAAAAAGATCTGATGCGCGGTATCAGGGCATCCTTCCTGCACTCAGAGCCTTTGCAGCGGCATATTCGTTTCCTCTATTCCAGCGGCAGCATGTACAAAACGGCCAATAGTAATCTGCTCTTTCACGGCTGCATCCCGCTCCGGGAAGACGGCAGCTTCGATACAATGAAGATCAAGGGCAAGGAATACGGCGGCAAGGCCTTGCTGGACCAACTCAATCTGCTAATCCAAGATGCTTATTTCCTGACTTCAGAGCCGAGGCAAAAGAAGCAAGCGGAAGATCTGATGTGGTATCTCTGGTCCGGACATAAGTCACCGCTCTTCGGTAAGAGTCAGATGTCAACCTTTGAAAATTTCTTTGTCGAGGACAGGGCTATCCGCAAAGAGCATTACAATCCCTATTTCACGCTGTCCCAACAAGAAGAAGTTGTTTGCCGGATATTGACAGAATTCGGTCTTGATCCGGATATTTCGCATATTATCAACGGCCATGTACCGGTCAAGATTAAAGATGGCGAGAGCCCGATCAAGGCCAATGGTAAGCTCTATGTGATCGACGGCGGGATCGCCAAGGCATATCAGCCGAAGACAGGAATTGCCGGCTATACCCTGATCTTCAATTCCCATCATCTGGCTCTGGCACAACACCACAGCCTGGACTACAGTATTGTCAACGATCTGGGCTCATATACCCCGACACTGCAGATCGTAGAGGAGATGCCGCGGCGTCTGGTCGAAGGCGATACTGACCTGGGACGGGAGTGGGACGGCATGATCGCCGATCTCGAGGAATTGATCCGAGCCTATCGTTACGGTCGCATCAAGGAGCAGTTCGCTAACGATCTCTGATCCGTAGTTGCTAAGGTTTGTTGGTAGCGATGGGAAAAACTGGGGTAGCAGGATACTGTGCAAAAGAATGGCGTGAGATAACAGAATACCCAAAGCAACGATTAGCAAACCATGATCGCAGATAAATAGACATAAAGAAGGAGATTTAGAAACAATGATATATGATCTGTTAATTATAGGCGGAGGCCCGGGCGGATATACGGCAGCCGAGCGTGCCGGTGAAGCAGGACTCAAGGTTGCCTTGTTCGAACAAAATAAGCTGGGCGGTGTCTGTCTCAATGAAGGCTGTATCCCGTCGAAAGCGTTGCTTAATTCGGCCAAACTGTACAATCACGCCCGGGATAGCCAGGTCTTTGGCATCAAAACAAGCGAAACTTCGTATGACCAGTCTCAGGTGATCAAGCGTAAGAACAAAGTCGTGCGCATGCTGGTTAACGGTGTTAAGCAGAAGATGAAAGCGTCCGGTGTCGAAGTAATCGAGGCTGCAGCCCGAATCAGCGGTCGTGACGGTGATCTGTTCTGCCTGCATGACGCCTTCGATAAAAAATACTCGGGTCGCAATCTCATTATCGCCACAGGCTCAGTACCTGCGATCCCGCCGATTCCGGGCCTTAAAGAGGCACTGGCATCAGGCTTTGTCGTGACAAACCGCGGGATTCTGGATCTGACGGAGATACCGTCACATCTGGTTGTGATCGGCGCCGGTGTGATCGGGTTGGAGATGGCGAGTTATTATCGGACGGTCGGCAGCGAAGTCACTGTGATCGAGCTGCAAAATAAGATCGCGGGTGAGGCGGATCCACAGATCAGCGAATTGCTGCTGAGGGATCTGGAGCAAAAAGGTATTCGCTTCCTGCTCGGCGCCAAGGTCACAAAGGTCGGCACGGATGTTGTCGGCTATGAGCAGGGCGGGGTCAGCCAGGAGCTGGCGGCCGATTGTGTGCTCTGTGCAGTGGGCCGCCGTCCGGCGGTATCTGACCTGGGCCTGGAAGCGCTCGGCATTACGCCGGAAAAAGGAGCCATCCGAACCGATGCGCAGGGCCGCGCCAATGTACCCGGGGTCTATGCGGTGGGCGATATCAACGGCAGCTGGATGCTGGCTCACGCGGCGTACCGGGAGGCGGAAGTGGCGGTTAACACGATCCTGGGCCGGGAGGACGAAGTATCCTATCTGAACTGCCCCAGCGTAATCTATACCAGCCCGGAAGTGGCCTGGGTCGGACTGACCGAAGCTGAGCTGGAGCAAGCGGGCAGACCATATCGCAAAGTCGAGCTACCCTTCTCATATTCGGGGCGTTATCAGGCGGAGACCGAACGCGAAGCCAGCCTCTGCAAGTTGGTTTTGGACGAGGAGAGCATGACCTTGGCAGGCTGTCAGCTGATGGGCCCTTACGCCTCCGAGTTTATAGTGGCAGTCGGTATTATGATCGAACAGAAGCTGACGCTGGATGAAATCAAAGCCCAGATTTTCCCGCACCCGACGGTAGCCGAGGTAATCAGAGAAGCGATCTTCATGCTCTAATAGCTGATCTGTTTCATTTTGTAGCCGGTACTTCTGTAATGGTGCCCCAACTGGGCGGGAAAGTAATATCAGGCAGCTTCTCCGGCTCGGGGTAGGTAACGCCTTTGGCGTCAATTGTCACCGTGCTGATGATCTCCGGCTCCAGTGGCACATTGATCTCAACTCCCAGATCGGGCTTGTATTTGACCGGCCTGACCGGCACTGCTGCGATGCGTAAAATCTCGTCCATGCCTTCTAACACCCGGCCGATCACAGGACAATTGTTGATCAGATGGTCACAGGTCTTGAGCGGGAAGAAATACTCTGTACCGGAGATGTCGGCATCAGAATAATAGCCGAGACAGAGATCACCCAAGGCCGGTGTCTTCAGATTATCCCTTTCGCGCAGGCGATTTGGCAGGAAGTACTTGCATTCTTCATGACCAAAGGCTCTGTAACTCATGTCTATCCAGGAACCGGGAACAATCCTCTCTATGGTATGATTGTCATAATAGCCGTGTTCGGCTGCCCAGATAAAGCTGGCCACTTCGTTGTAAGCAATATCCGGCAACAATTCTATAACAATCTTCTTTCCGTTTTGCATAGTGATCGTAGCTATGGGATTCATTTCTCAACCCTCCTGGTTAAATCTTTTATTACAGTGTATCGCGGTCAACTATATCCTGCCAACTTCATATTTATTGTCCAATTACAAAATGACACTTTTAAGTGACTACTTTGACTACAACTACCAAATTCGTTACACCAATCTTATTGCCGGAATAGCATCTTCATAAAAAAAGTCCCCCGTCTGCTTGACAGGAAACCTCGAAGTCACTACTTAGCCGGCTCACGATAATCAATCTGCTTTATCTTCGTCCGGTCCCCAGGACAATTCCTGATTACAATAGACGCAGCGGCGCAGTCTCCTGACCGGTACATAACTGACCAATTTTTTGCATTTAGGACACAGATAGCCTTTTGATACGCTCTCTGTAATCGTGTTCTTACGCATTGCTCCATATTTCATTCTTCTACGAGTTACTTTAGTTTCAATCAGATTCATTTCCCACTCCTAACAGCTCATATTATAGCACAAAAAACCTTTCGGACAAAGCAGCGAACGCCTAGAAGTACGTTACCACAGGCCTTTACAGCATTAGGCAGTTCTACAACGATATGCTAATTCCTCTGTTGGATCAGCAATATATGAGCAGCAGATCACCACAAATTCGTCAAATTTTTGGTAGGAATGAGTAACAAAAATATTACTGCCTGTACACTCATACAAGCAGTGAATTCTGTAATTTAATAACATTATAAGTATAATACTGGGTAACAGAGTTGCCGTTTTGCACCCAGGGTCACTATTCCGGATTCATACCTCGTAGAATAACAGTGAAACCCCAATATTTGAGATTCAGCTCAACCTCCCCGCAAAACATTGACACCACCCGTCTTCAGATCGAGATTTGCGATTAGACCAAACTACAACTACTGTTTCCGCCAAACCATTCGATTCACAATATCTGTGTAACTCTGAATAATCCTTACAACCTTGTCGGAAACATTCAAATCTAGATAGTCAGGCACAGCTGCTCCTGTAAATCCTTGTTGTTGCATGTCAACTGATATGGACACTGCCTGTAATACTTCCTTGGTGGTAATACCGGCCAAGATAAAATTTCCCTTATCCATTGCTTCAGGTCGCTCAGTAGACGTGCGAATGCATACGGCAGGAAATGGTGTACTAATGTGGCTAAAGAATGCGCTTTCTTCCGGCAAAGTGCCAGAATCAGACACTACACAAAAAGCATGGATCTGCAGATGATTATAGTCTGAGAAGCCAAATGGTTCCAGTTGTTTCACATGATGATGAAATACAAAATTGCGCTTTTCAATCATTTTACGGCTACGTGGATGGGTAGAATAAATAACTGGCATATCATATATTTCTGCCATGGCATTCACAGCTTCCATAAGAGAAAAGAAATTACTTTCGTTATCAATGTTTTCTTCCCTGTGAGCAGAAAGTAAAATGTATTTCCTGCTTTCCAGTTCCAATTTTTCCAACACCTTACTGGCCCTGATTTTTTGCAGTTGGGTTGTCAACACCTCCGCCATAGGTGAACCAGTAACATAAGTGCGTTCAACCGGTCTCCCTTCCCGATTGAGGTACCTCCGAGCATGCTCGGAATAACAGAGATTTACATCAGCAATATGATCTACAATACGTCGATTCGTTTCCTCCGGCAAATTTTCATCAAAGCAACGGTTGCCCGCTTCCATATGAAATATAGGAATGTGCAAGCGTTTGGCGGCAATAGCTGACAAACAGGAGTTTGTATCCCCCAGTATTAACAGAGCATCCGGCTGGTATTTTAGTAGAACCTGGTAGGATTTGTCGATAATATTACCTATGGTTTCCCCCAAATTCTTGCCTACCACCCCTAAAAAGATATCCGGCTGACGAAGCTCCAAGTCTTCAAAAAAGATTTGATTCAGAGAATAATCATAATTTTGTCCCGTATGTACAAGGGTGTGCTGGAAATACCTGTCACACTTATTGATTACTTCGGACAAGCGGATAATCTCCGGGCGTGTGCCCACAATGGTCATCAGGTGTAATTTGCTCATATCGTACTCCTATCAAAAGGTACTCAAACACTAACCGCAAAAGCTACTATTTGTTAGTAAAATCCATATTTGTTCAGAGTTAACGCACCGGAATAATGGATTACCATATATTGATAAAGCTTAATGATAAGCTATATCTCTTCAAAGAAAGTGTCCGGCTTTTGGGGATCAAAAGGTTCGTTTGCCCACATCAAGGTAACCATATTATCTTTGCCTAAGTTTTCAATATTGTGAGTATAACCGGTCGGGATGTCTACTACCTGCAGCTCGTCTCCATTAACCGGATATTCAATCACCTTCTCCTCCCCAATTTTTCGGAATCGGATGATCCCTTGTCCTTGCACCACCAGAAATTTCTCATTCTTGGTATGGTGCCAGTGATTGCCCTTGGTGATCCCCGGCTTAGAAATATTAATGGAAACCTGACCTCTATCTGTGGTACGCAATACCTCGGTGAAACTACCGCGATGATCTGCATGAGTATTCAAAGAATAGGCAAATGCATCCTCGGGTAAGAAAGAAAGATAGGTAGAATACAATTTTTTCACCAAAGGATTATCCAACTGCGGAACTTGTAGTGTACTGCGCGATTTGGAAAAACTATGTAGCCAGTCTGCAATCTCTCCTAGGGTGGTCCGGTGCACCGGTCGCACTTCACAGAACGTATCGGCGCGGGTTGCTTCGCCCTTAATAGCACGAATGATTTCAGTAACTATGTCATCAATATAGACCAGATTCAGGTTGGTTGACCTATCCGTGATGGTGATAGGCAATCCTCTTGCAATATTATGACAGAATGTAGCAATGGCACTGTTGTAATTAGGCCTGGACCACTTTCCAAAGGCATTGGGCAGACGATATATATATACCGGCACACCGGTTTCATCACCGTATGAGAACATCAGATCCTCGCTCGCCTTCTTACTGCGACCATAGGGATTGTTTTGCATCGCCTGCGTGGATGAGGTTATCAGCATGGGGGCTTTGTTGTCATATTTTTTTAGGGTCTCCAAGAGGGTAGAGGTAAAGCCAAAGTTACCTTCCATAAACTCTGCCGCGTCTTTCGGACGGTTCACTCCTGCCAGATGACAGACAAAATCCGCCTTTTGGCAGTAAATACCCAGCAAATCAGGATCGGTATTTAAGTCGTAGGCCAAGATGTTAAGCCCTTGTGTCAGCCCATGGCTTTTGTCCTTTCCGTCACGAATAGCCTCTAGAGTAGCAATTAGATTTTTGCCAATGAATCCCTGGGCACCGGTAACTAAAATATTCATATATTCTTTCACCTTGTAAAACCTAATTCTAGCGCTTAAGCGCAGCTAATTCCTCTTGGATATAGTTAAGGCTGAGCAGTTTCTCCTTTACCTCTTCAAGCACCAGTCTACGAGTATTGTTGCTGTTAAACTCCGTCAGCACATTGCGCTCGACATTACCCTCATTAATGTAGAGATTATAGTTCAAATCTCGCTTGTCACTGGGCACACGGTAAAAATTACCCAAGTCGATAGCATAGGCAGATTCCTCGTTCGTTAGCAAGGTTTCGTACATTTTTTCGCCATGGCGGATACCAATGGTACGAAGAGAGACCTTGTTGCCTGGGTCAAAAAGTTCTTTGACTGCTTGAGCCAGCACACCTATGGTACAGGCAGGCGCTTTTTGGACCAGAATATCACCACTGATACCATTTTTAAAGGCGAAGAGCACCAGATTCACTGCTTCGTCCAAGCTCATGATAAAGCGGGTCATGGTGGGATCAGTAATGGTAAGATCCTTGCCTGCTTTGATTTGCTCAATAAACAACGGCACTACGCTACCACGACTGCAGAGCACGTTGCCATAGCGGGTACAGCAAATTTTGGTTCTCTCCGGCGAAACCGTACGGCTTTTGGCCACAATGACCTTTTCCATCATGGCCTTGCTGGTGCCCATAGCATTTATTGGATACGCCGCTTTATCGGTAGAAAGACAAATGACCTTTTTAACGCCTTCAGCAATAGCGGCAGTCAGAACATTATCCGTACCAATGATATTAGTCTTAACTGCCTCCATAGGAAAAAACTCACAACTTGGTACTTGCTTTAAGGCTGCAGCATGGAAAATATAGTCTACATCATATATAGCACTTTTTACGGAAGCTAAGTCCCGTACATCACCGATGAAAAACTTTAGCTTTTGGCTATGCTCTGGATACAGTGCTTGATAATGGTGCCGCATATCATCCTGCTTCTTCTCGTCCCGAGAAAAAATACGAATCTCGCCAATATCTGTGGAAATAAAATGCTTGAGCACTGTGCTTCCAAAACTTCCAGTTCCGCCAGTAATGACTAGTATTTTGTCCTTGAAGGCTTCCGTGACATTCATAGTTATTTGAAATTCCTCCTTTTTCACAGCCAGTCAAGGTCTTAGTATTATCACTGTTTTTTATTGGATTTTATTATTCAGTCCAAATATCTTTTTCTTTGTCATCCATTTCGACCCCGTTGCTATACATGGATATTAGCCACGTGTCTTCAATATATTCAAAAGTGTGAAACACATCCTCATTTATCAAGAAAAAATCTCCCGTCTTGATTATGTACTCTTGCCGTTGGTCTGCATGCCATACAATTAGTTGAAATGAACCTATGATAACATAAAAAGCCTCCTTATTGTACTTATGATAGTGTCCTCCACGTTTTGAACCGCCCAATGAAGAAATGATGTTTACTTGTTTCCAACCGTCATGAACCAACTGTTTAAGGCTTCCTTCTGCATTTTCAAATATAAAATCAGGTTGTAAAAATTCTATCAATTTCATAGATAGCCTCGCTTAATACAATACTTTAACCATGCCACCAGTCCCATACTGTGTCTAAAGGAACCGTTCTTTATCATTTTCACAAAGTCTTCTTCTCCAACCAACTCCACGCTCATATACTCAAGTGGCTCTCGCGTAGGTTCACTTAATTTTTCACATTTCGCTGAAAATAGGTAACAGACTTCGTTTGAGGATCCTGGTGATGGATAATATGCGCCTAATTCATCTATGTCTTTAATTTCATAACCCGTTTCTTCAAGCATTTCCCGATACGCAACCTCTACTGGTTTCTCGCCCGATTCTATTCCACCACCTACTATCTCGTATTCATAATAATTCATTGAATGCCTATATTGACGAATTAAGATGAATCTATTACCTATCATCCCCAAAATACCGACGCTATCTTTCTGATCCACATAAGAGTATGGATACTCACTTCCTTCTTGATCAACGATATCAAGAATCACTTTAAAGCGCCCAAGCTTGGCTTCTTCAGATCGTATGACATGGTATACTTTGTCCATTTGATTTTTTACCTCGTCAAGAAGCTCTCTCCTCTTCCAATTCTTTCACGCCAGTAGTCTAGTAGGTCATGCATTGTCTTTTCGAACGGAATTTCTGGTTCCCAACCAGTATGCGCTTTGAATTTTTTACAGTCCGGAATCTGTAAATCTGCATCAATTGGCCGTAGACGTTCTGGGTCAATCACAATTTCTATTTCATTCTTTTTTGAGCTGTAGCTGATTAAAGTATTCAGAGTGTCTTCAACCTCACAGGTATGTGACCCACCTATGTTGTAATACTCACCCGGAATCGGATTCACAGTAACTAACATATAGTATGCCCGGACAGCATCACGAACATCAGCATAGGTTCTTAAACTTTTCAAATTACCAACCGTTACCTTTGGCTCAATGAGTCCTACCTCAATCATGGCTATCTGCTTTGCAAAAGTAGACTCATGGAACACATCACCCCTCCTCGGACCAGTATGCGTAAACATTCTTGTAGTCATCACAGTCATGCCATAAGCCTCTGCGTAATAACGACCCAGAAGATCAGTTCCAGCCTTAGAAATCGCATAAGGACTCGCAGGATGAAATGGACATTCTTCATGAATCCCAGCTTTTGGTTTTTTCTCAGCAGGAATACGCCCAAAAATTTCTGATGAAGCACAAACATGGATAACAGGCGTATATTCCTTATTAGTTTCCATTGCTAGGCGGAACGCTTCAAGGAGTCTGCATGTTCCAAGAATATTCGTATTCAACGTATCAATAGGAGCAGTAAAACTAGTTTGCGGATAAGACTGCGCAGCAAGATGAAAAACGTAATCCGGTTTTATCTTGTTTACTACGGTAATGAGACTTATTTCATCATTCAGATCAGCATATTCAAAGAAAAGTCGATCTTTTTTATTCACTCTCTCAAGTAAATGAGCTACATTGTCAAGTGGACTGCGCCAACGACTTACGCCATAAATATCCCAGCTTGTATTCTCAAGCAGGAAATCCGCAAGATGGGAACCAACCATTCCTGTTATTCCTGTTATTAATGCTTTCATATTCAATCTCCTCTCTAAACAAAACGGGCAATGTTGTTTGTGCTAATTTATCTTTATACCGTTGGCGAATAATCTTCTGGCGCATAGTAGATAATGTCTGTGCCACCATTTTCAAATTGAAATGGTACATGCAACAGAGCAGATAACTCATTTTTTACTAATTTCTGCCTATCCTCTGGCACGTAGAAAAGCAAAAAACCTCCGCCACCTGCACCTAGAAGCTTGCCGCCTAATGCTCCGGCATTTAAACCTTTGTTATATAATTCATCTATTGCATTTGTGCTAATCTTACTACCTGTCTGACGTTTCAGCTTCCATGTATAGTCAAGAAGCCTGCCAAACTCGTCAAGATTTCTATTCTTATCAGCCAGAACCATTTCTGCTTCATCCACAAGTTGCTTCATCTCCAGCAATTGTTTTGTTCTTTCTTGTAAATGACTCTTCGTTTCCGCCTGTATTTCTGCTGAAAACCTAGAAAAGCCGGTAAAGAATAGCATTAATCTGCCATTCAGCTTTTCTTTACGCGCTGGTGAAATAATAATTGGAGATACACGATATCCATTAGAGTCAAAGTCTATCCGATTAAGGCCTCCAAAACTTGCCGCAATTTGATCCTGAAGTCCCCCTGCTTCATTACAGAGGACTCGCTCTAGATAAATTGCGTTATCAGCAAGCTTTTTCTTCCCAGCATATTTACCTTTTAATGCATAGAATGCATTTAGAAGACCAACTGCAAACGATGAAGATGTTCCAAGCCCTGTCCTTGCAGGAAGATCCGCATCATAGGTAATAACGAGCTCATGCATATCCAGCATTTTCATAGCCTCACGAACCATGGGGTGCTCAATTTCATTTGTATCACCAACACGTTCAATTCGTGAGTATGTCACTTGATTTTTATAATCGAAAAACTGCGGTAAATGCCTTACAGTCACATAGCAATACTTATCAAAAGTAGTAGAAAGAACAGCTCCCCCATGTAGATTGAAGAATTCTGCCATATCTGTTCCACCACCAAAAAAAGACATACGAAATGGAGTTTTAGTTATAATCATGCTTCAGCCCTACCAAAGAACTTATCTTCCAGCATCAAACACCAGCAATGATAAACAGGAAGATGTAGTTCCTGGATCATATATGTTTCTATTTCTGGAACCTTCACAGCAACATTAGCAACCAAAGCAAGTTCGCCACCTTTCGCTCCTGTTAAACCAATAACCTTTATTCCCAGAGCCTTCGCAACTACCGTAGCAGACATCACATTCTTACTATTACCACTAGTACTTATTCCTAAGAATACATCTCCTGGGCGTCCGAATCCAAAAAGTTGCTGTGCAAAAACTCCAAGCCCATCCACATCATTTATGTACGCAGTAGAGAGGGCTTCGTGAGCAACCAGAGGAATGGCCATCAATCCGCGTTCAAGGTTCTTCGCCAAACTTTCCCCTCTCTCATTATCTATAGTCTTCAGCTTCTCTGCAAATTCCGGAGTAACTGGGCGAGGTATCTTGAAGCTTTTCATTAATTCACCAGCAATATGCTCGCTATCCGCTGCTGACCCTCCATTACCTGCAATCAGCAATTTGCCATCATGTTCATAGCACTCTTCCATGATAAGATACGCATTTATTAGGTCTTCCCTGCATGATTCCAGCACAGGATACCTTTTAAGTAAAAGGTCGATATGCCTTTTGAGACGCGGTTCCAAGTTTTTCATGTATTTCCTACTTTCTTTCTTGTGCGCATTAATCCTTTATAAATGAGAGTCGCACCATTCCAAGAGAGACTTTACTGTCACAAATTGACCAAAAAAGCCCTCTCCAATCAACGCAGTCTTACAGCCAGCTGCAATTCCAGCCTTTATATCATTTTCTCCATCGCCAATCATCCAAGATTTGGAAAGATCTATGTTGTAGTCTTCAGCCGCCTTTAACAACATTCCTGGCTTTGGCTTTCGGCAATCGCAATCTATCTTTAATGCAGTAACTTCGCCTTCATATCCTTTATGAGGATGATGAGGGCAGTAATAAATTGCATCCAAGTAAGCTCCTTCGAACCCCAAAAGTGTTTCCATCTTGTTGTGGATTTCCTGAAGTTGCGGATATGTAACTTCTCCTCGTGCAAGTACTGGCTGATTGGTGACCACGATGGCAAGATAACCAGACGAGTTTATCTTTTTCAATGCTTCTGCTACGCCAGGAAGCAACTCAAAATTATCAATGTTTCTCAGAAACCCAACATAGCGGTTAATTGTACCATCACGGTCTATGAAGATGGCCTTTTGTCTATTTCTCAGATTCTTTTTCTGTACCACACCATGTCTAAAGTCCTTACAAACTGCTTTATAGCGATCCGGTGTTCCCATATCCTTTACATACTCGGGACTGTCATAGCAAAACATCTTCCCTGTTCCACACAATGGCTTAAGAATCTGACGGTCTAGATCAATTTTTACTCTTTTCCCATTTATCTCTTTCCCGACAATATCGGCTTTAACTTTGTACATGTCCAGAACTTTCGGATCAATGACATGTAACCCCGCATTAACGCGGTTCTGGTACCACTGCGGTCGTACATCTTCTTTCGTAAACCATTGCTCTACTACACCGGACTCGCTAGCTACAATTACTCCACTGTCATAAGGATGAGAATTTGGATGAGTGAAAAGAGTTACTAAACCACCCTGTGAATGGTGGAATGCCACAAACCTTCTAAAGTCGATATCAAAGACAACATCTGCGTTAAGAAGAAGAAATGGTTCCGTGAACTTCCTCTTCAACTTGAACAGCGCACCAGCATTGCCCAATGGTTGATTTTCAACATAGTATTCTATACTTACTCCGAATTTATGGCCATCACCAAAATAGCTTATTATCTGGTTCGCCATATGAGAGACTGTGATAATTAAATCTGTAAAATTCTGCTCTCGAAGGCAAATGATTTCTCTCTCTAATACAGGCACTCCTTCAATTCTTATCATAGGCTTCGGAATATCAGAAGCTACGGAACTGATCCTTGTTCCTTTTCCTCCAGCTATTAATACAGTTTTCATACTTCTATACGCCTATTTCCGATAATTATCCTTATTGATTTTATAGTCCTCGTAAGTTTGCTTTAAACCTTCCTCAAAGCCAATTGATGGTCTCCATCCAAGTTCAAACAATCGACTGGAGTCAAGAAGTTTTCTCGGTGTCCCATCAGGATGAATATGATCATAAGTTATATCACCTTCAAAACCGACAATCTTTGCAATTTTTGCGCCGAGTTCTTTAATCGTCAGATCAGAGCCACAGCCAATATTAATCCAAGACAATCCTGGTACATTAGGTTCAGTTCCAGGATCTCCAGAATAATTCTGCATAAGGAAAAAGCATGCATTAGCAACATCATCAATATGAAGGAATTCCCGCATTGCGGAACCAGTTCCCCACATTACAACCTCTTTGCTTCCATTTACTTTTGCATCGTGGAACTTGCGAAGAAGCGCCGGGATTACATGAGAATGCTCTGGATGATAATTGTCGCCAGGACCATAGAGATTACACGGCATTACAGATATAAAGTCGGCTTTGTCTGGATGATGAGTGTTTAGATACTCGCAGAGCTTAAGCCCGGAGATTTTTGCCAAAGCATAACCCTCATTGGTAATCTCTAACGGTGATGTGAGCAAATACTCTTCTTTGATAGGCTGCGGGCAGTCACGGGGGTATATGCAACCACTTCCGAGGAAACAAAATTTCTTCACACCAGTATTAAATGCAGCCATAATCGTATTAAACTCAATCATAGTGTTTATATACATAAATTGGTCAAGGGCCTCCCGATTGGCTTGGATTCCACCTACTTTTGCAGCGGCCATAAATACGTAGTCTGGTCTCTCTGTTTCAAAGAAACTCTGAACCTCTACCTGATTAGTAAGGTCGAGATCCTTACGTCCTCGAGTTATAATGTTGTTAAAGCCTTCTTTTTTTAATCTTCTAATTATTGCTGAACCCACCAATCCGTTATGACCCGCAACATAGATTTTATCGGATGTTTGCATTACGTGCTTTGATTTCATTTTTATATACTCTCTTTTTTTATCGTTGTACCCTTCCGTTTCCACCACTTTTCAAAAGCGTCTCAACTTCCTTAAGGGTTGTTCGGTTGAAATCACCTTCAATTGTCTGCTTTAGACAACTTGCTGCAGTAGCAAAATCAAGTGCATCTTGATAATCCATTCCTGTTCCTATTGCATATATAAGGCCAGCGCTGAAACTATCGCCGCCCCCTACACGATCCACAAGCTGAATATCATATTCCTGTGAGAAATAACTCTCAAGTGCCTCTGCATCGTAGAGCATAGCTCTCCAACCATTTCTACTTGCAGAATAGCTCTTTCTAAGTGTCGTAGCTATGTATCTACAGCCATAGTAGTTATATATCATTTCAGCGGTGCGAACGTATCCAGCGTCATTTAGTTTGCCGCTTTCTACATCTGTTCCCTCAGCTATAATCCCTAGAACCTTGTCAGCATCCTCCTCGTTGCAGATACAAACATCAACATACTTCATCAGGGGCTTCATAACTTTCTGT
Organism: Saccharofermentanales bacterium; assembly: GCA_050945515.1. Lineage (GTDB taxonomy): Bacteria > Bacillota > Clostridia > Saccharofermentanales > DTU023 > UBA1046. Next base: position 36,644 of record JBMNTB010000014.1, read on the forward strand.
GCTCTTTCAGAAGTCCAAAGCTTGCCCCGATAGTTTAAGTCACAAGAAACGGTTATTCCTATTTCTTTAGCCTTTTCGCAGGCTATCAAGCAAATATCTGCAAGCTCGTCTGACAAGGCCGGATTAATACCCGTCCAGTGAAACCAGTCAGCCCCATCAAATATATTATTCCAGTCGAACTCATTCCTTTTGGCAAGTGCGATTGATGAATATGCACGATCATATATTACCTTAGATGGCCTCTGAGAAGCCCCCTTTTCAAAGTAATACAAGCCCATTCGACCATTCCCATAGACAATCTTAGTGGTGTCAACTTTAAAGTAATCCAAGGCATGTGCCGCAGCATGACCAATATCAGTATCCGGTAGTTTGGTCACAAAAACCGAATCTGCGCCAAAAATTGACAAAGACACGGCTACATTTGCCTCACCGCCACAGAATGTCGCATCTAAGCTGTCCTTCTGAAACAATTTCGTATACCCTGGTGCCGCCAAACGGAGAAGAATCTCTCCAAAAGATACTACTCTCATGAATAACCTCTCTTCAAATCATTACATACTTCGGCGTGGTCAGAAATTCTATATCAACATCCTTACGCAAGTCTTTCAAAACGGCAATCATGCCTGCATTCTTCTTCTCAGCCATTTCCTTTTCAATATAAAAATTCATCCTCTGATCAGCGTAGTTCTCATCAGGATTGACAGAATATCCATCCATGCCAGCTATAAGAATCTTCTTAACGCCAAGTTGTATAAGAAGCTTTGCAAGCATTAACCCCGCATTATCCTCAACTGCTTCTACATTGTTAAGCAGATCTTTATATCTAACCTGCAAATATACATCAAGTGCCGGAATATTTGAGGTTACGATACTCTTAGAACGTTTTTCTACAGGCAGGTCACGATACCTTCTAAGGTTGCTTACAAACAGGAAATCTGTGAGGGATTCATCATAATCATAATTTATGCTAATAATGCAAACACTATCTTGACGGGAAAAAGCAACGATTTTGTCTCTCTCAGTAATTGAACTTTGGCCAGGAGCAATCAACAAAACGCTTTTATTTGCCAGTTTTCCTTTTAAATCAGACAAATGCTCTTCCTGAACACGATCCTTCTCTTGGAATCTCAAGTACAATCCTTCGATGTATGCCTTATCATATGAAACCTTCTTATCGTCATCCATCATGTTAAAGATTTCATTCATCTCTTCAAAAGTTAGTGTCTTCTTTGCATCAAGATATCCCGCGTAATTGGGATGTGCATTGTGTGAAGCAGAAATATAATTCGGTAATGAATAACCCCAGTAATTTCTCTCATAAAATGGGGCCAAGATATTATCAATAATCATCAGGAGCGGTTTAATTTGGTATTTCTTTCCCGCATTCTCATTGAGATAGCCAATAAAAAGCTCAGTATTAAGATTACCAGCACCACGCCCCATACCCATAATTGATGAATCAATAATAAGGTTCCGACTTGTTTGGACTGTTGTAAGTCTCTGTGCATTAGAATATGCTAGCTGCATATTATTGTGGCTGTGGAAACCAATCCAGATATTTTCTTTCAAGTTGTACTCAGCCACATAAAAGAGTCTGGTGAGATCCTTCCCCTTCATCATTCCAAAGCTATCAACAATATAGAAAGCATAGGGCTCAAATTCATTGATAGAACGAATAAGGGACAGAAATTCTTCATCCGAATAGCTTAAGGATACCATTGCCTGAATAAAAACAAGATATCCCTTCGCCTTAATTATTTTACATAGCTCCAACGCCTCTTTGAGGTTCTTCTTATGGAATGCAACGCGAATACCGTCAATCGAGGAACCGTCGAATGGAGGAAGATCTTCAACTTTGTATTCGCCATAATTCATCATTGCTACAAAAATCTTTCCATAACGATTTGATGGGATAATATCTGCAATTTCCTCGACTGTATTGAATTTTGTTACATCAGGATCATATTCGACCCTATTTGTAATAAAGCCGCATTCAATAATTTCTACGTCTGCTTCTACCAAGCATTCAGTGATTCGCTTGGCATTCTCATACCCGAACCGCCACTCATTGCAATAACCGCCATCGCGTAAAGTGCAATCCAAAATTTGTACTTTATTCATCAGGGGTCCTCCATTGTTTGATTACTATCTTAACAATTGCTAATCTCACCAGCTTCAATCTTTGCCCTCACGATCGCCCTGACCTTTTCAAGATCGTTTGGTGTATCTACAGCAACAGTCTTAGAATCAACTTCAATATACTGAACTTTATAACCATTCTCTATGAAGCGAAGGATTTCGATGTCCTCAACTGCCTCAACCTTCGCCTTGCCATATTTCATACCGTAATTACAATAGAACTGAAGTGCATCCGGTTTAAAGCCGTATACACAGATCTGTTTATAGTACGCATAGTCCAGGCTGCCCTTCGGGTATGGAGCAGTTGCACGAGTAAGGAAAATCCCAATTCCATCCTTATTTGTAATAACTTTTGGAACAGTAAAATTCACTGCATCAACAGGATCTTTAATCTTTGTCATAAGATTAGAAATCTCAAGATCAGGATTTGAATAAAACGGCACAATAGCAGCTTTAATAGTCGAAGGCTCCAAAAGAGGTTCATCCCCTTGAATATTCACAATTAAATCAGCAGGAATATTTCGTGCTACTTCGCCAATGCGATCTGTGCCTGTCTCATGTGACTCTGAAGTCATTACAACTTCGACGCCAAGCTCTTTACAGGTGTTAAAAATCTTGTCATCATCCGTTGCCACATAAACGGCATCGAAATCGTCAACATTTTTACACTGCTGATATACCCACCAAATCATGGGTTTTCCACAAATGTCTGCAAGGGGCTTTCCCGGAAAACGTGATGACTTGTAACGTGCCGGAATAACACCAATAATTTTCATAGACTTTCTTCGCAGAAATTTATTCTCTGCTCTCCTTTTCATTTATTAACAATTTAAGTTTTTTATTAAAATAAACTGGTTCCAAGACCTCAAACGGCAACAAGGAAACGATGTTTGCTATAACCACGCCAATCCAACTGCCAGTTGTGTAAACAAATATAACTGCTAAAGGAATGTTTACAACAGCTGCAACTCCCATCCAGATGTTTTGAATCTTAAAGTATGAAAAGCCATTTCCAAAGCTAGTATTCACGTTATGGACCACAAAGAAGAAGTTCGATATCGAGAAAACAACTGCAAATGTATAGTTTACGTTAATCGTTGAATCTCCTAGCCAGATATTCATCGCCCACTGTAAAGCTGGGATTACCATTAGGTTAATCATCAAGCAACCAATTGACAGCAATAACGATTTCTTATATGTTTTTTTTATCCATGAATAATTAGTCTCCACTTTAGCTTTTGTAACTGCAGACCAAATAGGAGTAAGCATTACGACAAAAATTGAGCTTATCCCATTATATATACGATTATAAGCTTGAAACTCAACAACATTATCTGGCGAGGATAAGTAACTGATTAGGAATTCATTAGTCGACGATATAACCATAAAGATTATTGTCAGCCAAAGAAGCATCAGTCCTTCCCTAAAAATTGATAATGCATACTCCTTAACAAAACAGTATAACCTTGGGATACACTGTGGAATTAATTTGAAGAATACAATTATTGTAGCTACTAAAAGTGGTAGGTTAACTGCAAATATATTTATAAAAGATACCCTTATTAGATTGCTCTCGTCTGTCTGATTATTCATCAAAAGGACCGCAACTAATATTATGCAATTGGATAATAGAGTAATGAAACTCACTACCCATGCCTTTTGGAATGCATAAAGAATCGACTGGATAATCTTTAGCAATAACTGAAGTATCATTCCTGTATATACAATCCTAAAGCATGTACTCAATACTGTTTGACTTAATAATATATCTGAAATATTTAGTATTATATTCCACTTGACATATGGAATAACTGCAAATCCTACAATCCAGAGGATAATTAAAATCCCGCCAAGGAAAAAATATGCGGAAGAAATATATTGTCTTGCAAGCTTATAGTCTTTCTCTTTAATGGCATTAGGCAACTTATTTCTAAGGCCATTCCCTATTCCTAAATCAAACATTAAAAACCAGTTTAGGATCGAAAGAATCGTTAGCCATGCACCAAGAACGGTTGAATTCTGAAAATACTGCATATAGATTCGCAGCATTAAAAAATTTACAACAATTGCTCCGCCCTTAACAAACAATCCAGCAATCGCATTATCAATTATAGTTTTATCATCTTTACCGATTTTACCGATATTTTTTCCTATTAATCTCATTCATTATCTGCCTTTCAGGTGATCATGCTTTGAATCTCCTAATGAGCTCCACTACAGATGTCGGTAGAATTCGTTTAATAAGGATTCTCATCCTTATTTTGAATCGGATTATACGACTCTGCATTTGTGTAGGATGTGTAAATCCATTGATTTTTCTAATCTCTATCTTTTCATCAAAATAGCTTAACGCATCCGATTCAGACTTTCCCCCTATCTGGTAATTTGCAATAGTCACATCAGCATGAAGATATTCAGCCCCACTCTTAAACAGTTGTATGCATTGATTATAATCTGCAGCATTTCTATACTTTAAATCAAATGGATGATTTAAAACGAAATCTCTTGAAATGAAGAGTGCTTGATGACAATAGGGCATATTTAAACTTTTACTTACCGCGTCCATCGACTGCGCCATTACATATTTCTTGAATGTTTTACTCACCGAATATACATCGCCATAAATATATCCGTATTTATGGTTTTCAATACTCTCCGCTAATCGTAACAAAACATCCGGCGAGACAAATGTGTCTCCAGCATTCATAAAGCAGCAATAACGCCCAGAAGAATATCTTACGCCATTATTCATTGCATCATATATACCATCATCCTTTTCAGACACTATTCTTGTGGTTTCTCTAACATCATAGATTTTTTTTGTATTATTTATTAATTGTAACGTATCATCTGTTGATAGCCCGTCAACTATAATGTATTCGAAACTGTCGTATGTCTGTCCATAAACCGATTTCATAGTATCTACAATAGATTCTGAAGCGTCAAAGCATACTGTTATTATTGAAAAAAGCGGCATAATCATCCCTCTATATATTCTACCTTATGACCTTTATGACTTTATGTGTCCAATTTTAAAATGCGATAATAGCCATACCCAGATGAAGCCATACACCAATGATGTCTCAAAGAATGGACTTAACTGGATAGTAAAAAACATACATACACAAAGCATCGCTTGTATTGTAAATTCATAAGGAGATTCCGGGTTTTTTATGTAAACAGCTCTTTTCCTACCAATAAGAATACCTATTATAAAAACAACCAATAAAGCACCCATTAACCCGAAATCAATTACCATGTCTCCTACTACCGTAATCCAAGTTGAACCAAAACCTGTAAATCCCCTTGATCCACGAGATGTGGCCACTAAAAGCGCATCATTTGTCCGGTCTACGATATTTTCAAAAAAATCTGTCCGCCTTGCAATGTAAGGCATCTGCATCAGCCCCCATGAATAAGGGCCTCTAAAATTATCAACAATTAGTGCAATGTTCTTAAATTGTGCACTATAATAGTTTAGGATCTGGAAAACAAGAGAACCAAACGCACCGAACTTGCTGTAGAAAAACAAAGATGTTTCTTCAATGGAAAATGACTCATTCAATCCAGATGCTAATAACAGCCTTTCAAAAGAAGAAAACCGATTGCTTATTATAAAATTGGAGTAAGCAAGAAAGGTAAAAATACCAAGTCCTAATAATATAGCGATTAATACTTTTTGCCGTCTCGGAACTTTCCGCTCCACCCGATATTCTGTTTCATTCGTTTGGGCTTCAACACCTAATAAAACTATAACTAATGCAATTAGTGCAAACACTAAGTTTAGTCTGCCAGAAAGCAATATGACTGGAAGAACATACATTATCAAAGCTACGAACGCTTTTGCCGGTATTCTCTTCTGATTTTTCTTAGCCCTAAATGCAATCAAGAAAAATAGCGGTAGTCCTATTGGCGAAAAAAATGAACCTATAATGCCAATAAAAGAACTTTGTACGTTATTTCTATCAATATTTAGAAATCCATTCAACCGTATTACATCAATTATTCTTAGCAAAGCTCCAAATATTGTTAAAACCAATAGAGTATTGTCGCTCACTTTTATACTGTACGGTTTATATCCGTGTTGATTTTTTGACTTCAAGCCAATATATCGACCCAGTAAATAAAAAACAAAGAAGGCTATGACATATAATAAGTCATTCAGTGAAACCTTGTAATAATAATTAATGCCTGAAAATAAGTATATTCCAAACATCATAATCCATGATGAAAAAAGCCAGAATATATCATTTATTAAAATACTTCTGTCCCTTTTATACAGTTGCCAAATTATGAAAACATAGATGGCTAAGAAAGGTATAAGCAATGTAATCATTCGTTATTCTCCCAGAATGATAAAGCAATGAACTATTCCTGTTTTATTATTTTTTCAGCCCATTTGGCTGCTTCAGTTATTGAAGTAAAGACTTTTATTCCCTCATCCTGTAACGAAGGAAAATTATAGAATATTGCCCTATCTTTTTCATTCGTTATTATCGCACCACACTTTGAGCCGTTATAAACACCCTCCAAAAGTGTAGTTGACTTTCTGGATAGACACACATTCCCTTGAATTGCAACATTTAGGTCATCAATCACTTCAATCTTTCCAGCGAATTCATTATAACCATCAAGATTATCCTTAGGATGATGCTTAATATAGAGCTTTACATCCCATAGGCATTCCAGCAGACTCCTAATAATCTGAAGATTCACTTCAGGCTCTCTCGGTTCTGAAAAGTATACAATTTTAGGAGTCAAGCCTTCAATTTTCTTCTTTGATTTGAATATATCCTCAACCAATTCTTTATCAAACACAAACTTACTCTCACGATAAAGTGAATTAAGATAATCAGCAGCATTCTGGCTATATGTATAAAATACATCTCCTGTAAAGCAATGCGGAAATTTAAAGCCATACTCTATCCCATGTGGAATACAAACAGTATCAATCCCAGCATTCTTTGCCTCGCTTTCTTCTGCAAGCGCATAAAGATCCAGGTTATTACCACTCAAGAATCTTCCATTCCAAGGCAATGCAAACAGTTCTCGAATTAACAATTGATAGAACTTCGCCGCAACGAGCCTACATGAAAAAAAGTCTAAAATATATGGCGTTGAATGAACGAATCCCCAGTTTGCTAAACATTCTCGGAGTTCTTTCAAGTCGTTCTTTGCTTCGATATTTGCTTTTCTTAAATAATATCTCCTTATTTTCAATGAAAAAAATGAATAGAAATCTCCTACTCCAATCACGTCCTCATAAAACAATTCCCTATTATCTGTTTGTTTTATCTTGCCTTTAGCAGCTGATGTTCTGATAACCGAAAAATCATTATTATAGTCCAATTGTCTTTTTACATATTTGTTCTTTAATTGCTTAGCAAGAAGATAGATTGTAGCCCCATCAGCCTTAAAATAACACTTCATTAAAGGATACTGTTTTCGATTTATCCTAGGATTTATCTTAATGCCTATTCTCGAAGCAGCATCTATGGTAAAACGTGCTATATTTGATTTTGTTGCCTCGATTTGAATTTCGCTCACACAATTATTTTTCAAATAGTATTCAATTGCGAGAATCTTTTGCACCATATTGGAAAAAAGAATGTTGTCAAATATATGTCCCGTATAATAATTATCTGCCACTGAATTTGAATAACGATAAAAATCCAATGACATCAAATCATCTAAAGATTTGTGCACTCGATTAATTTCAAAGCAATCTTC
>JBMNTB010000015.1:0-44368 GCA_050945515.1 Saccharofermentanales bacterium
CGCCGATTAAAGTGGTACGCGAGCTGGGTTCAGAACGTCGTGAGACAGTTCGGTCCCTATCTGTCGTGGGCGCAGGAAATTTGCGAGGCTCTGTCCCTAGTACGAGAGGACCGGGATGGACGAATCCATGGTGAACCAGTTGTCCTGCCAAGGGCATAGCTGGGTAGCTACATTCGGCTGGGATAAACGCTGAAAGCATCTAAGTGTGAAGCCCCCCTCAAGATGAGATTTCCCCACGTAATGTGATAAGGTCCCTGGCAGACCACCAGGTAGATAGGCCGGAAGTGGAAGCATGGCAACATGTGCAGCGGACCGGTACTAATAGACCGAAGACTTGACCACACAAGGATAAAGATTCTCTTGTCACAACCAGTCTTACACACATAATCTTCTATTCATATGCAGTTTTGAGGGTGCAATTACACCTTCAACCATTCCGGTGTCGATTACAGAGAGGCCATACCTGTTACCATCCCGAACACAGAAGTCAAGCTCTCTTGTGCCGACGATACTTGGTGGGTGACTGCCCGGAAAAATAGGTGATGCCGGATCTTATGAAAGCCGCAGGGGCATACTCTGCGGCTTTCGCTTTTGCATCTCCTTACGCTTTGAACTAATTGTTTTCGATAATTCTGTCAATAAAAAGCGGTGTGATCCGTGACCTCACACCGCTCGATTTGTGCTTTAAGGCATAGTTAATAAATATCACATAAATTTGAGCGAAAAAAGAACTGGCCTCAAAAAAGGTCAGTTCAAAACTATCCAGTAGTGCAAATTTTATTCTGGATGGATAGAGTCTGTCGGGCAAGCCGCTACGCAGCTACCACAATCAGTGCAAAGTTCGGGATCAATCTCGTAGTACTCATCGCCGGGTGAGATTGCATCATACTCACACTCCGATTCACAGATGCCACAAGAGATACAAGTATCTTCAATCTTATGAGCCATAATAAACCTCCTTTTGATCTAAACACTCCACCAGCATTTTATACCAGGAGCCGTCAACTGTAAAGCAAACGGGGGTAAGTTCTGCATCAACCAGTTCTGTCGCAATCTGTAGCAGACGATGAAAAGTCAACCGCCGCCAATATTGTCGACCACATAATGTGAACGGCCTCATTCCCCAACTTGCTCAGATGGAGAATGGTTGACTATAATTACTCTTATCCGGCAAAGGAGAAAATAACTATGGTTAATGAAGAAAATCTATCGAGTGAGGATCTGAGGGAAATTTATCAGGAGCACCATTTCGGCATCCTGGACTCAATCTTTGCCCTGGTTAAACATCGAGCAAAATATCCGGTAGAGGGTTCTTATACCAATTATATGTTGCAAAAAGGTTCAGATCACATTTTGAAGAAAGTTGGCGAGGAATGCACAGAGATGATCATTGCTTTTAAAAATAATGATGAAGACGTATTAGTGTATGAGATTGCCGATCTGCTTTATCATGTGACAGTAGCTTTGGCCCATTTTGATGTTGATCTGGAGCAGATTTTTGAGGAACTGGTAGAGCGGCGCAGCAGATAAGGCGGAAAGATCAGTATGTGTAATTATCGTGAAGACAGCGGCAATTCCGAGATCAAAGAGATGGTTCCGGAACTGATTGATTGGTGCCGGCAACAATTAGCAAGCTCCGGAGGCAACAAGGCTGTTATCGGCATTTCCGGGGGCAAGGACTCAACGGTGGCGGCGGCACTGATGGCTGCAGCTATCGGTGCTGACAGTGTTTATGGTTTTATCCTGCCCGCTGGCGATCAGAATGATCTCGAGACAGCGCAGGAGATCTGCCGGCATTTGCAGATTTGCTATCAAGTGATAGATATTGCTGCCATTATAGCTGCTTTTAACTCCTGTCTGTCAGCAGTTTCGGATAGCGGCATTATAAATCAGGTATCCGCACAAACCGACTTGAACCTGCCGCCGCGTGTCCGCATGGCTTTGTTATATGCAATTTCGCAGTCTATTCCTGATTCGAGAGTGATCAATACTTCCAATTTGTCTGAGGATTGGATTGGCTATATTACCTTGTACGGTGATTCAGCCGGAGCTTTTGCTCCTCTCGGTATGTTAACATCTGACGAGGTAATTGCAGTCGGTCATGAGCTGGGCGTCCCTGCCCGGTACTTGCTACTGCCCCCGGCGGACGGGCTGACGGGTCGCAGCGATGAAGAAGTTTTTGGCTTCAGTTATGCGGAGCTGAATGACTATATTCGCAACGGAGAGCTGGCGAATCAGGAGACCAAAGCTAAAATTGACCGTCTGCACCGAACGAGCAGATTCAAATTTTTGCCCCTGCCGATGTTCCGCCCGCCTTTCGCGATCAAGGCCAATGATCTGGTAAATATTTATCAACAAGGAGATAAGCAGCAATGATTCCGGCAGAGAATATCTGGCTCGCTTTTGGTCTGACTTTGATGGCAGGACTGGCCACAGGCCTCGGTAGTATTATCGCGTTCTCTTTCCGCAAGAGTGGAAATTTTCTTTCAATTTCCCTGGGCTTTTCAGCCGGTGTGATGATCTATGTTTCTTTTGTCGAGATCCTGCCTGAAAGCCTAGAGTTTTTTAGCGCTTCCGGTTCGGATCGATCCGAACTTTTGGCGACAATATTTTTCTTTGCCGGAGTGCTTTTTATCATGGCCATTGACTTCTTGATACCCGAAAAGATGAATCCGCACGAATATCCTACACCGTTAGACTGTGATAATGAGACGGAAGAGGAAAGAGATCGGCGCTGCCGTGACCTTTATAGTGCCGGCAGATTTTCGGCTCTTGCCGTGGCAATCCATAACTTCCCGGAAGGTATTGCCACCTTTATGGCTGCACTGGTCAATCCGCAACTGGGTATTGGTATTGCTATCGCTATTGCCCTGCATAATATTCCCGAGGGAGTTTCGATAGCTGTGCCGATTTACTACGCCACAGGTAATATAAAACGCGCCTCACTGATGGCCTTTTTGTCCGGACTTGCTGAACCCATAGGAGCCCTGGTCGGTTTCTTTGTCCTCAGACCTTTTCTCAGCGATACGATGTTTGGCATTGTCTTTGCCATGGTGGCCGGGATCATGGTCTATATTTCTATCGACGAGCTGCTGCCTACAGCGGAAAAATATGGGGAACACCATCATGCGATCGGCGGAGTGGTCGCCGGCATGGCTGTAATGGCTCTGTCTCTCCTTCTGATCGGCTGATTAAACCTATCGGGACACATTTTACAGCGCCTTCGTCAATCCTCTACGTTCAACAAATGTTGCGGCAGGAGTTATGACTTGGCTATCGGGCAGGTCAGATTTTAGCAGTTTTGATCTTGTTGTCCAATAAATAACTGCTACTGAAAGTATTAACTGGAGTTATCGGCACAAAAAGAGTAATCTATATCAGATATATTTTTGATACTATTATTTACAGATTGCAGACGAGGTGAAAACAAATGAACGAACTGGGATGGATTGACTTGAGAAGCGACACGGTAACTCATCCGACCCTGGAGATGAGAGAAGCTATGCTGAGGGCTGAGGTTGGCGATGATGTCTATCATGACGATGCTACAACCAATGATCTGGAGCGCTATGCTGCAGAAATCCTGGGCAAGGAAGCGGCGCTCTTTGTTCCTAGCGGTACGATGGGGAATCAGATAGGTGTACTGGTGCATACCCAGCGCGGTCAAGAGATTGTGCTTGGCTCGGCGGCTCATATCTTCGTGCATGAAGTGGGCGGTGCGGCGGTTCTGGCCGGAGTAAGCATGAAGACGATCAATTTTACAGACGATATTCCCGAACCGACTAAGATTGCGGCGGCCATCCGTCCTGATGATATTCATCAGCCCGATACCGGACTGATATGTATGGAAAATGCGCTGTCCAATGGCCGGGTAGTTCCCCTATCGATAATGGCAGAAGTCGCAGAATTAGCTGCGCGGCACAATCTGCCGGTTCACCTGGACGGTGCCAGAATTTTCAATGCTGCTGTGCATCTGGGTGTCAATGTCAAAGCTATCAGCCAATATGCGGACACGGTAAATGTCTGCTTGTCCAAGGGCCTGTGTGCACCGGTGGGCAGCATCTTTGCCGGCCCGGCTCACTTGATTGCCAGTGCCCGCAAATGGCGTAAGTTGCTGGGCGGTGGTATGAGACAGACCGGCTTTCTAGCTGCGCCCGGTCTTTTGGCTCTGCAGGATATGCCCGGAAGATTGCACGAGGATCATGCCAATGCCCAATATCTGGCGGAACAGCTGTCCGGACTGGAGGCGGTAAATGTCAAAGAGGACCGACTGGATATCAATATGGTTTTCTTCACTATTGACAGAGAAGAGGAGCTTTTGCTGCAGTTGCCGGAACTTCTGGCGGCATATGGTATTCTGAGTAACGAACGAGAAGACGGCGAATGGCGCTGGGTTACGCATAAAGATATTGAAAGATCTGACCTGGATCTGGTGGTACAAAAACTGGCCGGCATTCTGGGCCAGAGCTGATGGAAAACGCAATTTGCGGATATCTGGGTAGGGTATAAATGAAGATAGTAATCTGTGGGCTGGGCAAGGTCGGTGAGGTCCTCAGCCGTGATCTCAGCCGTGAGCAGCAGGATGTAATCACCATCGATCAGAATGAGCAAAGACTCAGAAATCTGATCATGGCCGTTGATATCACCGGTGTTGTCGGCGGAGGCTCTTTCCTGAATGTTCAGATGGAAGCGGGTGTTAATGAAGCTGATGTTTTCATCGCTGTTACCCCCGATGACGAGACGAATATTATGGCGGCTATAACTGCCAAGACGATCGGAGCCAAATATGTGATTGCTCGTGTCAGAAGTCCTGAATACTTCCGGCAAATCGATTTTATGCGCGAATCCTTGGGTATTGATATGTTGATCAACCCCGATCTGGAGGCTGCCCGCGAAATCAAAAATATTATGATCTTTCCCTCGGCGCTGAGTGTGGAGCACTTTGGCGGAGGCAAAATTTTTATTGTCGAGGCGGAAGTAGAAGCCGGTTCTGTTCTGATGGGAAAGAGTCTGAAGGAAATCGGCAGGAGACACGGCAATGTACTGGTAGGTGTCGTAGAAAGTGGAGATGATATCTTTATTCCGGACGGCAATTATATTGTCGAGGCGGGTGATCATCTCTTCGTCAGCGGCGAACCGGAAGAGATTCTCCTGTTCCTGCGGACTATCCGAGGTGCAATAGAGAAACCGAAATCAGCTTTGATTATAGGTGGCGGCAGGATTACCCGCTATTTACTCTCCATGCTTAAGACGCAAAAGACTAGATTGAAAGTGATCGAATACGATGAGAAGATAGCGGACAAACTGGCAACCAGGTATCCGGAGGCCGAAATTGTCTGTGCTGACGGCACTGATCAAAATGTCCTGCGGGAAGAGCGAGTGGCCAACTATGACTATGTGATCGCTTTAACCGGAATTGATGAAGAAAATATGCTGATTTCTCTATATGCAACACAGCAGGGTGTTAAGAATACCGTTACTAAGGTAAATCGGACTAATCTGCTCAAAGTATTGGAAAATGCCGGTTTACAGGCTATTATCACGCCGAACAAACTGATAGCGGATCAGCTTATCCGTCTGGTACGCTCTTTGCAGAATTCATCCGGTCCGGGGATCGAGGGCTTCTATCGAATTTCTGATAGTAAGGTTGAGATTCTCCAGTTTCATGTGGCTGCGGACAGCCCGGTCTGCGGCCGGACTTTACGTGAATTACAAACTAAGCCGGGATTGTTGCTGCTTTGTCTTATGAGACAAAAGGAGATCATTTTCCCCGGCGGCAATGATTGTATGCAGCCGGGCGACAGTGCCGTTGTTGTCACTACTGAGCCGAATTTTCAGGATATCAAAGATATTCTCTTGGAGAGTTAAACTGTGAACTATCCTATGACACGCTATGCCCTGGGCAGGATCATTTTCGTCAATGGTTTGCTCGTGCTGCCGGCGATACTGGTTGCCCTGATCTATGGCGAAGGCTGGCAGGGAGTGTATCCGTTTTTGCTGCCGCTGTTCCTGTGTCTAAGCGGTGGTTGGCTACTGTCTTATCGTAAACCGGACAAGCCGGATTTCTTTATGAGAGAAGGTTTTGTAGTAGTTGGACTCTCCTGGTTTTTGATTTCGGCTGTCGGTGCACTCCCGTTCGTAATCAGTGGCTGTATTCCCTCATTTCTGGATGCATTCTTTGAAGCTTCCAGCGGTTTTACTACCACCGGTGCCAGCGTGCTGTCTCAGCCTGAATTGCTGCCACATTCGCAACTGTTCTGGCGCTCTTTTACACATCTGATCGGCGGCATGGGTGTCTTGGTTTTTGCGCTGGCCATTATGCCTAAGATAGAATCGGATAATGTCTTCATTATGAAAGCAGAGGTTCCGGGACCGATCTTCGGCAAGATTCAGGCCAAAGTCAGAAATACAGCCCGCGTCTTATATGCAATCTATCTGGGCATGACATTGATTCTAATTATTTTACTCAAAGCGGGCGGGATGCCTATTTTTGACTCTATAGTTCATGCTTTCGGGGCGGCGGGTACCGGTGGTTTCGGTATCAAATCTAATTCTATCGCTTTCTACAATAGCTACTATCTTTACTATGTATTGGCCTTTGGTATGATCGCCTTCGGCGTCAATTTCAGTCTCTACTATGCCTTGCTGGGCAAGCGTTTCAGAGAATTTTTTCAAAGTGAAGAACTGCGTTGGTACGTTGGCTGCATTTTGGTTGCCGTGGCCATAATTTTATTTAATACCAGACAACTATATGATAATTTCTTTAACCATTTAGGCGATGTATTTTTTACAGTCGCCTCCATTATCACAACTACAGGTTATACTGTCGCTGACTTTGATGGCTGGCCGCTGCTATCTCATGTAGTTTTGCTCTGCCTGATGTTCATCGGTGGTATGGCCGGTTCAACTGCCGGCGGTCTGAAAGTAAGCCGGGTTACTGTCTATGTCAAATCCGCTCTGGCGGAACTGAGGACCAGCCTCAATCCCAACCGCCGCATCTCACTGACTTTTGAGCATAAGCCGCTCAGCAGCCAGGTCAGATCTCAGTTCAGCAATTACCTCACCATTTATCTCCTGTCCTTTGTTGCTTTATTGCTGGTTACTTCGCTTAGTGCGCCTAATTTTATTTCTGCTTTCTCCTCTGTGGCGGCAACTTTTAATAATATCGGTCCCGGGCTGGACGTAGTAGGTCCGGCGGGCAGTTATGCCGTCTTGTCTGATCTGTCTAAGTTTGCTCTTTCTGTTGGTATGATCATGGGACGCCTGGAGATTATACCGATCCTCGTATTATTGTCACCTAGAACTTGGCGGCGCATCTGAGGATGCTACCCGCGTACGCCTGACGGTTTATCTTCCTTGTGAAGCGGGAATCTGCCCGCGTGACGGCTCGAGATCTCAGTCCTGTATTTTTTGTCTGTTTCTGTGATGCGGGGAGTTCACCGCTAATGCCAAGCGGTCAGCTTTGTGTTAAGCTTTGATTAATTATTTCATGTCAAAATCAGATAGGGGAGAACACCATGCCGGAACAGACAGAATATAGTACTGAACTGCCGCCGGAGGCCGAACAGGACACAGAACCAACTGAACTGACCGAGACATCATCTGCTCGAAAACAACTGCCGTCCGGAAAAGAGCTAACCTGGTTGCAGCGCTTGATTTTCGGCAATACAGTCTGGCAACGAACCGAATCACCGGTACCCTATCCCGGCCGCAGATTTTTGGCCAGGCTTTTGGACTGGTCAATCTATTATGTGCTCTGGAATTATCTGGTTATGGTTCTGCTACGCGGCAAGATTATGCGCGGTCTGCTCCTGATGTATTTGGACACGATGGGTGTAATGGCAATTATGCTGATTGCAGAGCCGTTGCTGCTTACACTGGTCGGTACCACGCCTGGCAAGGCGGTAATGGGTCTGGTGCTGCGAACGGACGAGGGTGGAAAGCTTAGCCTGAAAGATTCTTGGCGCAGAACTTTCCAAGTTTTTGCTGACGGTATGGGCTTCAATGTACTTATTTTCAATCTGCTCAATCTAGCTTGGGCCAGAAGAAACTGCGCCGCCGGCAAAGCTTTGCTCTGGGAACAGAAGCATTCCTACAAGATTAAGAGTACTGGAGTCTGGAGAGGTTTGGCAGCATGTCTGCTGGCGCTAGCGGTAATCTTCCTTAGTCTGCCTTTTATCTATCAAGCAGCTCAGTATCCATTGCATAGAGGAGAAATCACACCACTGCAATATGCGGAAAATGTCAATGAGATGCTTGCCCGTTCCGGCAATAAGACAGGTTTTAAGCTTGATGCTGAAGGCTACTGGCACGATGCAGATGGAGAACTGTTGGCGGATAAGGAAAATCCGGTGCCACAGCATGAGATGATAGTCAAAGGCGGCAAAGTGATAGGGGTTAGACTCTTTATCCGCATAACGGCCGCTGGGCGTATCAACGGTCGTATCGATCAGAAAGCATTGCTGGCAACAGCCTTTATCGCTGCACAGCCTGAGATTAAAATGATCGATCTGACTGAGTTGGCCAGACGCTTGAGCGATATCCAGAATGACTATGAATTTGAGATTAGAGGAGTCAAGGTAACTAGCAAGGTATCTTACTCTGGATATCAGACGGATGGGAATTACCTGACAGGCCTGGAAAATGATCCCGGCCGCTATTTTGAAAATGAGTTCATGGCCTATCTGACAGATCAATACGATGGGTCGTAATGCGTAATTTTCTCTAGCTACGAAGTCGTCTGATTCAAGCACAGATTGTGCTCGCCAATCGGGATAATCGGAGCAGGCAGTTTCGGTTATTAGATTCTCCGCAGAGACGGCGATGAAGAATCAGTCAGAAAGAATATCGGAGACGCGCAGTACAAACTGCATAAATATGTCTCACAACTTAAAAGCCGGCAGGCAGGCGATAAAAGGCAGTAATATCAGGTAGGAAGAGAGGTCAGAAACGATATAGTCAGCAAAACCGGCAGTGCATTTTACACAAAGAAAGTAAGATTATTCCTTATTGATGCTAATTATGTATACTTGACTAAAAAAACGATCTGTGATATGAAATTATTTATCGTGACTAATATGTTATTCGACTTGAAGAATAACATTTAATCAGGCAACAAGCAGTGGATTCTACCCTAGCGATGATAATAGGCCGAAAGAGTTTAGTTTATTATTTTTCTGCCACAATAGCATAAGACTTTTTGAGAGTATGTAAAGACTATTATGAGATTTTAAACATTATATTATTATAACATAAAGTACTTATTAAAGCGCATGGCTTTACTAATAGTTAAGGGATGCCGGGGAAGGAGTTACTTTTCGTAATTTAGTAAGCGCGATTTATTTTATGGTTGATATTAGCAAACAGAGTATTGTAAAGGAGGGATAATGGTATGCCTTATATGGCAACCTACGATCAAAGGGGCAAGGTTTGCTAAAAATATTTGTATATTAAAAACTAATAATTATGCGTTTTAACATGAACGCAAATGAGAGGAGGAGGTAAGGGCGTGTCTAAATATATTTTTAAAAGGCTGCTGATCGTGATTCCTACTATGCTGGCGGTAATTTTAATTGTATTTCTATTAATGAATCTGACCCCCAGCGACCCGGCTTCGGTGATTCTCGGCCCCAACGCCACCCAGGAAGCCAAGGACAAGCTAAATCAAGAATTTGGTTATGATAAGCCAGTGCTGGTACGTTATTTTGATTATGTAGTTAATTTGGTGAAGGGTGACATGGGGACTACCTATACCACCAGCCGTTCGGTATTTACGGAAGTAACCATGCGTTTTCCCACTACTTTGAAATTGGCGGCAATCGGCATTACTTTGGCGGTTGTATTAGGGGTGCCGTTAGGTATTGTGGCGGCGGTAAAACAATACAGTATTTTTGACATAATTGGTACAGCCACCTCTATGTTTATGGCTTCGGTGCCCGGGTTCTGGCTGGGCTTAATGCTGATTTTGCTGTTCGCTTTGAAATTAGGTATTTTACCTTCCTACGGCAATGCTACCGGGGTACATTATATTTTACCTTCTGTAACTCTGGCTTTGCCGGTGGCTGCCTCTATCCTGCGCATGACCCGCACCACTATGCTGGAATCCATTCGCCAGGATTATGTGCGCACTGCACGAGCCAAAGGGCAAATCGAACGTAAAGTTATTTTTAAACATGCCTTGCATAACGCTTTGTTGCCGGTGGTAACCGTGGCCGGCACGGAATTTGGTTTCCTGCTGGGTGGGGCAGTGGTGATCGAGCAAGTTTTCTCCATAAACGGCGTAGGCAAATTGCTGCTGGAGGGCATCCGCATGAAGGATGTGCCTTTAGTTACCGGCTGTGCGGTCTTTATCTGTTTCTTGTTTATGATAGTGATGCTGCTGGTAGATATCCTCTACGCTTATATTGATCCGCGCGTCCGGGATCGTTATACCCGTGCTTAGTTTCAAAGAGAGGAGAAGATAAAAAATGTCAAAGCAAGCAGATGTTCAGACAGCAACCAATATAAAGCGACCCAAAAGAAAAAGCCAAGCAAAAGAAATTTGGCGGCGCATGAAGAAAAACCGCATCGCCATGGTGGGGTTAGCAATTATCAGCATTATTCTGTTATGCACGATTTTCGCTGACGTTATCGTATCCTACGATTATTCTTTGGAACAGAATATGGATTTGCGCTACGCAACTCCTTCAGGGGATCATTGGTTCGGTTGCGATAATTACGGCCGGGATATTTTTGCCCGAGTGATCCATGGTACCAGAAACTCTTTGATAATGGGCATTGGTGCGGTAGTGGTTGGCATTTTGTTGGGCGGTTTTTTCGGCTCGATAACCGGCTATTTCGGTGGGATGCTGGATACAGTGATTATGCGCATTATGGATGTGTTTAATACCATTCCCTTTATGCTGTTGGCCTTGGCCATTGCCTCCGCTTTAGGTCCCAGCCTGACCAATGTGTTGATCGCGTTGATGATTTCCATGGTGCCCTATTATACGCGAGTTATTCGTGCTTCTATTTTGAACGTGGTCGGCCAGGATTTCATCGAAGCCGGCAAAGCTTGCGGCACGCCGACCAGGTTTATAATTCTTAAACATATACTACCCAATGCCATAGGCCCGATTATAGTACATGCTACTATGTCGGTGGGTTCTATGATTTTGAACGCTTCGGCCATGAGCTTCCTAGGTATGGGCATTCAGCCGCCGGCACCGGAATGGGGCTCCATGCTCAACGAAGGTAAAGATTACATGCTCTATGCACCCCATTTGGTGATTTTCCCCGGCTTGGCGATTGTTTTGACCGCCTTATCGATGAACCTTATGGGCGACGGTTTGCGGGACGCTTTGGATCCCAGATTAAAGGATTGAGGTGAAAGAGATGGCAGAATTAACGCACACTCAGGAACTTAGGGAGAACCAAGACGCCCTGCTGGAAGTAAAGGATTTGTCGGTAGTTTATAGATCTGACGAGGCAACGGTGTATGCGGTGAACGGCATCAGCTTTAAAATCGGCGTCAAGGAAACCATTGGCCTGGTAGGAGAAACCGGCGCTGGTAAAACCACCACCGCTTTAAGTATTATGCGTTTGTTGCCTGAACGTACAGGTTTTATTGAGGGTGGGGAAATTTTATTTAATGGTGTGGACCTTGTGACCAAACCCCAAAATGAAATGCGCATGATTCGCGGCGAATTGATCTCCATGATTTTTCAGGATCCCATGACTTCTTTGAACCCAATTATGAATGTGGGAGATCAGATTTATGAGTCTTTGGAAATCCATAATACAGATAATAAAAACCGCCATCAGTTAGAAGAGCGTGTGGATGAACTCCTGACTTTGGTTGGCATTCAGCCTAGCCGCAAAAAAGATTTTCCCCATCAGTTTTCCGGTGGCATGAAACAACGTATCGTCATCGCTATAGCTTTGGCCTGCGAACCAAAGTTATTGATTGCCGACGAGCCTACCACCGCACTAGACGTGACCATCCAGGCACAGGTTTTGGAGTTGATGCGGGAACTAAAAGAAAAATTAGACACTTCCATGATTATGATTACCCATGATTTGGGAGTGGTAGCTGAAACATGCGATAAAGTTGCCATTATGTACGCCGGCGAGATTGTGGAAAGAGGTTCGGCGGAGGATATTTTCGAAGGACGAAAACATCATCCATACACGGAAGGGTTGTTCGGCGCCATTCCTAATTTGGAGGAAGAGACGGACCGTTTGAGTCCTATCGACGGCTTAATGCCTGATCCCACGAATTTGCCGCCGGGCTGTAAATTCCATCCCCGTTGTAAGTACTGCATGGATATTTGCCGGGAACAAACGCCGTCCATCTATCTGCAAGGTGAACATATGATTGCTTGCCATCTCATTACAAAGGAGGATTGAGCCATGGAACCCTTAATCAGAACTGTGGATTTAAAAAAATATTTTAAGGTTTACGGTGGCATGCTTCACGCCGTAGACGGCGTGGATTTGGTCATCAACCAAGGCAAGACTTTAGGAGTGGTGGGCGAATCCGGTTGCGGCAAATCTACTTTAGGGCGTGTTGTGCTCCGCTTATTGGAGCCCACCGGCGGGCAGATTTTCTTTGAAGGAAAAGATATCATGGAATTAGACCGCAAAGAGGTGAAGCAAGTACGGCAACAAATGCAAATTATTTTTCAAGACCCCTTTTCAAGCCTGAATCCGCGGATGCCCGTTTTTGATTTGATTGCCGAACCATTGGTGATGAATCGTATATATAAAACCAAAGCGGAATTAACAACTAAGATTTATGAACTAATGGAAATGGTTGGCTTGGCTGACCGCTATATCAACACTTTCCCCCATGAAATGGACGGGGGTCGTCGGCAGAGGGTGGGCGTTGCCCGAGCTTTGGCTCTGAACCCTAAATTTATAGTTTGCGACGAGCCGGTTTCCGCCCTGGATGTTTCCATTCAAGCGCAGATTTTAAACCTGCTCATGGATTTACAGGATGAATTGGGCCTGACCTATATGTTTATTACCCATGACCTGTCAGTGGTGAAGCATATTTCTGATGAAATTACCGTTATGTATTTGGGCCAATGCGTAGAGCGGGCAAGTTCTAATGAATTGTTCGCCAATCCTTTGCATCCCTATACTAAAGCGTTGCTTTCGGCGATTCCGGTGCCCCGTTTGCGCAAGGACGTACGCCATCAAATCATCCGTGGCGAGCTTTCCGATCCCATCGAACCCGAACCGGGTTGTCGTTTCGCCAACCGTTGCGATTTTTGCCAGGAAAGTTGTACCGGCACGAATATTCCTTTAAGAGATCAAGGTAACGACCACTGGGTGTCGTGTACGCTTTATCAGTAGAATGTCGAGTATTACTTGTATTTAAGCGACAAATTGTCGCTTGATATAGATTAGGAAAAATGGAGGAACAAAAATGAAAAAATTAGTATCGATACTAGCCGTGATTATGGTGATAGCATTGCTGTTGACCGGTTGCGGCAGTGGCACCAAAGACAGCGATACCAAAGACAGCGATACCAAAGGCGGCGATACCAACAAAGAATTAATGGTTGGTATTGGAAAAGTAAATAGTAATTTTAATACTTATGCCGCTTACGGTGATGATACCTATGGCATGATGCAGGTTTACGACACCTTGACGATAAAAAACGCCAAGGGTGAAGTTGTACCTAGCGCGGCTTCTTCTTGGGAAGTATCCGAGGACGGCACTGTCTACACCTTTACTATTAGGGACGATGTTAAGTTCTCCAATGGCAAGGCTTTCACCACGGACGATGCGGTATTTAATTTAGAACAGGCCATCGCCTCTTCTTATACCAATTGGACCATGGTTGGTGTGGAAGCTGTGGAAAAAGTGGATGACAAACAATTTACCGTTACCTTAGCTGCCCCGGACGTAATTTTCCTGGAAAAACTGACCTGGGTTTACTTGGTGAACAAAGAGGCCTATGAAGCCGCCGGAGACCAATATGGTCTGACCGTGGAAAATGTTGTGGGCAGCGGTCCCTACACCTTGAGCGAATGGATTCCGGGCGAAAAAGCAGTTTTTGTAGCCAATGAAGACTATTGGCAAGGTGCACCCAGCATTAAAAAAGCCACCTTCCAAACCATGTCTGATGATAACGCAGCGGTGATTTCCCTGCAAACCGGTGAAATCGGTCTCTTAATCAAAGACGTTCCCAGTGTTTCTCTACCTACTTTAGAAGCGGATAAAAACATCACCGTTACCTCCTTTTCGTCTTATGTGTTCATGGATGTACTCATGAATGCCGGAGATGGTATTTTTGCGGACAAAACCGTCCGTCAGGCGGTCGCTTACGGCGTGGACAGAGACAAAATGCTGACCGTTGGCACAGAAGGTTTAGGCTACAAAGTGGATTATCCGGCCGGCCCGGATTATATTGCAAATCCCCAATTGGAAGATTTTTTCTATGAATATGACCCGGCTAAAGCGGCGCAAATGATTACCGATGCCGGCCTGGCCGGTCAAACCGTGACCATCCGCACCATGGATACTCCTCCCTGGCCAAAATTAGCTACTGCTTTGCAGGATGACCTGAATAAGATGGGCTTCAACGCCAAGGTTGAGCAGTTGGATTATACCGCTTACAGCGAACAGGTGTGGGGCAATGCCGATTTTGAAATCGCCATCGGCCGTTTTTGGTCCGGCACCAAAGATACCGGCGAAGTACTCAGTATGATGCTTTCTACTGCAGAGGGTACTATAGCCAACTTTGGCAACTATAATAACCCGGCTATCGAGCCTTTCTTGGCCGAAGGGTCAAGTACCACCGATTTAGAGCGTCGCAAAGAGGTATATACTGAAGCCATTAAAATTTTCAGAGAAGACGTTCCGCTGATTCCTCTCTACTATACTAATGGTAGCCGTGCTTATACCAGCAAATTGACAATTGACGAGAATTTGGTCCAATATGATCGGCTCTTTTATTATAGTTGGAAATAAGCGACAAACTGAGATGATTGTTTTTTAATTAAAACCAACAACCGCTGCAAACCGCAGCGGTTGTTGGATATTATTCTGGAAGTAGCAAAGAAATGATTAAAATATGCATAGAAACCGGCTGGGGCAATCTGCTGGCAGAATTATATGATAAACAGGCGCCGCGTACCACCGCTCACTTTTTGTCTTATGTGGACGAAGGCCATTATGATGGCGCCAGTATTTACCGTACCGTCCGCCGGGATAATGTAGTGCCGGGTTTTGACGGCGCCATGATTGAAGTAATTGAAGGCGGTTACT
The DNA here is from genome assembly GCA_050945515.1 of Saccharofermentanales bacterium. Lineage (GTDB taxonomy): Bacteria > Bacillota > Clostridia > Saccharofermentanales > DTU023 > UBA1046. The sequence goes on from JBMNTB010000015.1 coordinate 15,260, forward strand.
ATAATCCCTACTATGAGAATATTTTGTTGGAAGGACTTGCTCCCGGTGAGATATATGAAGATGAGCTGGCGCCCAAGGGCACTCATCCGACGATAATGGTGGAAACCACTGCGGAAACGGGAATTAAACATTTGGACGGCGTTTTGAGCATGGGCCGCACTTCCCCGGACATGGTGGACGATTGCTTTTTTATCTGCGTAGGTAATCAGCCGGAATTGGATTACGGCGGTGCCCGCAGCGGCGACGGCTTGGGCTTCTCCGCTTTTGGCCGTATCGTGGCAGGCATGGATCTGGTGCGTAAAATCCATAAAAGTCCCAGCCACGGACAGAAATTATTGGAAGATGTGCCGGTGCTGCGCATATATCGTGTTTAATTCCACCCTTCTTTAATCAGGCAAACTGGGCCTGATAAAGTTTGGCATAAGCACCGCCCTTAGTTAGCAGTTCTTGATGTGTGCCTTGTTCTTCAATTTGGCCGTCAGCAATTAAGATAATATTATCCGCCTTTTGAATTGTTGAGAGCCTATGGGCGATCACAAAAGAAGTGCGCCCTGTGATCAGCTTGTTCATGGCGTCCTGAATGGCAATTTCAGTTCTACTATCCACGTTGGAAGTGGCTTCGTCCAAAATCAGCAGCGGTGTGTTCAGCAACATAGCTCTGGCAATGGTCAGAAGCTGTTTTTGTCCCTGTGAAAGATTCTCCGCACCGTCACTGATAATACTGTCATAGCCCTCCGGCTGGGCTGTGATGAAATTATCAATATGGGCCGCTTCGGCAGCGGCTCTGATCTGATCCAAAGTTGCCTCCGGCCGTCCATAAGCGATATTGTCTCGGATTGTACCCTTAAACAGCCAGGTATCCTGCAAAACCATGGCGAAAGATCGGCGCAAACTCCGCCTTGTCACATCCAGCACCGGCTGACCATCAATCAGAATACAGCCCTCATCCGGATCATAAAAGCGCATCAGCAGATTGATCAAGGTGGTCTTGCCGGAGCCCGTCGGTCCCACGATAGCTGTCAAAGAGCCGGGTTTTGTGCGCAAGTTTACATTCTTCAGCACCGGTATCTCCGGGAGATAAGAGAAACTGACATTGCGAAATTCCACCTCGCCTTTGACATCCTGTAACTCAGTCGCTCCCGCCTTGTCCGGCGGTTCCGAGGGCTGCTCAAGCAGTGTGAAGACACGTTCTGCCGCTGACAACGCGGACTGGAGCTCAGCCAGAATGGCTGCGATCTCATTGATGGGGCCGGAAAATCTGCGCGAATAGAGAATAAACGAAGTGAGATGGCCCAGACTGACCCTGCCTTGCAGGAAGAGCAAAGCGCCGAACATGGAGACCAAGGCGAGGGAGAGATTGCTGATCAAAGTCACCGAGGGACCGTTCATGGCTGCCTGATAATCTGCTTTATAATAAGCTTCAATACTGTCCGCATTGATTTCACCGAAGCGGCCTGCGAAATAGTCCTCCTGATCATAAGCTTGGATGGTCTTTTGGCCATAGAGGATTTCTTCGACGTAACCGTTCATTTCACCCAGCTTTTTGGATCTGAGCCGGAATAACGGCCGGGTCTTCTTAATACGATAAATAGTAAAAATAACCGTTGCAGGCACAATCAGCAGGAAGATCATAGACAAACTGAGGGAAAGGCTGATCATCATGATCAGGGAACCGGTTACGGCCAGAATACTGGCTGCAATCTGTACCATGTCATGGGACAGTGATTGACTGACAACATCCAGATCGTAGGAGATTCTTGACACCAGATCACCGGCCTGATGCGTGTCGATGTAGGATAAGGGCAGTTCAACAATTTTGTTGAAAGTATCCTGACGCATGTTTCTGATTATCTTCTGAGACAGACGCACGATCAGGCGCACCAGCAGATAATTGAGCATAGCCGAGCCGGCATAACAGGCCAGCATGAACAGAGCTTTAGCTACAGTAGTCCTGTAGTCCACCTGCCCTGGCACAATGCCCATGGCGTCGATGGCTTCACCGCTGAGACGAGGGCCGATTAAGGCCAAAATATTAGCGGCCAAGACCAGGATGGCAGCCAGTGCCAACCCCGATGCCTCAGGGCGGACATATTTCAGAAGCCCGACCAAAGTCTTGCGATAATTTTTAGGTTTTAGCTCAATCTCTTCTCTTTGCATAGGCTAATTCTTCAATTTTTTTAAGCAATTTCAGCCGCGGAACCCATTTGCAATTCGGCTATTTCCCGGTAGGGCGGACAGGAAGCAAGCAACTCATCATGAGTGCCCAGAGCCAGCAGCGATCCTTTATCCAGAAACATGATCCGATCCGCCTGTCTGATAGAACTGATTCGCTGAGCAATTATTATCTGCGTTGTCCGCGGGAAATGAAGCCGTAATGCCGCGCGCAGTTTCTGATCGGTCTGAAAGTCCAGAGCACTGGAGGCATCATCCAAGATCAGTATCTCCGGCATTCCGGTAAAAGCGCGGCTTAATAGCAATCTCTGTTTTTGGCCGCCGGAAAGATTAACCCCTTTGGCAGCCAACTCAAAAGTAAGTCCATCCTTATCAGCGATAAAATCAGCCGCTTGCGCAATTTTACCGGCACGGTGGATCCTGTCTTCACCAAGCCCGCGCCCGAAATCAATATTCTCCGCAATGCTCCCGGCGAAGAGGAAATCGTTCTGGAACACGCAACCGAACAAACTGCGCAACTGTGACGGAGGGATCCGCCGCAGATCAATGCCTCTGATTAAAATCTCACCTGATGTCAGCTCATATTGCCGCAATAAAAGCCTGATAACGGTACTCTTGCCGGAGCCGGTGGCACCCATAATCCCAAGTGTTTCGCCCGGGAACAGCTGAAAACTGATCTGATCCAGATCGGTCCTTATTCCCAGATAGCTGAAACTGACATTACGAAATTCCACTTCAGGTACTTCCGGGTCCGGGTCCGGGAGCTGCCGTATCTGATCGGCGGCGGTGATCTGATTGGTATCAGCAGGCAGTTCTAGGACTTCAGCGATTCTCTTCTCGGAAGCAACAGCACGATTATAAACGTTGACCATCCTATTCATAGCCATCAGCGACATGGTGATCTGAATAAAATAAGATAAAAAAGCCATGACCGTTCCGGTCTGGATCAGCCCGTCATTGACCAGGCGGGCGCCGTAGATCAACACCAAGGCCACCCCGGAAAACAAAATCAGATTCACCGACGGCGCCATCTTGGCAATCTGGTCAATAGCCTCTATTTCAGCCGTCTGCACTTCCTCATTGGCCACAGCAAATCGCCCCTGTTCGTACTCGGTCTTATCCAGAGCCTTCGACACCTTGATACCACGGATATTTTCCCTGATTACCTGCACCATATCGTCGATCTTCTGCTGTACCCAGCGAAAGAGCGGAACAGCCTGGCGGAAAACAGTCCGTACAACCAAGACCAAAGGAATCACCAGCGCCAGCAGCACCAATGACAACCGCGGACTGAGGATCAGGCAAAAGATAACACCGCCCCCAAACAGCATGATGGAGCGGATACCCATCCGCAGCGTGGCACTGAGCAGCCGATGCACAATATATGTATCCGAGGTCAGGCGGGATTCCAGGGAAGAGACCCCCAGCTTGTCGATCTGCCGGGCGGAAAGAGTAAGTGAACGTGTGAACAGATCCTGGCGGATACTCCGGATCGTCAGCGAAGCGGTCCGGGAGGCCATTCGATTAGCCGCAATATTGAGCAGCCAGGCGCCGAAGGAACTCAGCACCATAATCACGCCCCACAAAATAATTTCCCCGTTATTACCGGTCGGCACAACGGCATTGACAATATGGGCCAGGATTGCCGGCAGAACGACTTCCAACAGCGTGCCCGTCATCTTGATGACGGCATTCCAGACAATCCGGATGCGATATGGTTTGACATAAGTCTTCAGCATTGGCTGCTCCTTTAGTCACATTCAACGAAGGCACCTAAAAATGGGCTTCGTCACCCTTAGTCAAGTTAACAAAGTTCAGAGCTATTTCAGAACGGACAGAACATCCTCCGCCTGCTGCTGATCCTCACGACGTACATAAATATAATATTCTTCCAGGACATTGCCGGCCCTGAGAACAAAACCGGCTCCATGCTGACTTCTCAGCAAAAAAGGAATCTGGCTATTCTCCAATATACCTTTTGCCAACTCGGCCTCAATATATGGTCCGCTAAAGACCAATACTGAATCGTCCATAATTTACTTCCTTATCAGCTGTACAGATCTCTCCTGTAATGGCCGCGCTCGCCGAAGATTTCCGCCACTCTAGCCGCTGCTTCCGCTACCGGCACCGCTATTTCTTGTTCTTCCTTCAGGAGCTTAAACCCGACTTTGCCGTCCTTGAGATCGCGTCCCAGTGTGATTCTGGCATAAGCACCGATCAAATCCATATCATTGAATTTGACACCGGCACGCTCGTCTCTGTCATCCAGCATCACATCATAGCCCTGCCGGGTCAGAAGTTCATATAGCTCATCAGCCACTTGCATCTGTTCAGCGTTGTTAATATTGACTACGACAATTGCAACCTCGACCGGAGCGATCTCCTTGGGCCAGAGGATGGCATTCTCGGTATGATTTTGCTCGACTATAGCCGCTAAACAGCGCGCGGGGCCAATGCCGTAGCTGCCCATAAAGACCGGCCGGCGGACATTGTCCTGATCCGTATAGTAGACATCCATAGCCTCGGCATATTTAGTGCCCAGCTTAAAGGTATTGCCGACCTCAATGCCGCGGGCAAAACGGACCTTTCCTCCCTTGATCGAGCGATCGCCGGGTGCAATCATGCGCAGATCGGCGATCTGATGCTCCGGGAAATCGTCCAGATTGACATTAATCAAATGCTGATCGTCCTCATTAGCACCGGTGATAAAATTTCTCATCAGGCTGATCTCCTGGTCAACCAAGAGCGGGATTTTCAGACCGACCGGGCCGGCAAAACCCACCGGAGCTCCCGTCACCTGTTCAATATCGGCTGCTGTAGCGAGCGCGCTCTCAAAGCCGCCTACCAACTTTCTCAACTTAGTCTCATTGACATCGCGGTCACCGCGGACACAGACCGCATAGAGCTCGCCGTCGACATCATAGATCATGGTCTTGACGAACATTGTGGCCGGCAAATTGAATAAAGCAGTAACTTGTTCGATTGTTTTGGCGCCCGGTGTAGATACTTTACTATAAGGTCTTTTTTCTTCGGCAGAGGCCGTGCCTTCTAAGACACAAGGAGTTACTTCGATATTAGTCGCGTATTTATTCTCATCATCAATCACCAGAATATCTTCGCCGATTGGGGACAGAGCCTGGAATTCCTCGGACAGCAGGCCGCCCATCACGCCGGTATCCGCTGTCACGATCACATAATCGAGATGCAGGCGGTCAAAGATATTCTTGTAGGCCTGGAACATCTTGCCGTAGGCGACATCCAGACCTGCCAGATTGCGGTCAAAAGTATAGGCATCTTTCATAGTGAACTCGCGCACCCTGATCAAACCGAAGCGAGGTCTTGGCTCATCCCGATACTTGCTCTGGAACTGATAGAGGCTGAGCGGGAGATCTTTATAAGAGCGGATATGCATCCGGGCAGCGGAAGCAAACAATTCCTCATGCGTCGGTCCCAGCACGAAAGGGCGCTGGAAGCGATCTTGCAAGCAAAACATACTATTGCCGAATGTCTCCCGGCGGCCGGATTCGATATAGACTTCTTCCGGGATCAGCGCCGGCATAACTAACTCATGCGAATCGATCGCATTCATTTCCTCGCGAATAATGCGCTCAACCTTGCGCTTGGCCAGAAGACCCAGTGGGAGCATCATATAGATCCCGGCTGAACTTTTTTTGATCATGCCCGCCCGCACCATCAGATTGCCGCTGGCCGATTCCTCATCATGCTGATCTTCTCTTAAAGTAAAAAAATAACCCTTAGATAAACGCATATCCTATACACCCCCGCCGCTATAATCTCATTTCATCACATTTTTAATAGATAAGTCGCCCTGCTAATGAGCCGAAGGCGTCAGCACTTAGTCCGCCAGCAACAGGCGGGACAGTTCCTCAGGATCAACCCGGTTGCCGTCTTTATAAGCACGCATATTGCCCGAAGAAATCTCATCGATTAACAACAGTTCCTGCCGAGGAGACAGTCCGAATTCAAATTTGATATCGTACAGCTCCAGCCCTTTGCTCTCCAGCTTAGCGGCAACGACAGCAGTGATTTGGCGTGTCAGCTCGACGAGTTCATCAAATCTCTCACGATCCATGATACCCAGAGCTGCCAAACCTTCAGCCGTGATCAAAGGATCGTTGCGGTCGTCATCTTTCAGAGTCACTTCTACATAAGCATCCAGTGGAGCGCCTTCGTCAATATATTTGCCATAACGGCGATAAAAGCTGCCGACAGCGCGGTAACGGCAGATAACCTCAACACCCTGACCGAAAAAAGTAGTCGGCACCACTTCCATCTGCCCTGTGCTGAGATCGGAAGAAATATAATGAGTGGTAATGCCCTTGTCTGTCAGCAGCTCAAAGAACATTTTGCTGACTGCGAGATTGAGTTGACCGATACCATCGATCGTCAGGCCTACGGTATTGGCACCCGGATCAAATACTCCGTCACTGCCGGTTACCGTATCTTTAAACTGCAGGCAGTAATTGCCATTCTCCAGTGCGTAGACATCTTTAGTTTTTCCCGTGTAGACCTTTCTCATTGAACTAACCTCCCAGGCAATTAACATAAACTGCATCCCCGCCCGATCGCAGTGATGCACCTATTCAGAATACCTGTTTGCCTGCGGATGGTCAAAACAATTTGTCCCACAGTCACAGGGAAGATTCTGAACTGCTATAGGGCAAAAAGGCTGTGCAGGATAATGACTAACTCTTTATTAACTTACAATGCATGTGTTTGGTAAACAGCGAGTATTTATTTTCTATTAGCTTCATCCTCATCCATAATATTAATGAGCTCTGCCTCTTCTTCCGGGTCCATTTCTCTAAAGGTTACGGTGTTATTCTTTTGCAAGACGATTAGTTCATCTCGTTCCATATTTTCGAATACCGGGGATCCGACTTCTATTCGTGCAGTATGTAAGTCCTCGGGAGGTATCTTGTAGATATGATCTTCCAGGGTAGTACCGACTTTATTCAGGTGCTTATAGTCGGACTCAGCTGTCTTGCCCTGAAAATCCTTGGCCATCCAATAGCGGCCGTCATAGTAAATAAACAGGTTTTGAATCTCACCTTCAGGGTAGCCGATTCTTGTCGAATCCTTAATTTCCGGCTTTTTGGCACAAGCTATCGAGGTAATTGAAATAGCTGCCAAAATGAGGAGCAGCAATATTCCTATCAGAGATTTCCCTGGTTTGGTTTTTATCATTAAGCCCTCCAACTTAATTCGGTGGCGCCGGCTGTTTTGCTTCCGTCTACGGCAGATCGCTGACTACTCCGGTGAAGAGAGGAACATTGTCATAGACGATCTCCCAGGCAAAGGGGCGGTCGAACTTCAGGATGATCATATTATCGTCCGGCTCTCTGGCAGCAGTAGGCGCCACAATTACGGTGGCCGCCGCCGCTTCGGTCCCTTGTTCATCGACCTTGACTCTGGCTTTTTGGAAGGTGTCGCCTACCATCAGATCGACCGGAGCTTCGTCATCATAGGTCATGATCCCTAGTAAAGATTCGGCTGTAAAGATGCTGGGGGCCAGTCCTTGCAGTATTTTGCTCAGCCCGATCTTACTTTCCAGATCAAATTTAGGTAAAGTCAGAGCTACATCAGCTTCTTCGGTTTCGAAGGCTTTATCGGCCAATAGTATATCTTTAGGCTTTACACTGCCTTTGGGCAGATAAAGATTCATTCTGGCGCCACCCTTGTATTTAAGTGATACCATTTGCCACTGTTCGGATTCAGCATAATCCAACAGAGAGCGATCATGCATCATATCGATTTCCGCCGTGTTGTTCAGGCCCTTGAATACTTCCTTATAAGTTGCATCAGAATCAAATTCGATTTCCCATTGGCCGAGGAAGTAAGTGGTATTGATCAGGATCAGTGATGTCTCGGGGTCAAGCTTATAGCCCTCTGCAAATAGAGGGTCGATCAGCCCCCGGGTCTTTTCTTTCGTCCAACGGTTCAGCTCGGCCAGACTCTCCGGCCGCTCGAAATCCATCTTGACAGCTACAGCTTCGTAGTAAGACACAGCCTTCTGCAGGAAATCCGCCGCAAACTCATATTCCGTTTTGCCGGCCAGCATGGTATTGATATCTACTGTAAATTCCGCATTGCCCAGCAGATTTTTGATCAAGAGACCGCAGGCCTGATTCAGCAGATCGAAGCTGTGATCCGAAGAGCCGGTCAAAAGCTCTTTCAGTTCGTCTGCTCCTTTGCCGGTGGCGCCGTTGGCCAGAGTAGCAAAGGCCAGATAATAAGACATGGGAGAGAAAACAAAGCTGGTTTCTTCAATCTCTTGGATAATCTTGTTGCCGCTGCCACGGATGAGTTCGCCCAGCTTCCGATAGGTTTCCTGCACGGCGGGATCGGCTTTTGCCCCTGAGGCATCAAAATCAGCTTTCGCTGTGGCGAAGGTCAGGAAGCGGTTCTGGTAATCAGCTTCGGTGTCGGTGTCCGGATCAGCCTCGTCAGAAAGGGTTTGTTCCGTGCCTTTACTAGGCACGTTAAGTTCTTGGCTCTGATCTTTCCCTTGAGAGTCCATCTTGTCGGCGGACGGGGTACAGCCGGCCAGCAGTGCTATAATCAATACCAGGGTCAATATCTTAAATATGGACTTGTTTGTTTTCTTCATTTATTAACCTCATATTTCTTAATACAGTATAATTTGTCAGAATCGTTTTGACCATTGGAAGGTCAAAACCGCGCAACTGATCCAACTATATTTTTTCAAGCTTTCGGACGCTCTTGTCTTTTAGACGGTTTTGCTCCGGTTCCGGTTCCCGCAATTTCGAAATAATCTGCTCTAATGATAAAATTAGACCAATAGCTAAAGGAGCATTTGGCCATGAATTATGAAAGAAGACTTGATTCTCTGAGGCTGGAGATGTCCCGCCGCGGCCTCCGGGCCTATATTACTACCGCTGATGCTAATTGGGAGTATCTGGCGGGGATTCCAAGGCTGGGCGGCGACACGACTAAGCACAGGCAACACAGCTCCCAGTACACCTGCCTGGTGGTCACAGCCGATGATGTCGTGGCCTTGCTGCCGCATCTCAATATATACGGTATCAGAGACAAATTGTTGGACCGGAAAGTACCTGCCCGTTTCGTGACTTTCCCCGATGGCGATCTTGAAGGCCGGGTCATCAAAGACAGCCTGTTCAGCCTGGGGCTGTGCGGGAAAAAGGTCGGTGTCAGCCAGGATGTCACCGCAGCCCTGCTTTTGTTATTGCAAAACGAAATCAAAGCTGAGGTTTCCGATCATAATGATATTATCTTCGCTCTCAGAGCAGTCAAAGATGATGCAGAACTGTCCATGATCAGGCGCGGTGTCGAGATTACAGATCGGATCTATGAGGATCTGCTCCGGTTTATCCGCCCGGGCCAGATCGTCCGCGAGATTGAAGGGGAGATTGACCGCTTGATGGTGCATTATGGTGCCGGCAACAGCTCTTTTTCCACCTCTATCTATGCCGGGAATACTAGGCCGGACGTTTATTTTAGCAGTTCTAATGTCGAAGTTAAGAAGGGCTCAATCCTGGGGCTCGATTATGGTGTCCTCTATCAGGGATATTGCACCGACTTCGGCCGCACTGTTTTTGTCGGCGAGCCTACAGCTGAGGAACGCAAGATCCATGAACTGGTGATGGAAGCACAGCGCCGCGGCATGGCGGAGATGTATCCTGGTTCTTGCGGAGAGAGGGCTGATGCTGCCGCCAGAAAGGTTCTGACCGATGCCGGTTATGGTGACAGATTTATCCACAAATTGGGGCACGGGATCGGTCTCGATGTGCATGAATGCCCTTTCCTGGCTCCGGGCGAGACTACTCCTTTCCGACCGGGCATGGTCTTTACCGTTGAACCCAGTGTGTTTATCCCGGGCAAAGGTTTTATCCGGGTGGAAGACGAGGTTCTGATTACATCTTTCGGCTGCGAGATTATGAGTCGGATTAGCCATGATCTGACAATAGTATAGCTGCGATAATCTGCAATTTCAGCACTATGTCCGGCTTAATTTTGTGACACGAGCTTCAGACCGGGTTGCGGCCGGCCTAAGCCTAAAATAGATAACAATCGTATTAATTACATTCAGGAGGAAATATGCGTATCGTTCATCTGGCAGATCTGCATCTGGGAATCCGTGTTTACGGCTTTTCACTGCTGGATGACCAGAAGCATATTCTCAATCAGATCCTGGAGAAAATTGAACAGATCGGGCCTCAAGCGGTTTTGATCTGCGGCGATGTGTACGACAAGGCACAGCCTTCGTCAACTGCAGTTTCTCTGCTGGATGACTTTTTCCGCAGGCTGTTGCAATGCGGATGTGAAGTTCTGGTCATCCCCGGTAATCATGATTCACCGGAGCGACTGGCATTCGGGGCTGCGATTTTCAGGCATCAGGGCCTTCATATCGCCGGACCTTTTGCCGGTCGGCCGGAGATAGTTACCTTGCAGGACGCAGCGGGTGAAGTTGACTTTGTGCTCTTGCCTTTCCTGCGCCCTGCCGTGGTCAGGCCCTTTGCCGCAAACGAAGACATCGATACCGCGGCGGCAGCGGTCAAATTTGCCCTGTCACAGATAGATTATCGGCCGGGACGCCGTTATGTGCTGCTAGCCCATCAATTTGCCGTAGCGGGAGGGAGCTTGCCGCAGCAGTCGGAATCGGAAATGATCTACGCCGGCGGTATCGAGTCCGTGGATATTTCGTTATTTGAGCCTTTTTCCTATGTTGCTCTGGGCCATCTGCATAAGCCGCAGCGCATGGGTAAGGATCATATCCGCTATGCGGGTTCACCGCTTAAATATTCCTTCAGCGAGAGCAAGCCGGATAAGATTTTGTTGCAAATTGACTTGCCGGGTGCAGGGGATGCAATTTGTACGGAGCATCCGCTCCGGCCGCTATATGATCTCAGAGTGTTGCGCGGTGCCTTTGCCGACCTGATGGCTGAGGGGACCAAACTGCTGTCGGCAGATGACCGGACCAGATTTGACTATCTCAAAGTAGTGCTCACAGATGACGATGTCCTGGTAGATCCACTGCCGAATCTGCGCCAATATTATCCGCATATCATGCAAATGCAATTGGAGAAGGCCGGTCATGACCCCATCGAAGTCGCTCAGGAAATAGATGGCGATGATCTAATCAGTACTACGCCGGGCGAGATGTTTGCCCGTTTTTATTCCAGCAGGACAGGGAAAGAGTTCAGGCAGGAGGATGTCAAAATCTTGCAGCGCTTGGAAATAAAAGGCAGCAGTGAACTTCAGGGGGCAGAACAATGAAGCCGCGCAAATTGATCTTGCAAGCTTTCGGCCCTTATGCCGGTACCGAAGAGATAGATTTTACTTGTTATCCTTCCGGCCTGTTCCTGATTTCCGGAGATACCGGCTCCGGCAAAACTACGATCTTCGATGCTATCTGTTTTGCGCTCTATGATACGGCATCCGGCAGCTGGCGCCAGACGCGTTATCTGCGCTCGGATTATGCCCCGCCGGCTCTGCCGACCTTTGTCAGCCTGGAATTTGAGCATCAGGGGAAAATCTATACTGTGCGGCGCAGTCCCGCCTATCAGAGAGAAAAGCTCAGAGGAGGTGGCCTTACCGATCAGCCTGCGGAAGTTGAGCTAACATTGCCTGATGGCCGTGTGCTCACGCGCAAGAGCGAAGTCAATGCCGAGATCGAGAAACTGCTAGGTCTCGATGTTACTCAATTTCGGCAGATCGCCATGATTGCACAGGGCGAATTTCGCAATCTGCTCAATGCCTCCAGCAGGGATCGGATCGATATCTTCCGCCGTATTTTTGCTACGGAGCAATATCTGCAGGTTCAGGAAACATTGAGAACTGAGGCTGGTAGATTAAGCGCTGAGGTACAGATGCAGACGGGTATCTTGATCCGCACTTTGAGCCCACTGTCGGAATACAGTGAACAATATGCTCTCGAGATTCCGCAGTTCGAGACTATCCAAGCTGATGAAGTCAGGGCGACCGTGCCTCTGTTACTGGAAAAGCTGCAGCAGGTACTGGAAATAACCGCTAAGGAGCTCAGCAATAAAGAAAGCGAAATCAGCCAGAAGGAGGAGCAGCAGCGCCAGCTGTTGCAACAGGAACAAAAGGCCGCTGCCCATAATGAAAAAGTAAAGCGGTGGCGCCGGCTGACCGCCCAACAAAAAGCACTCCAAGACTCGAAAGAGACAGCTGAGCTGGATGCGAAGAGGCTGGCCCTGATCCAGAGGATCCGGCGAGAGATCCTGCCGCTTGCTACTGAACTTGAACGCCTGCAAGCAGAAGCGGCAGAGCTGGAAAACGATTTAAAACAGACCACTGCTGCCGTGGCCGCAACCACAATGCAGTTGGCAGCAGCTACGGCCGCGGTTCAGACTGCTCGGGAGTCCGCACAGAAAATATCCGGACTGCGGGCAGCTGTCGTCAAGTTGGAAGCGGAAGTAGAGCTCTGGCAGCGACAGGCTGAGACTCTGGAGCAGATCAATCAGAAAACGAAGTTAAGAGATAAGAAAAGTCATCGGCTCACCGCAGTCGAGCAGGAAATCACAAGCGGGAAAGCAAGACAGGTAGAATTGCAGGCGGCAATTGAGCAAGATCAAAAAGCGGGTGAGGAGCTGCAAATTGTCAGACACCGCCGGGAGCAGATCTCGCGGCAGATCTCTGATTGGGAACAGCTGCAGTGCCGGCAAAAGGATCTTGAGACGGATGCGCAGGCGCTTGCGGATAAAGAACGGCAGCAGCAGAAATTGATACGGCAATTGAAGCTGGCCCAGGACCGCTATCAGGCGGCATATGCCCTCTACCTTGCCAATCAGGCGGGGCTTTTGGCACAGGAGCTGAAGGCAGACCAACCTTGCCCGGTCTGTGGCTCAACCAGTCACCCGGACAAAGCTGTGCTGCAAGAGGGTGCTCTCACTGCTGAGGAAGTAGAGGCTCTGTCTGCCCAGGCGCAAGAACTGGCCGGGCTCAGCTCTGCCCAGCTGAAGGATATTGAATTATCCTCAACGCATTGGCAAAAAGAACTGGCTCAAATCAGTGACCGCCTGGAGCAGCTGGTGACGTCACTCCGTATAGATTTTCCTGACACATTGTCGGCGGCAGAAAGTCTGTCGGCAGACGATAGACAGATGATCCTGAAGCAGTTGCAGTCGGTGGCAGATTCCTGCCAGGAAACGCTGGCCGGCTCAAAGACGAAAATTGAGCAGGAATTGAAGCTGGCCGAGCAAAAACTCAGCCGCCGGGAGACGAATTCCGCCGCACTCAAAGCGCTTCAGCCGCAGCTTAGCAAGCTGGAACAGCAAAGTCAGGGGCTGAAGACCGAAGTCAGCAAGCTCGATCTTGAACTGGCCGGCTTGAAAGATGTTGCCGCAGAGAGGCAAAAAAATCTGACCATGTCCGATGCCGACGCAGCCCGAAACAAGCTTGAGCAGGCAAATTCCGGCATTACCGAACTGGAAAGCCGGATCGAAGCGGCAGAGGCGGAGCAGGCGCAATTGCAGCTGGCGCAGCAAAAACAACAGACCAGGCAGGAAGAACTGGCAGCCAGGCAACAAAAGAACAGAGCCGAACTGGCAACTGCGGCAGATAGATTAGCGACCAAGATTAAAACTGCCGGCTTTGCTCCTGACAGTTCCTGGCGTGATTCCTTACTGGACGAAGAGGCAGAAACGGCCTTAGCCGAGCAGGTCGCAGCCCGCAGGAGTCAGGAGGAGCTGCTAAAACATGATCTGGCGCAGATTGAGCCTCAATACCGTCAGCAGGAGCTGATAGACCAGGACGCACTAACTGCCGCAGTCGAGGCAGCGTCAGCAGAGCTGAAGCAACAGCGAACCGACCACGGTGCCTATAAACTCCACACCGATAAACTGCGCCGGATCCGGACAGATTTGCAGCAGCAGTGGCGTGAGCTGGACGAGCTGACACAAGATGAAGCCAGAGTGAGGTATCTTTCTGATGTTGCCAATGGCAGGATCGCCGGCGCAGAAAAAATCAGTTTTGAAGCCTGGATTCAGACCTGGCATTTCGCGCGTATCATCAAGCGTGCCAATTACAGATTCCGTGATCTCAGCAACGGCCAGTATCGACTGGTGCATGGCAGTGCCGAAGACCTGCGCGTCCAGAGCGGGCTTGATCTGGCAGTGCTGGATTACCACACCGGCAAGATCAGACCCGTCTCGACTCTTTCCGGCGGTGAGACTTTTAATGCCGCTTTATGCCTGGCACTCGGTTTATCGGATGTCATAATGGAGTACGCCGGCGGCGTTGAGCTGGATATTCTCTTTATTGACGAAGGCTTTGACAATTTGGATGAGCATTTCCTGCAGTTGACCATGGAAACATTGCTGGAACTATCGGAGGGGAAGAGGCTGATCGGAATTATCTCCCATACCGGTATCCTCAAAGATAATATCAGTCCCCAGCTGCAGGTGAAGAGCACGCCCGGCGGCAGTAGCATCAGTTGGTCCGGTCTGGATTAAGGACTTAGGGCCGGAGCTTCCGGAAGAATTCGGCGCTTTGGTATCGACTTTTGAGCTGGATCGAAGCTAAGCGGAGAGGCAGAGAGCTATCAATGACGCTTTCGGCACATAATGCGATTGATCGACCATTTGTTGCATAATTAAAACTAACCTGGTTTTCCTAATCATCTTGAGAGAAAGATCAGTAATTGTTAAAATAGTCTATCTATATGCTTCGCTCTTCGCTTTGAGGGGCGAAGTTAATATTAGAAAATAATCGCTATCAGGAGGATATATGCACAAGAAACTTTTTATTCCCGGTCCGGTTGAAGTAGTACCGGAAGTACTGGCTAAGATGGCCACTCCGATGATCGGACATCGTTCGAAAGATGCCACGACTCTACAGCAGAGTATCTCTGAAAAACTGCAGAAACTGATGTTCACTGAGAACACGATCATTCTTTCGACCTCGTCCGGTACCGGTCTGATGGAGGCAGCTATCCGTTGCTGCACCAGAAAGCGGGCGGCGGTCTTTTCCGTCGGCTCGTTCGGTGATCGCTGGTATGATATTGCCCGCTTCAATAATATCGAGGCCGACAAGTTTACCTCTGAGCCGGGGCAGCCGACGACACCGGAAATGGTTGAGGAAGCTCTGCAGACCGGCAAATATGATGTGGTTACAGTACAGCACAATGAGACTTCGTCCGGCATTATGAATCCGGTGCAGGCGATCGGTGAAGTGGTCAAAAAATATGATGGCGTACTATTTCTCGTGGATGCGGTGTCTTCACTGGGCGGCGCCAAGATCGAGGTTGATGCCTGGGGCATAGATGTCTGTATAACTTCGACTCAGAAATGCCTGGGCTTGCCTCCGGGGCTCTCGCTGTGTTCTGTCTCCGAGCGTGCTTATGAGGCAGCGAAGCAAAAGGAGTTCCGCGGTTTCTATCTGGACCTGGTCAAGCTCTATGAGCAGGTCAAGAAGAATTATCAGTATCCATCAACACCATCTCTGTCCCATATGTTTGCACTCGATTACCAGCTGGAGCGGATTGTCAATCAGGAGGGTATTGAGAATCGCTTTGCCCGCCATACCAAGTTGGCCGATCTGCTGCGTGCCTGGGCGGAAAAGCATTTTTCGCTGTTTGCAGCGCCGGGTTGTCGTTCCAATACCGTTACCTGCATTAACAATACGATCGGCTTTGACTTTGCAGATTTGAATCAAAAGCTGGGCGAGAGAGGTTACACGATCAGCAACGGCTATGGCAAGTACAAAGATATTACTTTCCGGATTGCTACGATGGCCGAGTGTACGGAAGCCGACTTACTGGATCTGCTAGGGAATATTGAAGATATTCTTGGATTGGAGGCCTAAATGAAAACTATTCTAGCTAATGACGGGATTGATGCCTCAGCCCAAGCTGCGCTTGAGGCGGCAGGCTATGTGGTAGATATCAATAAATACGAAGATGAAGCGCTGCTGAAGCGCCTGGCCGAAGTTGACTGTGTCGTAGTCCGCAGCGCCACCAAGATGCGCGATCCGCAGATTGATGCCGGTGCAGCCGGCAATCTGAAGCTGATCATCCGCGGTGGCGTCGGCGTTGACAATATCAATGTCTCTTATGCCGAGTCGCAGGGCCTGGTTGTGAGGAATACACCCAATGCTTCCACCAATGCTGTGGCGGAGATGGTGCTGGGACATATGCTGGCTGCTTGCCGTCACATCGGACAAGCTACCCATACCATGAGAGAGGGCCAGTGGCTGAAGAAGCAATTTACCGGTACGGAAATCGCCGGCAAAACGCTGGGCTTGATCGGCTTTGGCCGTATCGGTCAGCGTCTGGCCGACAAAGCTCTGGCTTTGGGGATGCAGGTAGTCTTCCATCGCCGGACACAGAACTTCGTTTATGAAGGTTGTACCCAGAAAAGCAAGGAAGAAGTCCTGCGTGAAGCGGATTTCCTCGCTATCTTGATTCCGACTGCCGGCGCCAAGCCCGAAGTCGGAGCTGAAGAAATGGCGCTGATGAAAGACAGTGCCTATATCATCAACTGCTCCCGCGGCGGCGTGGTTGACGAAAATGCCCTGGTCGATGCTATCGAAGCGGGTAAAATCGCCGGTGCCGGCCTGGATGTTTTTGTCACCGAGCCGGCGGACAATCAGCGCGTTTTGTCCTGTCCGAAGATTGTTCTCACGCCTCATCTGGGAGGCGCGACAGCTGAAGCTCAGGCCAGAATCGGCGATGAGATCGTCGAGATCGTAAAAGAGATTCTCTCATAGTTAGCGCCTAGGCTACCAGCATATAAAAGGAGTAATCAGATGGCGATAGTCAGACCTTTTAAATCCTTGAGACCGGCAGCGGGGAAAGCCGCTAAGGTAGCTTCGCTGCCCTATGATGTGATGAACCGGGCCGAAGCCAAAACAATGGCCGCAGGCAATCCGGACAGCTTCCTCCATGTGGTTCGTTCCGAGATCGGACTGCCGGATGAAGTCGGTGATTACGATCCCCAAGTCTATGCCAAGGCCAAAGAAGTACTGGAGCAGATGACAACGGACGGCGTGTTGATTCAGGACGCCAAGCCCATGTTCTACATCTACCGCCAGATCATGAACGGCCGGGTTCAGACAGGACTCGTAGCCACGGTAGCGGTTGACGAATACCTCAGCAATGATATCAAAAAGCACGAGCTGACGCTCGAGGTCAAAGAGCAGGATCGCATCAATCATTTTGATGCTACCGATGCCAATACGGAACCGATTTTCCTCACCTATCGCGAAAATCGGGAGATCAGCAAGTTGCTCAACGACTTCATCAAGTTCAATTCTCCGACGGCCGGCTTTACCAGCGAGGACAATATCACGCATTATACCTGGACCATTGACGACGATAGCCTCAATGCCAAGCTGGAACAACTTTTCGCCGGCATTGACGCCCTCTATATCGCTGACGGCCACCATCGCAGCGCTTCCGCTGCTAAAGTCGGTCTTAAGCGCCGGGAGCAATTCCCTGACGCGCCGGCCGACGCCGAGTTCAACTATTTTATGGCCGTGATTTTCCCCGATGAAGATCTGTTCATCATGGACTACAACCGTATCGTCAAAGATCTGAACGGCCTTTCAGCGGAAGATTTTACGCAGGCGCTGCAAAAGGGCTTCAGCGTCCGTAAGCTGGAGGGGAAGGAACCCCTGCGCCCGAAAGCCAAGGCTCATTTCGGTATGTATCTCGCTGGCAGCTGGTACGAGCTGGCCGCCAAGCCGGAACTTTATCAGGACAAAGATCCTTATGACAGGCTGGATGTTTCGATTCTGCAGCAGAATGTGCTGTCGCCATTGCTGGCGATCGATGATCCCCGCACCAGTAAGCGCATAGACTTTGTCGGCGGCATCAGAGGCCTGCAGGAACTGGCCGACCGTGTGGATGCCGCAGGAGGCGTAGCTTTCTCCATGTATCCGACTACCATGGCCGAATTGCTGGAGATTGCCGATGCCGAGATGACAATGCCGCCCAAATCAACCTGGTTTGAGCCCAAGCTTCGTTCCGGACTGTTTATCCATCTGCTGTCCGATTAGCAATTATCAGGAAGAGCCGTACGAGACAGTACGGCTCTTTTTAACGGACCTAGTGTCACACAATGGCGTACGAGATCAATAGAAAATGCCGCCTGAGTATTACGGATTCGGCATCAGCCTGCAAGGAGCAAGAAAATAAATAATCCGACAAAAGATTTATTAATTGCAGACAGTGAGAAGAGCAAAGAAGAACTGATTGCTCTGTGTTCCGATCTCATAAAAATTGACAGCTCTAATCCACCGGGGAATATGGAAGAGATTACTTCATTCATAACGACATTTCTTTCTGAACATAAAATAGCGTGGGAAATTTTAGACAAAACCGGTAGTGCGCCCAATATCATTGCCAAGATCGGGTCTGATTTTGGCCGCACATTAATACTTAACGGTCATATGGATGTTGTCCCGGCAGGGGACATTTCCAAATGGAATATACCGCCATTTTCAGGTCTGGTGAAAGACGGACTACTTCATGGCCGAGGTGCAACGGACATGAAATGTGGTCTTGGAGGTTTGCTGTTCGCTCTTTCCGTAATTGTCAAGAATCAGGTAAAACTTAAAGGAAAAGTGCTCTTAACAATTGTTCCGGATGAAGAAGTTGGTGGACCCAATGGCACAAAGTGGCTGGTTGAGACCGGAATTGCAAAAGGAGATGCTTGCTTAGTTGCAGAACCATCATGCCACCATAATTGCGAGATTGGCCAGAAAGGCAGCTTATGGCTGAAGCTAATTGCCACAGGCAAGTCAGCTCACGGCAGCTTAGCACCTTTCGCAGGAGATAATGCGATAGAAAAGTTATTGAAGTCAATTGAAGCCATACGACCGGTACAGAACATGCAAGTATCTTTACCTGCCGAGATTGAAGCAACAATGAAGTTAACAAAAAAGGCAGTGCGCGAAGCACTGCTTAAACAAAAAGGAGCAGAGTATATTTTGGATCATCTGACCTTTAATGTTGGAAAGATCTGCGGCGGAACAAAAACCAATATGGTACCGGACTATGCCGAGGCTGAGATTGATATGCGAATTCCTGTCGGTCTTACAGCAAAAACAGTACGTGATAGAATTGAGTTTTTATTAGAAAAATCGGGACTGGAGGGAGTGGAGTGTGTTTATTATGGCTGTTCCGATCCCAATACTACGGATCGAGACGAAGAAATAGTGGAGACCTTGGCCGCAAATGTGCTGGCTATTGCAGATGTCAATCTGCAAAGAACCTTTCAGTGGGCTTCAAGCGATGCCAAATACTATAGATATGCAGGCATCCCTACTATACAATATGGTCCGGCAAATCTAGACGGAATTCACGCCTATAATGAGTCGGTGAATGTTGATGAGGTAGTGCTATGCACGAAAGTGTACCTAGGTACCATTATGGATTATCTTGGCTATGATACTTGATCCTTTTCCACTAGTTACTCAGCAAGTTTGATGTCCAGTTCATGCAGAAAATCTTGGCAGAAGTTTATGAAATAAACTTGCGAAGGGCGGAAGTAGCTATTTCGTACAAAAACCAGATTATAAGAATGTCGTTCGTAAAAATCATTAATGATGATCTTTTTCAGATAACCGCTTATTAGCTCTTTTAAGACAGCGCTTGTGTAGTGAAAAGCAATACCCACATTATGGTGTACTAATTGTTTAACAATTGCCAGCCCATTAGTTATTTCTATCCTATGGGGAAAAGAAAATGCTGATATGCCATTTTCCTGGAATATAATATCAAGACGCATTCGTGAAGGCGTATTTTCTACCCCCAGGATCAATGTATTATCATACAGATCCTCAATACTAACAGTTTTATCTGCTAAGGGATGATCAGGTGAACATACACAGACAGTTGTGCCGCTGCATAAGGTGTGGTATTCAAATTCTGATTTGGAAAAGGATTCATCGATAATTAAAAAATCCAGATCGCCTTTTTCCAACATGCGGGAAAGAGTTGATGAATTTTCAATAATGACTGCAATATTGATACCAGGGTTTTTCTTGATAAAAGCAACCAGCAAGTCATAGAAAAAAGATTCTCCTGTTGCAAGTTCCGCACCGACCCGCAATTCTCTGACATCTGACGAAACACATGATAGTTGTGAGCGCATACGCTCAGAGTCAAGGTGAATAGAATTAGCGAACTGAAAAAGATAAATCCCGGCAGCAGTTAAATTGAATTTCCGTCCTTCATAATAATATAGAGAAACATTGTACTCTTTCTCCAGAGCCTTAATTTGTTGAGAAACAGCAGGCTGTGTGATGTGCAGTTGCTCTGCGGTTTTTGAAAAATTTTTTGTTTGGCAGAGACTCAGAAAAGTAAGTATTTTATTATCCAGCATATTCATCCCCTCTATCTATAAGCAAATATTTCTATAAGCAAATATTATTGGATGATAATTAATTATTATTATCATGGTATACGATGAAAATGATATAATCAAGGAACTATCTATTCAATATTTGTATTTCTTAGTCGATCCGGTTGGCGCAATTATATTTATTGGCAGGTTCTGTCGTAATGTAAATAAGTTTTCATTATAAAAGGAGGTATTATATGAAGAAAAAAGTAGCTTTGTTTCTCTGTCTTGCCATGTTATTGACATTACTGGTCGCTTGTAGCGGAAAAACCAGCGAGCAGACATCAGGAGAAATCAAAGAAACATCAGGGGAGGGCGATGCAGCAGCTGATGATAGTGGCAGCATGATTCGCTATACGCTAACTGCAATGCCGAAGATTGACCCCGGTGTTGGATCTGACTTTGGTTCGGCGAGTTTGATCATTAATCTTTATGATCCTTTGCTGATGCCAACTAAAGAAGGCGGAGTAGAACCTTGGATTGCTACGGAGTGGAGTGTTTCAGATGATGGTCTGGTCTGGACATTCAAGATTCGCGATGATGTGAAATTCCAAAGCGGCAATCCTTTAACCGCCAAGGATGTGGCCTATACTATGAACCGTATGCTGACACTGGGTGAAGGCTTTGGCTATCTATTTACTTCTACTGTCGAAGAAGCGGTAGCTGTTGACGACACCACGGTAGAATTCAGATGCAAGACCCGTAACGGTACCCTTTCTGCCGCCCTGGTACGTCTTTATATTCTTGACAGTGCCGTGGTAGAGAGCAAATACGGCGAAGGCACATACGGTGAACAGGGCGACTACGGCAAAGCCTACCTGTTAGAGAATTCTGCCGGCAGCGGACCCTATAAAGTTAAAGAATATGTAGCCAACTCACATATTCTGTGTGAGCAGAATCCTGATTACTGGGCTGGTTTTGATCCGGCTAATCCCAAAGAGTTCAAGGCATATAGTTCTAATGAATCAGTTACAGTCAAGACTATGATGCAAAGAAAAGAACTGGAGATCGTAGACTCCTATCAGAGTGCGGAGACAAATGAAGCGCTTGATGCCATGGAAGGTGTTGATATCATGAACACTCAAGGTGGCAATATCATCTTCCTGATACTCAACAATTCCAAACCGCCGCTGGATGATCCTCATGTCAGAAAGGCACTGGCTTATATGATGGATTACGATGTCGTCTGCAATGATATTTTCCCGAATTCGGTTCATGTTGAGACGGTTACATTGATAACGAGGGTGAATAAGTAAGTGTGTGGAAAGTCTAGTAATAATGGGCTTTTCGGGGTTTGAGTGCGAAAAACGGATGAGCAAAAATCGTGAAAATATCTGTTCGTGGGAACAAGTCGAAAGGCATGATTTTGAACGTGACAGAGCGATTTAGATAACATACGTTTGCGTGTGGTCGATTTAGATAACATGGGCTTGCAGTGGTCAATTTAGATGTTTGTTGATTATTTCGGGATATGTGGTCAGGTTGGATGTTAGACAAAATGTTGTAAAAATCAAAAAGTAAGGAGGCGGAATATGAAGACTCTTAATGACCTAATAGAAAGATATACGCATCATTTACAGCAAGGTGAGATACAAGTTGCGTATAAAGGAATAATAGAGTTTTTAGGTAAATTGAGATCTGAGTTTATTAAGAAATACCCACATTACGATGTAAGCAGTATCTATCAAGGTTACATGGATATGTCCTATTTTTCTTTGAGCACGAAGTCATTAAAGGACAAAGGTTTGAAAATAGCAGTTGTATATTTACATGATAAGGGAGACTTTGAAGTATGGCTTTCTGCTCGGAATAGAGACATTGCAAAAAGCTACGCATCTTTACTTAACAGTAATCTTTCTGATGATGGGAGCATTTTTCATGATGATAATAATCCAGATGCTATCATTGAATCCATATTAACACCCACACCAGATTTTGAGGATCAATCCTCTTTGGTCGATATAATTGACCAAGGGGTGGAGAAGTTCGTAACGACAATAAGTGGTCACTTATAAGAAATTCAATGTTGACAGGCATTATCAAATAAAGCAAGGCTTTACCAAGATGAGGTGTGCGATGCAATATAAAGGGACGTTAATTGCTGTTAGCGACATGGAAGAAAGTAAGAAATTTTATCAGGATTTATTGGGAATGCATGTGGTTGGAGATTTTGGTGCGAATGTTCAGCTGGAGAACGGCCTTTTTTTGCAAACGAAGGATACTTGGGAGAATATCATAGCAAATAAAGAAATTAAACTAGACCATAACGCTGGTGAATTATATTTTGAAACACCGGACATGGATGAGTTTCTTAAGCTGTTGGAAATGTTTCAAGTTGAATATGTCCATGAACCGAAAGAACATAGCTGGGGGCAGAGAGCTGTGCGTTTTTATGACCCCGACCATCATATAATCGAAGTGGCTGAAGACCTGGTGATGGTTATGAAGCGCTTCGCTGATAGTGGAATGTCGGTGGAAGAAGTAGCTGTTCGCATGGATGTCCCGGTAAGTTATATCAAAGACCATTTAGGTAAAATTTAAGTTCGCATGTGAATTGATTTATTCCCGCACAAATTGCCGTGGTATACTTACATGAGAAAAATAGATTTGAAGTTTGGTTAGGTGGCAGCAATAGGAAGGTTCAAACTGAACACACAGAACTGTTCAGAAGTAAAGACACAGGCTATATAAACTTTCGCAAATGCGCCCAGGTGAGTATGCAGTTGATGCCTTGCACAAGGCAAACTCCATAAATATCTGGTGCATGAAGGGGGGAAAAACACAAATGGACCATTACTTAGAAAAGGCAAATCAATACTTGAAGGTTTTATGCGATGTCAAACCAAACAGAAGGACGGGCTCATCGGGTAACAGAGAAGCAACTGATTTCTTTGAGAAAACGATCCGTCAGTACGGGTATGACATCGATGCTGCATCTTTTACAACATTGGACTATGTCTGTCATAATACCTCATTAACTCTTGGAGATATAAATTGCGAAGTCTATGCCAGCCCCTATTCTTTAGGATGTGATATTACTGCGGAAATAGTCACTGTATCAACCTTGGCCGAACTGAAAAATACAAACTGTGAGGGAAAGATTCTTTTATTGAAAGGGGCTATGTGTGAAGAACAACTGGCCCCCAAAAACTTTGTCTTTTATAATCCGGAGCAGCATAAGGAGATTGTTGATCTTCTGGAGAATAAAAAGCCGGGTGGAATAATAGCAGCAACAAAGAAAAATCCGGATCTGGCGGGAGCTTTATGTCCTTTTCCTCTCTTCGTAGATGGCGACTTTGATATCCCAAGTGTTTATTGTCTGGATACTGTAGCTGATGAAATACAGACACTGACAGACAAAAAAGCCCATTTGAGGATTGATGCTAGCCGGCTTCCTTCAAGCTCCTCCAATGTCTTGGCAAGTTTGAACAGAGGGAAGGATGAAAAAATTGTCATCACTGCACATATCGATGCGTATGAAAGCACTCCAGGTGCTTTGGACAATGCATCCGGTACAGTAGTTCTGCTTCTCATTGCCGAGATGCTGGCTGACTATCAGGGCAAGTATAGCGTGGAGATTCTGGCACTTAATGGTGAAGATCATTACAGTGCAGCAGGTGAAATGGATTACTTAAATAGGTATGGTAATGAGATGCCGGAAATATTAGTTGTAATAAACATAGATGATGTCGGGTTTAAGCAGGGGAAATCAACCTATTCATTCTACGAATGCAGACCAGAACTTGAGGAGAAAGTGGAAGATGTTTTCCGGAAATATGAAGGCCTTGAAAAAGGAGAACAATGGTACGCCGGGGACCATATGGTCTTTGTGCAGAATCAAGTTCCTGCAATAGCGATTACATCAGAACTCATGCCTGAATTATTGAAAACTGTGACTCACACATCCGCAGATACACCGGATTTGGTCGACTGTCAGAAGCTGGTTGAAATTGCAGGGGCTCTAAGCGACGTTGTCAGAACACTATAAAAAAAGTTAGGCTGCAATCGGGAAGGAACGATTTTGCGGTAGAAATGTGTGTTGGATAAAGCCGGGTGATTCTTTACTCTAGTAGCCTGACACATTTTACAACTAAGAATTCTCCATCTATTGCAAATACTCACTTTTCCTTCATTCAGTTGTATTTGTAGCCTGATACCGCCATTACAGCCGCCATTGTGGTTTATTAATGAAAGGAGTATAAGAATGGATAACGACTTATACCGTACTTTAATAGAAAAAATAAACCAACCAGTTAGTATAATTCAGGTGATTTTTAATGAGATAGGAGATCCTGTTGACTATATAACTTTATATATGAATGCTGCTTCTGAAACACAATTAGGAATAAATAGAGAAAAAATCATCGGAAGGAGGGCTAAGGAAATCAGTCCAAATGCTGAGCAGGAATGGTTCAAACGATATGGAGAAGTAGTAAAAACAGGCATATCAGTCAGTTTTGAAAGGCACAGTTCGACATTTAATAAATATTTCAATAATCAGGTGACACCACTTGGAGATGATAAAATTGGGTTATTATTTCAAGATATTACAGAAGTAAAAGTTAAAGAAGAAGCAAGAAAAAATGCTATTGAGGCACTGCGTGAGAGTGAGGAAAAATACCGCAATATTGTTGAGACATCGCAAGAAGGCATCTGGGTTACAGACAGTAACAATCAAACCATAATGATAAACGAAAAACTTCAGCAGATGCTCGGCTACACCCTTGATGAACTGATAGGCCAATCCCCCCAGGCATTTCTTGCCCCGGAATTTCAAGCCGAGGCTAAGGAGAGATTGGCTGAACATATTGCAGGAATCAAGCAAGTAATAGACTACAAATTCATTAAGAAAGACGGAAGCTCTCTGTGGTGTATCCTCTCCTCAACACCACAATTCGATAAAAATGGAAAATTCGATGGTTCGATTACAATGATTACCGACATCACAGAGCGCAAGCGCACGGAGGAGGCTTTGCGGGGTAGCGAAGAAAAGTACCATAATCTTTTCGACTCGATAGACGAAGGGTACTGCATAATCGAAGTCCTGTTCGATGACAATAATATCCCTCTTGACTACCGCTTTCTGGAGGTGAACCAATCTTTTAAGAGACAAACGGGACTCGTCGATGCGGTAGGCCGTCGCATGCGGGATATGGCTCCAGCCCACGAACAGCACTGGTTTGACATTTACGGACACATCGCCATGACCGGCGAACCCGTCCGTTTCCAGAACCATGCAAAAGCCCTAGGTTTTTTCTACGACGTTTACGCCTTTCGTGTCGGGAAGCCCGAGCAACGGCGAGTGGCTATACTTTTCAACGACATAACCCAGAGGAAGCGTTCCGAGGAAGTGCTTCGCGAGAGCGAAGAACGGCAGCGGTTTCTGCTGAAGCTGAGTGACAAACTGCGTCCCATATCTGATCCAGTTGAAGTTCATGACGCAGTTACCAGTATGGCTATGGACTACTTTAAGTCAGACAGGTGCTACTACTGCGAGATTGTGGACGATGATGCGGTCATCCGACGGGATGGCTCGCGCGATGATCTACCGTCCGTCGCCGGAGTGTACCCGCTTAGCAATCTACCCATTCATAAGACCCTCATGGAGTCGGGCCAGCCATTAATTGTTCCTGACGTTACCACAACTAAGCTGGTTGATGAGGAGCTCAGGCAAGTCTGTATTCAACTGCTGGTAATTTCCTATCTGGACATACCGGTGGTAAAGGACGGAAAGCTAGTTGGTATACTATGTATCGTGCAGAGTAACCCCCGAGAATGGACGCAGGCAGAGGCGGAAGTGGCTACAGAGATCGCCGAGTGTACCTGGGCAGCGGTTGAACGCGCGAAGGTCGAGGAGACGCTACGGGAGAGCGAAGGAAAGGCTCTCGCCCTTGTAACTGAGCTTGAAAAGACGGTTAAGAACAAAAACCAGTTTATTAGTGTTCTATCCCATGAGTTAAGAAACCCGCTTGCCTCGATTATGATAAGCCTGGACCTCATGGACAAGCTTATTCCTGAAGAACAGCGGAATTATAAAGCATTGGAAATTGCGAAGCGACAAGGTAAACAACTTACTAATTTAGTAGACGACCTATTAGATGTCACACGCATTAGCTCTAACAAAATTACCTTAAAAAAAGAAACTGTAGAGATCAATAATCTTATAGAAAAAGCAGTACAAGACTTCCATCAACAATTCGTTGATAAAAATGTCACGTTGGAAGTAAAGTTGACTACACCGTTATATATTGAAGCAGATGCTTCCCGTATAACTCAAGTTATTGGAAATCTACTGCATAACGCAGGGAAATTTACTCGAAGCAATGATTTGGTTACAGTCGCGGTATCAATTGATACGAACAACAACGAAGCTGTAATTACTGTGCAGGATACTGGACGCGGTATTGATTCTAATGATCTGAAAGATCTATTTGAACCTTTCACGCAGGTTGATAAAACACTGGATCGAAGCCTCGGCGGGCTTGGATTGGGCCTGGCTATTGTCAAGGGAATGGTGGAACTTCATGGTGGCAGAGTTGAAGCATTCAGTGAAGGAATAGGTAAAGGTGCCAAGTTTACCATATGGCTGCCGCTACCGGAGAAGCATATCGGATTAGACGAGGGTTGCGAGAAAATGGACGCGAAGGCAATCAAATCGCTTAAAATCCTGATGATCGATGACAATAAAGATCTGGCGGAGATCATCTGTGAGCTAATCGGTTTATTAGGCTATGAAACGGAGTCCGCACATAACGGAACTGCTGGCATTGCGAAAGCGAGAGAATTACAACCGGATGTCATTATATGCGACATTGGACTTCCAGGTATGAGTGGTTATGAGGTTGCAAAGATGATCCGTAAGGATGCTGAGCTTGAGGATACATTTCTAATTGCTTTATCTGGATATGCGCAGTCTGAAGATATGGAGAAATCAAAGGAAGCCGGCTTTGACAGACACCTGGCTAAACCTGTTTCCCTTGAAACACTGAAGATGGTATTAAATGAGGTTAAATAAGGGATATTGCATAGATAACGGACAAAAAAGTTTATCAATTACGCGTTTTAGCTCGAAAACCTCTTATTCGTTTATAAGGTTATTACAAAATCAAAAAGGCACCCTACTTCACAATTCAGTAGAGTGCCTTGTTCGTTTTCAACCTTATTCATTTACATCCACCATCAAGCCGGACTTGAATTCCACAGTGAATTTGTCCTCGTAGACGGTGACTTTTTCAATCAGCCTCCGAACCAAGGATTCGTCATATTGGACCAGGGCAGTGGGTTGCTCCTGCAGAAATGCGCTCATGTCGGTGATACGTTTTTGCAGTTCATCCCGACCGAGATTCTCGACCTGAGCCTTTTGCTTTTCGTCACGTAGGCGATAGATTTCATCGCCAACCTTCTCGTAGTCAGCCTTTGAGCTGGCAAGCTTTAATAGTTCTGCTTGAAGTTCTGTAAGCCGTTTATCGATTGCGGTAAGGGTATGACTGTTTTCGTGGCAAATAACGGTTTCGATATTTTTCTGCAGCGTGATGAGATAATGATCTTTATCACACAATGCTTGGTTGATGGCCGTGACCATCACTTGCTCAATGGTGTTCTCCAGTACCGTGCGAGCATCACAGAATAGGCCGGTGTTCTCTAACCGACTGACACAGCGCCAGACGATGGATTTCTTGCCACGGTTGTTCCAATGAACCCTGCGAAAAACCTCACCGCAGTTGCCGCAGATGACTATCTGAGCAAAGCAGTGATTGCTGCTGAAGGTTCTGGTCTTTCCATTCGGGCTGGTATGGACGATTCGGCGACGGACAAGTTCCTCCTGCACCTGCATGAATACTTCACGCGGAATAATGGCTTCGTGACTGTTTTCTACATAATACTGCGGAACGATACCGTTGTTCTTGACCCGCTTTTTTGTTAGGAAATCTACGGTATATGTTTTTTGCAGAAGTGCGTCGCCGATGTACTTTTCGTTTCGCAGGATCTGATTTATGTTGCTTGTATGCCAGCGTTCCTTGCCAGCACCGTTTAGGATACCGTCCGCTTCCAGACCGCGAGCAATTTTCAGCATACTGGCACCCTCAAGGTATTCTCGGTAAATGCGCTTTACGATTTCGGCTTCTTCGGGTACAACCACAAGGCGCTTATTCTCATCCTTTGTATAACCGAGAAATCGAGCACAGTTGACCTGTATTTCACCTTGTTGGTAACGATACTGTAAACCCAGCTTCACATTCTGACTCAAGGATTGGCTTTCCTGCTGCGCAAGGGATGCCATAATTGTGAGCATAACCTCGCCCTTGGAATCCATGGTATTTATGTTTTCCTTTTCGAAAAAGACCGGAATGTTCTTGTCCTTAAGTTGACGGATATATTTCAAACAATCCAGCGTGTTTCGCGCAAAGCGGCTGATGGACTTTGTAATGATCATATCGATATTACCGGCCATACACTCGTCAATCATGCGGTTGAATTCTTCACGCTTCTTAGTATTGGTACCGGAAATACCGTCGTCCGCAAATATTCCTGCCAGCATCCAGTCGGGGTGCCCTTGTATGTAGGC